>ONLL01000058.1 GCA_900318685.1 uncultured Prevotellaceae bacterium | reverse complement strand
AAGGTTAAGGCTGATGCTATTATTACCAGAAATGGTGATGATTTTGAGAATTCGAAAATTCCCGTAATGTCAGCAAAGGAATTTCTTTCAACAGCAGATAAATAATTCCACAATAAAATGTGAATACGGAACTTTATTCAACAAACATTTTGGAATAGTCTTTACAAATGCCCTTGCGAGAAGGGGCTTCTTGCGATTTTGTGACCGTTTGGCCGTAAATGAGCGAGTTTTGGATGTTTTGCAAGTGGCTGGGAATGAGTGTATTGTGGATTGTGGTGGGCTTGTATGCCCTCGAAAAGGGCCGAAAATGGGCATTTTGAGGGGCTGAAATGGCGATTTTGGAGAGCGTTTTTGGCGAGAAAAATGACTGCCAGACGAGAAAATGAGGTCGAAAGTAGGCGATTTTGGGCACGTTAGTTGCGGAGTTTGGTCACGCTAGTTACGGAGTTTGCTATCATTCCCACCGTGGGAACGTAACCAAAGTGCCATACTAACGACAGCAAAGTGCCATACTAACAATCGCAAAGTCCGTAACTAGCGACTGCAAACTCGCTTTTGGGTGCTTTCTTGCCTGTTTGGGCTCAAATGAGGGGTAGCAGATGCTGATCTGCCTCGTATTGTTTTCTAGAATGCAAAGTCCTGGGAACCCTATTTTTGACCAATTTTCTTGACGTTGCTTTTCTATTTTGGAAGACAATTCAGGGACTATTTTATCATCTATGAAGAAAATAGAACGTATCTGAGAAGACTTGACATCAAGACAACAAGACACAAAACTGGTCGTCATGATGTCTTGTTGTCTTTGATGTCTTGATGTCTTGTTTTCAAGAAACTTGCTTTGCCTGACAGCTATTTCAGTTTGCCGTAAATGTCGTCGGTGACAGGCTCCAGCCACTCGTTTGAGGCTCCCTCCTGCACGTCTTTGTGATACGTAAGATGCTGGAACCATGAGTCTTTGGCGGCTCCGTGCCAGTGCTTCACCTCGGCAGGGATGGCGATGATGGTGCCGGGGGTCATCGCGACGGCTTCCTTGCCCCATTCCTGATACCAGCCGCGACCAGCGACGCAGATCAAGACCTGCACCTGCTTGTGGTGGATGTGCCAGTTGTTGCGGCAGCGGGGCTCGAAGGTGACGTTGGCCATTCCGCCTTCCATCTGAGAGAGGTAGCTGTTGCCTGTGAAGTACTGGGCGTAGGCGGTGTTGGGTGCTCCCTTCGGCCAGACGGAGAAATCTACCGTCTGCACAGGGCTATAGCTCTCGCCAAAGACGGCAGCCAGCGCACCACGAAGGCGCTCGGCCTCGGCTGCTCCGACCATTGCCTCGAGCAGGGCAGGAATGGCTCGGAGGGCCTCGTCAGTGACTCCCATGTTCCTGGCTCCCGACACATGAGCCTTCAGCTGCGGCTCGCAGCCGGGCAGGGCAGAGATGGCGCTCACGGTGACTACTTCGCGATCGGCAAACGAGAGATTGTTGCGAGCGAAGATGTCGCCGAAGAGGTGGGCCTTCAGGTAGTAGTCGGTCTGAGGGGCGAAGGCGTAGGTGAACGGCTGACCTCCGCAGAGCTGCGTCTGCACCTCGGTGCCCTGTTTCAGGGCGTCGTAGTCACCAGGCAGCGGGTCGGCCTCGCGACCATCGTCGACGCAGCGTCCTGCCTCTTTGCGCTCGTTGATGACCTGCTGCAATGCTCCAAGTGCGTTCAGCGAACGGGGGAAGCCTGTGTAGGCATAGAGATGCGACAGCGCCTCCTTGGCCTCGCTCACGGTCAGCCCTTGCTCCAGTCCTTCGTTCAGGGCTGCTTTGAGCCCCTCTATGTTTCCCTTGGCCTCGTTGGCTGCTATTGCCACGAGTGCCTGCTGTTTTGTTGTCAGTGCCATATTCTGTCCTTTTATGTGCAGCGTCATCATGATGAGTGCCGCCAGTATGATCATTATTCTGTGCATATTATTGCTGCGATATCATTGCCTTTTTATTTCAGATTCTGCGCGAAGAAGTCAGCCAGCGTGTCCCAGGGAATGAGGTTCTTCGGCTCGCCCTTGCCCACTAGCTCCGTATAGCCGCCGTCGTAGAGGTCGCAATGGGATGCGCCGGGAATGATGAGCAGCTGCTTGTTCTCAGGGTTGGGATTGGGCTTGCCTACCACGTTGTAGCCTTCGGCCTTGCCTTCGACCATATATTTGTAGGCAGCTTCGCCGAAATAGCGCGAGTGAGCCTTCTCGCCGTGCATGACGAGGACAGCCGAGCGGATCTCGTTGATGTAGTAGAGGAAACGGCTGTTGGCGTATGCCTGCGTGCCGATGACGCGCCAACCGTCGTTCGAGTTGCCGCTGCGCTGGTGATAGCCGCGTGGGGTCTTATAATAGTCGTAGTAGTCCTTCACGAACTGAGGAGCATCGTCAGGCAGGGGATCGATGACGCCACCGGCCATCGCCATCGGGTCAGCCAGGCGCTGCTTGGCGAGTGCCTCACGGGCAGCATGGCGCGACTCCTCCTTATCCTCGCTGTCGAAGTAGCCGTTGCCACTGACACGGGTCATGTCGTACATCGTCGAGACGACGGTGGCCTTGATGCGCGTGTCGGCAGCGGCAGCATTGAGGGCAATACCACCCCAACCGCAGATGCCGATGATGCCAATGCGCTCGGCATCCACATTGTCCTGCTTCGACAGGAAATCGACAGCGGCCATGAAGTCCTCAGTGTTGATGTCGGGCGAAGCTGTGCGACGAGGCTCTCCGCTGCTCTCGCCAGTAAATGACGGGTCGAAGGCCAGCGCCACGAAACCGCGCTCAGCCATCCGCATGGCATAGAGGCCGCTCGACTGCTCCTTCGTGGCTCCGAAGGGGCCGCTCACGGCGATAGCAGCCAGTTTTCCCTCGGCATCCTTTGGCGTATAGAGATCTGCCGCCAGTGTCAAGCCGTACTGTGTTTCAAACGTCACCTTGCAGTGGTTCACTTTCTCGCTCAGCGGGAACACCTTGTCCCACTCCTGCGTCAGTTGCAATTCCTGTTTCATATTCTCGTCTGTTGTTTGTTTGTTACTATTGGTGCACCCTGCGAGCATCAAGCCCATCAGGGTTGCGGTGATTATCTTTCTCATACTTTTCTGCCTAATTCGAAAGCCTCCTGCAATTTGGAATTTCCCTCTATCTCACGGGCATCGTTCACACCGCCGCAGAAGAGCGTACCAGCCAGGCGGCTTTCGGGGTAGCAGTCAATCCATCCCGTAAGTCCGTTTTCTGCCCGCTTGGGCGTCTCTTCCTCGTCCTCGGCAGCAGTTGTAAGCAGGTAGACGTCACGGAACTTGTAATCCTGTGAGTACATCGCATTCATGCGGTCGATCATCGTTTTCATCTGACCGCTCATCTCATAATAGTAGATAGGCGTTGCCCAGCAGACGACATCGGCCTGCAGCACCTTTGCCATGATGGCGTTCACGTCGTCGTTGATGACACAACGTCCCAGCTTCTGACAACCCAGGCAGCCCTTGCAAAACTGGATGTTCTTGCCCACGAGTGAGATCTTCTCCACCTCGTTTCCGGCTGTCCTGGCTCCTTCTGCGAAGTGGTCGGCGAGCATATCGCTGTTGGATCCCCGACGCAGGCTTGTAGAAATGACAATTACCCTTTTCATAGTTTTATTTTCTTTTCGTTTTTGATGTATATCCCTTTCGACGGATTCGTCACCCGCATTCCATTCAGGGAATAGATGTCTCCTTCTCTGGCTGGCGAGAGGGTGGAGGTGAGGCTGATGTTGCTTTCGCCGGCTTTCAGGAATGTGCGCAGCTCGCTCTCCGACATTCCGTCGATCCTTCCCAGGCGGGTATAACTCCATGAGTTCGAGCCATAGAAGAGACAGAGGTTACTGCCGTTGTAGAGGATGACATCGCCCGGCTGGGCAGTCGTCTGCTGGTTGCTTGTGGGCAGCGAGAATCCCAGCGAGCCCCATATCTCGAAGCCTCCGCTGCTGCTGAGTGTCACGGTGACCGGTGCCTGCTGCAACTTCTCTACAAGAGCCTTTGTGGCAGCATTCTGCTCGAGCGATACGCTTCTGGTCATTCCGTCGATTGTGATATACATTTTGTCTGTCATAGTGGTTTGTTCGTTAGCGAAATTCTGAGTCGGGAGCCAGTTCTCTATCAGCGAGGCTCGTTTGGAGTGGTTGCTGGCGTTGATCCATAGTGCATCGCCCATCCAAGTGACATCAGGCAGCAGCCGGCGGGCATCGGCTACCACACCGCTGATGCCGCTCGAATGGCTCGAGACAATCAGTCCTACGTGCTTTCCTGCCATCTGCGAGCTGTAGTTGAACAGATATGTCTGCATGATGGCTGCCATCTGGCTCCACCATAGTGGGGTGACGATGATGATGTTCTGGTAGCTGCTGAGCGAGGTTGTCACAGGGTCGATGGCCGGATAGCTGCTGGCATCGTTGGGATTGGCCTTGATGGCGTTCAGCAGTTGGGTACCCAAAGCGTAGTTGTTGGCCTCGTACTTCAGTCCTTCCTCGGCTGGCTCGATCTCCAGCACATCGGCCTCGATCTGACTGGTCAGCGTGCTAACAATCGCACGACAGTTGCCCGTGTAGCTGTAGTACACCACCAGCGTCTTGCCTTGTCCTCCTTCCGTCATTTCAATAGGTGATGCCTCGTCGGCCATGACCTCGTTGTCGGAAGAACAGCAGCTGAACAGCATCGCTGCTAACAATAAAAGAATTTGTTTCATGTTTATGACTCCTTTCCTAGTAAAATATTAATCAATGTGGTCAAATCTGAGATGCTCACCTTTCCGCTGATGTTGCTTTCGCCGGCTTTCAGGAATGTGCGCAGCTCGCTCTCCGACATTCCGTCGATCCTTCCCAGGCGGGTATAACTCCATGAGTTCGAGCCGTAGAAGATGCAGATGTTACTGCCGTTGTAGAGGATAACATCGCCTGGCTGAGCAGTCGTCTGCTGGTTGCTTGTGGGCAATGAAAAACCTAATGCACCCCAAATCTCGAAACCGCCGCTGCTGTTGAGCGTCACGGTGACAGGAGCCTGCTGCAACTTTTCTGCCAATGACCTAGCCGCTTCGTTATCTTCTAGCGTTACACTCTGCGTCTGTCCGCTAATAGTGATATACATTTTGTTCGAAGTAGTTTGTGCTTCAGCGAAATTCTGAGTCGGGAGCCAGTCCTCTATCAGCGAGGCACGGTTAGAGAGGTTGCTGGCGTTGATCCATAGTGCATCGCCCATCCAAGTGACATCGGGCAGCAGTCGGCGGGCATCGGCTACGACACCGCTGATGCCGCTCGAATGGCTCGAAACAATCAGCCCTACGTGCTTTCCTGCCATCTGCGAGCTGTTGTTGAACAGGTATGTCTGCATGATGGCTGCCATCTGGCTCCACCATAGCGGGGTGACGATGATGATGTTCTGGTAGCTGCTGAGCGAGGTTGTCACAGGGTCGATGGCGGGATAGCTGCTGGCATCGTTGGGGTTGGCCTTGATGGCGTTCAGCAGTTGGGTACCCAAAGCGTAGTTGTTGGCCTCGTACTTCAGTCCTTTCTCGGCTGGCTGGATCTCCAGCACATCGGCCTCGATCTGACTGGTCAGCGTGTTCACAATCGCACGACAGTTGCCCGTGTAGCTGTAGTACACCACCAGCGTCTTGCCTGCGTTGCCAGCTTTCACTCCCGTTGACCAGCTGAACAGTATCGCTGATAAAATGATAAGAAAATGTTTCATACCTCTAAAGATCTTTTTCGACTGCAAAGGTACGAACATTATCTTATATAGGCATTACATATATTGGCTGATTATATACCAATTTCGCAGAATGTGTATAAATGAAGCAAGAAGGCATACCATTATTGTCATGTTTATGCCTTCTTTGAATGAGCAGAGTGGGAACTTATTCCCCTGTTTGTTGCTTCATTCCTTCAAGGAACTTCTGCTGCAGCTGTAGGGCCAGCTGGTTCTCGGGATTCAGCTTCAGGGCCTTCTCATAGTTCTGCATGACGTCGATGTAGTAGCGCTGGCCGTTTTGAGCCGGATTCTGCACGATACGCACCATGTAGAGGAATCCGCGAAGCGTGCAAATGTCGGAAAGGGTGCGGTTAAGCGCGCTTTGATCGGGAGCGAGGTCGGCATGCTTCATCTGCTCCATCTTTGTGATGATCTGCTCGGCTTCGCTCAGAAGGTTTTCTGTCTGCGGGGCGTGCGGATTCATCACGGCGAAATTGAGCATCTGCAAGGCCATCTGCTGCTTGGGCATGATGCTGTCAGGAAACATTGCGTCGATGCGCTTCAGCTCGGCGATGCAGTTGAGAAAGGCCTCTGCAGAATTGGCGCCTTCTCCGGTAGAGTGGGAGAGCTTGCCTAACGACTGCCCGATGAGTGACTGCATGGATGGCTGCTGAGCCTGGATACTTACTGATGCCATCATGAAGAGGGCGACTGCTAACACACGATGTTTAAAAGTTTGAAATGTCATAAGCTTTATTATTTTTAAGTGAAACAAATATGCCGATGTACAGGAAACGGTCGCGAGATGAAACGACGGGACTTCCATCCGAGTCGTAGCGGAAGATGTTGGTGCGACCAAGAATGTTGCTGAGCGAAGTATAGACGATGACCTTAGGACTCAGCAGATAGGTGAGGTTCACGTCGATGCTGTTGTAATGAGGTGTGGTACCATTGGGGAAGTGCCGTCCACTGGCGTACGACTCTGCCAACCCGATGATGGTCTTGCCGATGGCGTATTTGGCTGTCAGTCGCCAGTTGTGGCGCGATACGAAGTCGGGTGTGTGCTCTCCTGTGTAGTCGAGATAGAGCCGTTTTGAGTCGTTGAAAGAATAAGACAATGTTGTCGTAAGATTCCTGACGAGCGAATGGTCTTCCAGAAATATATCCACTCCCCGGCTTGAGCCATATCCATGAGGCTCGTAGAGGCCGTTCTCCAGTAGTGGCAGGCGGTGGTATTTCTTCCAATAGGGCTCTATGCGCAGCAGGGTGGCCGTTGACTTATACTGCATCGAGAGGATGGCGTGGTCGGCTGTGCTCTGGCTGAGTATGTTCCTGCTTTGTGCCAGATAGTCATCCTCGGCCGTCTGGCTATAACGTCCGGCAACCAGGGAGAATTGCAGATGCTTGTTGGGGATGTAGCTGAGTGTTGCCCTCGGCATGAGCAGCAGATTGCCTGTCAGCCTTTCACTCCTTGCCGAAAGATTGAGGAACAGACGGGGAACGACGCGCCACTGAGCATCGATGTGGGCAGCGAGCAGGTTGTAGTCGAGCTGATAATGACCGGTGTCGTATCTCAATGAGCTGTTGCGCTGATAATCCTCGATGCCTGCCGACATTTTCAGCACGTCGGAGCACACCTTGCGCACCTCAGCCTTCAAGTGGACTTCGTTGCGGAAGTTGTGATAATGGTCGCCGGCAGTCAGCGCATCGTCAATATCGTTGAAGACCGAGGAGCAGGCAATGCCCGTAAAAAGCGTATAGCCGCTGCCCAGGGCTGCCTTGTGAGTGACGTTGGCATAGACGTTGTGCTCCTTCAGCGACAAGTTGCGCCCGTCGGTGCGTAGCCCTACTGATGTCAGGTCATAACCTACATACGACTTGAGTATGCTCGTGGTGCTGAACTCTTTCTTATATTGAGCCTCGCCCGACAGTTTGCGGTAGGGACGGCTGAAGTCAAGCCTCTCCGTGAACATCCGGTCGTAGAGTCCCATGCTGGTCAGGGCGGCATTGAACGAAAGGCTACTGCTGCTGTATGCCTTGGTTCCGCCTATGTTCCAGTCGACCAGAGATGCACTTACACCGTATTTGTCGCTGGTGGCAGCGTCGGTGGTTTCCATTGGGAGTACGGATGAAAGGGCCTGGCCGTATTCGCCGCCATATCCTCCGAGTGAGAAGTTGATGCCCTTGAACAGAAAAGGCGAGAATCGTCCTCTGACGGCAGAGTTCTCGGTGTTGGTGGTATATGGCACCAGCACGTGCATCCCGTTGACGAACGTCTGGCACTCGTTGCTCTCGCCACCCCGGACGTACAGCTTGCCATTCTCGCCCACCATCTGTGTGCCTGGCAACGTCTGCAGGGCCGCCACGATGTCGCCGCATGAGTTGCCCGCCATCACCACGTCGAGTGCGTCCATCGTCTTGAAGCTGTCGCCTTTTCCGAAGCTGAAGGTGCTGGCCGATACCACCACTTCGCTGATCGTTGCCGTGCGCTCGTGCATGCAGATGATGATATTGGTCAGCTGACTCACGTCGGCAGCGAGCGTGTAATCCTCAAAGCCTACGAAACTGGCCATGAGGGTCACCTCGCCCGTGCAGGATGTGGTGAACGAGAAACGTCCTACTGAATCCGTCAGGCATCCGTCGATGGTACCCAGTATAAATACGTTGGCACCGGCGAGTGGTTCTTTTCCGTCGCTGACGATGCCCGTTACTACGGTTTGCGCTGTCAGACGGCAGACAGCCGTCAGCAGTAAAATGATATGTGCGATTCGATGTTTCATGCCGCAAAGGTACGGCAAGAAACTGATACCTCCAAATATCGCTGACAGACAGCTAAAAGTGCTGACCGAAAGCTATTCCAAATGACGAATGACTAGCTTTTCGGACGAATGACTAAGCTATAAATGACTTCAACTGAGCCACATACGAACGGGAGACGGGGATGCTGCTAGCGCAGGTTGCGAGCCTCAGCTGATAGCCGTTGGAGTTGCCTTTGGCGGAAGTGATGTTGTTCACATTGACCACAAACGAGCGGTGACACTGGAAGATATTCTCGTAGTCCTTCAAGTCTTCAATGGCGGCAGTCAGCGTCGTATGAACCTCGGCGGTTGTCGGCTCACCGTCTTTCATGTAGCTGACGACGACAATGTTCTTCTGGGCCTCGATATAGAGTAGGTCGTTGATGGGAATCGTGAGGTCGTTACCACGGACGTTGTTGTCGTGGATGGTGATCGCTATGTCCTTCTGCTCCTCAGCCGTATTGCTCAGAAGGGCCTCCATCCTGTCTCTCAGGCTTTGGTTGTACTCGATGCCGATGGATAGTGCGGTGATGATGATGCCGATGATCAGCGTCCATCTCAGAAACAGGAGGAACAGCTGGAGCGTAATGGGACAATGAAAGACAACTGAGAACAGCAGGAAATTGCAGAGGGCAATAAACAGGATCAGCCCTAGCACTAAGCAGCCTTGATGCCAGATGCGCCAAGGCCTGATGTGCTGGTTGAGTGGCCTGATGACAGCAAACCCGTAGGTGGCGTAGCACACCAGTGTGACAAGTCCGAACAATGCCGCAGCCAGGCATTTGTTGCCGTTGTACATGCTGAATCCGAATGGCTGCAGCAAATAGAGTATCGCCCAGATGGCCACTCCATAGACGATGCTGTCTCTCAGCCAGCGCCGGCTCTGCTTAAACGGATATATTCTGGTAAGGAATGTTCTGTACATATTATCGCAATCATTGATGATAGAGGGCGGCAAAGGTAAGCAATTTCTTCGAATTATTGCTCGTTTTCCCAACTTTTTTCTCGTATTTGACTTTTGTTTCAAGAAAATGTTGTAATTTTGCACCATAACGACTAGATATGAAAAAGATACTCGCCATATTTCTAGCCGATATCGATACTGCCTATATCATGCGACCGAGGACGAAGTGGACCGTCAAGGCCCGCTTTAACATGTCGGGGGCGACCATTGAATCAGAGGGGATAGAGAACGGACAGCATTTCAAGTCGGAAATGACCGCCGACTATAAATCCACGCTCAGCATGGGCATCAGCTATCTGGGCATCTCGCTCAATACGGCGCTCAATGAACCTCAATGCTTACTATGCCTTCAACGGTCGCCGATTCTCCTATCCCGCAGCATTCTCACAGAGCTACATCCAGCGACGTTCGGCAGGCAGCTTCCTGCTGGCAGCGTCAGGAATGGGTCAGCAAGCCAAGCCTGGCCTTGCACAACCAGAAATGGCGTATACGTGCCTTCTTCGGATTCCGTCTATAGTGAATCCTGCACTCTGCGGGCTTGCCGCTTCGTGATTCTTGCCAGATAATCGTAGTGCTCACCTTCAGCCACCACCTCGACGGCATATCCATATCGTGCACCTTTTTCCCTCAGCGTGTCGGCATCGATATAGAGCCAGTCGAAGGGCTTTCCTATCGTGTCCTTGTAGCGCATCTGGAAGCTGTGCTCACCATAATAGGCCATTTCGTTAGGGATGATCATCATGCCCGTACCGTCTTCGTCCTCAAACACATAGCTGATGTCTGAAGAATCGCACAGCACCTGGCCCCCAGGAGCCAGCAGCCTGTCGAGCAGCTTGAAGAACTCAGGCAGACGATCAAGGGTGCCGACGATGCCGATGCCGTTCATCAGCATGATGATGGTGTCGTACTGACCCTCCAGGGTGAAGAAATCCTGTTCCATGACATGCTTGACCCCACGCTCCTTCATGGTCTCCACTGACAAGGGCGAAATGTCGATAGCCGTCACATCCACTCCCTTCTCCTGAAGAACAAGCGAATGGCACCCTGCGCCGGCACCTACGTCGAGCGTCTTGCCCTTGACCATAGCGAGTGCCTGCTGCTCTATTCCAGGCATCTCCTCATACTTGCGGAAAAGTGTCGGCAGTGGTATCTCGTCCTCCTCAAACATGGGGGAGAACACTCTGAGCCTGTCGGCCTTTCCTGTCTTATGATAGTCGGCGATGGCTCTGCCCATCGGATCCATTTTGCTGTTCATCTTCATCTGCCTAGGAGTGTTGTTATTTCATTGCAGGGGACAAAATTATTCATTTTTTTTCTATTTTTAGTATAAAATGCTCAATTTTCATTGGAAAAATGCAGAAATAACTCATATTTGCTTCCAAATAGGTTGTTTTTTCCCCGATTTTTAGTAATTTTGTGGCCTACAAAACGCCTCTTGGCGATGTGCACCCCGGATGATCAAAGGCTCTGCCGAGTAGCAACAGAAGCCGACCGATGATTTAATTGATGAAACAAAAGAAATGACACTACCCAAATTTATAATCACGATGGATGGCGTGTTCCGCCTCGGTATGGTCAACCTGCATGAGCACCTGCTGAAGCCTGGTGACCAGTGTATCGGCGGTGGCTACTATCACTTCGATTTCGTCTCCAACCGCATCGTCCTCGACAGGGAATCCTATGACTTCGGGCGTCCCAAATGGCATCTGCTCACAACGTTGAAAGTACCTTCATCTTATCGTGGCATGCGTATCGTCTATCAGTATGACGACGGATTCCACGATGATTTCAATGTCAGCGAGGAACTGAAGGTAGAGTATTATGACTGACCAGATTATTATAGATTATGACACTACTAGAAGCTATTGAAGCCCGGCATAGTGTAAGGGCATACAAAAACCAACCTTTGAGCGAGGACATTGTCAAGGTGCTTGAAGAGGAGATTGCGAAACTTAATCGCGAGGGCCAGCTACACATCCAACTGATCCTTAACGAGCCAAAGGCGTTTCAGGGCACTTTGGCCAAGTACGGCAGGTTCCGCAACGTCACCAGCTACATCGTTATGGCAGGACGCCAAGCCCATGACCTCGACGAGCGCGTAGGCTACTATGGCGAGCATCTGGTACTGTTGGCTCAGACGTTAGGCCTGAACACCTGCTGGGTAGGACTCAGCTATTCGAAGATACCAGGAACGTATGTGCTTGACGAGGGCGAGAAGATTGCCTGCTACATTGCCCTCGGCTATGGTGAGACACAGGGCGTCGGGCATAAGATCAAGACCGTAGATCAAGTGAGCGATGTCAGTGACATCACTCCTTCATGGTTCCGAAAAGGCGTTGAGGCAGCCTTGCTTGCTCCTACAGCCGTGAATCAGCAGAAATTCTCGTTTGAGTATCTTGGCATGAAAGATAATCGCCATCAGGTGCGCGCAAAGAAAGGCTTCTCCCTCATCGGCTATACTCGGATGGACTTAGGCATTGCCAAATACCACTTTGAGATTGGTGCAGGAAAGGAGAACTTTGATTGGGTATGAAGAAGATACTGTTCCTTCACGGCTTCTTTGCCAGCGGCCAGTGTGTGCCGGCTCAGGCATTGCGCGAGTCATTTATGGGGCGTGCAGAGGTGCTCACGCCCGACCTGCCGATGCATCCGAAGGAGGCTCTCTGCTTCATCCGGGAGTTGATCGACCGCGACAAGCCCGATCTACTGATAGGCAACAGCTGTGGCTCGTTCTATGCTCAGATGCTGGCTCCTGTCGCAGGCATACCAGCCTTGCTGGGCAATCCTCACTTCCAGATGACTGAGTTCCTGAAGCCACGCATAGGTGCTCATCAGTACAAGTCGTCACGAAAGGACGGCAATCAGGATTTCATCATCGACGAAGCCTTGATTGAGGAGTTTGCCGAGCTGGAGGCCATCCAGTTCAACTCTAATCCTTGCAACAAGGACCGCATCTGGGGCTTGTTCGGAGAGCACGACACACTGGCTCACTTCGAGCCGCTCTTCCTGGAGCACTACACCCGTTCGTTCCACTTCCCTGGAGGTCACACCCCGACGGCAGAGGAAGTCCGTACTTGGTATGTGCCGTTGGCCGAGAAACTGTTAATGCAAATTGAAAAATGAAACTGAAGAAACGAAAAATCAAGTATGCTGCCGTCTTCTTTCTCTGCTGGCTTGCCCTCTTAGTCTTACTGGTTGACGGAGTCCTGAAGTTCCAGACACTTGCTGACTATTTCGGTTCCTACACATTTGTGGAGGTAAGCTTGTTGCTATTGGTCATCCTACCCACATGGGCAGTATATAAATTTACGAAAGAACGATAAATCGGAATTTAACTAACGGCAAAATGAAGAAGATAAGAATATGTGGCATGGCAATTATTGCCTTGGTGCTTTTGGCTATTACCTTTGTGCCGACATTGTTCCTCAAAAATGGTGACAGGTTGATTTGGCAATTGAGCAATTGGACATGGATTTTCGCTTCGCTGTTGATTGCCATCATTGGCATCTTATCAACAATCCATTATTCGAAAGGAAAACATATCCTGAAGAAAATAATTTCTTGTATAGGTTGTTTCGTATTGATCATGGCATGTTTTATTAGCATGTATATTGCAATGGTCAAGCATGATGAAATAATATGGAGTAACAAAGAATATGTCATTTATTCGCAATACTACGACTTTTTTGACCCCAACATGTTTGTCCTATACAAAAGAGATGGTCTGATCGACAGGCACATGTACCGTATGAATAACATTGGTTTCGGTGAACTGAGGGGATCCTATTTTTCTATATACAAAGAATTTGACCTGATTAAAGAAGATCTTGATGTGACGGAATTTGAAAGTGACAGCATCTATCACTGTACTGTCTTTTATAGATTAAGTGATGGCTATCAATTTGAACAAGAAAAGAACGATTCGCTTTTGGAGGTCATAAGGCATTAAATGTGATTGTGACGAAGAAAAAAATGAAACTTTCAATTTAGGATAGATAAATTCCAATTTAGCGGACAATAAAAACAAATATGAAAAAGCAACTATTCTCATTTCTCTGCGCTGGTCTCATGCTCACGGCATGCGGACAGCAGAACAAACAAGTAACGACTATGGATTTCGTAGACAACGTAAAGGTGGCACTCTCTGACAGCGGCCACATCAATCTGGACAGCCTCCAGTGGACGCGGGAGCCTGCCGCATGTGAAATCAAGAATGATACCATTCGCATCACCACCGCTCCGAAGACCGACCTCTGGCAGCGCACCTACTATCACTTC
>ONLL01000060.1 GCA_900318685.1 uncultured Prevotellaceae bacterium | reverse complement strand
TATCGTACAGGCTGCAGTTGAGACAAAGTCTCCTGTTATCATGCAGGTTTCTAAGGGTGCTCGTAACTATGCTAACGCTACTATTCTCCGCTACATGGCTGAGGGCGCTGTAGCCTATGCAAAGGAACTGGGTTGCGAGAAGCCTGAGATCGTGCTTCACCTTGACCACGGTGATAGCTTCGAGCTCTGCAAGGACTGTATCGACATGGGCTTCTCAAGCGTGATGTATGATGGTTCTTCACTGCCTTACGAGGAGAACATCAAGATTTCCCGTCAGGTTGTAGAGTACGCTCACAAGTACGACGTTACCGTTGAGTGTGAGCTCGGTGTGCTCGCAGGTGTTGAGGATGAGGTTGCCTCTGAGGTAAGCCACTACACCAAGCCCGAGGAGGTCATCGACTTCGCTACCCGTACAGGCTGCGACTCTCTGGCTATCTCTATCGGTACTTCTCACGGTGCCTACAAGTTCAAGCCCGAGCAGTGCACACGCGACCCGAAGACCGGCAAGCTCGTTCCGCCGCCACTCGCATTCGACGTGCTGGCTGAGATCGAGAAGAAGCTCCCCGGATTCCCCATCGTGCTCCACGGCTCTTCTTCAGTACCTCAGGACGAGGTTGACACCATCAACCAGTATGGTGGCAAGCTGCCCGATGCAGTAGGTATCCCCGAGGAGCAGCTCCGCAAGGCCGCTAAGAGTGCTGTCTGCAAGATCAACATCGACTCCGACTCTCGTCTGGCTATGACTGCTGCCATCCGCAAGTATCTGGCAGAGCATCCCGATCACTTCGATCCTCGCCAGTACCTGAAGCCCGCTCGTGAGAACATGAAGAAGATGTACATCCACAAGATTGTCGATGTGCTCGGTTCTGACAACAAGCTCGGATAAGTATATCCAAGACAGATTTATATTATAACTTAATCCCTCGCTCCTAAAAGGGCGAGGGATTAAGTTATTTCGGCTGCTCGGCGTCGAGTTTCTCAATGGCGCCAGAGAGGGGGTCGAGCCAGAGGTGGGTGGTGTAGCGCTTGTTGAAAAGGGCACCGCTCAAGAGTTCCACATTGCCGAACTGGCCTGCGGCAAACTCGGAGGAGATGAGTGTCTCTGAAGCGTTGCTCACGCGGGACCGCATCTTTCCTGGCACGTTGACATAGATGCCTGGCACTTGTTTCAGTTTCTTTTTCGGGTCTGTCGGCTCGGCCTCTGGCACAGTCTTCAGGTTCTCTATACTTATATAATAAGGTACGCCCGAGAGGTCGTCGTCGTCAACGATGCCTAATTTCGAGGAGAAACGGAAGAGCAACTCACGGTTGACTTCCCTGTCGGGTACGACGGTCAGCGTGTGTTCGGTGGTGTCTTTGGTGGTGATGCCTGTGAAGAGGCTCGTCATCGAACGGTCTTGCAGGTCGAGCTGGTTGAGCATCAGTCGCAGCTGTTCGCCGTCCTTCGGCATATTGTCGG
Organism: uncultured Prevotellaceae bacterium; assembly: GCA_900318685.1. GTDB lineage: Bacteria > Bacteroidota > Bacteroidia > Bacteroidales > Bacteroidaceae > Prevotella. The sequence continues at coordinate 2,401 of ONLL01000060.1, read as the reverse complement.
CCTGTCCGCGTACCAGCAGGTTGCGGCTCTCACGGATCTCGTAGATGTCCTGTGCGGTGAGTTCGGCCATCTTTGCCGTGCTGCCAGCAGCCAGGATCTCCTCACTCATATACTGGCGGGGATTGACGGCGGCAGGGCGCGGTGCAGGCGTGAAGGACTTGGCGCTGGGTCTTCTCACTGGATCTGTGTTGATGGAGAGGAGGATGCCGTCGCTGGAGAGATTGACATTGCTGGCAGAGGTCTTCGCATTGAACTCGACGGCATAGCGCTTAGAGGTGTCGGCCACAGCCACAGCCTCCTGACGGATGGTCGTGATGCGGTAACTGACTGACGGAGTGGGGGAGACACCCTTGACGCGCAGATATCGCTCTGCATATTTACAGAAGTCGCCAGGCGTGTAGGTGGTCTTCTCCACCTGTATGGTCACTCTGACGGCAGTCTTGGGCAGGAAATACACGGCTCCTTCGGTGGTGACGCCAGGCTGATAGAAAGAACTGGCGGTCTGGGCCTGAGACATGAGGGGTGCGAAAAGGAAGAGGACCAAGGCTTTTGCATGCCTTGAGACGTTCGTTAAATCTATTTTCATCATTTCTATTCGTTGATTCGTTTGAATGCCTGTGGCAGATAGTGAATGAGGTCGCTGGCGATGACACTCTCCTGGCCGAGTTCGCGGGTGGCGATGTCGCCAGCCAGTCCGTGGAGGTACATACCCACCACGCAGGCATCCTCCTGTTTGTAGCCGCGAGCCAGCAAGCCCGTGATGATACCCGTCAGCACGTCGCCGCTGCCTGCTGTGGCCATGCCTGCATTGCCCGTGGTGTTGAGGATTACGTGGCCGTTTGGCAGGCAGATGGAGGTGTGGTGACCTTTCAGGACGACATAGCCCTGCAGCCGCATGGCCAGGTCGCGCGCCTTCCTCAGTCGTTCGTAGCTGTCAGTGGAATGTCCCTCCAGTCTGTCAAACTCCTTGGGGTGGGGAGTGAGGATGATGTCCTTTGGCAACTGCTGGAGCCAAGCGCGATGACTGGCAAGTACATTGATGGCATCAGCATCGACGACCATCGGACATTGGGTGCGTCGCAGCTGTGAGATGATGGCGATGGCCGTCTGCTCGCTCGTTCCGAGTCCTGGGCCGATGCCTAAGGCATTGAAGTCCTCGGTATCTACGGCTTCAGAGAACGTGGTCTCCTCACGGTCGAACTGGATGACGGCTTCTGGCACGCTGATCTGCAGCGTGAGGTAGTTGCATCGCGGTGTGTGGGCCGTCACTTTGCCGGCTCCCGATCTCAGGCAGGCCTTGGTGGCCAGTACGGAGGCGCCGCCCATGCCGTAGCTACCGGCGATGATGAGGGCATTGCCCATCTTGCCCTTGTGGGCAAACGGATCGCGCGGGAGCACTCTCGGACGAATATCGTTTTCGCTGAGCAGGGTGTAGTCGGCTTGTATCTTGTCGATGCCTTCCTGACTCAAGCGGATGTCGAGTATCTTCACCTGTCCGATATAGATCTGATTCTCTGGGAACAGGAAGGACAACTTCAGCTGCTGGAGTGTCAGCGTCAGGTCAGCGCGGATGATGTTTGCCCGCACGTTAGCGGAATTGTCCTCTGTCATGAGGCCCGACGGCACGTCGATGCTGACGACTTTCGCCTGCGAGGCGTTGATATATTTGACCAGTGAGGCAAAACCGCCTGCCAACGGTCTGCTCAGTCCTGAGCCGAAGAGACCATCGACGACCAGCTTCTCGGCATCTAGCTGCGGGGGCTCGAATTCCTGAGTCACCTCGATGAATGCCTTGGCGTATTTCTCCTCCAGCCGTTTCTTGTTGGTGGCGCAGTCCTCGGCGAGGTGGCCCGAGATGTTGAAGAGGTAAGCCTTCACGTCGTAGCCTCTGTCGAGTAACATCCTGGCTACAGCTAATGCGTCGCCGCCATTGTTTCCAAAACCGGCGAATACGACAATGGGCGTCTGAGGGCTCCAGACGTCGGTAATTGCTTGTGTCAGCGCTTTGGCAGCACGCTCCATCAAGTCGATATCTTCATAGGTGCAAAAATACGAAAAATATGCTAACGAATAGCAGAGTTTGGCAGATTTTTTGTAATTTTGCAGAAATTTTTAATCTTTTCAGCGTATGAGCACTATCAGAATCAAGGATAAGACCTTCAGGATTTCCATCCCCGAGGCAGAGATCAAGTCGCGTGTAAAGGCACTGGCCGAGCAGATCAGTAAGGATATGGCGGGGAAGACGCCGCTCTTCCTTGGTGTCCTCAACGGCTCGTTCATCTTCGCCGCCGACCTGATGCGTGAGATGACGATTCCCTGTGAGATCAGCTTCGTGAAGCTCGCCTCCTATCAGGGTACCACCTCTACAGGTAAGATCAAGGAGGTGCTGGGCATCAACGAG
>ONLL01000002.1 GCA_900318685.1 uncultured Prevotellaceae bacterium | reverse complement strand
ATTGAAGATACGAAGCAGCTCGCGCAGGAGGTCGTCGGCAAACATGGTGTAGGTCTTGGGCAGCACGCCTGTCAGCTGTTCGCTCTGGTCTTCCACCAGCTGCATGGCGTTGTTCACAGCCTCTCCCAACGAGTTGATTTCCTGTCCGTCTTTGGTCTTCAAACCAGCAGCCACGATGTTGTCTGGCAGATTCACAAGATAGTCGAACTGCGCTTCGCGGGGCAGATACAATGCACTCTTGGCAGCAAAGTCGCTGGGTTCCACTGGCATAACACGCCCACCACGACTAGGACGATTCTCCAGAATTTCGGCTTCCACCATTTTATAGCGGCTGTAGGCATAGCGCAGGAAAAGCAAGGCCAGCACAGGCATGCAATACTGGCTGCTCGTCAGTTTACTGCCTTGGCGCAAAAGATCTGCCGATTCCCATAGTTCAGCTTCCAGTTTTCGTATATTGATCATATCTGTTTATAGGTTCTTCCTTCAACCTAAAAGGCTTCAGGGGCAATTGTCACTTTTCGGGTACAAAGATAGTGCAAAATTTCGATTTGGCGAAGAAAATACAAATTTATTTGTATTATTGAGCGTGAGAAAATTATCCAAATCGAGCGAAACACATAATAAATCGCGATTTATTTTTATTTCCGAACCGATGAAGCACTAAAGACAACGTTGCACTTTTCAACCTTCTTTCTTTTCAAAATATCATGATTTTTGATTTTACCTCTACTAAATTAACTGAATTTGAATGTAAAGTCACTAATTTTAAATGGGTTATGACAATATTCTCCTCTATTTTTATCTCTACTTTACTTCTACTCATCCTCTACCAAACCTCTACTTATCCTCTACAAACTCTCGCCTAAACCTTGGTCCCTACCCTATCCATACATACCTTTACTACTACCCTCTGACTCATTTAGCAGCATCAAACGGACTGGCAGGAATATAGCTCATTCAAAAATTCTCTAGAGAATTTCGTCGTTACAACGGCACTTACCGGTACTTACCCGTAAGGTAAAGCCAAAATTCTCTAGAGAATTTTCCGCAAACCCCTAAACTTCGAACCAGAAAGCATACCAATATGACGGGTTCACCCCTATTGTCACTTACCCATTACCCACAAAGGAGACAGGCGGCAGTGGCAACGTAGAAGACAGGTAGAGGATAGGTAGAGGTTTAGTAGAGGATTTGTAGAGAATTTGTAGAGGAGAAATTCATAGTTAACTTCCTATATATCTTAAATATAATAAAGATTTGGTAGAGGAAAAACATGAAATAATTATAAATCAATGCCACTGCAGAGCCCTTTAACGAGGAAAAAGAGAATAGAAATCGCCATCCTCAGTCCGCTCTCCCCTCTCCAATCGGAGAGGGGTCGGGGGTGAGGCCGAGGTCGGGGGTGAGGCCTCTAGCAACCTTTCGACGTCATGATGCTGAGGACCATCTCGTCGGTAGGACCCATGCCGTTGGCTCCGATGGCCGTGAGGTTGTGGATGGACTTGTCGACGCAGTCGTCGACGATGCCCTCCTGCGAACTGACACACTTGCCCTCCATCGACAGCAGGGCCGAGAGGACGGCTGTGCTCACGCCGCTGGTGATCTTCAGCGAGCACGATGGCTTGGCACCGTCGCAGATCATACCCGTGAGATTGGCAATCATGTTCTTGACGGAGGCACAGATGCGACTGTAGTCGCCACCCATGAGATAGGTGATGCCCACGCTCGATCCTATCGAAGCCACGACGCATCCGCAGAGCGCCGAGAGCGTGCCCAGCGACTGCTTGATGTAGATGGCTGTGAGGTGGCTGAGCATCAGGGCGCGTATGAGCTCCTCCTCGGTGTTCTCGTTCTCCTTGGCATAGACGCAGACGGGGTTGGTGGCACAAATGCCCTGGTTGCCGCTGCCGGAGTTACTCATGACGGGAATCATGGCTCCTCCCATGCGTGCGTCGCAGGCCGAGGCCGTGCGGGCGATGATATGACAGAAGATGCTGTTGCCGAAGATGCCCTTCGAGAGTGGCCGGTCGATGGTCTTGCCCAGGTTATGGCCGTAGTTGCCTTTGAGGGCCTCGCGCGCCGCGTTCATATTATATGTACGTGTCTCCTGGATGAAGCTGATCTCGTCGAGAGGAGCCGTCGTGGCGAAGTCGTAGACGAGTCGGAGGCTGAGCTCGATTTCTGCTTCAGCTTTCTGTTGCGGGTGGCCGATCTCAGCGACGTCGCTGATGAAGTGGGTGTGCGATCCGGCGATGATGGCGCTGGCCTTGTGCTGTCCGCTCTCGACGATGACTTCGACGTAGAGCTTCTCAGTGATGCCTCGCTTGAGCTGGATGTCGATGCGCCCTTCGTCGACGAAGCGCTTGCCTCGCTCGAGCGACTCGGGGGTGAGATCCTTCAGCACCTCGAGCTGATACTCGCTGCGACCGATGAGTGCGCCCAGGGCGATGGCGATGGGCAGGCCGGTCATGCCAGTGCCGGGTATGCCGACGCCCATAGCGTTCTTGAGGATATTGGCGCTGAGCAGGGCAGTGATGCGCTCAGGCTGGCGCCCCAGCTGTTCAGTGGCTTTGGCAGTGCAGAGGGCCACGCACATGGGCTCTGTGCATCCGATAGCAGGCACCACCTCGCGATGGACCAGTGCGATGATTTGCTGACGTATGGCTTGATCTAACATGATGAAGGACGGTTATTTAGCGGAATAATTCTTGAGTCCTTTCTGCAGGAACTCGATGTACTGGGCCACGTCCTCGTCGTAGGAGCGCAGACCGTTGAGAGGCTTGCCCGTAGCGGGGTCGAGGAGCACGTAGAAGGGCTGCGTGTTGGCTCCTATCTTCGTGCGCTCGAGATAGCTCCACTTGTCGCCCACGGTGCGCAGCTTGCGCTGTGTGCCGTCGACATCGGTCACCTCGATGGGTGCCGGCAGCGGCGTCTTGTCGTCGACATAGAGCGAGATGAGCATGTACTTGTCGTTGAGCAGGTCGCGCACCTCGGTATCCGTCCATACGGCGGCCTCCATCTTGCGGCAGTTGACGCATCCGAAGCCAGTGAAGTCGACCATGACGGGCTTGCCTGCAGCACGGGCGGCGGCCATGCCCAGGTCGTAGTCAGTGTACTTAGCCTCGACGGCTCCGCTATAGAGGTTGAAGTCCTGCGTATTCATGGGCGGCGAGAAGGCGCTGATGGCCTTCAGCGGAGCTCCCCAGAGACCCGGCACCATGTAGACGGCGAAGGCCAGCGAGATCCATCCCAGGAAGAACTTAGGCACGTTGGTCTTGCGGCTGTCATCGTCGTGTGGGAACTTGAGCCACCCCAGCAGGTAGATGCCCAGCAGGGCGAAGAGCACGATCCAGAGGGTGAGGAAGGTCTCGCGGTCGAGCAGGTGCCATCCGTAGGCGAGGTCGGCCACGGAGAGGAACTTCAGGGCGAAGGCCAGCTCGATGAATCCCAGCACCACCTTCACGGTGTTCATCCATCCTCCCGACTTGGGCGCCGACTTCAGCAGCGAGGGGAACATGGCGAAGAGGGTGAACGGAATGGCGAGGGCGATGGCGAAGCCCAGCATGCCGATGGTGGGAGCGATGATGTCGCCCTGAGTGGAGACGGCCACGAGCAGGAATCCCACGATGGGCCCCGTGCAGGAGAACGACACCAGGACGAGCGTGAAAGCCATGAGGAAGATGGAAAGCAGACCCGTGGTCTTCTCCGACTTCTGGTCGATCTTGTTCGACCAGCTGGAGGGCAGCGTCAGTTCGAAGGCTCCGAAGAACGAGGCAGCGAAGACGATGAGCAGCAGGGCGAAGAAGATGTTGAACAGCGCATTCGTCGACAGCGCGTTGAGTGCCGATGCTCCGAAGAGCAGCGTCACCACGAGTCCCAGCAGCACATAGATCACGACGATGCTCAGTCCGTAGGTGATGGCTTCGCGAATGGCTTTCTTGCGGTCTTTATTTCGCTTGAGGAAGAACGACACGGTCATCGGGATGATGGGCCACACACAGGGAGTGAGGACAGCGAGGAAGCCGGCCAGCAGTCCCTCGAGGAAGATCATCCACCACGAGAGGTTCATCTCGTTGGACCCAGCCGAGTCATAGGCATTCAGCTCGTCGACGATGGGCGCCCAGAGGGGTGACTCCTCCCCTACTGCTCCCGTGGGTACATCTATAATATTAGCGACAGCCGTCGTGTCGGCAGGAGCTTCCTCTGGAGTCTCCGTGGCTGGGTCAGGCTCAGGCTCGGCAGCTGGCTCCTCAGGAGCTGCAGGGGGTGCCTCCTGGGTCTCAGCAGGCTTGACAGGGCTGTCGCCTTTCTTGCTGAACTCCACAGTGGTGGGAGGCATGCACATCTCATCATTGCACGCGCCATACTCCAGGTAGCAGCTGATGTCGTACTTAGGCTTCGTGAAACGTATCTTCTGGACGAATGCCCCCTGGCCCTCGAAGAAGCGCAGGTTAGTGCCGAACATCTCGTCGAACTGCTCCTTCACGTTGCCACGAGGCTTCAGCGAGCCCACCGTCTCAGCGCCGTCCATCTTCTCAGCATGGAAGGTGGCAGCCGTAGGACCATCATCGGCTAAGTCAGTGGAGTACAGATGCCAACCCGGATCGATGGTGGCTGAGAATACGATTTCGGCCTCATCGCCCGTCAGCATCTTCAGCTCGGAAGTGAAATGAACGGGATTGGCCATCTGTGCGCCTGAGGTCAGGGCGAGCAGCAGCACGAAAAGTGTCAGTAAAGTCTTTTTCATCATAAATGTGTGTAAATTTGGCCACAAAGTTACGAAAAAGTTAAGAGTTACACAAAAAAAATCGCAATTTATTTTGCAGTTTGCGCCTTTTGTCGTAACTTTGCAGCCGATTTCGAAAAAACGGTTGATGAAGACAGACAAAAAACAGAATCAATACCGCATCAACGAGCAGATTCGGGTGCGTGAAGTTCGTATCGTGGGCGAAGGCGGCTCGACCGTAATGCCCATCAAGCAGGCCCTCGACATGGCCCACCAACAAGGAGTAGACTTGGTCGAGATATCGCCCAATGCCGTTCCTCCCGTCTGCCGGCTTATCGACTATTCGAAGTTCCTCTACCAGCAGAAGAAGCGCCAGAAGGAGATGAAGGCCAAGCAGGTGAAGGTAGAGGTGAAGGAGATTCGCTTCGGACCACAGACCGACGAGCACGACTATCAGTTCAAGCTCAAGCACGCACGCGGCTTCCTCGAGGAAGGCAACAAGGTGCGCGCATACGTCTTCTTCCGTGGCCGTTCCATCCTCTTCAAGGAGCAGGGCGAGGTGCTGCTGCTGCGCTTTGCCAACGACCTCGAGGAGGTGGGCAAGGTAGAGTCGATGCCCTCGCTGGAAGGCAAGAAGATGTTCCTCTACCTCGCTCCCAAGAAAGCCGGCGTGGCCAAGAAGAGCCAGCAGGCACGCGACAAGGAGGCTGAGATAGCCGACAAGAAGAAAGACGTGAAAGAGCAGACCGTTGAGACTCCTGCCGACGACACTGAGATGCCCGCCAACGGCGGACTGCTGGCCAACGCCAAGATCAGCGCCGACGCTCTGAAGAAGCTCACAGAGAAGGACGACGAATAAATCAGGAAAAAAGAAGGTGGCGCGCCCGGTATATGCGTAGCCGCCGATTATTAATAACAATTTAAACAATTAAAAACAATGCCAAAAGTAAAGACAAACTCCGGAGCCAAGAAGAGATTCTCATTTACCGGAACAGGTAAGGTTAAGAGACATCACGCTTACCACAGCCACATTCTCACAAAGAAGACCAAGAAGCAGAAGCGTAACCTTCAGGGCTACTCCATCGTGGACAATACCAACATGAAGCAGGTGCGCGACCTGTTGTGTCTCCGCTAATCAAACCTATTGTCGAACATTAAAAAGTTAAGAAACTATGCCAAGATCAGTAAATCACGTCGCATCGAGAGCAAAGCGTAAGAGAATCCTGAAACTCACACGTGGCTACTTCGGAGCCCGCAAGAATGTTTGGACAGTAGCAAAGAACACATGGGAGAAGGGTCTGACCTATGCCTATCGTGATCGCCGTAACAAGAAGCGCAACTTCCGCGCTCTGTGGATCCAGCGTATCAACGCTGCCGCACGCATGGAGGGCATCAGCTATTCGAAGCTCATGGGCGCACTCGCAAAGGCTGGTATCGAGATCAACCGCAAGGTGCTCGCCGACCTCGCCCTGAACAATCCCGAGGCTTTCAAGGCCATCGTCGAGAAGGTGAAGTAAATCATCACACCCAAGTTCATAGAAAGCTGTCTCGTTTTCATCACGAGGCAGCTTTTTTTGTGCTTTTTATTTTGTATTGTTCTCACTTATTCGTATCTTTGCAACAAAATTTCTAAAACAATATGACGAACTACCCTAAAATAGGCATCCGCCCCACCATTGACGGTCGTCAGGGCGGCGTACGCGAACAGCTGGAAGAAAAGACGATGGCCCTGGCCAACGCAGTAAAGAATCTCATAGAAAGCACGCTGAAGAACGGCGACGGCTCGCCTGTGGAATGCATCATTGCCAACGGCACCATAGGCCGAGTAGGCGAAAGTGCCGCCTGCGCCGAACTGTTCGAGCGCGAGGGCGTGGGCTCGACCATTACCGTCACCTCCTGCTGGTGCTACGGATCGGAGACGATGGACATGAATCCCTACTATCCGAAGGCAGTATGGGGCTTCAACGGCACTGAGCGGCCTGGAGCCGTCTATCTGGCTGCAGTGCTTGCCGCCCACGCACAGAAGGGGCTGCCTGCCTACGGTATCTACGGGCACGACGTGCAGGACCTGGCCGACAACAGCATTCCTGACGACGTGGCCGAGAAGATCCTGCGCTTTGCACGAGCAGCTCAGGCTGTGGCCACCATGCGCGGACGGTCGTACCTCTCGCTGGGAAACACCTGCATGGGCATTGCCGGCTCGATCGTCGATGCCGACTTCCTGCAGCACTACCTGGGCATGCGTACAGAGTATGTCTCACTGGTGGAGATCCTGCGTCGCGTAGACTTCGGCATCTATGATAAAACTGAGTTCGAGAAGGCCATGACCTGGGTCGAGAAATACTGCAAGCCACAAGAAGGCCACGACTACAATGAAGACCGCCCACTCTTCCCTGGCACGCCCATGACCACCTTCAACGGCAAGGGCAAAGGCAAGAGCCGTAAGGAGAAAGACGAGGACTGGGCCTTCACCGTGAAGACGATGATGATCATCCGCGACCTGATGCAGGGCAATCCTCAGCTGCTCGACATGGGCTACAAGGAAGAGACCATCGGCCATAATGCCATCGCTGCCGGCGTGCAGGGACAGCGCCAATGGACCGACTACAAGCCCAACTTCGACTTCCCTGAATCGCTCATGTGCAGCTCCTTCGATTGGAACGGTCCACGCGAAGCCAAGATCCTGGCCACAGAGAATGACTTCCTCAACGGCATGTCGATGCTCTTTGCCCACCTGATCACCAATCGTGGCGTGATGTTCAGCGACATCCGTACCTACTGGAGTCCTGCAGCCGTGGAGCGAGTCACAGGCCATGTGCTGAGCGGCCTGCCTGCCTTGGGATTCATCCATCTGATCAACAGCGGTGCCACCACGCTCGATGCCACTGGAGCCATGACTGACGAACAGGGGAACCCGACCATGAAACCCTACTGGGAAATGACCGACAAGGATGTGGAGGACTGCCTGAAGGCTACCAGCTGGATGCCTGCCGATCGCGACTACTTCCGTGGTGGTGGATACTCCAGTCATTTCCTCACCAAAGGCGGGATGCCCATGACCATGCTACGACTGAACCTGGTACACGGGCTGGGACCCGTGCTGCAGCTGGCTGAGGGATGGACGGTGGAACTGCCACAGGAGGTGAATGACATCCTCGACAAGCGCACTGATCCTACGTGGCCCACGACGTGGTTCGTGCCCCGTCTCGACCCTGCGAAGGACGCCTTCAAGGATGTCTATTCAGTGATGAACTCATGGGGAGCCAATCACGGTGCCATCTGCTATGGCCATGTGGGAGCCGACCTCATCACGCTCTGCGCCATGCTTCGCATACCTGTCAGCATGCACAACATCAGCGATGCCGACATCTTCCGACCTGCAGCCTGGAACGCCTTCGGCATGGACAAGGAAGGCGCCGACTACAGAGCATGCCAGAACTTCGGACCGCTGTACAAATAGTTGTGCAGTGGCTCGAAGCCAGGAAGGATATTCAATCCTTGGCAGCCAATACGAGGAACATATAGTGCGACGATGATAGTAGTAACTTTTAGTAGCATAAGCCTAGCATTTTAAGCCATTTGGAATATCGCTGCAAAGTTAGCACTTTTTTTGATACGGCAGCGATTATTCCTGCAAGATGTCATATCGCCTATAACATTTTATCCAGGTCTACAGACAGGCCGATGCTGAAGGACGTCCCAGTGGTGAGCGGCGAAGTGTAATAATAGGACTTAGGTTTGTAATTGAAGATGTTGTCAATGGCCGTATTGAGATTGATGCCTCGCCAGATATGATGCTGCAGCATCAGCTTCCAGATGGTATAGCCCTGGTCCACATCCTTGCGCCCTGACTGCGGCTTGCCGAAGCTGCGCCCGGAGAGTGCTGCATCGAGGGCATAATGGCGCGAGAAGCGATGGTCGTAGCCTAAGCGCCAGGTAAAGGAGTGCGAACGGGGCTGGTTGAACTGCGAGAAGAAGACGTTGCCCGTCTCGTGCATCCACGAGTAGTTGATCTTCATCGACACCCCGCAGTCCCAGATATGGGCCATGCTGCAGTCCACGCCCCACACCTTGATGCCGTCTTCATTCCAGTAGAGTGCGCTCTCCATGTCCTCGAACGTTCCGCCGTCGATGGTGGTGATGCGCTTGTCGAAGATGTTGCAATAGCCCATGAGGGTGAAGTTGTAGCGCCCGTCCATGAATCCGCTGTCGCTTATGCGGTTCGTGCGCTCGATGGCAATGCTGAAATTATCGCTCTTCTCAGGTTCCAGGTCGGGATTTCCCCTGAGCAGATAGCCCATGTTGCCCATGTCGAAGTGCATATACATCTCCTTGAGCGTAGGGGCACGGAATCCGCTGGCATAGTTGGCGCGGAAGGTCATCCAGGGCTGCTTGTAGACGATGGCCAGACGCTCAGTGAGGGCTTTCTGCGACGAGGCCGAGAAGTAGTCGTAGCGCACGCTGCCCACTATGTTCAGCTGAGGGCTGATGTTCCAGTCGAACTGGGCATAGCCGTCGATGTTGTGCTGCTGGTGGTCGGCGCCTGCTGCAAACTGATAGGTCGTCAGGTAGTCATGCATGTAGTCAGCGCCCACGAGAAGGCTGTTCTGGCCGAAGGAATTGCTGAACAGGGCATGCACCACGTGCTGCTGGTTGCTGTAGTCATGGTCATGGGTGCGCGAGCCGTCAGGCATGTAGTTGGCCTTGTCATACTGGTCGTAGGCATACGACAGCTCCAGGTGCCGGTCATGGTTCCAGGCATAGCGTCCCTTCAGTCCGGCACTGTAGGCGTTGAAATGATAGTCGTGGGTGTCGCGCTCGCTGGTGCGGAAGAAGTAGGAGCCTCGCCCTGTCAGCGTCAGCTGGTCGGTGGGCCGCCATGTCAGCCGCTCCTTCACGTTGTAGGTCGTCTGCCCATAGAGACGGCTCAGGTTCGAGTCGTCAGTCAGCACCGACTCGTCGTAGGGCAGGCCCTGCGCCTTCTTCATCAGCTCCAGGGCAATCTCCTCGGCTGAGTGTGCCCTCGGCAGGTCGATATGATCAATCGCTGTATGCTGGAAACTCGTCTGCGAGTTCCATTTCGAAGTGTTGAACGAGAAGTTGGCACCATGCCTCCATTCGTTTCCGAAAGAGTTGTAGCGCGAGTTGGCATTGGCCGTCCAGGGTTCCAGGTTCTCGCGGCTGATGATGTTCACCACCCCGCCCACGGCATTCGATCCGTAGAGTGCCGATGCAGCGCCTTTCACTATCTCGATGCGCCCCACATTGTCGAGATTCATGCGGTTGTAGTCCACGTTGTCCATCGTCTCACCAGCCATGCGCTCGCCGTCGACGAGGAAGAGTACGGCATTGCCGCCGAAGCCGCTCATGTTGAGCGATGTCTCCTGACTCATGGCAAAGCCGAACTCCAGGCCGGGCATCTCCTGTGTCAGCAGGTCCTGGATGTTGGTGGCATCAGTGATCTTGATGTCGTGGAGCGTGAGAAGCCGCGTGACGACGGGAGCATCCTTCAGGGCCTTGGGCGAATGCGAGGCCGTCACGACGACAGGATCGAGATTGACAGAGTCGCGGATGGTGGACTGCGCAGTGACACCAATAGCTGGCACAGCCCATGCCATGCCAGCCAAGAGGTAATTCCTTATGCGCGCTGTCACCACCCTATCCTACTTCTTGATGCCAGTGAAAGTGGTTTCCATCAACATGGGCATCGAGCCATACTTCAACGAGAACGTCACGGCTACGTTCTTGTCGTGGAACACCACGGCGACGTTAGTGATGGTATAAGCCTTCTCAGCACCGCTGGCATTGGTCACGGTGCCGGCATACGAAACGGCCCTGCCCGTAATCGTGTTGCCGTTCTTTGTCAGCGTGAGACCTTTTACGGGAAGGGCAGGAATCATCATCATGCCCGACTCACCCGATGCAGGAATCAGCATGTCGATCGTGGTGTCCGTAGCCTTTGTAAACTCATAGTTCGTGACGACGTCCGACGACACTTCACCCATCACCGAGATGATCTCCTGACCCGTATAAGAGCCTGCCACCTGTTCGGCCACAGCCATCTCATCCTCGTCATCATCACTGCTGCAAGAACTAAAACCTACCACAATGGCCACTGCTGCGACCATCATTGTCATAAACCTTTTGAATTTCATAATTATAAATATAAACAATCTAAAAAAAATCTCAATCCTCAAATCTCAAATCTCAAATCTATCTCGCAGTACCTATCTGCTGCTTCTCGTAGTCGTATTCCGATCCGTAGGCGCTGTGAGGAATGCTGAAGATGACGATCATGAACAGCACGGCCAGGCCCACCACCCACTTGTTGTACTTCCACTTCAGAGTGGCCAGGGCAGCCACAAAGAACAGGAACGACAGCAGGGTCTTGTTGTCAGTAAGGTCAGTGCCAAGCGGGAATCCAGTCCACCAAGGACCGAAAGCCGCATGCTGCACCAGCGGTCCCAGTATGAAACCGCCTACGAACAGCGTCGCCACGGTGATCTTCAGCCAGCGTGCGTACTCCCTGCCCGTCAGCACCAGCATGAGCGTATACACGGCAAACAACATGGCGGCAAACATCAGCAGGATATGGGGTATCAGGATGCCGGCAGGCACATCGTTGCGGAAGCGTATCACGACGGGCTCATCGGCCAGGTAGTCCTTGCCGCCCACCGTGAGGTAATACTGCAGCTTCCCTGCCACAGGCTGAACGGGCAGTGCTGCCTGCCACTCGCCGTCGCTCCAGGCGAAGTCCACCGTGCTGTATTCGCCGCCAGCAGGATAGCGACGGTAGTGCAGCTGTGCCTCCGTCTCCCTCGGCACGTCCTTCAGCTTCACGATCTCGTCCTGCTGCACGCCGCTCCTGGGCAGTCTGACCTTGTAGTTCGCGCCATTCAGCTCCACGTTCACACGCTTGGGATGCGTAGGACCCGTCATGCGCTGATAGACGCTCAGCACCAGCGTGATGACAACGGCCAGAAGCCAATACCAGAATTTTCTCATCTCTTAGAAGCTACTAAATGTACTTGAAACGTTAAGACCTTCTCTCCACGGAGCACCTTCACGGGAACGGTGGTATCGGGCTCGAGCTCCGACAGGCGCTCCATATATCCGTTCATGTCGTTCACGGGCTTGCCGTCGATCTCCTGGATGATGTCGCCACTCCTGATGCCGGCCGCATGTGCAGGCTTTCCTGCCACCACGATGTCGGCCCTGAGGCCGGGTATGCGGCTCTGACCCATCACGTCGGGCATCAGGCCCAGCGTCACCTTGAACTTGGCGTGGCTCATCATATTGGCAGCCGGCACGCTGATGTAGTCGGGCGTCTCAGGCATGCTCGCCAGCCTCGAGATCAGCTCCTGCGAGTACTCCAGCGTCTGCTGCATACCGTCGTAATTCAGCGTCGAGGGCACGTCGTCAGGAGTGTGATACTCCATGTGACCGCCCGTTGTGAGAAAGAGCACGGGTATGTCGACAGCCACAAACGAGGCATGGTCGCTGGGGCCATAGCCGTCGGGCGTGCACGTGACGTTCAGCTGCTGCTGCTCGCCCACCTGCTCGGCCATCGCCTTGAACTGCGAGCTCGTGCCCGTCCCCGACACGCTCAGCGCATTGTCGCGCATGCGCCCCACCATGTCGAGGTTCACCATGGCCACGATGCCCTCCTTGCCGTCAGGCAGGTTGATGCGCCGCTCATCGTCGTACTTCATCCATTCCAGGAAATTCTTCGAGCCTATCAGTCCCTGCTCCTCAGCGCCAAAGAAGGCAAAGATGATGCTCCGTGGCGAGCGTACCTTCTTGAAATGCTTCGCCAGCTCCAGCACCACAGCGTCGCCGCTGGCATTGTCGTCGGCACCAGGGTGCACCGCCACCGTGTCAGGACGGCGCGAGCCCGAGTCCTTGCCTCCCAGGCCCAGATGGTCGTAGTGCGAGCCCACCACGATGAATTCATTCCTCAGGCGCTTGTCCTTACCAGGGAGCACGGCCATGATGTTATGAGTGGTGCGCTCCACATCAGCCTTCCCATAGGTGAAGTCATGATAGAAGCCCGTTTTCTTCTTGCCCTTCACGATAGGCTTCAGCTTCAGGCTGCGCAGCTTGCCGACTATATAGTCAGAGGCCAGCGTATCGCCTGCAGTGCCGGGGTATCTGCCGCCCAGCTCCTGCGAAGC
The DNA here is from genome assembly GCA_900318685.1 of uncultured Prevotellaceae bacterium. GTDB lineage: Bacteria > Bacteroidota > Bacteroidia > Bacteroidales > Bacteroidaceae > Prevotella. Next base: position 166,550 of record ONLL01000002.1, on the reverse strand, counting down.
CAGATATTCCACCGCCTGCCGCATGTCGTCCTGCTTCTGTGCCTGAGTGGGCCATGCGAGGGCGAAAGCCAGTGATAATAAGATGTACTTATACATTATTATAATGACACATTAACGATTTTCGGGTGCAAAGGTACTAACTTTTTGCGACATGTGCAATCCCCATTTATTATGATTTCCACTCACAGCCCGACAATTTTTCATTTCTCATCTTTCATCTCTCATCTTTCATCTCTCATCTCTCATTTCTCATCTTTCATCTGAGCTTGCCCCCCTGCCTTTTGTGTCTGATTGACGGTGCAAAATTACATAAAAAACCAATGCCATCCGGAAAATCCGTCAATAATCCTACTTTCCGTCAAATCTCCGTCTTTTCGATACTTTTTTCCGTCAAATCTCCGTCAAAATCGCCTCCTGCTCGATGATGATTTTGTAGTCGTCCATTGGCAATTATTATCATTTTTACTTGTTGATTCAAAATTTATTTGTACCTTTGCAGCGTGAAACAAAGATATTGAATATATGGCACAGTTAGTTATTAACATAGAGGATGCAAGCCTCATTCCCAGCCTGAAAAGGATTTTGGGAGCCATTAAGGGCGTAACTATCAGTAAGCCGCAGAAGGATTCGTTCCGTGTCGACCCTTATGAAATCAGTCCATCGGGCGATACTTTCTTTGCTGATTCCCGCAATGTGAAGGCCGTCGAAGAAGACATTGCCAAGGCTCATCAGCCTGGGGCAAAATTCACGCGTCTTGAGAACAAGGAAGATATTACGGCATTTATCAATTCGCTGTAGGAAATGGCATACGCAGTACTTCTTTCCGAGCAGGCTAAGGAAGAGATTGCCACCATCAAGAAGAGTGGTGACAAGCCTACCATCAAGAAAATCACAAAGATGCTGGTGGAGCTTCAAGAGCACCCTCGTACAGGCACTGGTCAGGTGGAGCACTTGAAGCACTATGTCTTTGAAGAGACATGGTCTCGCCGCATTAACAAGCAATACCGCATGATTTACGAAATCCACGATGCCGAGGTTTATGTTGCTGTTATTTCCTTGCGCTCTCATTACGGTCAAAAGTAACTTTATTCAAACGTCAACAGCTTATTCCTGTAGTACTCATATTGCTTCTCACGCTGAGCTTGCCCTCCAAGTCCTGCTCAGTCGGATTTTGCAATCCGACTGCTCTGAATATAAGCATTTGCAATGCGGCAACTATCCTTGTTCATGTTCTGCGTCATTTATGGTTGTACATGAATCAGGGGACTTTGGTCTTCTTTTTGAATCAGAGAGCCGTCCCCTGATCCATGTGAATGCGGATCAAGAGAACCGTCCCTGTGATTCCGCTCATCCCCACAAACAAGTCGCCCGAGTACGTCTCCCAGGAGATAGAGAAGGCAGACATCCTCCACGTCTACCAGGTCATCGGGTGCATGAAGAAGTTCTGAAGGATCGAGGGATGGTCCTTTGATTCATGACTCCAGCCAATGTGGATCAAGAGAACCGTCCCTGTGATCCCTGATTCTTTACCCTTTGAAAACCATACTCCTGTGATAATCTAAGTAACCAGCACGGACATCGTTCATCGGCAGGAATTGGAACAACTGATTCTCTTTAATGCCAATACGATCTTTGACCTGACGCGAGAGCCAATTTGAGATTGAGACACGCTTGTCATCACTGAAGGTTATATATCCCCGGTCAAACAGTTTGTCATAGAGTGGCGATAGGATGAAACCATTATTAGGATCAACACGCTCTTTAGAATCAGAGACTGCCCATGGTTTGATGTGACTAGCGATAAGTAGCGACTCTTCGTTTATCATAGTGATGGGACAGAACGGGCATTCCTCCAACAACTTACGACGATATTCATCCTGTCCCTCACGAGCATACCGGACTGTGGGGATCCTCTCTTTGACTTCCTCTTCTCGTACACAAAAAAATAATTCTTCTTCAGTCTGCTTGATGGTTCCGTAATTTTCGATAAATGCCTTGCGTCTCTCTATTTCTTCAAAGTCTGCAAATAGCTTGAGATAGAACAACGGATGGCCGTTATATTCGAGCCGCATGGCAGATATATACGATACTAACGGTAATGAGATCTCACGTATCAGCTTATACACTTTGTCCGATGAGTTAACATAGCCTCGCGAACCTGCTATCTGTGACTGCTCATGGATTGTAAAAAAGACGAGGTCGTCAGTCAAAGAATTAATCTTTTCAATCCTTTCCGACCACAGTGAACGCATTTCGTCTTTCCCACGATAATCTTGAGACGGCGTTAGATATTCTGCTTTGATGGCATTCATGTATGCCAGTAAGTCCTGACGAAGCACAAAGCATGTAACTGTAAAATCAATCTCACCGAAGAATGCTTCCATTTTGTCTCGTGAACCGACATAAAGTTTAGCTTCACCATTACCGTCTCCGAGTTTATTCTTGGGCATAACCCAACTATCAGCTACGGTGATAGGCGATTCAAACGTATCGACAAAAGTAAACTTCTCTCCTTGGATAATCATAAAGCTACTCCGTATTTGGTAATATCCATCTGTTTCAAAATTGCTATTAGAACGTCGACAACGATGCTGTTGCCCGCCTGCTGATACATAGAAGTATCCGATACGACAATCTTAAACGAGTCCCTAAATCCCATCAAGCGTAAGCATTCACGTGGCGTGAGTTTGCGAATGCGCCCTTTATGCGTAACATAATTGTCCACCCCTGCACGATGCATCTTGTGCATTGACTGAAGCAGCGGACGTGCTACATTAAGGTCAGTTTCTGTGGATGTTTTGAAGCTCTTTGTCCCGCCAGCAAGCACATATCTAGCCACCTTTTCTGACAAATAATATTTTTCTTCTACATCACGCACATCAAAAATGAACTCATCGAAAGCCTCATCTGATCGAGTCAACACAGAATCGGGATGATAGACGAAATCACCATGCCAGTTGAATTGCTGGTTACGCTTTTGGCAAAGCTGAATGTCGCCGTTAATCTGAGTGTAGAACTTGTCGCGATTCTTGTGACTAGTCACAAACTTGATTCCCTTCTCCTTCAGAAAGTATTTCGTGTCAATATAATCCTCCAAAAAGTCATACATCTTGTACTCTAGGGGAATGGGGGCAGGGAACTCAAACCTTGTCTTCTTCTTGAAACCCAAACAATAAACACGTTCACGATGTTGTGGAATACCATAGTCACAACTATTCAATACACGGAATTTCACATCGTATCCCAACTCCTCAAATATGTCGTGCATAACATGCCATGTTCTTCCCTTATCATGATTTAACAAACCTCTCACATTCTCAAACAGAAAGACCTTAGGTTGAGTTTCCTTCACTACTCGAGCAAACTCATAAAAGAGAGTACCTCGCGCATCATTGAAGCCAAGGCGATGCCCAACCATAGAGAACGCCTGACATGGAGCACCACCTACGACGAAATCAACACAGCCCTTATACTTCCGTGCATCAAAGTCCCTGATATCTGTAAACCAATTTTCCTCTTGAATATCATAATTGGCAAAATAGCTTTGCTTACACTTTGGCTCAATATCGCCTGCAAACATGATAATATGTTTCAGACCGAGTCGTTGAAATGCATGTTCAATGGCTCCAATGCCACTGAAAACGGTACCAATGCGCACAGTGTTTTCGGGTTCAGAGAATTCCAACTCCTTCCAAGAAATACCATTCGTGATTGGTGTTTGAGGAATTTGTTTCTTGTATTCCAGCGCAAGCGCACGGTCTTGAACGATACGTTTTACTTTATCAATTTTCTCTGAACTTTCAGTAATATCTTTCTCTACAGTTGACATAAAAAAGCCCTCTCTTCGCTTCGAAAAGGGGGCGTGGAGAAGATTGAGCGAAGCAAGGCTTAGGACGGCCTACATCAGACAACAATCGTACTGTCCACGCCCATTTGAGCGTAAACATCCATTGCCTTGTCTGACTGATGTGTTTCCAGAGGTCCTAATTCTGCTTCTTCAGCCTAATCAAGGATGTTAAAGACTCTGAGTTCCTTATTCGTTCATCTATTATTCTCTTGTGTGTACTTAGCCATCACAATTAAGAGCAGTTCGCAAACACCCTAGGCGAACGGGTTCAACATGTTGTGATGACTACAAAAAGAAAACGTGGGTGCTTACATCTGCCTGTTCGACAATCAGGCCTACCACAGCCTTTGAGGAAAACAGACAGAGAAACACTCCACGCTGAGGTATATAGATACACCGTTAAGTGTGCGTTGAGGCTACACGAGCCTCGCAGCACACTACGGAGTCTGATATACACACCCCGTGGCTGTCACCCCTGCAATGCTTTTGTCCTCATTTCGATGTGGTAGTTCGATTGTCCAAAAACAAAGCGTCAGTAACGCCTTCTATTATGTAGTGTCTCCACCCTACAGCTCCGTACACCTCAGTGGACATTATAGCTGTCATGGGCAGATGACTTTGCAAAGGTACAACTTTTTTTTCTAATTCATGATATTTGATGGAAAAATAGTGATTTTTAACCTTCCTGGCCACATTCGTCGATTTCAGTTGACGTGACCTTGAAAGTATCTGGGGAATGTGCAAAATAACATAGAGTATCAAAGTACCAAAGTAACATTTGCGATTTTCAAAATGGCAGTATGATAGTAACAATTTATAAATATATATTATTATATTATATATTATTATATATAATAATATATAATATAAGAAATGGTGCACCTGTAAATGAAAAATGAAATAACGAAATGTTACTCTGGTACTCTGATACTCTGGTACTCTTTCGACTGGCGCTATGTGTACCATGCCTACAGGGAAATAAGACGGAAATAAGAAAGTTGCAAGTCGTTGTGTTATAGTACGTTAGATGGTTTTCAGAGAGGATTTTTCAGAGGATTTTTGGCCAAAAATTTGGATGGCATTATTATTTTTTGTACCTTTGCCGTCGCTTAAGTGAAGCAACGGCGATTGTGGGCTGCGGCCTTCGCCTCGCATCACAATTGCACACTAGTCAGAAAAGCTGGTGTGAGAACAGGCAGTCAGAATCTTTAGTCCCATGAGCACCCGACGGCTCTGAATGCGCATGAAGACGGTACCGCATGCGCACGACGACGGTCGGCAGAGCACATGGTGACCATCCCTGGCGATGGTGACGAGGGGCCACAGCCTGCACGGCGCCCGTCGCGAACAGAAAAGACTGCATGACGACAAGTCTATGTTTAATTAAAAAAAGGAGAAAGAAAATGTCACAGAAACTGCAAAAGTACATGAACACCAACGAGCTGTCGAAGATCTACGGCAAGTACCTGGTACGACCCGTCTACGACAAGCGCTTCGTCACCACCGGCCAGCTGGCCGAATTCATCCAGACCCAGTGCACCGTGAAGAAGAGCGACATCAAGGCCGTGCTCGACGAGCTGGGCAGCGCCTTCAAGCACTTCTTCGAGCTGGGGCAGAAGATCAAGCTCGACGGCATCGGCATCTTCAAGGTGGGCATCTCATCGTCGACCGCCGACACTGAGGCTGGCTGCACCGCCTCGCTGGTGAAGAAGAGCCGCGTGAACTTCCAGCCTGAGACCACCGCCGTGCTCAAGGGCGTGAAGGACGTGCAGCGCGCACGTATCATCAACGGCGTGGCCACCATCGTCGACACCCAGATGCAGGTCTTCGACCACCCCGCCACCATGCTCAAGGACGTCCGCTTCGAGCTCACCGCCGACGTCAATGGCAGCGGCATGCAGGCCGAGAATTCCGGCGGCGGAGGAGACCAGGGCGGAGGCGACGACGAACCACGGCCGTAGGAAGTGAAGAGTGAAGAGTGAAGCGCTCGAGTTATGCTCGCTTGCTACCAGAGGGACGCAAGAATTTGCTACCGCTCTGACAGGTTAAGGGGTCACTTCGCTCAAAATTGAAGCAAAAATTTTAAGAAAAAATTTAAGGAACTCGTCGGAACTTCTATTATTTTTCATTCTAATTTTTGCTTTAATTTTGAGGGCGAAGCCCGACCCAAACTAAGAAAGGAGAAAATGAACAATGAAGATAAGTGAGAAACTGAAGAACAGGCTGATGGAAGCACTGATAGCAGCCGTTCTAAAGCGTCACAAAAAGGGAGACTGACTCATTGCGGACGGGCGAGATGCGCATCCGCAATGAGAGACAGTGGGGGGAAACAACGGCAGGGTCAGGCGAGCTTGCTGAGGTCTTGCTCGGCGATGAACTTGAGGTTGTTGAGGATGATGGTCTCGCGAGCCTTCTCACGGTTGTTGGTGCGGAAGACCATGATGCCCTTGCCACGGAGGAGGAAGGTGTACATGTAGGCGATGCTGATGCCTGCGTCGCTGAACAGGCGCACTGCGTCGGCACAGCGGCCGGGCTCGTCGTCGAGCTCGAGGGCGAGGACATCGCTCAGCGCCACTGCCACGCCAGCCTTCTTCAGCTCCTCGTAGGCCCTGAGGGGCTCTGAGCAGATGAGGCGGTAGATACCGTACTCGGCCGTGTCGGCGATGGTCGATGCCACGATCTGTATCTGCTGCTGCTTCAGCACTTCGAGGACCTTGATGAGGGTGCCACTGCGGTTCTCGATGAAAATGGATAGTTGATGGATTGTCATAGGATATACGATTTAACTGTTTACGATTTGTCAGAAGAGCTTTCGCAGGTCCTTCACGCGCACGGCCTTCTTCTCGTCGCTGACGGTGAGGGTGCCCTTGGGCACGAGGCGCACCTTGGGCGTGATGAGGATCTCGTCCTTGAGGAGACGTGTGATGGTCTTCTCGAGCTGCTGCAGACGGGTGTAGTCGTCAGTGAACATGCCTGCGAGCTCTACTTCGACGGTCATGATGTCGTTGCCGTCGCGCGTCTCGATGGTGATGAGATAGTCGGTGGAGAGCTCCTTGAACTTGAGCAGTATCTTCTCGATCTGGATGGGGAAGATGTTGACGCCCTTGAGGATGATCATGTCGTCGGAGCGGCCCTGCAGGCGTGCCAGGCGACGGTGGTGACGGCCACAGGGGCATTCGCCTGGGAGGATGCGTGTGAGGTCGCGCGTGCGATAGCGCAGCAGGGGCATGGCCTCACGGTTGATGGTGGTGAGCACGAGCTCGCCCAGCTGTCCGTCGGGCACTGGCTCGAGGGTGACGGGGTCGATGATCTCGACGATGAAATAGTCTTCCCAGATGTGCAGTCCGTTCTGTTCCTGGCACTCGAAGGCCACGCCAGGTCCCATCATCTCGGAGATGCCGTAGGAGTTGTAGGCCTTCACGCCGAGGTTCTCCTCGATGCGCTGGCGCTGCTCCTCGCTGTGGGGCTCGGCTCCGATGCAGAGCACGCGCAGCTGGGTGTCCTTGCGGGGGTCGCATCCCTCCTGCTGCATGACTTCGTAGATGCGCGAGGCATAGGAGGGGATGGCATGGAGGACGGTGGTGCCGAAGTCGCGTATGAACTTGATCTGGCGCGTGGTGTTGCCTGCGGCGGCAGGCACGGTGAGCATGCCTACGCGCTCAGCGCCATACTGGAAGCCCAGTCCGGCTGTGAACATGCCGTAGCCGGCTGAGTTCTGGAACACGTCCTCAGGACGGCTGCCCACCATCCACAGACAGCGGGCTACGGCCTGTGCCCACTCGTCGAGGTCGCGCTGGGAATGGAGCACGACGGTGGGGTTGCCCGTGGTGCCGCTGGAGGAGTGCAGGCGCACACAGTCTTTCATGGGTATGCAGGCGAGGCCGAAGGGATAGTTCTCGCGCAGGTCCTCCTTGGTGGTGAAGGGTAGTCGCCTGACATCGTCGAGCGACTTGATGTCGTCGGGCGTAATGCCCAGCTCGGCAAAGCGGCGGCGGTAGAACTCGGCGTTCATGCAGTGGCGTACGGTATGCTGCAGGCGTTGCAGCTGCAGGCGTTCCAGCTCTGGGCGTGTCATCGTCTCCAGCTCCGGATTGAAGTAGGGTGAATAGGTTTCGGTCATCTTCTTACCTTTAATGGTTACTATTGCGCTACAAAGGTAGGCATTTTCTTGCAAACTGACAAAATTTTCGGCTGATATTTTACTTTTTGCCACATGAAAGTTTGGATGCCTGAGCGAAACTGGAATTGCAGACCTATAGCGAAAGAATAAAAGTGTCCCACTGGGCTGGCGTTCCTTTCTGGCCGAATGCCTTCAGGTAGAGACGTGATCGCGTATTGGTGACGGCCTGCTTGGTGTGGGCAGTCAGTTGTGCTATCGCCGCAGGAGCTATCCCCAGACGTATGAGCAGACATACGCGGCGTTCTTGGGGAGTGAGATGGCAAAACTCATCGATGCGCTGCAGGAAATCAGGGCACCTCTGGTTGACAGCCGACTCCACTTGGAACCATTCCTCAGCGGGCAGCGGTGGCTGACGCGGGTCGGCTATAAGCTGTTCAAGCCGCAGCTGCAGCGCCTCATCGACAGCGCCACAGGCGTCCTGCTCTTTACGCTCACGTTGAGCAAGCAGCTGTTCCATGCGCTGCAACTTCAGACGATAGTGCATCCGCCTGCGGCTGGCATAGAGCAAGAACAAGAAGAACAGCAGGGCGAGCAAGATAACAGCTGAGACGGTAATGATGACCGTGCGCTCGAGCTGACGAGCATGTCGCTGATGCTGACTATAGTCATAAAGTGCTGCTGTACGTCGCAAGGCAGCGGCATCGTTTGCCTGATTGACAGAGTCCGACAACAGCTCATATTGCCTCAGGTGGAGCAGTGCCTGACTATGGTCGCCTTCGTCAAGGGCATATTCGGCCAGGGCACGATGGGCAGCCTGCCGGGCATAGAGACTGCCTTGGCTGAGCAGTATCTGATAGTAATACACTGCTGAGTCCGTCTGCTTCGAGCGGGCGTAATAGTCGGCCAGCATGTAAGTGAGTCCACTGCGACTATCGTCGTCGATATAGTCCAATGCCGGCATGAGCAGGCTGCGGGCCTCATCAAGTTGATTGTGATAAAGATAATAGGCTGCCATTTGGCTCTCAACATCGTGTTGCATAGCCAGATTACTGCTGGCAATGGCCAACTGGCGGGCCTGCTCGAAGTAGACAATGCAGCTGTCCTGCGTATCGTGCGAGGCACGCATCACATTGCCTATATCACGAAGGTCATAGATCAGCCCCACTGTGTCGGCCGCCCTGGAATCGATGACGAAGGCCCGACGATAGCTTTCAAGCGAACGATCGAGCAGATGCTGCTGGAAGTAGAGCGTTCCCATCTGGCTCTGCACCAACGCCCGCAGGCTGTCGGTCTGAGCCAGTTCAGCAGCCTGTTCCAGTCTTTCCAATGCTGAAGGGGCGTCACCCTGTTCCATCAAAGCCAATGCCTCATGGTATTCGCTGAGTCCCGCCTGTCGATTTGTGCAAGCGGAAAAGACCATCAAGGCTAACAACAATATGCATCTAGTCATCATCCTCATACCATAAGAAATCGTGGAAAGCCATCTTCTCAGGTTTCTGGTGTACCCAAGCCTCTACAATCTTGCGTATGTCACCCATCGATCGGCCAGCCAGCAGCTCGCTACAGTCTGCCTGCAAGACGAGATTTCCATCATAGTACCATTGAATACCAACAGGCAAGACAGGATCCTGCATCATCCATATTTCACGTTTCCTGGGACCTGTCTGGGTCAGTTTGACATAGATGTATTCGTCCGAATTAGCATCTGTATTACCACCGATAGTTGCTTCTTCCAAAAAGAAAGACGACATACTATCATCTTCCAACGTCACTTCACAGCAGGCAGCAGTACAGATACCGTTGGCGAATTGAATCGTGAACTGCACATCGCAACGCAGTTCTCCCATCACGCTGTCTTTCAAGCTTAGTGGGGTATTATAATAATATGTGCCCTCATTCTCTCCCCTCTGCCAACCTAGTTCGCGGATTGGCAAATCAGGCTGGCAGAAGACGATGCTGTCGATGGACGCAAGGGGGTATGACAGGCCGCCGACCAGCCCCCTGCCGTTGTAGAGCTCCAGCTGGTTCATCGGGTTCACCTCGAAGGCATCGCAATGGTCTTCGCAACACAGGTAAAAAAGCTGTGCATTCACAGGCAGTCCCAACAACAGCAAAAAGGCGATAAGCAGAGATTCTTTTCGCATAAGCCAAGAGGTTACCCTTACTTCGTCACCACCACTTTGCGCCCATCCTGAATGTAGATGCCCTTGGCGGGCTTGCTGCTGAGCCGCTGGCCTGAGAGGCTGTGGATGGCTGAGGGTGAAGCGTGGGTGGCCGATAGTGGAGTGTGGATGGCATCGGGCGTGCTGACCGTGACGCCTCCCGTGTACTGTCCGATGAAGAAGATGGCTCCAGTCGACTGCTCGCTGATGACGTAGAGGAAAGGTCGCGTGGCGTGGAAGTCAGCCATGAGAGGCATACCCGTAGCTCCCATGCCGATGATGGTGACAGCAGCCGCCTCAGTGCCCTGCTCGTCGAGCTTGATCCTGGCCACTTGCCGCATCATGCCGATATAGACGGGATAGTTGCAGAAGTAGGGGAACTCTGCCTCCTGGGGAGTGAAGGCCTTGGGCATGCCTAGCGCCTTCATGACAGGCTTGAGGTTGAGGTCTTTCTGGCTCTCGAAGCGTGGCAGCTTCACGTCGACGAGGTATGGCCGGCCCTTGACCTGCCAGTTGCTGCCGCTGAGGGCGTCAAGCACGTCGCTGATGTCCTTGTCCTCGCGTGGCAGGTAGACGGTCATCGCATAGGCACCATTGCCATAGGGCAGCCGGATGGCCTGATAGAGGTCGTTCTCGGCATATTCCATATCCTCGAACTTCTTGTGCATGACGGGCACTGCAGGCCCTCCGCCGAAGGATTCGTCTCGCGTGTCTGCCACGTTGAACGGGCTGCTCCAGCCTCCCTTGAAGTAGATGGCATTGAGCAGGTAGCTCACGGCAGTGGAGTCGAACGTCTCTTCATTGAGCATCTGGGGTATCATCTGGTTGGTATGGTCGGCAGCCCAGCGGTTGATGACGTCCATCGTCTCTCCATCGCAGAAGTCACGGGCCTGAGGCTCAGCATCGTAGAACGCATTGACCTTCGCCACGAAGTCGTCCTGCAGGTAATAGCCTAGGCCCTCGTTGACGAAGATGGTGTTGGCGATGAGTGCCTTGGTCTTCTCGTCGACCGTGCCTGCCTCATCGAGCATCTTGCGGCAGAAGGCATTGATGGCATCGGCACCAGCCTCGCCAAAGCCCAGCACCTGGTTGATCTCCTGCTGCGTCTGTCCAGCAGCGGCATTGTTGAGCATGCCTAGCGCATAGGTGATGCTCAGGGGCGAGAGCACGCTGCTGGTCTTGCCGCGCCCCAGCTGGAAGAGGCGGAAGGCGAAGTCGTTGCTGCTGGTCACCAGCTGCCGCTCGCCGTCAGTGAGGTCGATCATCTTGGGCGCATTGAAGCCTGATGCCATGAACCAGAAGGTGGGAGCCTCTACGAGACTCAGCTCCTCGTAGTCGCAGATGCAGTTCACCTCTGGCTGAAAGACATAGTGCACGAGTCCTTTGCCCATGAAGCCCACGCCCTCGACGGCGCACAGTCTGGTGGGCTGGTTGGCCTCGGCTGCAGCTTGATACTTATAGCGATGGAAGCGCTTGCCTTCGTGCATGAAGTTCTCCTCCGTGACAGCATATTTCTGCATGTCGATGCCTGGCTCCTGATAGCCCTGCAGGGTGAAGTCGATGAGCAGGAAGTCCTGCTGGTCGCCCTGATAGTCGTACATGTACACCCTTCCTTCGTCATCCTCACGATAGGCTCCGAAGTACTTCGAACCATAGCTCCAGCTGTCCGAGCAATACATCTTCATATACGTGCGCCCGTCGATGACGGTGTCGCCCTTCAGCGTGTAACTTCTGTACGAGATGCTCTCTTGGTAGAGCTTTCCGTCAGGACCAGGCTTGTCGAGATCCTCGAAGTGATGGTATGCGTAGTACCAAGTCTTGCCCTGCACCAGCATGGGTTGGCTGGGAGCAGCGTTGCCGGCCGTCAGCATGCCGGCCAAAGCGATCAAGAAGAGTAATGTCTTTTTCATATCCAGTGACGATTTTAAGTTTTGATGCTGCAAAGATAGGCAAAAAACTTCAAACACCCAAACTTTCCAGTACACAATACGTACACAGAAGAGAAAAATGGAGTTAAGAGTGAGGAGTGAGGAGTGAGGAGTTAAGAGTTAGGAGTTGTTCGGGACGGCTGATGAGGGTGGTGGCGCCATGAGCCAGGAGGAAGTCGCGATCGCGGAAGCCCCAGAGGACGCTGATGCAGGGCAGGCCGGCATTGGCGGCTGTCTGGATGTCGACGTCGCTGTCGCCCACATAGACGGCTTCCTCGCGCTTGGCTCCCAGCAGGCGCAGGGCCTCGTCGACGGTGTCAGGGGCAGGCTTGCGACGGATGCCTGCAGCCTCGTTCTCGCCGATGGCCACTTCGACCTCAGGGAAGAAATGGTCCACGAGCTGACGGGTGGCCGCCATCATCTTGTTGCTCACCACTGCCAGCCTGCAGCCACGCTGACGGAGGGCGAGGAGCGCCTGGCTGATGCCCTCGTAGGGACAGGTAGTGTCGAGCGAATGCTCCATATAGTATTGTCGGAAGGCGGCAAAGACCTGCTCGAACAGCGGATTCGCCTGTCCGTCGGGCACGGCTCGCTCCATCAGCCGTCGCACGCCGTTGCCCACGAAACGGCGCACAGCGTCGAGGTCGTGCTCAGGCATGTCGTACTGGCGCAGGGCGTAGTTCACGGCTGAGGCGAGGTCACGCAAGGTGTCGAGCAACGTGCCGTCGAGATCGAAGATAAAAGTATTGTATTTCATGAGATATTACCCTAGGAAGAACAAGCTGACGCCCACAACGGAGATGACGGCTCCCAGGACGGCGCGCCAAGTGATGCGCTCGTGGAAGAGCCACTTCGACGGCAGGAGGATGATGATGGGCGTCATGGCCATCAGCGTCGAGGCGATGCCAGCCGCCGTATACTGGACAGCCATCAGCGAGAAGCCCACGCCGACGAAGGGTCCGAAGATGGTGGTGGCCGTAGCTGCAGTGAGTCCCTTGCGGTCGTGGAGCGCCTCGCGCAGGGGTTGGAAGCCGTCGCGCAGCCATAGCAGCAGCGAGAAGCCCACGATGCCTGCGATGCAACGATAGAAATTGGCACTGAAGGGCACTATCCACTCAGGCATGCCCTCCACCGTCTGGTAATGGTCCATGCCTATCTTGCTGAGCACCAGGCCCACGCCCTGACACACAGCTGCAGCGATGGCGAAGAGCACCCCACTGAGCGGCAGGCGCAGCGACACCCTGTGGTGCTCGCCTCGTCCCAGCACGGAGATGCCGATGCCCAAGAGCGTCACCAGCATCGCCACGATGCTCATGAGGGTCATCTGCTGGCCCAGCGTCACCCATGCCATCAGGGCTGCCGACAGCGGCGCCAGCGTCATGAACAGCTGCCCATAGCGCGAGCCGATGATGATGTAGCACTGGAAGAGGCAGAAGTCGCCGATGACATATCCCACGAGTCCTGACAGCAGCATCCAGCCCTGGGCCTCAGGCGAGGCTCCTGGCGGCAGCGGACTGCCCGTCACCACAGCGAAGAGCACCAGCGACAACAGCAGTGCCATCGCCATGCGCAGCACGTTGAGCGTGAGGTTGCCCAGTCGCTTCGAGCCAAACTCACTCAGCAGTGCCGTCGCCGTCCACGAGAACGCCACGCCTATCGATATCAGTTCACCTATGTACGTCATTTGCGCTGCAAAGGTACGAATAAGCGAGGGAAATGCAAAGGAAAATCTCGTTTTTCTTTGCTTTTCCGAGCGTGAGTACCTTCGAGCGTCAGCTCAGAGGTACGAAAAGCAAAAAGGTCAACGGTAAGAATATATGAGAATAACCAACTAATTAGTAACAACTTTATAACTTCTGATCTTACCGTTAACCATCTTGCGAACAACGTTGACACCTCGCCGAGGAGCAGACAGCCGATAATGTTCCACGCCATTAGCATCAGGGAAGCGGAATATTCCGCCTCCCTGACTGTAGATAGGAGTTCCCTTGGTTGTGTTCCAGAATGTGTCGTTAATGATTTTATTGTCAGCTGTTAGGGAACAAGTGGCCATGAGGCCTATAATGATAAGTAGTTGTTTCATACGCTTTTACCAGATACTGCGGCTCATCTGCATCAGGTCACGGTCGTGATGCTGCAGGGGGCGGCATTTGTTGTCGAGAATCATCGTAACGCCCGTATCAGCATTGTAAGGCTCCCACTTAGGCAGACCCTTCACATTGGGATCGCCTGTTTTGATGAATGCAATCCAGATGCTGCTGATGAGCTGTTCAAATTTGTAGGCTGCAGGCGAGGCACCAGTCATCTCGCGCTGCAGGCTGACGTTATGCAGCATGAAGGGAAGCTCCATGCCATGCGAAGCACCCAGGGCATTGCTCTCGGGCTTCCACGTGAAGAGATAGAGATAGGCAGGAGCACCTCCCTGCGCACTCTTGGCTGCGGCCTGACGCAATGCTCCGGCACGGAAGCCTGTATCGACATAGGTCATCTCCTTGGGCAAGGCATCAGGATAGGCCTTACGGAAGGCTGCGATGAACTTCGAGCCCTGTTCCTCGCCCATGCGCTGACGCACAGAAGATTCGGCCTCGGCCCATGTCATGTCTTGGCTCACGTCGAAAGTAAACTCATTGAAATCAGTACCAATGAGCATAGGCACATCCTTGGCCAGCGGCGAGGCGGGATCGAAGGGATGCTGGGGCAGGATGACACCGTCGACCACTGGCGAGAACCCGCTGCGGATGCCACGCTGAGACAGACGGCTGACAGCATAGTTCAGCTCATCATAGGTATATTTCGAGAAATCGGCCTGTGCCGTAGCGGGCTGTCCCAGCTCCTGAGCCAGAGCCAGGCCAAACTGTCGCGTGGCCTCTGGCTCGGCTTGACGCAATGTGGATCCGCTCTGCACAACAGCCCGATGGAACAGACCTTTAGCACTGGGCATGGCCAATAGCGTCGACACCTTGCCTCCCCCACCCGACTGACCTCCGATGGTCACCTGGGCAGGATCGCCACCAAAGCGGCTGATATTGTCGCGCACCCATTCCAAAGCCTTCACAATGTCCTGCTGACCAAGGTTTACGCTCTGGGAGTACTTGCCGCCAAGAGCTGTGAGGTTGGCATAGCCTAGGATGTTAAGTCTATGATTCAGACTCACCACCACGATATCGCCGGCCTCGGCCAGGGCACGCCCTTCATAGCAGGGCAGGTCGTGGCACGACCCTCCTGTATAGCCTCCGCCATGAATCCAGACGAAGACAGGACGCTTCTTGCTGTCGCCCAGGCCAGGTGTCCATACGTTGAGCACCAGGCAGCCCTGCTCGTCCATAGGCTCAGTAACAAACTGGTTGCCAAAGCCGTAATCCGTCTGACTATTACGGTCGTTCCAGCGAAGCGACTCATTCTGCGGAGCCTGTGGTCCCCATACCTTGCACTGTCTGATCTCAGTGAACTTGTCAGGGACCTGAGGCGGCATAAACCGCTCAGCTTTGGCATAGCGTATACCCTTGAAGGTGAAAATACTGCCATCCTGATACCCCTCGATGGGTCCATAGACCGTCTCCACACGCGTATGAACGCCTGCCGTGATGGGCTGGGCCTGCACAGCGACAAACGAGAGTAACAGCAAAGCCGACAAAGTGACAATCTTCTTCATATATATTAAAATGTGTGTTAGTTTTTTCGCTGCAAAATTACGGCTTTCTTCCCAATTCGTGATGAAAAATACTCCCAAATAGTGATAAATATGTAACTTTTGCGTATTTCATACACTTTTTCAGCAAAAAAGACGTATCTTTGCACCATCATTTACCAAAAACGAGATGAAACGACTTATTTTTCTGCTGCTGTTCTTTGGGTTGATGGCGACTGCCATGAGGGCGGAAGACTTCAAGAAACTGAGTCTGCCCAGGCAAGAGCAACTCTCGTCAGACCGGGTGCAACAGGTGCTTCAAGATAGTGAGGGCTACCTCTGGTATGCTACCGAAGGTGGAGGGGTATGCCGCGATGACGGAAGGCAGATAAGTGTGTTTCGCAGCGATGCCGAGCATCCCGACCTGCTGGGCAGCAACGACGTAGTATGCCTGGCCGAGGCAGGCAGCAGGATCATCATTGGGACGTTTCACGGAGCTTATGTCTTGGACAAGCAGGATTACACTATCCGAAAACTGACAGACGTGGACGACAAGCATGTCGACGATATCATCATTGCTGCCGACGGCCACTGGTGGCTTACTTCCAACAAGAAAGTTTACGAATTTGATGGTGACGGCAACTTGCTGAACACCTATCTCACAGGCGATAAGTACGTAGCCCGAATTCACGAAGACCGGCAAGGGAATTTATGGATATCGCAGTGGGACGGAGGTCTGATGACCTTGCGCGACGGCCAGTTTACACCTGCGCCCTGGTCCGTGGATGCTGCTCCCTCAGCCATTATCGACGATCCTGCTGGCGATGGGCTCCTGATAGGCACCTTCGGACAGGGCATCGTGCGCTATCAGCCTGCCGACGGCTCGCTGGAGATATTGGAACAAACAGGGAGGAGCGTTTGTATAGACATGAAGGTCACGAACAATCATCTATGGATGAGCACCACTAGCGGCCTGCAGCACTTTATTGTAAGCGACAGGATGGAAGCCTACCCCATCGACACCGCCATGACAACCTTGCGACGCATCACACTCGACAAACACGGCAATCTGCTAGTGGCCAACAGTCAGGAAGAGTCGTTCGCCCTGAACTGGCATTCCCTTCAGCCATGGTACAGCGAAACACCATTGACACGCTTTGTCGCCGACTCAATACGCTCCTCCCGTCAGTTGTCAGCCCGTCCTACGGCCCTGGCCATGGACACAGCTGATGGCTTATGGTTCAGCACAGGCAGGGACATACGCATCATGAAAAACGGCAGGGAGGATGTCGTGCTACCTGACACCAAGGATGTGTCGGCCATGACTTTTGATGACAACGGCACCCTCTGGCTGGCTAATATCTTCGGCACTGTGATGGCCTACAAGGACGGAAAGCTCACCACTGACGAGTATGCATCCATCGAGCATGGTGATGCCGTCGTGGCACTGCAAGCAGACAGCCTGGGCCGCCTGCTCATTGTCTGCGACCGCTATGTGCGACGTTACGATCCCAAGGCTCACACACTACAACAACAAAACCGGGAAAGCAGTGATGTATATGCTCTTGAACTGCAGGAGACACAACCTGGCGAGCGATGGAGCCAGCCCGAAGACGACATCGTGAGGGAGCGCATGCCCCAATGGGTATGGTGGATTCTGGCTGTACTGGTGGTGATTCTGTCGGCTCTTCTTGTCTACATAGCTTTCCTCCACCGCCAGCGCAAGCGGTTTATCAGCATCTCAACATCACCGACTAGCTCATCACCACAGGACAAGGCAGAGGAAAGCAGCAAGGAAATCCAGGGAATTAAGGCGCCCTGGCTGCAGCAAGCAATCGCGCTGGTAGAAAAGAACATCAACAACGAACAGTACAGCGTGGAGCAGCTGGGTAATGACCTATGCATGAGTCGTATGACTTTCTACCGCAAGATACAGTCGGCAACAGGCCAGAAGCCTTCTGAGTTCATGCGGACCATACGCCTGCGCCATGCCGCTGAGCTATTGCGCCAGGACTCTATGAGTATCTCTGAAATCAGCTATGCCACAGGGTTCACCTCAGTCAGTTATTTCAGCCGCTGCTTTCGTAGTCTCTACGGTGTCTCTCCGTCGCAGTATGTCAAAGATCAGCGAAAGGCATAGCACAGGGAACTAGGAATACAAAAAGAAAAAAAGAGTGGCAACGCCGACATCATCAGCATTCTGCCACCCTTTGGCACAAAACTACTATTTAAAACACAAAACCAATCTTGAAAAGGGAGCCTAGCCCAGGAACTCTGCGGGCAGCGTAGGCATAGCGCCATTCTGCGTGCAGACGAAGGCACTGACCTTGACAGCCAGCTTGTGGGCCTCCGTCACGGGCTTGCCGCTGAGGATGGCAGCACAGAAGGAGCCTGTGAACGAGTCGCCTGCGCCCACGGTATCAGCCACCTTCACCTTCGGAGTCTCCTGGAAGGACATCTGACCTGGAGTGAAGACATACGAACCATTGGTGCCACAGGTGAGCACGAGCATATCGAGGTTGTACTTGCCAAGGATGAGCCAGCACTTGTTCTCGATGTCGAGGCCAGGATAGCCGAACATACGGCCAATGAGCACCAGCTCCTCGTCGTTGATCTTCAGAATATTGCAACGCTGCAGTGACTCACGTATGATCTCCTGGGTGTAGAACTGCTGACGGAGGTTGATGTCGAAGATCTTCACACAGTCGGCAGGCGTGGCATCGAGGAACTTCTGGATGGTGGTGCGGCTGACGATGTTGCGCTGAGCCAGCGATCCGAAGCACACGGCACGGCAGTTGCGGGCTATCTGCTGGATATCTTCGTCGAAGGGAATATTGTCCCATGCCACGTTCTCCTTGATGTCGTACGTGGGGATGCCCTGCTCGTCGAGCTGCACCTGCACAGTGCCTGTAGGATAGGGCACACGGGGAAGCAGGTCGTTCAGACCATGCTCACGCAATGCCTCGAGGGTTTCTTCGGCCAGGCGGTCCTCGCCCAGGGCGCTGACGGCGATGGTGTTGTCCATACCCAGGAACTGCCCGGCATGGTAGGCAAAGTTAGCGGGTGCTCCACCCAGTTTCTTTCCGTCGGGAAGCACATCCCACAGGACTTCTCCGAGTCCTACTACATAACGCTTTTCCATATACTATTTACAGATTTAGGATTTACTTTTTGGTAGAAAGTTGTTTGATATAAGTGAAGAGATAGACGACCCCCACAGCCATCACCAGCACGGCGCCGGCCTGGCCCATAGCATCGCTCATCAGACCCATCAGCAGTGGGAAGATGGTGCCGCCGAAGAGGCCCATGATCATCAGTCCGCTGACCTCGTTCTGCTTCTCGGGCATCGACTCAAGGGCAGTGGCGAAACACATGGAGAACACGTTCGAGTTGCCGTAGCCCACCAGTGCGATGGCAGTGTAGAGTATCCACTTCTCAGTGCCGAAGAACAGGCCGCACATCGAGAGTGCCATCAGCACCACACTGATGATGAAGAACGTGCGAGTGGGCAGCACACGCAGGAAGAACGATCCTGTCAGACAGCCGATGGTACGGAAGATGAAATACAGCGAGGTGGCGAAGGCGGCATCGTTGAGGGTCATGCCGAGTCGCTCCATGAGAATCTTCGGAGCAGTGGTGTTGGTACCTACGTCGATACCCACATGGCACATGATGCCCAGGAACGACAGCAGCACGATGGGCGTGCCCAGCAGCTTAAAGCACTCGACGAAGGTGGAGGGTTTGCCCTCGATGGGCGGTTCCTCGATGGGTGTGACAAAGAGGAGCAGCGTGGAGAGCACACCTACTACGAAGAAGATGGCAAAGAGCACGCGCCAGTTGAGTCCGAACTCAGGGATGACCATCGTGGCACCCCACATGGCCAGATAAGGAGCCGAGAACGAGGCGATGGCCTTGATGAACTGTCCGAAGGTCAGTGTCGATGCCAGGTTGGCACCACCCATCACGGTCGACACCAGCGGGTTGAGCGACGTCTGCATCAGCGCATTGCCGATGCCGAGCAGCGAGAAGGCCACAAGCATGATGCCGAAGCTCTCACCAAACAGCGGCAGCAGCAGCGACACCACCGTGACGAGGAGCGAGAGCAACACGGTCTTCTTACGTCCGATCTTGTTCATCAGCATGCCCGTGGGTACGCTGAAGATGAGGAACCAGAAGAACACCAGCGAGGGGAACACGTTGGCCACTGAGTCGGTCAGGGACAAATCTTCTTTCACGTAGTTGGAGGCGATGCCCACCAGATCCACGAAGCCCATGCAGAAGAAGCAGAGCATCACGGGGATCATGACTATACTTTTGTTCTGTTTCATTTTCTATTTCATTATTTCGTTATCACGGCATTTATTTAATCTCATAGATCGTTGCCTTGCCACCCTTCACCTTAATATTATTATAAGGCTCGGAGGGGAACACGAGGTTGGTCATCGTCATCTTGCCGGCAGCATCGAAAGCCTCGATAGAGCAGCGGTCGATGAAAAGACGCAGCTGCTTGACCTGCCCGTAGGTGGGAGCCTCGGTCACACAGGGGAACGACTCGCTGAAACTGACATTGCCGCTCTTCGTGCGGTCCATGGTGAACTTCTGCTTTGCAGCATCGTAGGTCATCACCACCTGCTCGCCCATCGTGTTCGACAGCACTATCTCTGCCTGGTTGTTCAGGTCGACCACAATCTCGCAGGCCTCAGTGGGTTTCTTCACCTTGGCACCACGCATGGCCAGCATCTCCTTCGAGGGAACTGCGCTCAGATAGGTCTCTTCTCCACAAGTGAACAAGCCCAGGTCGCGAGGAATGGAGTTGGCCGAGCGGAACTGCTTGGTAGGCACCTGGTTGGCATACTGCCAGTTCGACATCCATGCCAGCACCACACGACGGTTCTCAGGAGCATTATAGAACGACACCGTGGCATAGTGATCCTTACCATAGTCGAGCCACTTGGTCACCTTCGGCATCGACTCACAAGTGAACTTATGTCCGTCGAAGCTGCCCACGAAATACTGCGTGGCACTACCTCCGAAGGGACCGCCAGGATTGATGTTGCAGATGAGCACCCACTTCTTTGATTTGAGGTTTGAGGTTTGAGATTTGAGATTTGAGTTCACTCCTACCTCCTCACTCCTAACTTCTAACTCAAACAGGTCGGGGCACTCCCAGACGCCGCTGTGATTGCCATACTCCTGTCCGAACGACGACTCATACTTCCATGCCTTCAGGTCGGCGGAAGAGTAGAGCTGCATCTCCTGACCCACTGCCAGGATCATCACCCAGCGCTTTGTGGGCTCATACCAGAATACGTTGGGATCGCGGAAGTCGGGCTTGTCCGACGTGATGATGGGGTTGCCCTCATATTTCTTAAAGGTGCGTCCGTTGTCCTTTGAGACAGCCATCGACTGTGTCTGGCTCATACCGGCTGAGGTGTAGAAAGCCACCACGTCAGAGCCGTTGGTGATGCACGAGCCGCTGAAGATACTGCCCAGCCAGTCGGCCTCCAGGGCCATGGGCTGTGCCTCCCAGTGCACGAGATCCTTCGACGTGGAGTGTCCCCAAGTCATGTTCTCCCATTGCGAGCCGTAGGGGTTAAACTGATAATAGAGGTGCCACACGCCATCTTTATAGAACATACCATTGGGATCGTTCATCCAACCATAGAGCGGTGTATGATGATAGATGGGACGGAAACGCTCGCGGTTTGCCGTGTCGAATGTGTCGGAGTACTTAGTCTCCTTCCAGCATACGAACTCGCCCACGGCACCCTTCTGCCGACGGTCGCCGTGGAACTCGATGTCAAACAGGCGTGCGCCCTTCAGTTCATAAGGTACCCAGTAGTCAACACGGTCTACGGCCAGCTTCACATTCAGCCGCTGCACCATCTCATTGCGCCCGTCCAGCACGGCAATTGCCGCAATCTCTTCAGTTTCCTGCACGGGCATCAGAATATACTTCTTGCCCTGTTCCAAGCGCAGCATGACGTGCTTCTCGCCCAGCACATTCGGTGTGACCTGTGCCTGCACGGTCGTCAGCGCCATCACTGCCATCATTGTCATTAATAGTTTCTTCATGTGTTTTGAATTAGTTATTGAAAATCTGCTGCAAATTTAGCCTTTTTCCCTGTAACATACTATAAATAATGATACATTGACTAAAAAAAAACGTTCATTGTAACATTTTTGGTTTCAATGAACGTTTATTTTTCTTGCAGTCACGACTGTTATGTTATCAGATGAGCAATTCTGCGCACATCACTTCCAGATGCGGTTGAGCTGTCGGAACTGAGCTTCGCAGTCGGCACCTGCCACCGTCAGATGATTGTAGATGCTGGACGGGAACACCAGGTTGGTCATCGACAGAGTACCTTGACGGGTAAAGATCTCCACTGACGACTGGTCGACGAAGACATCGAGCGTCACAGAGTTGCCTTCCACGCAGAGGGGGGCGTTCATCGAAGGGATGGAGAACGTGCCGTTGAACGAGGTCTTGCCCGAAGTGCCTGTGCGGTGGGCAGTCAGCGTGCGGGCCGAACCACTGATGTCGAACGAGAACTGCTCGCCCTGGTCATTGCTCAATGTGACGGTGGTGCTGCGGTCAAGCGCGACGGTGAGACGCAGCTGGTAGGCTTTGCCTGCATCGAACGTTGCGCCGGCATTCTGCCATTGTCCGGCTATGCCGTCAATCTCCTTAACCACGGTGCTGCAGAGCAGGGGCTTGCCTTCGTACTCAGTCAGCGAGAGCTCACGAGGCAGGGTCATGGCCGAGCGCCAGGGTGAACAAGGCACAGCACCACTGTACGACCAGTTGTTCATCCAGCCGATCATGATGTGGCGATCGCCGGTATTGCTCCAGGTGACGCCGGCATAGTTGTCCATGCCATAGTCGAGCCAGAGGGGATAGTCGCCCTCGTCGGCAGTGAAAGTAGTGCCGTCAAACTGACCAATGAAGTACATCGTGCCTGATCCCACGAGCGGGCCGCCAGGATTGACGCTGACAATGAGCACCCACTTCTTTGAATTGAGATTTGAGGTTTGAGAATTGAGATTTGAGTTCACTCCTAACTCCTCACTCCTAACTTCTAACTCAAACAGGTCGGGGCACTCCCACTGCAGCGAGGGACGGCCCTTCAGAGGCACGACGAACGTGCTCAGGTGCTTCCACGACTTCAGGTCGGCAGAGCCATAGAACTCTACGCCCATCTTCCAGCCCTTGGCCAGTGCCATGATCCATTGCTTGCTGCCTTCGTGCCAGAACACCTTCGGGTCGCGCAGGTTGTCGTCGTCGTTCTTGATGACGGGATTGTTGGCAAAGCGTGTGAAGTTCTTGCCTCCGTCAGTCGAGTATGCAATGCTCTGCTGCTGCTTGCCAGCCACGTCACCTGTCTCGCCGGCAGCAGTGTAAAGGGCCACCATAGCGTTGGCGCCAAACCCTGCGGTATTGTTCTTGTCGATGACGCACGAGCCGCTGAAGACAGCGCCCAGCGCATCGCGGGTGAGTGCCACAGCCTGCTCTGTCCAGTGCATGAGGTCGGTGGAGGTGGCGTGTCCCCACGACATGTTGCCCCAGTCATTGCCCTGCGGGTTATACTGGTAGAAGAGGTGGTAGGTGCCATCCTGATAAACCATACCGTTGGGGTCGTTCATCCAGTTCTTGGCCGGAGTGAAGTGAATCTGGGGGCGATACTGCTCGTCATATCCCGACTGTGTCACAGGATTATCGGGAGTCTGAGGCTGCTCTTCCTTAGGATCATCGATGAGGGGATTGTAGTCCTGGCCTTTATCCTCGTCACCGCCACAGCCTGCTATTGCAGCCGTCATGACGACGGCTGCAATCAGGCGAAATATAGAATAAGGTCTGTACATAAGGTCCCAGTTATCTTGTCTTCAGGTACTCCAGAGAATTCTTGGCCAGGCGGAGCACATTGTCCTGATAGATATTGTTCTTCGGGCGTGCGCTCTTGTCGGGAGTGCCGTCGGGGTTCTTCATCGAGAACTCGCAGCCGCCGTTACCGATGCAGAGCAAGGTGCCCTGGAACTCGGTGTTGCCCTGCTGGGCTTCCCAAACGTTCATCTGGCTCACCCACCAGATCTGGCTGTCCCATGTGCCGAGCGGATAGACGCCGTAGGTCTGCGTGCACTGAGTGTAGCAAGCCTCCTCCTGGTTGCCGATGCCGGTCCAGAGGCTGGGCAGGTTGAAGTACAGACAGTTGTGGTCCTCAGTCCAACCCGGGCCCTTGAAGGCGATGAGCTTCGTGTCGGGAGTGGTCTCCACCTCGAGGCCCTTGTAGATGGGATGCGACGAGTGGTCCTTCTTGAACTTATGGTCGGGATTCAGCTCGACAGCCATCTTCCACACGTCGTTGTTGATACCGCCGCCACCGAAGCCGAAGGCGTGGTCGTTGCTCTTCATCTCATCGAGGCTGATACGGCCCAGATGACCTGCGTAGACAGTGGCATGGCTCCAGAGGAGCATGCTGCCGCCCTGCTTGTACCACTCACGGATGAAGGGAGTTGCAGCCTCCACGTCGGCGGGGATATTCCATACGTCGCTCTCGCTCACGTTCTCCAGGTCGCGCATCCAGAAGAGCACGCGGAAGGGCTCGACCACGCTGACAGAAGTGATCGTGGTGAAGGGCACGAACTGAGCCGTGGGATACTGCTCGTGCAGCCAGAGCCATGCCGAAGCCTCATCGTCGTCGCCGTCGGCCACGAGCTGCTCAGGTGTAGCATAGACGCTCAGGAATCCGATGGCTGTCTTACCAATGCGCAGTGAGGATGCTGTCGACAGCGAAGTACCCTTGTCGTTGATGGCAACGAGGACTACGTTCCATGTGTCGCCTGTCTGCACGTCGGTGATGGTGTAGCTGGTCTGCGAGCCGCCGAGGGTCTCGCTGATGGTGCGCTTGCCGTTGGTGGCAGTGAACTTGATGCTCGAAGCGTCGGCAGCCTTGTTCCACTCCACGAGAGCGTCGTATCCGCCAGCCTTCTCCACCTGGCTCATCTGCACGCCGGTGATGCTGGTGGCACCCTCACGCATGTAGGTCTTGATGACACCCGTCGAGAGGTTCTGACCGTCAGAGAGCTTGAACACATATTCGAAAGGAACATTCGTGGGCACATTCTTCTGGGTGAAGCTGTTGCCGCTCACTGTCTCGCTCGAGAAGAGCGTACCGTTGCGGTAGATAGCCACCTGCATCTGAGCCTGCTGGGCAGGCCACGTCCAGGTGTAGTCGTCGCCGTTCAACTGGCCGGTGATCTGTGAGGCATCAGGAGCCTGCAGATGCATAGCCTCGCGGTCGATGTCCTTGTCCTGACAGGAGGTGAGAAGCCCCCCTCCGACTCCCCCGAGGGGGAGAGCAGTTACCAAATAGACTGCATATTTGATTATATTTCTTTTCATAATTATTATCTGATTAATATTCTGTATTTGCTTTTCTATCTATTCCCTCCCCTCGGGGAGGGACAGGGAGGGGGCTTTTTTAATTGTATCCCTTGTTCTGAGTGTACAGTCCGGGCACGTAGTAGAGCTGGATATAAGGCAGGGGGAAGTACTCGTTCTTACCGGGCGTATAGTGTGCGTCCTTATAGTACTGAGCGTAGGTCTGTCCGTCGTAGACGACGTCCTTCTCCTTCTCGAAGAACTTGTTCAGCGTCTGTGAGGCGATACCCCAGCGGCGCAGGTCGAAGTAGCGGCCGTTCTCCATGGCGAGCTCCAGACGGCGCTCCCACTGCAGGCACTGGCGGGCCTGCTCCTTGCTCGAGAAGTAGGAAGCGGGATAGAGTGCGATCTCACACTGGTCGGCAGCGTAGGCGATGTGCTTGGCCACCGAGTTCTTGGCACGCTGGCGGATGTCGTTGATGATGGTGCGGGCTTCCTCCAGCTGTCCGGTCTCGATGAGGGCCTCGGCACGCATCAGCATCACGTCGGTATAGCGCAGCACGTAGTCGTTCATGGCGAAAGCCTGCCAGGGGTTGTCGAAGGTCTCGCCCTTCGAGCGCTGCGGCACCTCCTTCAGCGAAGCATAGTAGCCGTAGGTGTTGGGAGTGCGGCTATTGTCCTTGGTCATCGTGTACTGAGCCTCGTACTTGTAGGGGAAGGTAGGCATGCCCACGGTGTGGAAGAGGCGCGGATCCCATTTCTGTGCTGTGGGCACTCCGTTGATGGGATAGGCAATCACGTTGTTATAATCGTTGAACATGGGCAGTCCGTCCTTGGTCTTGAAGGCGTTGACCAGGTTCTGCGTGGGCTTGTGGAAGTCCCATCCGCACGACCACATCTGCCAGCATCCGTTGAGCATGTTGCTCCAGTTGGCGCGGCCATAGAGGGTGTTGTCGTCCTGATAGTCAGAGTGCTGCACGGCGAAGACGCTCTCCTTCGAGTTCTTGTACTCAGGCAGGAAGATGTCGCCATAGTCCTCCAGGTAGCCATACTGCGAGTTCTTCACGTCGTTGGTGTATTTCACGACTTCCTTCATGTAGTCCTGGTTGATGTGACCCACGCCGGTGGTGGCCTCGTAGCCGTCGCCCCAGGCCATGGTCAGATAGCACTTGGCCAGATAGGCAGCAGCGGCAATCTTGTTGGCACGACCGCCCTCGCTCTGCTGTACGGGCAGCACGTCGTAGGCAAACTTGAAGTCGGCCACGATCTTGTCCATCAGCTCCTCATGAGTGAACTGGTTGTTGGGAGTCTGCTCCTCGGTGTGGTTCTTATACACTTCCTCGTCGACCCAGGGCACCTGATACCACATCTGCACCAGCTTGAAATAGAAGTGAGCGCGGAGGAAGCGCACCTCGCCCTCGCGTATTCTGGTCTTCTCTTCGCCCAGCTTGTCCTTGCCATACTCGGCCAGCGAGACCAGCGCACGGTTGCAGCGTGAGATGCTGCAGTAGAAGTGATACCACTGCTCGTCCATGTGGTCGGGGGTTGAAGCCGTCAGCGTCGACCATACTTCCACGGGGTGATAGTTGGTGTCGGTAGTACCCGAGCCGCCCTTCATGGCATCGTCGCTTGACACGTCGCCGTAGGGCCAGAGGTTGAACGGATAGGTGTACCAGTCGTCGCCCAGCTTGGCATAAGCCGAGGTGACCATTTCGTCGGGCTGGCTCATGGCGAGGTCTTCGCTGATGACACCCTGCGGATCGACGTCGATGAAATCATTACAGGAAGTGAAGAGTGAAGAGTGAAGAGTGAAGAATGCTGCGCCAAGCAACATCTGTGCAATTCTTCTGACTCGTCTGTCTTCTTTCCTGTTTGTAATATTGATTCTATGTATCATAATAATTATCTCCTTTTATTTTGTAGTTACAATTTTATTGAGCGGTAGCAAATTCTTCACTCTTCATTCTTCATTCTTCACTTAAAACGAAGTTTGAATACCAAACGAGAAGCTAGTGCTGTTAGGATACATCCAGCGTGGATTCTCAGGATCGCTACAGGTGAGCGAGCCGCTCTTCAGGGTGAGCAGGTTGTGGCCTGATACATAGATGCGGGCCGAGGTCATGCTCACCTTCTTCAGCAGGTTCTCAGGCAGGTTGTAGCCTATCTGCACCTGGCGGAGCTTGGCATACGAGCCGTTCTCCACGAAATAGGTCGAGGCGCGGTTCTCGTTGCCCACGTTGTTGGTGGTCAGAGCAGGAATGTCGCTGCCACGGTTGGCCGTGGTCCAGGCATCCAGCATGCGGTTACCCTTGTTCGAGCCAGCGTCGGTGATCGAGTAGAAGTCGGTCTGGAACTTCTGGTCGTTGTACACGTCCTGACCGGCCACGCCCTGCCAGAACATCGAGAAGTCGAAGTCCTTGTAGCCCAGGTCCACATTCAGACCCCACGAGAAGTTGGGCACGGGATTGAAGATCCAGGTCTGGTCCTGCTCGTTGATGATGCCGTTGCCGTCGAGGTCGGCATACTTCAGACCACCCACGCGGGCGTTCTCCTGACCGGCTGCCAGCACCTCCTCACGGCTCTGGAACAGTCCGTCGACCACGTAGCCCACGATCGATCCGTAGGGCTTCTTGGCCTCCACGAGGTTCTGCTTGGCGGTGTGCACGTAAGAACCGGTGGTAGTCTCGGGCAGGTAGGTCACCCTCTGGCGGAAGAAGTCGACGTTGCCGTTCACATTGTAGCGCAGTCCGAAGTCGGTAGTGCCGCGGTAGCCCAGGGCAAACTCCATACCCCAGTTACGCAGGCTGGGTCCGTTGAGCCAGGAGGCGCCGCCCTCACCCATCGAGCCGAGGTAGGCAGGATTGATGAGCATGTCCTTCACATTCTTAATATATGTATCGAACGTACCGTAGATGCTGCTGCTGAAGAGCGTGAAGTCGAGACCGAAGTTATACTGCTCGGTGGTCTCCCACTTCAGGTTGTTGTTCTGCGACTGAGTGGCACGGAATCCCGAGGGATAGATGCCGCTGCCCTGCAGAGCCAGGTCGTAGGCCGTCGACTCGTTGCGGCCACCGCCGTAGGTAGCGGCGTAGAGTCCGTAGCGGGCGTAGTTCGAGATGGCCTGGTTACCAGTCTCACCCCATGATGCACGCACCTTCAGGTCGTTGATCCAGTCCTGCTTCAGGTTCTCCGACAGACGGTAACCCAGCGTGAAGGCGGGGAAGGTACCGTAGCGGTTGTTCTCGCCGAAGCGGCTCGAACCGTCACGACGGATGGTGAACGAAGCGAGCACCAGGTCTTTCCAGTTGTAGTCCAGCTTACCGAAGAGCGACACCAGGTTGTAGCCCTCGCGGATGCCGCCTGCGCGCTGTGTGCCAGTGGCAGCGTCGGGCCACATGTAGTCGTAGTTCTCCAGGGCGAACATCTGTGCGTAAGCCGACGAGCGGTCCTCCACGTCGCGGTGGAGCTCCAGACCGGCCAGCACGATGAAGTTATGGTCGGCAGCCACGGTGAAGTTATAGTTGGCAGTGTTCGACCACGTCCACTTCATCGAGTTCTTGGCGCCGAGATTGGTTGACGGGGTGCTGTTGTTCACCACGTCGCTGTGCCAGGTGTAAGTCACGCTGTGGATGAACTCCGACCAGTAGTCCACACCGAAGTTCGAGCGCAGCGTCAGGCCCTTGATGGGCTGCAGGTTGACGTATGCATTGCCGAAGATGCGCCACATCTTCAGGCGGTTGTCACGGTTGTGATAGAGCTCGCGCAGGGGGTTCTGGCGGTCGCTCATGCCACCCACGGGACCTGAGAAGGTCACTCCGTCCTCTTCATAGACGGGCAGTGTGGGCGACATCTTCAGGGCGTTCTCCAGCGGCTGGCAGTCCACCTGATCCGAGTAGGTGATGGTGGCGTTCTCGCCGATGGTCACGATCTTGTTCACCTTGTACGAGGTGTTGATGCGGCCCGAGAAGCTCTCAAAGTCAGTGTATTTCAGGATACCGTTGTTCTTCTTGTAACCGAAGGAGAACAGGGCCGACGACTTGTCGGTGGCGTTCGATATCGAGAGGTCGTAGTTCTGCGAGAAGCCCGTGCGCGAGATCTCGTCCAGCCAGTCAGTGTCGCTGAAGCGCATGGTCTTCGTCGGGTTCATATATCCGTCGTAGCGGCCGTTCACGGTGAACTGGCGCATCTGGCCCGTGGCGGGGTCGAAGGCCTGTATCTGCTTGCCGGCTGCGGCGTTGAGCGTCAGACCGTAGTTGTTGGCATACTGCTCGGGATCCAGGCCGTCGTTCATGGCAGCCTGAGCCATGGCCGTGGCATACTCCGACGTGTTGGCCAGCTTCATCATGGTCTGCTTGTTATAGAACTGAGCGGTGAGATTGGCCGAGAAGTCCACTCTGACCTTGTCGCCCTTCTTACCCGAGCGCGTAGTGATGATGATCACACCGTTAGCAGCGCGGCTACCGTAGATACTGGCCGAGGCAGCATCCTTCAGCACCTGCATCGTCTCGATGTCGTTCATGTTCAGCGTGTTCAGGTTGGTCGTCGTGGGCACACCGTCGATGATGAACAGGGGGTCCTGCGACGAGTTGAACGAGCCACCGCCACGAATACGGACGGTACCGGCGCCTACCGGCGAACCGTTGCTCGTGATGGTCATGCCGGGCACCTTACCCTGCAGGGCACGCATCGGGTCGGTGTCGCTCGACGTCTTCAGCTCGTCGGTCTTCACCACAGCCACCGAACCGGTCAGGTCGGCCTTGCGCTGTGTCTGATAACCGGTCACCACCACCTCGGCCAGCTCGCTGGCATTCTCCTTCAGACTCACCCTCATGCCTGGTGTGGCAGCCACCTCCATCGGGTCGTAGCCGATGTAGCTGATGACAAGCATCGTGCCTGCCTTCACCTTCAGCTTGAAGTTTCCGTCCAAGTCAGTAGCGGTACCATTTGATGTACCTTTCTCTTTCACGGTTGCGCCGATGACTCCTTCGTCGAACTCATCGACCACCGTTCCCGTGATCTCCTGTTGCGCGTACATACTTGTACAGAGCAGCAGAGTCAGGAAACTCAGCAACAATCTCTTTGTTCTTTCCATTTTGCCTTTGCTTTTTGGTTAATACTGTTGTTAATAGAAATCTGCTGCAAAAGTAACAACCAAAAGCTCAAAAGCGTATCATTTATCGTTCTATGACTAATAAAAATGATTCATGTAACAATTCTGAGAGAGACTTTACAATTATTGTTATTCGGCACGAAACTCCATCGGCAGCTTGCCATACTGTTTCTTGAAGCAGGTCGTGAAGTAACTGGGCGTGCCAAAGCCTACCTCGTAGGCAATCTCTGCTACGGTTTGAGTAGTGCTGTTGAGTAGTGTCCTTGCACGCTCCAGGCGCATCTGCCTCAACAACTCCACTGGCGAGAGCCCTGTGAGTACCTTCACCTTGCGGTAGAGTTGCACACGGCTGATGCCCAACTCGTCCCCCAGATCGTCCATCTTCAGCTTAGGGTTCGACATCTTTTCCCTTACCACCTCACGCAGGCGGTCCATAAAGAGTTTGTCCTGAGTGGTAAGTTTCACCTGCTCATCGGTCTGCTGACCACCTTTGAAGGCGACTTGTAGGTTCTGCCGGCTGCGCAGGAGGTTATCGATGCGGCTGATAAGCAGATCGGCCCGGAAAGGCTTGGTCATATAGGCATCTGCGCCATGATCATAGCCTTCCATCTGCTGCGTATCGGTACTGCGGGCAGTCAACAAGATGACGGGGATGTGACTGGTGATGAAGTCCTCCTTCAGGCTCTTGCAGAATTGCAGACCATCCATGATGGGCATCATGACATCTGATATGATGATGTCAGGCACACTCTCACGGGCCAGCTGCAGCCCGCTTTGTCCGTCGGGTGCTTCCAGCACGTAAAAGCGGGATGCCAGCAAGGTCCGCAGATAATGGCGCATGTCAGCATTGTCATCAACAATCAGGATATTCGACAACTCTTCCGTGTCCTCCTGTTTCAGCATGCCCAGATGCTCCTTCTCCACGATATCGGCAGCCGACTGCTGCGCCATGTCCTTAGCCGTCTTGTCGTCTACCGCCGGAAGACTGGTATCCTTGCCGAAGTTGAGCACATCCGACAGCACATTCTCCATCTGGCTGATATTACGCTCGGTAATCTCCAGCAATTCCAAATTCTCACCTTCTACGGCATTTCGTTTCAGCAACTGGTTCACTGGACCTGCTATCAGCGTCAATGGGGTCTTAAGCTGGTGACTGGCATTTGTATAGAAGAGTTTCTGCTCCTTGTTGAGTGCCTTTTGACGGCGATGAGCTGCGCGAATCTGAACCACACCACGCCAAGTCAGGAGCACGGCCACAACGAGCAGTGCAATAACTGCTACGGCAGCCCAGATAAATTTACTTTGTAAGTTGTACAGGCCGAAATACTCCTCCAGTTTGTTCTGTATGGTTACCAATTGAGAATTCTGCTGCTGAAGCTCTTTGTTGTAAAGAGAGACCATACTCACATTCTCGGGCGTGATGACCATGCTCTGCAGGGGATTGTCGCGGTCGTAGGGTTTGCCTTCAAGAATGTCAAGAGCCAGCCGCACTATCTGCTCACCATGGGTAGGATAGACACAGGTGGCCGCCAGCCACCCCTGTTCTACGCCTTCGATTCCCTCACCGGGACCTGGAAGGCCATCCACGCCGATGATCTTCACCTGCCCATCAAGTCCAGCATCGCTCACAGCCCATGAAGCACCACGTGCCATGAAGTCGCTATGGCAAAAGATAACGTCTGGACGTCTCTCGCTTCGCAATGCCTGCCTCACGATGGTGTCGGTGTGGTGATCATCCCAGTTACCGAAAACACACTCGTAGTTCACGCCGGGATACTGGTGTATGGCAGACTCGAATCCCCTATGACGGTCGCGCGAGGGTGAGGTGCTCTGCAGAGCGGTCACCTCTAACACGTTGCTACCCCCGCTTTCTTCAACCAGCTTAGCAGCATAGTCCGCAGCCAGGCGCCCCACTGCCACATTGTCGCCGCCAATGAAAGCTGTGTAGTCATCCGTGTCGGCCTTGCGGTCGAACAAGATGACGGGGATGCCATGTCCTTTTGCACGTTTCAGGGCGGGAGCCACCTCGGCATATTCGTTAGGAGCCACCACCATAAGATCTACACCGCAATTTATTAGGCTGTCTATCTGCCTCACCTGTACGTCCGACTGATCGTGGCAGTTCAGTATCTCCACATCTACGTCCTGGTCGTACAAGTGCTGAGCAGCCAGCAGTTCGTTATTCAACTTATAACGCCAGTTGCCTGCTGAGCACTGCAGCACCACAATATGATAACGCGCACCGGTGCCACAAGCTGATAACTGCAGTACCACACATATTAATATAATAATGTGAAAAAACAATTTTCGCATCGTTTCAGTCAGTAGGGCAACTCTTCCTCTAGGTAACATTCTGCTCCTTAGTGAATGATTGGGTATCATCTAATAGTATTTTGGCGGCAAAGATACAAAAAAACACGCAAGTCACCAAAATATTCGGCCTTTTTTATTATGAAGAAGTGCTGTCGTGGAGCGATTAACACCACAGCAGCACTTCCTTAGCTATAAGAATAGAAGTCTTTATCTGACCACAGTCTTCTTTCCGTTGATGATATAGATGCCCTTTGCATTCATATTAGTAACACGCTGGCCTGAGAGGGAGAACACCTCGATAGATGCATCAGAATGCCCGGTGCAGATGGACTGGACTGCTGATGACTCTTCAGTGACAATCTCAATACTTGGGCATTTAGACTTGATGACATCCCAATCCTCGTCCCAGCGGGCTGCGCTGCTCACATCGAGCTTGGTGGCCGTAGGAGCCAGCTTGGCAGCCAACAGGGCATAGTCGTTGTAAGATTCAGGATGCCAGTCACCATTCCAAGTACACTGGTAGCTGCCCTTTCCAATGACGCCTGACACCACGACCTCGCCCGTCAGCGAGTTGTCTGCGAGCCCTAAAATGCCCCTGCCATCTACCATCGTGCCCTCCATCTTGATGTCATCGATATAGATGGTCTGCCCCACATTGTTCAAGGCATCGCCACCATCTTCAAACGGCCAGATCTCAAGCACCGTATTGCCGGTATCTGTAATCCTCTCACTGTCAGGTCCTGCAGCGAACTCAAAGGTGAGGATATTCCACTGATCAGCATCACCACACCAGAACCAACGTCCCGTAGAGTAACCGCCGTCACCGTCCTTGACCAGTTTCACCAACACGTTGTGGTTGATACTCATTTTTATTCTCATTGTCATGCGGCGCAGGTTTCTGAAGTCGACATCGCCAAGGGGCAGGGCAGCATTGCAGTGCTCCTTATCCCAGCCTTCAGGATTAGCTTTCAGCGTCACCTTGAGGCATTTGTTTCCGTTGTCATCGACCACGGTGGGGTCGGCCCTGTTCCAAAAGCCGCCGTCACTATTGGTATCTTTGTCCTCGCCGTCCCACAGTATGATCTGCGACGAGGCGGCCATTACTGTCATTGCCATGCCCATCATGAGTAATAGTCTCTTCATTTCTTTCTTTATTTAGGGTTATAAAAACGTGTTATCCTGAGAAACAATCCCTTACCAATGAAAAGAACTTACTACTAACTCATCATGCGAAACATTACTGCTGGCTTACGTGGACATCGGACACTGTTATAGAGCCGCCATAGTTATTGATGCTCCAGCAGTTCTTCTGGATGCCATAGATGCGCTGGGTGTAGGCACATACATCGTTAATATACATCACCATAACACTATTGTCGGTGTAGATGTCGATGTTGTAGACATTGTCAGCAGGGCGCTCAAACCAATAGCCATCAATGCCCTCGACAAACCCCTTGCCTTCCTCACCCTCCTGTTCGAAGTTCACCTTGCGATGGTTCTCATCCTCGGGATTGACCACCACAGTGTAATACTTCTTTGAGTCGGTACCGCGGACAAAGGAGATGCCAAACTTATCCCAGTTGTTCGAAGTCTTCACGGTGAAGGTGATGTGGTTGCAAGTGCCCAGACGGTTGTAGAGCACATACGCACCGTCGCCGCTCAGCGCGCCATTGCTGTAGCCATTGGAAGTCACCACACTGGCAGCAGCAGCCTTATGGTACTTGGCAGCCATTGCAGGTACGGCACCTAGGGTCAGCGTACCATCAGCGTGCTGTATGAGCTTATGGCAGACCAGTGCACCACTCCAGTTGGGCTCATTACCGTCGCCGGCACCCACGTTGATGTTCTTCTCATGCAAGTCGCCACCCGAACGGAACGGGCACCAGCCCCAGATGTAACGGTCGCTGCCGTTGGAAGCTGTTTTGCCGGCATAGAAGGCACGGCTGTCGAGCACTCCCTCATGGCCGTCGGCAGGCCACTTTGGACCATCGTTGAAGCAGTTCTTGAGTTCGTCGTAACTGCGAGCCATCATGTACTTCACTTTGCGGCTCCAGCTTGTGCGGAAACTCTCGCTGTAGACCATATACCAGTAATCGCCCATCTTGAAGATGTCGGGGCACTCCAGCATACGGTCCCAGATCATGCGGATGCGTCCCACGTGCTCCCAGTTCTTCAGGTCGCCTGACTTGAACTCTGCAAACACGGGATCGCCACCAAACTGAGGATAGGTAGAAATGACCATGTGATACATGTTGTCATCGGCAACGAAGATTTGAGGATCGCGGAAGTCATTGCCAGAATAGCCGAACTCAGGACCGTTGAGCGTCCAGAGCTCATCCTTCGTCCAGGTCTTGAAATCGGTCGATGTGGCACGCATCACTACTTCGCGATTCTTGCAGTTACCGTTGTGTCCAGTATAGTAGATGTAGTACGTGCCATCCTTCTCGTAGGCACACCCCGTACCCAGGGCGGCATCCTGCTGATAGTCGTTGCTGCCGTAAGGCAGAATCTCGCCCAGCGACTCATAGTTGGCGCCATCCTTGGTCGTCACAGCCCAGATGGGATGGAAGCGGTAGGTCATATTATTGATGAACTCCTGCAGGTAGAGCACTTTGAAGTCGCCAGTCTTCTGATCATAGAAAGGCATGGGGTCACCAACTCGCCCGACAGCAGGCGTGTAGTAAGTGCCGAATCCTTGTTCGTCAGTAGGAGCGAAGAATGTGGCAGTGCCGTTCCAGTCCTTGGCGGGATCGCCGCTGAACTCGTCGTCGCCGCATGCCGTCAGCGCCGAGGCTGACAGCATGAGTGCGAATACTGAATATATCATTGTCTTCATAACTTTCTTTTATTTATTTTGTTAGGTAATCGAATGCGTTGAGCATAATCTGACCCATATTGTCGTGGTAGTTCGACGTGTATGAGGTAGGCGAGTTCCAGTCGAAGAGTCCCGATCCGAAGCAGATGATACCACCCTTTCCATAGTTGCCGTCAGCGGCCTTCAGCTCCCAGACCACGATAGCGCCATCGCCGCCATGAGCCAGACCACGGTTGCCAGTGATGTTGTTGAAGTCCTCAACTCCACCATAAGGAGCCCAGAGTGCAAACTGCGATGTGGTGTTACAGATGGTGTAACCATTGTCAAGTGTGTAAACGGCATCGTCAGGAGCGCCGGGATAGGTCTTCATGTTCTTCCAAAGCGGGTGGTTGATATCGTAAGCGAAGAAGTGCCATGGATCATCGCCCATCAGGTCGGAGCCCTCGCCGCCACCGCCGCCCCAGCAGTTGTTGGGGAACACATCTACAGGCATGGCACCCAATGCATTGGCGTAGTTCACAGCCGAGCGGCCCAGTACGAATGCGCCACCGTTCTTCCAGAATTCCTTCATCTTAGGCAGTGCTGCCATGGCACCTGTTGCTGCCTCGGCAAATCCATTATAGTTACCGTATGCAGGGCTATGGCGGTGGAAGAATATGAGTTTGCACTCATCGAGTGACATGCTGCCGCTGGCAATCATATCCCATGAAGAGTAAGCGCTACCCTCAATGTTGCCGGTGAACCACTTGGCTGCTGCTTTCTCCTCGTCGTTCAGCTGCTCTATATTCTCTGCATCGCCCACGAAGATGGCTACGGGGTTAGAAATCAGCGTTACGTAGACTGTATATACCGTTGTGGCCGTGTTGTCATTTAGCGTAATCTGGAAAGGCTCCGTAAAGTTACCTTTCGTACCGCTGGCGGGACTGCAGGTAGCATCCTCCGAGCACTCCACCTCGAATGTGGCGTTTGTGAGGTCGATGCCACTGTTGGCCATCACACTCACGTTGACAGTCTTATCCTGCTGGTTGATGGCACCCTTCACGCCCTCAAGGATGAAGAGCGACATCAGGGCCTCGTCATTGCGTACGCTCACCTGATAGTCCATCACGAGGTCGCCGTTAGAGATGTGCAGCGTGCGGTCGCCATCAAAATTGACATGGTCGCCCACCTTCATGTTTGCCTCAGCACCGGCCGATACTGCCAGGCTGGTTATCTCCATATTGCTCTTCTGGTTGAAGTCGACGGGTACTTTCACTTTTACCAGTCGCTTCTCGGTGTTGATCTGTCCTTCGTACTGCCCGTTCAGGACAAATTTCTCCACGAGGCAGGAGCCGCTCACGTCGATGCTGCCCGTGTGATCATCGCTGCAGGCAGTGAAGACAATAACCAATAAACAATAACAAATAACCGTTATTGTGTGGATTATGTTCTTTTTCATATTGTTGTCCATTTTGTTTTTACTGTTTCACGTTTATTGTATAGGCTTACCACTGTCCGCAGTTCTGGGTGTAGTGTCCGTTAGATGCTGCCATCTGCTCCCAGGGGACAGGAAGGTACTCGTTCTTATTGACCGTGAACTGCGATCCGCTCAGGAAGTTCATCTTATCACTCTCGCTGGTGTAGTACTTGTTCAGCACGGTGGCGGCATCGCCCCAGCGCACCAGGTCGAAGAATCGCTCACTCTCCATGGCCAGCTCCAGACGGCGTTCCATCTTGATGATCTTCATGGCCTGATCCTTAGAGTATGATCCGTTGTACTTGCCCACTGCATAGCGCACACCATATTTATTAGGATAGTTTGAGACAACGCTATTGGCAGCCATGTTGGCAGCGCGCTCACGAACCGTGTTCACCAGTGCAATGGCCTCTGAGGTCTGCCCCAGCTGAGCCAGAGCCTCGGCACGCATGAGCAACACATCAGCATAGCGGAACACGATGCGGTTCATCGAGCTTGCCCACTGTGAGTCGCACAGATAGAGGTAGCTGTCGGTGAGCGCCGGGTCGACATTCTGCTTCAGCGACACGAAGTAGCCGAAGGTACCGCCCGAACGGCTCCAGGCATTGCTCTCGCTAATCATAAAGTTGGGATTGAACATATAGGGAGTGCCGGGCACGCCTACGGTCACAAACAGGCGGGGATCCACAGTCTGACTGCTACCCACGGTGTACTCAACATCAGCAAAGTCGTCGAGCATAGGCAGACCGTCGCTATTGGTGCGATAAGCGCTGACGAGGTTGTGAGAAGGCTTGTAGAAGTCACAGCCGGAGTCGTGCACCTTAGGAATACAGGGCACAATCAGTCGGTTTGAGAAATTCAGGTTGCCATATACCGTTCCGTCGTTCCTGGAATACTGGATTGCCCATAGGCTCTCCTTCCCATTCTCATACTGCTCCTCAGGACGGAAGTTGTTGTGCAGGTCGCTCTCCAGTCCGTAGCCGTTGTAGATGGAAGGGGCGGTATAATCCACCACCTTCTGCAGGTCGGCCTCACTGATGCTTGTCACCTGATTGCTGTTGGCATCGTCCTGATGGTAAGCCTTGTAGAGGTAGACCTTAGCCAGGAATGCAGCGCAAGCGGCCTTGGTGGGGCGGCCCTTATCAGCCTGTGTAACCGGAAGCACTGCGTAGGCGTCCTCCAGGTCGTTGATAATCTGCTGCCAGCCTTCGTCGTTGGTGTATTCGGTGTTCGAGAGGTTGTTGTAGTCCTCTTCCTCCATGTTGAGCTTGTTCACGAAAGGAATCTTCTTGAACAGGCGCTTCAGCTGGAAGTGTCCGTAGGCACGCAGGAATTTCATCTCGGCAGTGCGCTGGCGGATGGTAGCATTCTCCTGATCGGCACTGGCCAGGATGTCGAGTGACAGGCTGACGCGTGACAGGTAGTTGTAGAAACGTGTCCAGATAGAGCTGAATGGCCAGTCAGTAGTCATCACGCCAGTGCTCTTCTCCAGGCGGTGGAAAGGCTCTCCGTCCGAGAAGTCCGAGCCGCCCACGTAGGCATCGTCCGAACGGGTGTCGTAGTTCCAGAGCGAGAACGAGGCGTTCATATCCTCGATGCTCACCAGTCCGGCGTATGCCGAAATCAGCACGTTGTCGATATACTCAGGGTTCTTCACCTCATCCTGAGTCAGCGTGGCCTGCGGCACCTGCTCCTCCAGGAAATCGGAGCAACTGCAGAGCAGAATCAGAAAATCAAAAAATGAAAAAATTAAAATATTCCGTTTCATAATACATTCCTTTTTAGTTTCTTGTCCTTAATGTTTTAACTTTTTAATTTTTCAATTTTAAAAAGAAACGTTGAGTCCAAATGTAAGATTCAGAGGGATAGGATAGTTGAACCCGGGGTTCTCGGGATCGGCGCCTGTGAACTTGCTGCTCTTGATCGTGAGCAGGTTCTGAGCTGAGGCATAGAAGCGCACACGGTCCAGATGGAGCTTGTCGGTGAAGCTCTTGGGCATGTTATAGCCCACCTGGATGGTTCTCAGCTTCACGTAGCTGCCATTTTCAATGTAGTAGGACGACACGCGGCCTTCGTTGTTGGTGTCACTTGTGGTCAGTGCCGGAATGTCGCTGCCCGTGTTGGCAGTGCTCCATGCATCGAGGGCACGGACGCCCTTGTTCAGATAAGGCACGTTGATGGCCGAGTTGGCCCAGAAGTCGGTCTGCGACTTATAGCCCCGGCAGTCGACGTCCACTCCTTGCACGCCCTGCCAGAACATGGTCAGGTCCCAGTCCTTGTACTGCAGGTAGATGTTCAGACCCCAGGTAAAGTCGGGCGTCGGGTCGTAGATCCAGTCCTGGTCTTCCTCCGTGATACGACCGTCGCCGTTCAGGTCCTTGTAGCGTATGCGTCCAAGTCCTGCGCCCTCCTGTATGGCATGGTTGTCGATCTCTTCCTGGCTCTTGAAAATGCCGTCGTAGATGTAGCCCACCTGCGAGAACATGGGGTGTCCCACGACGCTCTTCACGCCGTTGCCGCCGTACTTGCCGTTGGCGGCCACTGTCTCAGGCAGCTTAGTAATCTCGTTCACATATTTGCTGACGTTTCCGCTGATGTCCCACGAGAAGTCGTTCTGAAGACGGTGACGATAGCCTACGGTCAGCTCCCAACCGTTGTTCTTCACCTCTCCGGCGTTGATCCACTGACCGGCTCCCTCACCCATGGCGGCAATGCCTTCCATGAAGAGCAGGATGTCGGTGGTCTTCTTGTTGAACCAGTCAAACGAGCCGTAGACCTCGTTGCCGATGAGGGCGAAGTCCAGACCGATGTTATGCTGGGTAGTGGTCTCCCACTTGATGTCATTGTTTCCGCGCTGATTGCGCACATAGCCGTTGTCCAGGTCGTAACCGCCGTTCTTGCCGGCAATGTCGTACGAGGAGCCTGCCTGACCACTGCCCCAAAGACCAGTGGAGACGACCGACTTGTACAGAGTATAGCGGGCAGTGTTAGAGATTTCCTGGTTACCGGTCTGTCCCCAGGAGTAGCGCAGTTTCAGGTTGTCGAGCCATCCCTTGGTGCCCTCCATGAACTTCTCCTCGCTGATGCGCCAACCGGCCGAGACCGAGGGGAACGTACCATACTGGTTGTTCGAACCGAAACGGCTGGAGCCGTCACGACGAAGGGTGACCGAAGCGAGGTACTTCTCGTCGAAGGTGTAGTTCACCTTACCAAAGAAAGACACAAGGCTGAAGCCCTCGCCGAAGCCTTCGGCCAACTGTCGGCCAGCACCTGCACTGGGCCACATATAGTCGGTGTTCAGGATGGCCAGGTCATAGCGCTTTGCCGAGTTCATCTTATAGTCCATGCGGTTCACCTCAGTACCGATCATGGCATCGCCACGATGGCGGCCTATCTCCAGGTTGTAGGTGGCAATGGCGTTCCACATCCAGCGCATGGTGTGCTCCTGCTTGCCCTCGACGGCAGAGTCGATGCGCATCACCTTACCGTTGGCGATGGGGAATGTGAAGAATCGCTGCTCCTTTTGAGTGTAGTCCATACCGATGGTAGTGCGAACCATGAAGTTAGTGAACGGCGTGATGCTCAGGTGAACGTCGCCGAACGAGCGCCACTGAGTATATTCATTCTCCTTCGCATTGTCGATCATGCTCAGCGGATTCTCGCGCTCAGAATAGGCACCGAGAGCCTGGGCGTACTTGCTGTTCTCAGCATAGATGGGGAAGTTGGGGTTGAACTCCAGCGCATGCTCCAGCACGCCGCCGGGAGCGTCAACGCCCATCGTGCGGTTCATCGTGAAGTTCTCGCCGATGACCACCTTGCCGTCGAAAAGCTTGTAGTCGGCATTGGCACGGGCCGAGAGACGGCTGAAACTGCTCTCCTTGATCGTGCCCTGATTGCCGTAATAGCCGATGCTGAAGAACGAGTTGCCCTTCTCCGAGCCATTACTGACTGAGAGGTTGTACTGCTGCACCACACCTGTACGCGTGATCTCCTTAAACCAGTCGGTATCGCCGGCACGCACAGAGGCATTCTCGTCGAGGAACATATTCATCGTCATCTTGTTCAGCACAGGGTTGCCCTTGGCATCATAGCCCCAGTCGTAGTTGTAGCCCAGGTTGTTGTTCGAGGGGTTGATGCCGTCGTTCACGCAGGCCTGCCAGTAGGCACGGCCCCATTCGCTGGCGTTCATCGTCTCGATCTTATTCGTATAGAAAGAGGTGGCAACGCTTCCGTCGAAGTTCACCTTCACCTTCCCGTCCTTACCCTTCTTCGTAGTGATGATGATCACACCGTTGGCAGCACGCGAACCGTAGATACTGGCCGAGGCGGCATCCTTCAGCACCTGGATGCTCTCGATGTCGTTACCGTTCAGTTCATGCATGCCAGCCTTCGTGGGCACGCCGTCGATGATGTAGAGCGGGTCGTTGTCGTTCAGCGTTCCCACACCACGAATACGCACCGTAGCAGCACCCGAGGGGTTACCGTCGGCCTGGATGTTCATGCCCGGCACGCGGCCCTGCAGGGCTTTCATCGGGTTGTTTTCGTTCTGCTTGGCCATCTCGTCGACGCTCACCGTCGAGATGGCGCCCGTCAGGTCGGCCTTGCGCTGCGTGGTATAGCCCGTGACCACAACCTCCTGCAGCAGTTGGTCGTCAGTAGAGAGCTGCACCTTCATCCCATTGGTTGCCGGTACCTCCTGAGGCTGGTATCCGATGTAGGAGATGACGAGCATGGTACCCTCTTTCACCTTAATCTTGAAATTGCCGTCGAAGTCAGTGGCGGCACCATTGGCCGTTCCTTTCTCCTTCACGGTTGCGCCGATGACTCCGTCGCCGAACTCATCGACCACCGTTCCCGTGATCTCCTGTTGCGCGTACATAGTAGTACAGAGCAGCAGAGTCAGGAAACTCAGCAACAATCTCTTTGTTCTTTCCATTTTTTGCCTTTGCTTTTTGGTTAATACTGTTGTTAATAGAAATCTGCTGCAAAAGTACTGCCCAAGGGCGCAAAAGCATATCAAATATCGTTCTGTATATATCAAAAATGATACATGAAACAAATATTGACTATAATGATTGTTTCGTTTAGTCTTTCGTTTCCCTTAGTTCCATGGGAAGTTTTCCATACTGTTCCTTGAAACACTTCGAGAAGTAGCCCGGCGTGTTGAATCCCACCTCAAAGGCAATTTCCGCCACCGTCTTCGTGGTGCTGCCCAGCAGGGCGTAGGCCCGCTGCAGTCGCATCTGGCGCAGCAACTCCACAGGCGTCTGGCCAGTGATGGCTTTCACCTTTCTATATAACTGCACGCGACCCAGGCCCAGCTCCTCGCCCAGCTCCTCCATCTTCAGGTTAGGATTCGACATGTGCTTGCGGATGGCTTCGTTGAGCTGCTCGGCAAAGAGCACGTCCTGCGAGCGTGGCGGAGGCAGGTCGTCCTCGGGCTTGTCGAAGATGTCGTGCAGCCGGCGGGCGCTGGGGTCGGTATAGAAGAGCGTCTGCTCCTCGTTCATGGTCTGCCGCTGGCGGATGGTTCTCCTTGTCTGCAGCCAGGCACGTATGGCCAGCATGACCGCCACAATGAGCAGTGCGATGGCCACGAGGCTGCCCAGGAGTATCTTGTGCTGCGTATCATATTGCACCAGCGACTCCTCCAGCTTGTCGTGGATGGTGATGAGGTCGTGGTTCTGCTTCATCAGTTCGCGGCTGTTCAGCTCGACCAGCTCCACATTCTCCGGTGTCACCATCTGTCCGCGCATGGAATTGTCGCGCTCATAGTCATGGCCGGTCAGGATGTCGAGTGCCAACCTGACGACCTCCTCGCCATGAGTAGGATAGACGTAGGTGCCGTCGAGCATGCCCTGCCGGACGTAGCTGATGCCTTCGTCGGGCATGCCGTCGACGCCAAGCAGCATGACACGTCGCTGCATCCCTGCCTCCTCGAGTGCCCGCCAGACGCCGGTTGTCATGCCGTCGTTGTGGCAGAACAGGATGTCGGGCAGGCTGTCGGCAGCTATCAGCCGCTGGGTGATGGCGTAGGCCTGCTCCGACGACCAGTCGCTGTTGATGCACACATACTCCACGGCAGCATTGCCTGAAAGTACCTGGGCAAAGCCCTCATGGCGCTCACGGGCCGGCGACGTGCCCATCGTAGCGGTGATTTCCATGACTACCGGCCTCGGCTTCCCCATCTGCCGGGCTTGCACCAGGGCGTATTCAGCCACCGTCTGCCCCGCCCAAACGTTGTTGCCTCCGATAAAGGCCGTATAGTCGTCGGTCTCGGCCTTGCGGTCGAAACAGACGACGGGGATGCCCTTCTGGCGAGTCCTCGCAATAGCCTCAGAGACTGGCGCCGCCTCATTGGGAGCTACCACCAGCAGGTCGATACCGCTGTCGGCCAGCGAATCAATCTGGCGTATCTGCCGCTCAGTATCGTCGTAGGCACAGACGATGCTTACCCGGGCATCTTCATCATACAGGTGCTGGGCGGCCATCATCTCCTGGTTCACCTTCTCGCGCCACTGACCTGACGCACACTGCGACACACCTATCTTATAGGTCTTCTCTGCCGAGCAGGATGCCAGCAAGACAGCAACTGCAATGATATTCCTTATCTTCATCATATCGGCATAATTCGTAATATGCCTGCAAAAATACAGGAAAAAAACGAATTATGCAAATAATTCTTCCGCTTTTTTACCTGCGCCATCACTTGACGATCACATCGAGCGTGATGGTCAACTCTTTCCGTCGCCCTT
This sequence comes from uncultured Prevotellaceae bacterium, assembly GCA_900318685.1. GTDB lineage: Bacteria > Bacteroidota > Bacteroidia > Bacteroidales > Bacteroidaceae > Prevotella. Next base: position 123,034 of record ONLL01000002.1, on the reverse strand, counting down.
TCTCAGTCGTGGAGATAATGTGCTGAATATGCTGCAGCCCCTTGGGAGTCTTCTCATCCGGAGCAAACGAGACAGTGATATTCTCCTGACGGTTTCCTTCGTCTTGATGCAAGACGATGACATGACGTTGCTTGGTCTCCCCTACCCTCATCATGCCCAGGTCAAAACGGTTGGCAGAGAGCCGGAGGTTGTCGCTGATGCGGACAGGAAACTGGCGCAGCAAGGTTTCCTCGCTTGTGACACAGGAACCTGTCATGGCCAGGCTGACACGCTTATGGTGAACGCCATAGACGATGGTGCCCGTTTCCTCGAACTCGCCGCCCTTTCCACGGGGATTGAAGCGAAGGGTGACGCGGGTGCTGTCGCCAGATTGGACGACCTGACCTTTGGCAAAGTCGATGGTTGTACACCCGCAGGAGGTGTAGCCCTGCTGAAGCGCGACGGCTTCCTGCCCCGCATTCCTCAGCCAGAAGGTTCGCTGCTGCACACCATCAGCCTCGTGTATGGTACCAAGGGAGATGGCTGAGAGTCCTATGACAACAAGTGTATCGGCGACGAGCATTTCTTTATCTGATTATCTTTCGTCCATTACGGACATAAATACCTTTGCCGGAAAAAGAGTCGGCAGGCCGTCCCAGCAAGTCATAGCATCGATCATCCTGCGGCATGAAGCTGACGATGCGGTCAATACCCGTTGAGCCCTGCCTTGCATCGAGCGTCCAGGCATGGATGCTGGCATTCATCTCAGTTGTGGCGAAGGCCTCAGCCCCTGTCTGTGCTGCATCGTTGGGGAAGATGCGGACGCTGTAGGCCCAGCTGTCGTTCACGAAGACATCGGCAATGGAGCCATCGAGATAGACATGCAGCTTCAGCTTTTCACCTATGGCGACCTTCCTGGGAAGGGAGACGGCATAGATGCCGCCATAGCCGGAATCACTGACGGTACGGTCGAGCGATGTCAGGTCGAGGGTGAGGATTCCGTTGTCGGCATTATAGGTGAGCGATGCCTGCCTGCTGCCTGACTTCATGAAGTTGAAACCGCAAGAGCCAGAGGCAACCGTAAACTCGCCCAGCAGCTCTATCTGCCTGCCACTGACAGGAACCAGCGACTGGCTGCCCAGCAGCGTGCCTTCCCAGGCGAAGGCCGTATTGGTGCGCATGGCAGTGAGCCCGCTGAATGGTTTCTGAATGAGCGACCCGTCAGCAGCCAGGGATATCTCGCGAGGCAGGGAGAAATTGTGCGCCCAGCCCATCTCATAGTTGGTCTGTGTGGGCAGTTTGTCAGGAACAATTCCAAGTAGCAGTGTCTCCCCTCCATACTGGCAGATAGTGGGAGAGAGCAGGCCATAGCCGTCGCGGCTGATGCCCCCCATCTCCAGATACTGCATGTCAGACGTGGGAGCGAACTTGCCGTCAGTGCCGATGGTGCCTACCCAGCAGAGCGTGCGCACCCCGCTGCCAGTGCCAAGGGGCGTGCAGGTGAAGAGATACTTGCCATCACCCATGGGCGTGACATTGGGCATTTCCCAAAATGTGCCGTGCTGAGCTATGTTGCTGCCCTGGAAGAAAATGGCGCCATCGTTGGTCCAGGTGCCTCCGTCATAGCGGTGCAGCGTGCAGGCGCCAATGCCATTCTTGCTCGTGCCGACAATGATGTACTGCCTGCCGTTGGCCTCAAAGTAATAAGGGTCGCGGAAGTCGTCGCTCAGCCCGGAGGGACGGCCGTCGACAACAACCTTCTTCTCGCCCCAGAAGACAAGGTCCGCGTCCTGAGCCTTGGCCTGCACAATGCGGGCACGCTCGTTGTCGACAGCAGTGTATAATATATATGTGTCGCCGCCTTGCTCATAGACACACCCGCTCCAGCATCCTTTCATGTCGAACTGCTCGCCGGGGTAAATGGCGATGGGCTCCTCGGTCCATTCACAGAGATCCTTGCTGGAGATGTGTCCCCAGTGCAGGCGCGACATGTAGGGACCATTGGCGTTCTTCTGGAAGAACACGTGGTAGCGGCCGCCACTGTAAATCATTCCGTGGCTCTCGTTCGTCCATGATCCGCTAGGCATGCCGTGGAACTGGGGACGCCATGATATGGCGTCATACCGAGCAGCGGGATAGTTGAAGTCGGGCAGAGGCAGCGCGCCAAAGTCGATGAGGTTAACGAGGCTATAGTCAATGACTCCATTGCTGATCTCGATGTCGTCGATGGCTCCGCAGAAGGTATTGATAAGGAACGGACCGAACTTCTTGTCGGTAGCATCCTTGCCGATGTAGAAGTCGGGGCTGTCGACCAGCAAGTCGCACTTATTGCTCTTCTTCGAGCCGATGGCCCTTCCATTGAGATAGAGCGTGACGGCATTGCCAGCCTTGTCAAAGGTCATCGTCACATCGTTCCACTTGCCGCGAGGCAGCTTCTCTGAGCCGTCGACGGTGACGAGATATCCACCTCCATAGTTGACGTACACCTGAAGGCGCAGGTCGCCCTGTGATGACAGCTGCAGGGCAAAGCCCCGTTTCGTTCCCTCGTCAAGGTTGCCGCAGATGGTAGCATAGGTGGGCGTGGTCTCGGCTACGTCGACCTGCATCATGGGGTAGGTCTCGGCGGCCAGCACGACGCTCATTGTCAGCGTTTCTGTGCTCAGCGTCGACGTGGGCAGTCCCGCCTTCACGTAGTTGCTATAGCCGTCGAAGCGCAGGGCCTCGCCGCTGATTCCGTCTATGGTGCAGGCAGGCAGCTGCGAGCTGACGATGTAGCTCTTGTTGGAAAGGCGCTCAACGATGGAGCCAGCATTGAGTGACATATCAAAATGTGCTACGGCATTCTGGGCAAGGGCTTCGATGCTTGTTGCAGCCAGTGCAATGAAAAGTAAGTTTCTTAGTTTCATAGTTCATTTGGAGTTTTCTGCTGCAAAAGTACGGATTTTCACACTTTCTTGGTGGAAATATTGTTTCAAATGCTACAAAATATCGTTCATTGCATCATTTTTCCCATTATTCGCCCTTATTCAAAGGCAATATTACGGTCGACATACGACAAAGAGAAGAGGAAAGGCACATCACAGAAGACTGCCTTTCCCTTCACTAACAACATACTTGCCGAAGCAAGGGCCTAATGTATGAACTAAAAAAACTATTTAAGGTAACTGATACAGTTGGCAGTGAATTTCTCCAGCTCCGACTGCTTCGTATTGGCAGCACCTCCCAGGTTCCACTCGTAGGCAGCCAGGCCTACGGCGAGGATGCGGGCAGGGAAGGTGGTGGTGGGAGCGAAGTCGACGATGCCGGCGCAACAGTAGTCGACGACGTGGTTCCATGTGCCCAGGACGGTGGAGTTGGTCAGTTCCTCCCATGCAGTGACGACGTTGGGGTTGGGAGCGAGGCCATAGGCATTGAGATCCCACATGCAGTTGTGGTCGCCCTTCACGCCCGCACCCTCGAAGCAATAGATGCCGGCATAGAGTCCGGGCTCGTAGGTCATGCCCCAGTAGATGTCGTGCCGGGAGTGGTCGTAGATCTGTCCCTCGACGTTGCCGATGATGGGATGAACGCCCCAGATGTCGGGATTGTCGCCGCCCTCACCGTCGCCGAAGATGCCGGGAGCATAGGCGTCGGCTATGCGTCCGAGGCCCACGGTGAGCTGCGTGGCGTGATTGGTCAGCAGGATGTTTCCTCCGTCATTGGCAAAAGCCTTCAGGGCCTCGATGGTGGCTGTTGAGGCGAGGTCGCCAGGCAGGCGGTCCCAGCCTTTGCCCACACCGATGCGGTCGCACATCACCCATACCATAGTATTCTGCTCAATGTCGAGGTCGTCGATGGTGGATGGAGTAAAGATTGTGCCCTTGCCTGCATCCACATACTGCTTCTGGAACCAGGCTACGGCATCCTTCTCGTCGGCAGATGAGGTATAGTCGTTGGGCACGAGCATGGCCACTTTCTGTTCGGCAGGCGTGCCGACATACTTCAGACAGTTAGCTGTAAATTTCTCCAGCTCCGACTGCTTCGCATTGGCATTGCCGCCCAGGTTCCACTCGTAGGCAGCCAGGCCTACGGCGAGGATGCGGGCAGGGAAGGTGGTGGTGGGAGCGAAGTCGACGATGCCGGCGCAGCAGTAGTCGACGACGTGGTTCCATGTGCCCAGGACGGTCGAGTTGGTCAGCTCCTCCCATGCAGTGACGACGTTGGGGTTGGGAGCGAGGCCATAGGCATTGAGATCCCACATGCAGTTGTGGTCGCCCTTCACACCTGCGCCCTCGAAGCAATAGATGCCGGCATAGAGTCCGGGCTCGTAGGTCATGCCGCGGTAGATGTCGTGACCGCTGTGGTCGTAGATTTGTCCCTCGACGTTGCCGATGATGGGATGAACGCCCCAGATGTCGGGATTGTCGCCGCCTTCACCGTCGCCGAAGATGCCGGGAGCATAGGCGTCGGCTATGCGTCCGAGGCCTACGGTGAGCTGCGTGGCGTGATTGGTCAGCAGCAGGTTGCCGCCGTCATTGGCAAAGGCTTTCAGAGCCTCGATGGTGGCTGTTGAGGCAAGGTCGCCGGGCAGACGGTCCCAGCCCTTGCCCACGCCGATGCGGTCGCACATCACCCAGCATGCCGACTGGCTCTCGATGTCGAGATCGTCGACGGTGGCAGGAGTGAGGATAACGCCCTTGCCCTGGTCCACGTAGTTGCGCTTGAACCATTCGGCAGCATCCTTTTCGTCGGCAGAGCCTGTCTGATAGTCATTGGGCAGGAGCATGGCAAGCTTCGACCCACCCTTCTGTGCCTCGTAGGCGATGAAGAGGCGCACGGTCTGGCCCTTCGACACTGTCCCGTCGGCAAAACGTGCCTTGACGGTATAGCTGACATCGACATTCGTGGGAGCCTTCTTGATGAAATAGCTGGTTTGCGGGCCTTCCAGCTCAATGATATCCTGGTCGTCCTTGATGATCTGAACGCCAGTGACGTCGCCGGCAGGGAGTGTCCAGCTGAGGGTGAGCTGTCGGGTGCCTTGTGGGTTGTCGTAGCTGAGGCTGCTGACGGTGGCCTTCGCATCAGAGGCGGAGGCAGGAATCTCTACGTCACTGCAGGCGGCGACGACAATAACCAATAAACAATAACCAATAACCGTTATTCTATTGGCAATATTTCGCATGTTCTTTTTCATAATTCAAAAATGTTTATTGTTTCACGTTTATTGCTTATTGTTTGTACAGTCCGTTTGAGTTCTCGATCTGCGAAATGGGGATGGGCAGATAGATTTCTTCATCAGTGAGGCTGGCTCCTGCATAGTAGGGACGCAGCGCTGCCTCCTCCTGCATATACTTATTGATGGTCTGAACGGCAGTGCCCCAGCGCACGAGGTCAAACCAGCGCTGGCCCTCCATAGCAAGCTCCAGTCGACGCTCCATGCGTACTGCCATACGGGCGCGCTCACGCGTCCAGGTGAGGTTGCCATCATAATCTGTGGGATAAAGACCTACGTTATACTCAGCCGTGAAGGGGTCGAGGTCAACGGGAGTATAGTTGCCATCGATGCTGCGGGCGGCCTTCTGACGAATCTGGTTGATGATATTGCGAGCCTCGACGAGCTTCTCGTCGGTGGCGGCATTCTGTCCGCTTGCGGTCTCAATGAGTGCCTCAGCCTTCAAGAGCAGGATATCAGCATAGCGGATAAGGATGAAGTTCAGGCCGCTGGCACCCCAGGGGAAGCCCTGCACCATGTCGGGGCTGGAGGGGTCGATGAGTCCCTTCTTGCCTGAGTATTCGCCGTAGGTATTATAGTCGCGGCACCATCCCTGCGTATAGAGATGACCACGGAAGGGCAGTCCGATGCGTCCCACGGTGAGGTCGACGCGCGGGTCGAGGTTGCCTGCATAGTCACTGGTCACGCGCACGTTATTGAATGTACCGTCCAGATAAGGCAGGCCGTTGGCATCGGTGCGGAAGGCATTGACCAGGTTCTGCGAAGCGAGGAAGAAGTCGTCGCCCGATCCGAAGACGTTGCCCTCTGAGCGCGTGGTATTCAGCAGGTTGCAGAAGTTGATGTGGATGTTGTCGTTGGCAGTGGAGAACTGTACGGCCATGATGCTCTCCTTCTTGTTGTTGAACTCGAGCTTCGACATGTCGGCGAAGTTGTCGTAGAGCTGGTACTTGCCGCTGTTGATAACCACGTCGGACCACTTCTCCACCTCGTTCCAAGTGCCCGTCTGGGCATTGACCTTGCAGAGCAGGGCGGCGGCCACATACTTGGTGAAGCGGCCGGGCTGGTCCTGCGACTCATGCATCACGGCATAGGCGCTCTCGAGGTCGGCCTTGATGGCAGCGTAGATTTCGTCGCGGCTCATGTTGCCGTTGGTGACGGTCTTCGGGTCGTCGTTCTCGGTGAAATAGGGAATGCTGCGGAAGATGCGGTTCAGGTCGAAGTAGAACCATGCACGGAGGGTCTTCAGCTCGCCGAGCAGGGCGTCCTTGTCGTTCACGTTCGAGGCGTCGTTGATGGCCTGCATGGCTTTATGGACACGGGCGATGCCCAGGTAGTTGTTCTCCCACTTGTTCAGGCAGGTGGGGTTGTCGCTGGCTATGTTCTGAATCTCCAGCTGATGGATGTTGGCCTCCATCGACACACCCTCGCCACCCTTGTAGGCGTCGTCGCTGCGCACGTCGAAGACCCAGTTGGTGATGGGGCCGGCGAAGGCGGCATTATTGTCGTCGAAGAAGTGAGCCTCCAGGCCCTGGTAGGCTGAGGACATCAGTCCCTCGATGCTCTCGTCGGTGAGCTGTTCGGCAGTGAACTCACCCTGCGGGGCAAGGTCGAGCTGGTCGCTGCAGCTCGTGGTGGTTGCTGTGAAACAGCAACATACTGAACAAGCAATGATTGCTTTATATATCTTGGTTGTCATAACTGTCTTTATTTATTGTTCGTGTTAGAAAGTAACGTTTAGACCGAGTGTGAAGGTGCGTGCACGGGGATAGAGTCCACTGTCGACACGGGCACCGTAGCCGCCGAGTATGACTTCGGGGTCAAGGCCCTTGTAGTCAGTGATAGTAAAGATATTCTCCACCTGTCCGAAGAGACTGATGTTCGATGCGAAGAGTTTCTGGGCGATGGTCTTAGGCAGCTGATAGCCCAGCTTCAGGTACTTCAGCTTGAGGTAGGAGCCGTCCTCCACGAAGTAGTTCGACATGCGTGTCTCGTTGTTGTTGTCCACCATTGTCAGCGCCGGGATAGTGGCACCGGTGTTGGTGGGACTCCAGGCATTGAGTATGTCCACGCCGTGGTTGGTCGACGAGCCGCCGCCGTAGTGCATGAACTCCAGCTGTCGGCGCGTGGTGTTATAGATGTCGAAGCCGAATTCACCCGAGAAGAAAGCCGAGAGGGTGAAGTCCTTGTAGTTCAGGTCGAGGTTCAGCCCCATGGCGAAGTCGGGATTAGGATCGCCGATGATGCAGCGGTCGTTGTCGTCCACGGTACCGTTGCCGTCGATGTCGCGGAAGATCAGTCGGCCCACGCCCTTGCCCTGCTGGATGGCATAATTCGACACCTGATCCTCGTTCTGGAAGATGCCGTCGCACACATAGCCGTAGTACACGCCCATGGGCTGACCCACCATCAGGCGGTAGTCGCCACCCTGCGATGTCACCACATCGTTGAACTTCACCAGCTCATTCTTATACTGTGAAAGATTCAGCGTTCCGTTCCACGAGAAGTCGCCGTACTCGGGCGAGCGGTAGGTCATGGTCAGCTCCCATCCGTTGTTCTTCATCTCGCCCGTATTCATCCACATGGCAGCACCTTCGCCCTCTACGCTGAGTGTCGGCGGGATGGTCAGCATGTCCTTGGTGTTCTTCCAGAAGTAGTCGAACGACAGGCTCAGGGCACCCTGGAAGAGCTGTGCGTCGAATCCGAGGTTGGTCTGCGTGGTGGTCTCCCACTTCAAGTTGCGGTTGCCGCTGCTGGCAGCCACGATGCCCGGAACGACCGAGTTGTTCGTGCCGTTGAGGTCGTAGGAGCCGTGACGCAGGTTATAGGCGTAGCGGGTGTAGTAGGCATAGTTGTCGCTGATGGCCGAGTTGCCGTTCTGTCCCCAGGCTGCACGTATCTTCAGGTCGTTGACCACATTGTTCTCAGGGAAGAACTTCTCCTCAGAGACACGCCAGGCAGCCGAGAAGGCGGGGAACACGCCGCTGTTGTTGTCCTTGTGCAGGCGTGAGGTCTGGTCACGGCGCAAGGTAGCTGAGAGCAGATAGCGGTCGGCATAGTTGTAGTCCAGCTTGCCGAAGAGCGAGAACAGGGCCCACTCAGCCTTGCCGCCGCCTACGGTCTGCTCGCCGCCGCCGGCACCTATCTGCATATAGTCCACATCCTCGAAGGCATAGTCGCGGTTGGCACCGTTGAGGTCCTCCGAGCGGTACTTGATGAACTCCGATCCGAGCAGCACGCCCAGATGATGCACGCCGCCGAAGGTCTTCAGGTAGTTGGCCGTATTAGTCCAGGTGTAGGTGTCGCCCTGCCCGTAGGCACGGCTCACGCTGTTCATGTCCGAGGGCTGGATGCGGCGGCCCAGGTTCTTGTTGAAGAACTGCGTGTGCTCAATGCCGAGGTTCGACTTCAGCGTGAGGCCGTCCACGGGCTTGATGTCGATGTAGGCGTTGCCGAAGATGCGCCAGCTCTCGTTCGAGTTGTCGCGGCCGTTGTACAGCTCATGCACGGGGTTGGCAATGTCGCTGCCCGACAGCTGCATGGGGTTAGTCCAGTTGCCGTCGCTGTCAGTGACGGGGATGGCCGGATGCTGGCGCATGGCAGTATAGGGTATGCCGCGGTCGTCACCGGTGCCGTAGCCACGGTCGTTCCACTGGGCTATCATCAGGTTCTCGCCCACGCTGAACACCTTACTTATATTGTAGGTGCTGTTCAGACGGGCGGTATAGCGGCGATAGAACGTGTTGTTCATCAGTCCGTTCTGGTTGATGTAGTTGCCCGAGAGCATAAACGAGCCTTTCTCGCTGCTGTTGCTCACCGAGGCAGAGAGATTATTCGTCCAGGCCGACGAGAACACCTCGTCCTGCCAGTCAGTGTTGGCAGCACGCACCTTGCCATTGGCATCGAGATAGTCCTTCAGCTGAGCTGCGTCGCCGCTGCCATAGAAGGGGTGCGAGGGATTGAGCCCCGCATTCTTGTTGGCGGTCCAGTAGGCCTGCCCCCACTGCTGGGCGTCCATCACGTCATACTGCTTGGCGATGGTGTTCAGCGAGGCGGTGTAGTTCACGTTCACGGTCACCTTGTCGCCCTTGCCCTTCTTCGTGGTGATGATGATCACGCCGTTGGCAGCGCGGCTACCGTAGATAGAGGCCGAGGAAGCATCCTTCAGCACCTGAATCGACTCGATGTCGGCAGCATTGATCGAGTTGAGGTTCTCAGTAGTTGCCACGCCATCGATGACGTAGAGGGGCGAGGCGCCGTTCACCGTGCTCATACCGCGCACGCGGATAGAGGCACCCCCGCCGCCGGGAGCGGCATCAGTCACGATGTTCACGCCGGGCAGCTTGCCCTGCATGGAGTTCAGCATGTTGGGGTCGCCCTCGCTCTTGGCACCCTTCATGTCCATCACGGCCACGGCACCCGTCAGGTCGGCCTTGCGCTGCACCTGATAACCGGTGACCACCACCTCGGCCAGCTGGGCGGCATTGTCCTTCATCACCACCTTCATGCCCTGCTGGGCTGGCAGCTCCTGCTTCTCATAGCCGATGTAAGAGAAAACAAGCGTCGTGCCCGCCTTCACCTTCAGCTTGAAGTTTCCGTCGAAGTCGGTCACCGTGCCATTGCTTGTACCTTTCTCCATCACCGTGGCACCGATGATTGGCCCCATGTCGTCCTCCACCGATCCGGTGATTTCTGTCTGCGCGTACAATAATGTACTCGCAAAGATGAGCGTCATGCTCATGAGGAATCTCCTTAGTCTTTCCATTTGCTCTTACGTTTTTTGTTAGTACTGTAGTTAGTGAAAAATCTGCTGCAAAAGTACGAAGCAAAGCCGGTTCGACCGTAAAAATATCGTTCATCACGTGCAAAATATGTTGCAATGAAACATTTTTTCCACGAAATGAACGATTTTTCATGATGACGGCGCAATCGGCGCGACAGGCGCACAAGCGACGAAAACCCTTCTCTACCAGCTAAGCTTGAGAGAGCTTCAGCTCATTGACAAACTCGTCAAGGCGAACCACCTTTACCGACGGAAAGGGGATAAATTTCAAAACAGCAAAATGACTATCCTCACTGACAATAAAGTCCGCATTTGCAATGATAGCGCAATCTACAAACTTATTGTCGTCGGGGTCTTGATCAATCAAACGGAAACGATACTGAGGCGTAAAGAAAGAAGTATATGGACTGCGGATTATCGCGTTACCACGTTGACTGCAACAGTAGCATTCGCTACCCGTTCAATGATTTCCTGATACTCGTTCAGTATTTCATTGCTTACGCACAATATGTAATCGCCACGACGATAGGCTCGCCATGCCGAATAGTAATTGCCGTGAGCTGACAGCATCTGAACAAGGCAATTAGTGTCAATCACTACATGTCTCTTCATCCTTCGTATGGTGTGCGAAAGTGTGCAGTACGCAAGTCTTCCAAAGTTTGCTCATTCCAAGTGCCATTGTCCCAGAGTTTCTCCATCTCTTCATCGGCACGGTTGGCAAAGAACTCAGAGATAGCTTGCTTCAATGCCATAAGGTCAGCATCACTTTTAATGGCAGACAATGCTCCCAGCATTTCTATCTGCGCCTCGTTAAATACAGTACGTTCCATGATTCGATAATGTTTACGCCTGCAAAAGTAATAAAAAACTGCGATACCAGCAAATAATTAACAACAAAATAACTAATCTGAAAGAACCCTTGCTCCCCAAACCCACAGCCCTTGCTCCCGTCGGAAGGCGTTCTTCGTCCCGTCGGAAGCCGCTCTTGGGCTCCAAAGGCATAGGTTTTGGCCCGCTCAGAAAGTGCTCTTGGGCTCCAAAACCATAGGTCTTGGGGACGAAAAGCTATGGTCTTGCGGGCGAAGAACATAGGTCTTGGGGGCGAAGAACATAGGTCTTGGAGACGAAGCCAGCAACCTTCCATGCAACGAATGCGGAAAGTAGGAAATGCGGAAAGTGGACATGAATGGTTTCCGGGGGCGGAAGAGAGACATTCATAGTATAAGTTTTTTTAATTTTATTATTATCAATACCAATATTTCTTACTCTCTCTGCTCCAGAAAGTGCTTCATGTCCGCTTTCCTACTTTCCTACTTTTCTACTTTTCTACTTTCAGCTGTGAAGGTATAATGTAGTAATCAAGTCATAAAAACACCCGAGTATCCTCGGAATTCCGTTTGGAGTTTCGAGGCTTTTATTATTATTGAGTAAAACACATTATTGCGCTCCTTCATAGTGTAAGACATTTGGCTGTAGTGTCAGCATGTCAGTCCATCATGAGCCTCTTCTATTGGCATGCAGTTTGCTGGGTGCTCAATATGGACTATAAATATAAAAAATTCGAAGACCTAGCAAAGATAGACCCAGATCTTGCTAATTGCTTCAGACAAAAGGGTGAAGCCGTGAGATGGTGCATGGCGGTTGAGGGACCTATTGCCCAATGGATTAAGAGCCAGGAGAGAGGAGAAGGCGGAAAGGCACTATATGAGTTGGTATGGTTTGCAAGTGAGCGCAAAGGTATTGTAGAAAAGGACATAGCACGCAATAAACGAGCCAGGTTGTTGACCACGTTTTGCCCGGATGCCTTCCGTACTGCGGAAAACGCTATGTCGTACGACCCGGCAAAAGAGGCCAAGGCACTGACATCGAGCATGGAGCATTGCAAGTACATAATCGAAATCAAGAATTTCAATCGCCTTTTTGATGCGAGTAACGTAAGAAGGTATGTGAATGAAATAGAGACTATCATCGATAATCAGCAGTTGCCTCCTCCGCCAGAATCTCAAACTACGACTATTGAAGAACGCGTAGAAACTTTCCTTCGCAATGATGTAGTTGAACATGGATACGGCACTAGCTACCAACGCATAGATGTAAAGAAGGATTTTGGTGATGGCATTGTGCCTGGCTTGTCCGTTTCCGTATACCACTCCAAGGAATTCTATGATGATGACAAGCCTTCGCATGTGGAAGCATATGAGTTTGTTAAAGAGAGACTATCAACAGAAAAAATATACGCCTACGTTGGCAAGTATGAGTCAAAACGCAACATCAAGCTTTTTGTTGTTTCGCCTTATGGTTTTGACAAAGAAGTAATTAGTTTGGCGGAAGATAAATATATCGGGCTTGTTCTTGTCAACATGAACGAGGAGATGTCACAAGAGTCTTACATTGTACAACGCTCCATTGAAGACTACAGCCAGCGACAATTCAATATGGATGTGCTCTCAGGTCGGCACTCCATGAACTCCGCTCTCATGATTTATGATGCTGAGAAATGTTGTTTGACATCTTCGCTTGCCGATTCGCTGGTTTCGAACGGTATTGCTGTCTATCCTGACCGAATTATAAGAGCTCCATATCTTAGTAATCCTGATATAGAAGAAGCGGCTGAAAAAATAACAAGGGATCAGGTGCAAAAATACCTGTCAATGCTTCATCAACAGCCTGGTCAAATCTATGGATATCCCGATAAGCACCCCTTTGAAATCGACCCCTATGCTATAGCAAAAGAACAGGGAATTACATGTATACGCAAAGAAATGTCTTCGCGTAATCAATTGGGATACCTTGATGTTAAAACAGGAAACATATATTTAAAGCCATTATGTGACAATTATCCTCGTGAACGTTTTACTCTGGCACATGAACTTGGGCATTATATGCTTCATCTCGCCCATTTGCGTAAAAACAACTACACTTCTGTTGGTGAAACCAGTGAAACTATCGGCGAATGCAAGACCACCATCAGTAAAGGCGAACTCAAGTGGTATGAGCATCATGCCAATTTTTTCGCTTCTTGTTTATTGATGCCGTATAGGCTTGTTGAAGCTCTTTATAAACAACTTCACAATCAATATATCCACCAGATATATGGCGATGAGTATGGTCCATTATATTATAATCCACTCCAAAAAGAGACGTGGTCGAGTTATAATATATTGGTAGGGAATATGGCTATGATTTTTAACGTGTCACAGGAAGCCATGCAAATACGTTTAAAGAAATTGGGGCATCTAAAAATGCCACCCGAAAGCTGAATCTTACAAAAGTTTATTCAGAATCACATACTGATTATTTTCTCAATAATCAGTTTCCTTTTTTTTCTTGGCAACCACTTCGAAACATCGTACCTTTGCACTGCAATCCAGATAATCTGCTTGTGGTGCAAAGTTCGTTTATGTGCACTAAAAGGCGAAGGGAGCATCTTGAGATCGCGGTCTCATCTTTAAATATCACAAGTAATAATAAAGATGAGAACAATCATCCTGAAGGTAGTGTCGCAGGGAGTTGTGACCTACCTGCCCTCCAAACAACAAGAGGGCGAACAAGTAGCAAAATGTACCATCAGACTTAAAGAGCTTGGTGGTAAGTACGAGAACGAGTACATGTGTACTCTGTTCGGGAACTCTGCTCTAGGTATATTCTACGAGGGCGAAGTGGTTTTGGCAGCATTACGCTTCCAGGTTCACGAAGTCAACGGGAACTGCTATCAAGATGTGATTTGTAACGACATCATCAAACTGCCGAAGTAACTATGACACAGTCAACGAACAACATCAAGCCCAAGCCCCGCCGTGTGCGGGGTACGGGCACCTACATGGGCGACGAGTTTACCTTTACGCCCTATGAGCAGGGTGAGCCAGCTCAGCGCAACGTGAAGACTTGCAAGGGCGGCAAGGTGTATGAGACGAGCAGCGAGAAAAAGCCGCTGAAGGTGGCTTACCTGACGTGTGCAGCCGATACTCCCGATCCCTGGAGTGAGTACACCAGTCAGTTGAAGAAGCTGGGCATCAAGCCTCTGAAGCCACAGCAGCAGCCCGAAAGCCTTCGGGTGGTGGCAGAGGACGGTTTGCAATGCTGGCTCGACGAGAAGAAAGGCGAGGTGACCTTCACGGGCACCGTCGACCTCACTCGTCACAGCCGCGACTGGCAGGCTGAGGTGCTGCGTCAGGTGCAACTCGTGGTGCGCCGTCTGCCTGCCTCAGAGCGATTCAACAAAGTTATTCACACCATTTTAAAAGGAGGAAACGAACAATGATTGTATTCCAACCAAACATCGACAAAGCAACTGAGAAGTTAGTTGAGCAGGCACTGAAAGACATGATGCAGAAGCCTGAGAACAATGCGCTCATCGACAATTATCGCGAGATGAAGCGCCAGATGGCTGAGGCCGAGCTGCGTAAGGTCGTCAGCGAGTATGTGGACGAGGTCAAGGAGTCCCAGGACTATCAGGACTGGCTTCGCATTGAACTGAAGAAGGACGAGCACCGAAGGAAGAAGAAGGTGCCTGCCGACGACCTGAGCCGCGTGAAGTACTACATCAAGCAGAAGAAGTCGGGACTGCCTGCCTTCATCCCCACGATTAGCTACTTCGTAGAGAGTACTGACCGCTGGAAGCGCACAGCCCGGTGGCGTTTGCAGCAGTATGGCTACCTGTCAGGCTTGGCCGTGGTCGATGCCGACCATGTGAAGAACCCAGAGGAGCGCATAGAGGAGTGGCTGCAGCGCGAGGACTTCAAGGAGCTGGGCATCGTGTTTATCTTCATCACTCCCTCAGGCGAGGGCATCAAGGTGGTGTTTAAGGCCCGCGAGGACTGGGGCAACCTGCAGGACAATGCCTACCAGATGGCTGAGATCCTAGGCGTATTGGACTATGCCGACGGTCAGACGAAGAACGCCGACCACGCTCACTTCATCCCGAAGATGAGTGACGTGAAATACATCGACTGGGATGAGCTGTTCAGCTATGAGAATCCCGCCTACGAGGCTCGCTATGGAGAGGCTTACCGTCGAGGCGAGTCTGCCCCCACCAAGGCACGTTGGCAGGAACTGGAGCAGCAGCGCAAGCAGCAAGGCAAGCAAGGAGGGACGGCCGAAAATCCGTCCGTCCTCCCTGCCCCCACTTCCCTTCCAGCTGCGGATGCCATAGAGCTGACTGAGCGTGAGCAGGCCATCGTCAAGGCTCTGAACGGGCATTACGGCGAGACCGTGGCAGAGGGACATCGCCATGAGACGTTCATCAGCCAGACTGCACCCTGGCTGCTACTGCTCACCGACAACAATGCCCAGAAGGCACTGGCCATGGCCCGACAGCTCGACTACGTTAGAAACTGGACTGACCAGACTGCCGACGAACTGGAGAACTGTATCACTACGGTGCAGAAACGTCCCTTGATGCGCAGTCGTCCGAAGGCACTGGCAGAGCTGATAGAGCAGGCAGGCATTGACCGTGACCTGCCCACGTCGGAAGTGTCGAAGAACGTCAATCCCCTGGCCATTCTGCCCTTCGACCGCTGGTGCGACCAGATAGAAGCGTTCTTCGACGTGTTCCCCTGTCTGCGCGAGGTCTGCGAGCCTCATCCGCGCCGTCTGTGGCCTTTCCTGCTCTTTGCCTCGGCTGCGATGATGGGCACGTGCATGGATCTCTGTTACTATTACTTCTATGCTAACGAGAGCGAGCGCACCCGTTTGAACTACATCATCTGGGGCGTGGGCGACCCGACATCAGGCAAGCACTCACTGGAGCGCCTGATGAACCTGCTGCTGGCTCCCATCATTGCCGAGAGTGAGATAGCCGACGAGAGCACCAACACGTGGAAAAGCGAGACGGATGCCAAGGGGGCTAATAAGGAGAAAGACCTTCGCCCGGCCATCTATAACCGCATGTTTGGATACCGCTCGTCAAACAGTGAGTTCATCCGCTCGATGATCAACTGCAAGGAGGAAGTGGACGGTGAGATGATGGGACGTCACATGGTGACCTGTTCAAGTGAAAAGGATCTCGAAATAGGCAAATCGGGGTCTTGGATTTCGCGCAGTAACATGGTGCTCCTCAGCTTTCATGGGGAGTACGATGACCAGCACTACTCTAACAAGCAGTCGGTCAGTGGCCGCTACCGTGTTTTCTGGAATATGATGGAGACATTTACGCCTCCCACGCTACAGAAAATTATCAATGAGAGGTCTGTCAATTCAGGTCTTGACACGCGTACTGCGACTATCCCGATGGGCGAGGATGATTTCAAGATGATGCCGCTGCGTCGGAAGGAGGATTCCAATGTCGCTGCTTATAATGAGACGCTCAGACAGTGGGCTTACCGCTTGGATCAGCGTCGCGGCGAACTGCCTCTTTGGCCTCTGGTAGAACACGTCCACAAGTGGTGCGACGAGCGCCGCGCCATTGCAGAGTTCAACGACAGAGACAAAGCGGACTGGCTGCTTATTAAGCGCGTTCCATACTATGGGCTGTCAATTAGCGCACCCTACATTGATATACGCCACTGGCAGGAGCGCGAACAGACTGGCACTTATACACCTGATGACGTGGACCGTGCTCTGGTAGATCTGGTGCTCGATATTCAGTACCGCACCCAGCATTTCTGGTACTACGAACTGCATCGTGCTTACTACGACAACCAGCTGCGCGATGCTGCCAAGCAGTGCCGCCGCACTAACAAGTTCATTGAGTGCTTCCGCCTGTTGCCCGAGGAGTTCAGCACGGAGAAGTTTGCACAGACCTTCGGCTACGCCAACAACCGCGCCGCGCAGAAGACCTTGCAGCGTCTGGAGGCAGACAAGGCCATAAAGCGCACCATGCGCGGCCACTACAAGAAGCTCGTCTCCGAACTTCCGACGATTTAGCAAAAGGCGGAAAGTAGGAAAGTAGGAAAGCGGACAAGAAGTCCCTTTTCATCCACAACATCGCGGAACGGTTACTCTCCCTGATCTAAGCGCGGATCAAAGAACCGTCCCGCGATTTTCTCCATAAATCATTCTTCTCTTTGAGCAAAAAAGTTGCAAAAATGTTTGGTAGTTTCAAAAATTTTTTGTACCTTTGTAGCGTAAAAGAAAGCATTAGCGAATGCCTGTTACGGAGCAGTAATTCCGATAGAAGACCAGTATGTTTAACCATTAAAAAAGTGTAACATTATGTCACAAAAAGTTCAAAAGTACTGCAACACCAATGAGCTGTCGAAGACCTTCGGCAAGTACTTTGTGCGCCCCGTGTACGACGAGAAGTTCATCACCACCGACGAGCTTGCCGACTTCATCCAGACGCAGTGCACGGTGAAGCGCAGCGACTGCAAGGCCGTGCTCGACGAGCTCGGGGCTGCCTTCAAGCACTACTTCGAGCTGGGTCAGAAGATCAAGCTCGACTCCATCGGCATCTTCAAGGTGGGCCTGTCGTCGGCCTGCAGCGACACCATCGAGGGATGCACCGCTGCCCTGGTGAAGAAGACGCGCATCAACTTCGCCCCCGAGACGACCGCCGTGCTGAAGGGCACCGTCGAGGTGCAGCGCCCGATGAAGATCAACGGCGAGGCTGTGCTCGTGACCACCCAGCAGCAGGTGTTCTCTCACCCTGCCACGATGCTGCGCGACGTGCGCTTCGAGCTGACCAACGATGTCAACGGCTCGGGCATCGAGAGCAGCGGTGGCAGCAGCGGCGGAGGTGGCTCTGACGACAGCGGCGGCGACGAGCCTCGTCCGTAGTGTGTGTGAGTGTGTGTGAGTTCAGCGCCTATGTTAAGACCCCCAAGGACGATATGCCTTGAGGGTCTTTTCTTGTTTGCGGTGCCAGCAGCAGAGTCACTTCCTGATGTCGCCGGGCACCAAGCCGTATTCCTCCTTGAAGCACTTGGTGAAGTAGCTGGGAGCGGTGAAGCCTACGGCATAGGCCACCTCGGAGACGCTCTTGTCGGTGGTGAGCAACAGCTGATAGGCACGGTTGAGACGGGCTGAGCGCAAGAGCTCGACTGGCGACGAGCCCGTGATGGCCTTCACCTTGCGGTAGAGCTGCACACGGCTGAGGCTCATGTCGGCAGCCAGGTCCTCGACGCTCACATCGCTGTCGCAGAGGCGCGACTCGATGACTTCCTTGAAGCGGGTGATGAAATGGGAGACGGCAACAGGCTCGTCGTCATCGTCACTCTCCACCTCGGCGGTGCTCTCTGCAGCGGGTGCCTCCTCTTTCACCTCAGGCTTCTCGGGCACATCTTCGGGCTTCAGGTTCCACAGCGTGTTCACCACATGGCCACGCTGCAGGTCGATCTTGCGGAGATGATAGAGGTAGAAGAGCACAAACACCACGATGAGCAGGGCAATGAAGCCGCAGGCCAGCCAGAGGATGACGCGCTGGGTGTCGAGCCGGTGCAGGTAGGAGTCGGCCTTCTTGTGGAGACGGTCGAGATAGCCGGATTGCTGCTGGATGGCCTCGCCCTGCATCAGCAGCACCTTGGCATTGTCGCGGGTGACGATGGCCGACATGAGCGAGGTCTCCTTCTTATAGGGCTTGCCGTCGAGGATGTCGACTGCCAGCTGCAGCAGCTGATCGCCATGAGTGGGATAGATGTAGGATGCCTCGAGGATGGAGTCGCGCACGAGCTGGATGCCGCCGCCCTCGCCCAGCAGTCCGTCGATGCCGCAGAACTTGGGCAGGCGACTGCCGTGCTCGAGGAATGCCTGACGGGCTCCCATGGCCATGCGGTCGTTCTGGGCGAAGACGAAATCGATGGAGTCGTAGTCGCCGGCATATTCGTTCATGACATGATAGCCGCTGGGCTCGGTCCAGTCGCCCTGCAGGGTAGCCACCAGCTCAATGCCGGGGAAGGCCTTCAGGGCATCGGTGAACCCCTTGTCGCGCTCGATGGCTGGCGACGACCCTTTGAGACCCATAATCTCCAGCACACGTCCCCTACCCTTCAGCTGCGTAGCGACATACTCGCCCATGACACGCCCCATCTCGTGGTTGTCGGCGCTGATGAAAGCGGTGAACTTCTGTGAACTGGTCTTCCGCTCAAACACGATGACGGGTATGCCGCGGTCGTAGGCACGGTCGATGGCGGGCGAGATGGTGACCACTTGGTTGGGAGCCACGATGAGCAGGTCGATGCCCAGGTTCACGAGACTGTCGATCTGTTGTACCTGCCGTTCGTCACTGTCGTAGGCAGCAGCGAAGCACAGGTCGACATTGCCCTGACAGTAGGCACCCATGCGCAGCTCGGCATTCTGCTTGTCGCGCCAGATATCGTCGGAGCATTGCGACACTCCGATGCGATAATGCCGCTGCTCGGTGGCACAGGCGGTGAGCAGTACAGATGCCAGTAAGAGGTAAAACAGTTTCTTTGCTTTCATCGCTAAGGGGGGGGAAAATAATTCGGTTACAGTTTACGCTTGTCGATGACATGCGCACTCTTGCCCTGCGAACGCTCGATGGTGCCGGGAGCCTTCAGCTGCACCTTGGCAGCAATGCTGAGCACAGACTTCAGCTTGTTGGCAAGCTTCTTCTCGAGGGCATCGACAGCGGCGGGAGTGTCGAATGTGGAAGTGAAGACCTCCTGGCGCATCTCCACCTGCACCTGCAGGGTGTCGAGGTTGCGCTCGCGGTCGACGACGAGCATATAGCGCGGGGCAAACTCGGGCATGCTGAGCACGACGCTCTCGACCTGCGAGGGGAAGACGTTGATGCCTCGGATGATGAGCATGTCGTCGCTGCGGCCTTCGATGCGTCCCATGCGGATGCTGGTACGTCCGCAGTCGCACTGTCCGTCGAGGAGACAGCAGAGGTCGCGGGTGCGGTAGCGGATGACGGGCATGCCTTCCTTGGTCAGGGTGGTGAACACCAGCTCGCCCGTCTGTCCGCTGGGCACGGGCTCGAGGGTGACAGGATTGATGATCTCAGGATAGAAATGATCCTCGCAGATGTGGGAGCCGTGCTGCATCTGGCACTCGTAGCTGACGCTGGGGCCCATCACCTCCGAGAGACCGTAGAGGTTGTAGCCCTTCAGTCCGAGGCGCTCTTCTATCTCCTGGCGCATCTGCTCGGTCCAGGGCTCGGCACCGAAAGCACCCACGCGCAGACGGATCTGATCCTTGGTGATGCCCATCTTGTCCATCGTCTCAGCGAGGTAGAGGGCATAGGAGGGCGTGCAGGCAATGCCCGTGACGCCCAGGTCGCGGATGAGCTTGAGGTGCTTCTCGGTATTACCCGTTGAGGCGGGCACCACGCTGGCTCCGATGTGCTCGACGCCATAGTGGGCTCCCAGTCCGCCCGTGAACAGTCCGTAGCCATAGGAGACGGAGAACGTGTCGTCGCGGGTGATGCCATAAGCCGTCAGGCAGCGGGCCATGCACTCGCTCCACACACCGATATCCTTGCGGGTATAGCCCACGATGGTGGGGTTGCCCGTGGTGCCGCTGGAGGCATGTATGCGAATGATCTGGCTCTTGGGAGCGGCCTGCAGTCCAAAGGGATAGTTGTCGCGCAGGTCTTTCTTCGTGGTGAAGGGCAGCCGGCGGATGTCCTCAATGGTCTGAATGTCGTCGGGCCGTATGTCCAGCTCCTGCAGCTTATTGCGGTAGAAGGGCACGTTGTGATAGACGTACTCTACGATCTTGTGAAGTCTCTTACCTTGCAGAGCGCTCATTTCGTCGCGGCTCATGCACTCTTTGTTGGGGTTCCAAATCATGGTTGTGTCGGTTTTGTTTTTTGATGACAACCTGAACAACTAGGACAACTTCATTAGCTTCTGTGCTGTCCCTTTTCGCTGTCCTCGGCTGTCGATGTTGTGTTTGTTATTCTTTTATTTAATCGATTGACAGTGGTAGTCACGGCCTGTGCCAGCGTGAGGAAGGCCTGTCCCGACATGGATTCGGCATTGGCAGCTACGGGCGTGCCCTGGTCGCCGTTGTCGCAGATGCTCTGCACCAGCGGGAGTTGTGCCAGCAGGGGAACGTGCATCTCCTCAGCGAGTCGCTTGCAGCCTTCGCGTCCGAAGATGTAGTAGCGGTTCTCGGGCAGCTCGGCAGGAGTGAACCAGGCCATGTTCTCGATGAGTCCCAGGATGGGCACATTGACCTTCTCGTTCTGATACATGTCGATGCCCTTGCGAGCGTCGGCCAGTGCCACCTGCTGGGGAGTGGAGACAATGACTGCACCCGTGAGCTTCAGCGTCTGCAGCAGCGTCAGATGGATGTCGCTGGTGCCTGGCGGCGTGTCGAGGATGAGATAGTCGAGCTCGCCCCAGTCGGCATCGGCGATGAGCTGCTTCAGGGCGTTGCAGGCCATGCCTCCCCGCCATAGTGTGGCAGTGGTGGGGGCGACGAAGAATCCTATCGAGAGGAACTTGATGCCGTATTTCTCGACAGGCACGATGAGGTCGCGTCCGTCCTTGTTGACAGCATACACCCGCTCATTCTCCACGCCCAGCATCTTGGGAATAGAAGGGCCGAAGATGTCGGTGTCGAGCAGACCTACGGAATAGCCCAGACGGGCCAGGGCAATGGCCAGGTTGACGGCCACCGTCGACTTGCCTACCCCACCCTTGCCTGAGCTCACGGCAACGATATGCTTAACGCCCGGCAGCAGGTCCTCATCCTTCGGACGGGGCCTAGACTTAAATTCAGTCACGATCTCCACCTCCACGTCCTGTCCGCAGTGGTATTTGATAGCGGCCTCTGCGGCCTTGACGGTGGACTTGAGGAAAGGGTCGGTATCACGGGGAAACTCGAGCACCACCTTTACCTTCCAAGACTTCCCTCCTTCGGGGGGATTGAGGGGGGCTATACTGGGTGTGTCGGCCACCATGCCGCTCTCCACCAAGTTCTTCTTCGTACCCGCATACGTCACAGTAGCGAGTGCGTCCATAATCAGTTTCGGATATAGGGTCATTCTTCTATTTCTTCAGAATTCGCCTGCAAAAGTAACAAATAATTTGCAAACCACCAAAGTTTTTGGACTTTTCCTTTCATAATATATAAAAGGTGCAGAAACGATTTTGGCATCAATTTGCTTGGCACAATCAGAAAAAATGCTTACCTTTGCATCCGCAAATGGCAACAATCAAAGAACGGTGGCGGGCTTTCCGCCAATGGCAACAAATGCCTTACCAGGTGGCACCGCTTAGCAATGAGCAGCACACTTGCCCCACCTGCGGCACACAGTATGAAGGAAACTACTGTCCTCGCTGTGGGCAGTCGGCTCGTGTGGGACGCTATTCCTTCAAGAACATGTTTAAGCTGTTCCTCGACGTATGGGGACTGGGCAACAGAAGCATGTTCCGCTCGCTGCGTGACTTGATACTGCGCCCCGGCTACATGATCCGCGACTATCTGAAAGGCATGCAGATGGCCTATTTCCCCCCGTTCAAGATGTTCTTTCTGCTGACCACATTCTCGATCATCGTATCGAGCGGCCTGAACCTGAAGGGTGAGAACAAACTTGCGAAGGAGAATGTTGAGACAGAGGTTACGATCAGTGAAGATGCCACCGATGACAGCAGTGTCGAGAGCGAGGCCAGTCAAGACGTTAACGATGGCAGCAGCGTCGAGAGCGAAACCAGTCAAGACGTTAACGATGAAAGCAGGGCCGAGAGCGAGGCCAGTCAAGACGTTAACGATGACAGTCAGAAAATGAAAGATCTGGATAACAAGGCTAGAGCAAAACTGAAAAAGTACACAGACTTCATCGTTGATTTCCAAGAGAAATTCCCCAATATCTTCTCGTTGTTCTGGTTGGCATTGCTGTCGGGATTCCTCTATATCTTCTTCCGCAGGTGTCCCGCCATCCCTGACCTGCGCTACTCAGAGTTCATGGTGGCACTGGTCTACACTTCCAACATGTACACCTTATACAGCACGACACTCGACTTCCTCTGCATAGACTATGGCTTGTCATTGGTATCGCTGGCACTGACGCTGCTGCCCTTGAAGCAGTTGTCGGGCTTCAAGTGGTGGCGCATCATCTGCTATATCCTCCTTGCCAGCATCCTCATGACAGTGGCCTTCGTCGTTGTCGTTGCAGCTTTCTATCTGACACTCAGCTACTACTTGTAGTTCACCTAATCCTTAGGCTTTCTTCTTCTTGAAGTAGTCGTTGTAGACCTTGATGCCGAAGATGATGATACAGCAAATGGTGGTGATGAGGTTGGTGATGAACAGTGCCCACAGCACATCAGGCTTATGGAGGATGCCCTGCAACATGAAGCAGGCTCCTCCGATACCCATCATGAGGAAGGTGGGCAGGGCTATGCCATCGGTGTCACGCGTACGCATGGTATGGATGGCCTGAGGCAGATAGCCTAGTATCATGGTGATACTGGCCATCCACCCGCAAATCTCGAAAAATGTGCTTTGTTCCATAGTTAAAAGACAACTTAAACCGCTCGGCTTTGCCGCTTCGCTAGTCGAAGAACTTAGACAACTTTAAAATGCTCGGCTCGTCCAAGAACTATTTCTTTGTTTTGATGCCGAACACGCAGATAGCTCCGACGAGCAGCAGGAAGCCTGCCACATACATCATAGACGACTGGCAGCTGCCAACCATTTTGAGAATGACTCCGCCACAAAGGGCAGCAATGATCTGCGGCAGACAGATGGTGCCATTGAACAGGCCCAGGTATGCACCCATGTGGCCATAGCCCTGCAGGGCATTCGTGACCAGCGTGAAGGGGCAGGCGAGCATAGCAGCCCAGGCGCAACCGATGAGCAGGAAGGGCAGGATCTGCAGATACTTGTCAGCACAGAAGGGAATGAGTGCAAAGCCGATTCCACCCAGCAGCAGACTGACAGCATAGGCCGTCTTGATATTGCCAAAACGGGGGATGAGCGTTGCCCATGCCACCGATCCCATAGCCTGGATGGCATAGAGCACACCCGTCCAGTTGCCTGCTTCCTGATAGTCGGCAGTAGCAGAGTCGGCCGTGTTCCATACAGTGAGCGAAACGGCATCGACGACGTAGGTCCACATATAGAGGAACGCAGCCCAGCAGAAGAACTGCACCAAGCCTATACGCCAGAAGGCAGCAGGAGCATTCTTCAGAAGGACAAACCAATTGCCAGAAGCCCCCCCTACGGCCCCCGAGGGGGCTTCAACAGTTTTGTTGGCAGGGTCTATAGTGTCCCCCTCGGGGGACGACAGGGGGGCTCCTCCATTATATTCAGCATACTCCTGGGGGGGCCACTCTTTGACCTTCGACGTGGTATAGAGCACGCAGAGGATGAGGATGGCAGCACCCACATAGAACGACCAGATGACTGAGTCGGGCACGACGCCCTCGGCAGCCACGTTCTTCAGGCCAATCCACGTAAACACGAAGGGGAAGAGGAATCCCACCACAGAGCCGGCATTGCAGAGGAACGACTGGATGCTGTAGGCCTTGGCCTTCTGCTTCTCATTCACCATGTCGCCCACCAGCATCTTGAAGGGCTGCATGGCCATATTGATCGACGTGTCGAGCAGCATGAGCATCAGCAGTCCAAAGATCATCACAGACGAGATGCCCAGCCCCAGCGAACCGCTGTTGGGCAGCAGGCACATCACCGCCACAGCCACTGCCGCACCCACGAAGAGGTAGGGAATACGGCGTCCGAAGCGTGTCCAGGTGCGGTCGCTGAGCGTACCGATGATTGGCTGCACGAGGATGCCCATCAGCGGCGGCAGAATCCAGAAGAACGACAAGTCGTGAGGATCGGCTCCCAGTGTGCGGAAGATACGCGAGATGTTTGCACTCTGAAGCGCATAGGCTATCTGCACTCCAAAAAATCCGAAGCTCAAGTTCCAGAGCTTCCAAAAGCTAAGATCAGGTTTCTGTTTCATATTTATTTTGGTTTATTTTGAAGACAACTAAAACAACTAAGACAACTTTCTTTCTAAAGGTTTTTGGCAATGCTTCCATTCACGGTAAGTACTTCTCCAAGCTCTTTGTCATAAAAATACCGCTCGATGGTGGCAAACCGAGGAGCGAAGTTTACCAGAATGCCACAGGGGAACTTAGTCAGCCTAAGATAATTGAACAACTGTGACCGATGGATGTTTGTCAACTCTACCACTGCCTTACATTCGACAATGATATCATTCATACAGAGAAAATATAAGCGATATACGGCATTCATGGCCTTTCCGTGATACATAGGATGGAAAGTCTTTTCCCGCTCAAAAGTGATGCCCTGTTCCTTCAACTGACACTCCAAAGCCTCTTGGTAGCAGTATTCGTTAAGCCCAGCACCTAGCTCTTTGTGAACTTCATGAATGGCTCCGACCACATCGTATATATGATTCTTTAAGTATGATATGTCAATCATAAAAAGTTGTCTTAGTTGTTCAAGTTGTCTTCATAAAAAAGCTACCTTGTTGTTCCTCGGATGATGAGGCGAGTGCGCACGATACGTTTCTCGGCATGATTGATGGGGAGGGTGCCCTCCACGTGGCCTATGAGGATATTGGCAGCCTCCTCGCCCACACGGATGCCCCGCTGCTCGACGGTGGTAAGCATAGGGTCGCAGGCAATGGCACGCTCGCCGTTGGTGAAGCCACAGATGCTGATATCCTCCGGCACACGCAGCCCCATGCGCTTCACAGTATAGAGGATGCCTATGGCAGTGTCGTCATTGACGGCAAAGAAGGCATCAGGATACCGATCGCCATCAAACATGTCGGGAGTGATAATCTCAGCGTCCTGACGATTGTCGCAATAGCGTGTCAGACTCTGGTCGAAAGGAAGGCCGTGCTTCAGCAGGGCATCCTTGTAACCATTGAAACGGTTCTTCGAGATCTCCAGATTCATCTGTGAGCCATAATAGGCAATGCGGCGGCATCCCGTGTCAATGAGATAGCTGACGGCATTGTAGGCTCCCATATAGTCGTCGACCACCACACGGCTGGCGTTCACCCCAGTACAGATACGGTCGTAGAACACCAGCGGCACCCCGGCATCCATGAGACGCTGGAAATGCTCGTAGTGCAACGTGTCCTTGGCCTGGCTGACGATGATGCCGCACACCTTGTTCTCGTAGAACGACTGGCAGAGGCGCACCTCACGCTCATATTTCTCACCGCTCTGCGCCACCATGATGCGATATCCGCGAGCCTCGGCCTCCTCCTCGATACCTTTCAGAATGGTAGAGAAATAGTAGTGCACCAACTCAGGCACGATGACGCCAATGATCTTCATCGGCTTCACACGTGAGTGGCGCAACGACTCGGCCAGCACATTGGGAGTGAAGTTATGCTCACGGGCATAGGCCTGTATCTGGCGGCGACGCTCCTCGCTGATGCGGGGCGAGTCGCTCAGCGCCCGCGAGACGGTCGCAACCGAGATGCCCAGCTCACGGGCTATGTCCTTCATCGTCAGCATAGTTATTAACGATTTACTGTTATCGATTGACTATTTATAATTTCAGTTTCTGTCAGCGATTTACCACTCGCTTCTTCATTCACCATGCAAAGATAGTGCAAAGTTTTTCCCTCACGCGCGAATACCTTATAATAATATAGGTTGGAAGGATGCAAACGTTTGCATATACTACTAACGAGAAAAAGGGTAGAAAAATTGCAAGGAAAGGCAAAAAACATCTATCTTTGCACCGTTATTTACCTAATGAAGGCTAGAATAGAGAAAAGTATTATAATAATTAACTAACTAAACATGTAATGATGAAGCAGGTAAACATTCAATTACCGCTGAGGATGATGGCCCTCGTATTGGGGCTCTTCCTTTCGGTAGGGGCCTTTGCGCAGCAGATTACTGTGAAGGGCCATGTGAAAGATGCCACTGGTGAACCCATTATCGGAGCTTCAATCCGCGTCGTAGGCACCCAGACGGGCGCCGTGAGCGACTTCGACGGTAACTTCCAGGTGAAGGCCAACCAGGGTCAGACACTCAGTGTCACGTATGTGGGTTATCAGACGGCCGAGGTCAAGGCTGCACCCAGCGTGACAATCACACTGCAGGACGATGCCCAGCTGCTGAAAGATGTGGTGGTCATCGGTTATGGTACCGTGAAAAAGAGCGATGCCACCGGTTCGGTGATGTCGGTCGAGGCCGACCAGCTGAACAAGGGTCTGGCCACGTCGCCCGCCGATCTGCTGCAGGGTAAGACCCCCGGTGTGCAAATCACGACCAACAGCGGTGCCCCTGGTGCAGGATCGACCATCCGCATTCGTGGCGGCTCGTCACTTTCAGCCAGCAACGACCCTCTGATCGTCATCGACGGTCTGCCCATCAGCTCGACGGGCATCAGCGGCGGTGATGTGCTGAACACCATCAACCCCAACGACATCGAGTCGTTCTCCATCCTGAAGGATGCATCGGCAACGGCCATCTATGGTAGCCGTGCTTCTAACGGTGTGATCCTCATCACCACGAAGAAGGGTAAGGCTGGCGCCAAGCCCCGCATCAACGTTGATCTGAGCGGAACATTCAAGACCGTAGGCAAGAAGGTCGACGTGCTCAGCGCCGAGGGCTTGAGAGAGCTCTTCACCTCACGCTACAGTGACAATGCCGATGCAATGGCTGCCCTGGGCAACGCCAACACCAACTGGCAGGACGAGATCTACAAGACTGCATTTGCTGAGGAAGTGAATGCCAGCGTCACGGGCGGCTATGTGGCTCAAGAAGGCGACTTCAAGATGCCATACCGCGTCAGCGCAGGATTCCTGAACAACGACGGTACGCTGAAGACCTCGAACATGAACCGCGGTACGGTGGGTCTGAACCTCACCCCCACCCTGCTTGACGACCGTCTGACCATCAACCTCAACGGTAAGGGCGTGTTCACTCACAACGCATACGCTGACGAAGGTGCCATCGGACAGGCTGTGAAGTACAATCCTCTGAAGCCCGTCTACAACGAGGACGGCACTTACCACTACTGGATGAACAGCGGGCTGCCCAACTCAATGGCTCTGCTCAATCCCGTGGCTCAGCTCAACCAGCAGAACAAGGACTCATACGTACGTCGCTTCGTGGGCAATGCTCAGTTCGACTATAAGTTCAAGTTCCTCGAAGGCCTCCGTGCCAACCTGAACCTCGGTCTCGACTTCTCCACCACCAGCGGTTGGAACGTCACCGAGCAGAACAGCGAAATCTCCTGGCACGACAAGGCACAGAACGGTAGCGGTCTCTGGGAGAGCTACTCACAGCTGCGTCGCGACCAGACCCTTGAGTTCTATCTGGCCTATGCCAAGGAACTTGAGGAGCTCAAGAGCCGCTTCGACATCCTCGGCGGTTATTCATGGCAGCGCTTCTTCAACAGGACTACCAGCTATAAGGTGTCGAACGACGGTCTGGGCACAGAGTTTGCCACCACGCCGCTGTTCAAGACCGAAAGCTACCTCGTGTCATTCTACGGACGTCTGAACTACACCCTCATGGACCGCTACCTGCTCACCGCTACCCTGCGTAACGATGGTACTTCACGCTTCCAGAACAACAAGTGGGGCTTGTTCCCCTCAGTGGCTCTGGCATGGCGCATCAGCGAGGAGCCGTTCCTGAAGAACGTCGACTGGCTGTCGAACCTGAAGCTCCGTCTGGGCTATGGTATCACCGGTCAGCAGAACATCGGACAGGGTGACTATCCCTCCATCGCTACCTATCACACCAATCAGGCCGGTTCCTACTACTGGTTTGGCAACAGCATGATCATTCCTATCACCCCGAAGGGCTATGCAGCCCAGATTAAGTGGGAGGAGACTACAACCTACAACGTCGGTCTGGACTTCGGCTTCATGAGGAACCGCATCAACGGTAGCATCGATCTCTACAAGCGCAAGACCAACGACCTGTTGAACTTCGTACCCGTCTCCGCTGGTACCAACCTCACCAACTATCTGCTGCAGAACGTAGGCGACATGGAGAACAAGGGTATTGAAGTAGCCCTGAACGTCGTTCCCATCGAGCAGAAGGACCTGCGCTGGGAAGTGGGCGTGAACGTGGCCTACAACAAAAACGAGATCACTAAGCTGACTGCCAGCGACGATCCCACCGATCCCGGCGTGGAGACTGGCGGCATCTCGGGTGGTGTAGGCAACAAGGTGCAGATACAGAAGGTGGGCAATCCCATCAACTCGTTCTATGTGTTCCAGCAGGTTTATGCTGAGAATGGCAAGCCCCTGGAAGGTGTCTATGTTGACCGCAACCACGACGGACAGATCACCGACGACGACCGCTACGTGTACTACAAGCCCGATGCTGACGTGAATATCGGCTTCAACACCGAGCTGAGCTACAAGAAGTGGACCCTCTCGGCATCACTCCGTTCAAGCCTGGGCAACTACGTATATAATAATGTGGCCTCCGACGCTGAGATGCTGGCCGACCTCTGGACCAACAACTTCATCGCCAACCGTGTGACCACCGCTCCGTTCAGCAACTTCTCGCAGGCACAGTACAAGAGTGACTACTACGTGCAGAACGCTTCCTTCCTGAAGCTCGACAAGGTGACCCTGGCCTACAACCTCACTGACTGGTGCCGTCTGAACTTCACTGCCCAGAACATATTCACCATCACCAACTACGAGGGTGTTGATCCTGAGGTGGCTGGCGGCATCGACAACAACATGTATCCCCGCTCACGTAACTTCATCCTGGGTGCAAGCTTTAACTTTTAATCATTAAGGAGGACAAGAAATATGAAACTGAATATCAAGAAATACGGTTTGATTCCTGCCGTCGCCACGGCCTTTGCCTTTACAGCTTGCACTGGCGACCTGGACGTGACCCCTATTGACCCCAATCTGGACACCCCCGAAAACGTACTCACCAATAACGATGCTTATAATCAGATTCTGGCCAAGTGCTATATAGGCCTTGCAGTCAGTTCGGCCGACGGCCCCAGCGGAGGTCCCGACATCGAAGGTATCGACGGTGGCTTCGGTCAGTATCTGCGTGCCCTGTTCAACCTGCAGGAGCTGCCCACCGACGAGTGCGTCATGGGCTGGAACGACCAGACCATCAAGGACCTGCACGGACTGCAGTGGACCTCTAGCGATGTGTTCATCTCGGCTTGCTATAGCCGCATCTTCTACCAGATCTCGATGTGCAACGAGGTGATGCGCCGCATCGGCAACACCGATGATGCCACCTTGAAGCAGTACAAGGCTGAAGCTCGTGCACTGCGCGGACTGAGCTATCTGCACGCCATCGACCTCTTCGGCAATGTTCCCTTCACCGACGAGAACTCGGAGGTGGGTGGTGCCAACCCACAGCAGATCAGCCGTGCCGACCTGTTCAACTGGCTTGTCAAAGACATGGAGGAATGTGCCAACGACCTGCCTGCTAATCCCGAGAAGTATCGCTGCGGCAAGGGTATGGTCTATATGATCCTGGCCAAGCTCTACCTGAATGCTCAGGTTTACACAGGCACAGCCAACTACGCCAAGTGCGCCGAGTACTGCCAGAAGGTCATCGACCTGGGCTACAAACTTGAGTCGGCAGCCGACTGGTACAAGATGTTCTGTGCCGACAACGACCAGCTGCTGGGCACCGGCCATGAGCTTATCTTCAGCGTCTATCAGGATCACATCAACACGCAGGCTTATGGTGGCTCGACCTACATCGTCTGTGCTTCTATCGGTGGCAACATGAATCCTGCTGACTATGGACTCGGCGGCGACGGTTGGGGCGGCATCCGCCTTACCCCGCAGTTCGTCAACAAGTTCGATGAGACTGCCGACCAGCGTGCACGTTTCTTCACCGACGGACAGTCGAAGGCCATTGCTGACCTGAGCAACTTCCAGAGCGGATATGCCTACACGAAGTTCACCAACCTGAAGGCCAACGGCTCGATGATCAGCGGTGCTAACGCCTTCCCCGACACTGACTTTATCATCTTCCGCCTGGCTGATGTCTACCTCATGCTGGCTGAGTGTCAGGTGGTGGGTGGCGTACAGTGCGACGGTATTGCCCGCTTCAACGAAATCCGCACACGTGCCGGCGTGCCCGCCATTGCCAATCCCACCAAGCAGGACATCATCGATGAGCGCGGACGTGAGCTGGCATGGGAGTGCCATCGCCGCTCCGACCTGGTGCGCTTCAACCAGCTCACCACGGCCGAATACCTCTGGAGCCACAAGGGCATGAACAGCAACGTGGGTACACCCCATGCTGTCGATGCCAAGTACAACCTCTTCCCACTGGCTTCGAGCGATGTCATGTCGAACACGAACCTCCAGCAGAACCCGGGATATTGATCATTGATTATTAATATTGAACATTGAAAAGGAATATAGTTATGAAAGCAAGATATTTCAAGACCGGTCTGCTGTTTGCAGCCATCGCCATGATGTTCACAGCCTGCGACTCGGACCGCGACGACAACCCCGTACTGGGACCAGCCAATGCGCCCACGGAGTTCGTGCTGAACGCTTCGCCACTGGCTAACCAGTACATCGACATCTTCAAGGACAACAAGATCAACCTCACTTGGTCGCAGCCCAACTATTTCGTCAACACCGTTGTGAACTACAAGGTGCAGGTCGGCCTGGTACAGGGTGGCAACACCAAATGGGACACTGAGGACAACGGAAGTGCAAGGTTCCTGGAGACAGCATTCACCTCATGCTCAGCTACCCTCAGCGGTGAGGAGATTTCTCAGAGCATCAATCACATCAACGGTATCACCGACGAGAACAACTGGACAGATCCCGGTTATCTCGAAGTGGCCTTCCGTGTCTATGCCGACATTCAGACCACTGCCAAGGAGTCTATCGAAGGCACAGGCATCTATTCGAACGCCGTCACCTTCAAGTCGATGCGTCCTGACAACAGCATCAAGGGTCTGGCAAGCATCTATGTCATTGGTAACTGCTCAGGATGGACAGAACCCGCCAAGGGCAATGCCGAGGCACTTGCTGCATGGCGCATCATGGAGACTGAGATCGGCAGCAACGTCTTTGTCGGTACATTCGACATTCCTGGTGGCATGCTACAGTTCCGCTTCTACACCAAGCTCACCGGCTGGGATGGCGGCAACTCGTATGGTACTCAGGTCGACGACGCGCCCATCGTCTGCAACTTCGATGCCGACGGCAAGTTCACTGGTCCTGCCGTGAACGGTAAGGGCTCGTGGGAGTTCGACGACTGGGCTGGAGGACAGCTCAAGATGACCGTCGACATGAACAAGAACACTGTCACATTCGAAACCGTTAAGTGATTGTAAGCAGAAGTAATGTTTAACCAGAGGCGGGAACCGTGCCAAACCGTTGCCCGCCTCCCAAAGACAAAAGAAAAGATGAAAAAGACAAGCTTATATATGATGGCCTTGCTCACCATGGGATTCGCCGCATGTAACGACGATTTCCCCACTGAGTTCGTGCCTCAGACGAATGCTCCTGAGAATGCATTCCCGGCCAATGCCGTCAGCGTCGCACCATCGGCTTCGACCATCAACCTCGTCGACCTGCTTGCCGCTGAGGAAGAGCAGCCCATTGCCATCGGTACCATCAACCTGGCATCACCGCTGCCCGCCAACACTGAGATGAAGGCCGAGGTACAGATCTCACGTAATGAGGACTTCTCACAGGTTGTCACCCTTGACGCCAACGTCAACGAGAAGAACGTCATCACCGTGATGCCTTCAGCTCTTAGTGATGCCTATTTTGGCAGTATCACCAAGAACCCCGCCGCTACCGACCTCTACCTGCGCACGCTGCTCTACACCGTCACTGGCGGTGAGGCCGTGACCATCGTCGGTACTCCTGGCAACAACTACTACGGCACCCAGAAGGTGGCTTTCACCCCTGAGAACCGTGCCAACATCTCGGCAGCCTACTACCTCATCGGCGGTCCCAACGACTGGCAGTCCTCAGCCACCGAGCGCATGATCAAGTTCAGCCACAGCGGAGCTGATGTCTATGAAGATCCTATCTTCACCGTCATCTTCGATGCTGCTGCCGAGGGCGACACTTGGTTTGCCATTGGTGACGACGCTGCCTGCGATGCCATCGGCAACGGTGACTGGAGCAAGCTGCTCGGTATCGTGGGCGGTAACAGCCAGGCTACCGAGGGACAGATTGACTTCCGTTACAACATGGGAGCCGACAACTCGTTCTGCGTACCTGCCGGTCCGAAGAAGATCAAGGTGACGCTCAACATGCTCGAGTACACCTTCAAGGTAGAGTCTGTCAACATCGCAGAGGCCTACTACCTCATCGGCGGACCCGGCGAGTGGAGTGCTGAGTCGGCTATGACCATGCCGTTCTCGCACAGCAGCGCCAGCGTGGTCGACGACCCCGTCTTCACCTATACCATTGAGAGCACGGGTAGTGAGCTCTGGTTCGCCTTTGGCGATAAGGAAGCTATCGACGCCGTGGCCGAAGGCACATGGAACAAGCTCTTCGGTACCACAGGTGCCAGCGAGGATCTCAGCGGTTCGTTCGACCGTCGCTACAACCTCGACGGCGACCATTCCTTCCACGTCGACGGGCAGGCTAAGTTCTACCGCTTCCAGGTGAACATGGCCGACATGACCTACGTCATCACCCCGCTGAACTTCCAGCAGTACATCTACGAGGCTGGTGTGAACAATGGCTGGGGAGGCACGGAGCAGCCACTCTACTGCGCTGACGGCAATGGCATCTATACCGGATTCTTCTATGCCAAAGAAGACAGCTGGACTGACGGAAAGGGTGCCTTCAAATTGCGTGGTGCAGCCGACAACTGGGACAACGGCAACTATGGAACGGGTACGCTCAATGCCGACGGCCTTACCGGCACGCTGATTGATGATGGCAATTCCGGCAATATCATGCCTGAACCGGGATTCTATCGTGCAGATGTCAATTTAGCCGATATGACTTACAGGCTTACACCCATCAAGAGTGTATTCGTTGTTGGCAGTGCAGTGAATAACGACTGGGACAAAGGTGTCGAGATGACCTACAACTTCGACAAGCTTTGCTGGGAATGTGATGCTACCTTCACCGAGGCCGGTGTCATCAAGTTCAAGGGTAATGGCACTTGGGATACTGAAGACGGTAACTGGGGTGGTACAGCCGATAACATCATCAACGGCTCTAATGACAATATCCCCGTCAGCGTCTCGGGAGATGTTCACATTGAGTTCTATCCGCTCTGCGAGACGAAAGCACACTGCATCATCACCAAGAGGTAACAAAGAACTTAGATTACTATCAGGCGAGCCGCTCATTGCTACGGCTCGCTTGATTTTTAACAAAACTAATAGGCACAAAAATGAAGAAAGTACTTACCATCATCTGCTCAGCCGTGCTGCTGCTGACAGCCTGCGACCCCAAGCCAAAGGAAACCGTCGCCGACTTCCAGCTCCCTGCCGTCGACGACATCGCCATGTATCAGGTCAACCCCCGTGTGTTTGCTCCTGACCACTCGCTCAATGCCGTCGCTGCACGCATCGACAGCATCCGTGACCTGGGCGTCAACGTGATGTGGGTCATGCCCATCTACCCCATCGGCATCGAGAAAGGGAAGAACTCTCCCTACTGCATCAGCAACTACACTGCCGTGGCTCCCGAGTTCGGCACCATCGACGACTTCAAGAACCTCGCCAAGGTATGTCACGAACATCAGATGGCCATCATCCTCGACTGGGTAGCCAACCACACCGCTTGGGATCATCCCTGGCTGAAGGAACATCCCGACTGGTACACTCACGACGAAGAGACCGACACCATCATCCATCCGCGTCCCTGGGACTGGCTCGACGTAGCAGACCTGAACTATGACAGCCGTGACATGCGGCGCGCCATGATCGACGCGATGAAGTTCTGGATCACTGAGGTGGGCATCGACGGCTTCCGCTGCGACGTGGCCGACGGTGTGCCTGCCGACTTCTGGAAAGAAGCCATCGACGAACTGCGCCAGGCAGCTCAGCCCCGTAAGATTGTGATGCTGGCCGAGGGCAAGAACGTCGACAACTTCACCGTCGGAGGCTTCGACATGAACTACGGCTGGGACTTCAAGGACTCCCTGCTCCACGTCTTCCAGAACGGCATGCCAGCCGAATACCTCATCGAGGCCGACCGTGCCGAGTATGAGAATCTGCCTGCCGGCAAAGTGAAGATGCGCTTCACCACCAACCACGACCACTCTACTGAAGCCACACCCGTCGTGGAGTTCACCAACGAGCGCGGCTCGATGGCTGCCTATGTGGCCACCATCTTCCTGCATGGCGGAGCTCTCATCTACGGATCGCAGGAGGTAGGCTACCCCACTCCCATCAACTTCTTCCACTACGTACCCGTCGACTGGACGGCAAATTCTTCCCTCTACCAGGAGTACAAGGCCCTCATCCATCTCTATAACGAGCATCCCGCCCTGCGCAAAGGTCAGCTCACGACTTATCCCGCCCAGGATGTGCTGGTGTTCGAGAAGAGCGATGCCAAGGAGCGTTTCCTCGTTCTCGTGAACGTACGCAACAACCCCTCTGAGGCCGCCATTCCTGAGCAGTGGCAGGGCAAGGAAGTGGAGGATGAGATGCTCGATCGCGATGTGGAGCTCAACACTTCCATCACCCTCGCTCCCTACGAATACTATATTCTGGAGATGGACGAAGACTAGCACGCTCGCCTCCTACGAAGATACAGCGTACTTTTGACTTTGCTCTCGCCCGTCGGCCCTTTTGATGTCGCTCGTTCGTGACTTTGGTCACGATAGTCGCGGAGATTGCTTTACTCCGTCGCTTACTAAGCACATCAAAGTGGCTGACGGGCGAGATCAATATAGCCTACTAGGCAAACAAGAACTCTAATCTATATGATTCTTTTCCGTAATCTATATGATTACGCGTTATAATCTATATGATTATGCGTTGCAATCTATATATTTATTTAGGTACCTAACAAACATTCAACCTATGGCAGGGTTAAAGTAAAAACCATTCAACTTTTTCCAGGGTAGTACACTGAATGGTTACGGTTACAGTTGTAACCATGTAACCGCAGAGGGATAAAGGATGTGTAACTATTGTTCATAAATGTTTGATCAACAAATATTTATACAGCAAACACAACACCGGTTACAGGAAAAAGGTTACATGGTTACAAGTGTAACCTGTAACCAATTGCGCCTCTTTTCTAGCCTTCAGTACTGCATTGAGAGGTCGCTTTTGGCGACCTGATCATTCGCGAGTGATGACCTTCCTGAAACTGCCGTCGGATTTGCGAATCAAATAGACACCTCTTTTCAATTTGCCATCCTCTATCTGCCGGCCACTGAGGTCATAGCTGACGTTAGGTTTGAAAGCGACTTCCTGATGAGAGACGCCCTCGGCGTAATTCTCAGGCAACTTCTTCACCACCACCTCATCGAGGAAGAAACGACGTCCTGGTGTGAAGGTTATCTGTATGTTTCCCTGTCCAGTGAGCACCGTAGAGAAGGTTGTCCACTGGCCCTCGGTCATTTCAAACTCACTGGTCTCAAACTTCGCGTCGCCTGTTGCCGAGACACTGAGACTGGTATCATCGCGACTCCAGGGTGCAGCCTTGAAGCTGAGTAGCAGCGAGTCGCCCGTCAGCAGGATAAATGGCGATGTGACGATGCCATCGTAGGTAGCATTGCCAAACTTGGCACAACGCGCTCCGCCCTTCATCACCATCGAGTCCCATCCGCCGTTGTCAGGCTGGAAGTCGGCTGAGGCCACATCGCTGCTTCCCTTGAACACACCATCGTTGCCACCTGTGCCTATGCAACGGTCGAACGACTCATAGAAGATGGCTCCCGTGAGGTCGGGCTTGTCGGTCATCGTTGTGTCTACGGCGACATACTTCACCGACAGCTCATCGAAACGGAAACTGATGGCGCCATTGTCCAGCTGAGTGATTTTCTGTATGCCGCGGTTCATGAAGAGCGAATTATCAGTATTACCGTGATAGACGCTGGCCACGGGAATGGAGTTGTTGGTCAGCGAGTCATTGACCATTGACCATTCATCATTGACCATCGACCAATAAGGATAGGTGTCGGTCTCTTCAGTGGTCTTGGTATAGCTTTGGTAGGTGGGCATCCAATATCGCTTGTCGTTATCGTTGTCGGCATGAATCAGGGTCAGGCGCTGGTGGGTGTTCCACATGTCGGGATTCCCTCCTTGCCGATAGTCGCAGACAGAGTTGACGATATTTTCGCGCCACACTCGCTCATCGTAGTCCACATGCAGCACCAACAGTCCGGCCGACGGCAGCGCTGCATCCCATCCCGTCGGTTGTCTGTTTTCTAGCAGATAGTATTCGTCTGGGTACGCCTCATTATATACAATGTAGGTGTCACCACCGTCACTGACGGCCTTCATGTCGCTGACCAGCGTGTCCTTGCACAGCTCCACCGGCTGTCGCCATCCGCAGGCCATACGCTCATAGCTGGTGTAGCCCGCAGGGATGAAGGCCCGACCATTGTACACGCCGTTGCCCATCAGGCTCCAGTGCCCCATGCCGAAGTTGCCGTTGTAGTCCACATCATACAGGTCGGGCAGTCCCATACAGTGAGAGAACTCATGACAGATAGTGCCAATGCCACTGGGTCCGTCCTGGCTGGTCAGCTCGTTGGAGCAGGCATAGGTATCGATGATCAGCCCGTCGGGCATCTCATGCCCTTTCCCGTAGACGTGTATACCGTTCTCCACAATCTGGTGCAGCTCGTATTCATGAGGCCAGATGGTGTTCACGTCGTAACTGTCGCTCTGTCCCTGTCCGGCATAGAGCACAAAGACCTGCTCCACAAAGCCGTCGCCATTCCAGTCGTAGTCGGCGAAGTGCACCTGGTCGGCCACCAGTTCACAGGCCTCGACCACCATCTCCCAGGGGTGGGCATCCACATCGGCAGCACCCGGCTGTCCGTAGTATTCATAGTTCTTCGACACGGTGACAGGTCCCACCACGTCGAAGTCCAGCTCAAACAGACTGTCGCTCTGACTCAGGAAGTAATCCTTCACGCTGCCGCGATAGTCACCCTCACTGAATCCGCGCTCGTTGGCCACACGCTCAAAATAGGCACGGTCATGCTCAGGCAGGAAGTGTTTGTTCTGAAACTCAGCCAAGATGATCAGTCCTTTCTTCTGTCCAAGATATTCCACCACAGGCTGGGAGCCCTTTAGATAGAGTCTGGAAGATTGGGAAATAGGGAGCTTAGCAGACTGAGAGCTTTGGAGTCTGGACTTTGACCGTGCAGCAGCCAGCTCTTGCAGGCTGGCCTGCTGATAACTGCCGTCGGCATTTTCCACAAAACGGCGTCCGTCGTTGGACAGCCAGAAGCAGCCACGCTCATCACCGCACAGCTGCACGCTTAGCTTCTCTCCCTGAGGTGTCACGATGGTTTTCCACAAGCCAGGTCGGGCAGGCACTGCCCATCCATTCACAACGGTCAGCATCAGCACGAGTGCAAGCAACATGATTCTTTTCATAGCTATTCGATTTATTGGTTCCATATCCGGGCCATCAGGAGTCCAAACTGCCGCCTTTTCTCCTTCCGCGATGCAAAAGTAATCATTTTATGGCATTTTTATGCACAAAGAAGGAAAAAAAACGAAATAATTTGCCTTTAATGCCGCAAATTGGGATTTTATTTGTACTTTTGCAGTCAGTAATCTTAAACTATAATGCGTATGAAAGTTTTTACTTCACTAACTGCCTTTCTCTTTGCAGGCATCCTCAACGTTCAAGCTCAGGCTTTCCAAGTGACAACACAGACTCGTCCGACGACAACGACGGTCGATCAAACTGTCTTCACCGCTCCTATGCAGCTTTCCGCTCCACAGGCAATTCCCGCCAAGGCCAAGAAGCACCCTGTAGACGAGCAGCCCGAGGGCACGCTGAAGACGTATGCCATGAACACCCTCTACTACACCCGCGACATGGGCGAGCCCGTGCATCGCTACGGACAAAAGACGATGGTCGTTGTCAACGAGGCCGAGGGCGAGATCTGGATTCAGAACTTCATCAACACCTTCCTCTACAACACATGGATCTGCGGAGAGATCTCTGCCGACCGTAAGAAGGTGGTCTTTGAGAACTTCCAGCCCTATCTGGAGCAAGGCGACAATACCTACTATGTCAGTCTGGCCTATCAGGCTGCCAATGGTGACTACTACCCTGACACCGAGGCCGACGAGTTCTCGTTCGACTACGATGAGGCTACAGGCACACTCAGTAACCCCACGCTGGCCATCACCCTCTCTGCCGGCGAGGGCAATGCCAACACGCTGAACATCGGCTATGAGTTCAAGCCATTCATCGACGAGTTGAACGTGCTGCCTGAGAACATCGACGGCGACATACAGATGTACTCCCTGCGCTGGGCCAGCAACGATCCCTACTACTTCCCCAAGGTGGTCTATGTGGCACGCAGCGGCGATGACTTCTACTTCAAGGGTTTCTACAACAAGACGCCGGACGCATGGCTGAAGGGCACGCTGAATGCAGCCAAGGACAGCGTCATCATCGAGAACGGACAGTATATGGGCCTCTACGACGATCTGTATTTCATCTACAACAAGGGAGCCATCTACACAGGTCTCGACGATACGGGCTGGCCCATCTACAAGAACAAGGACCACGCCGCATTGGCATGGGATGCAGAGACAGGCAACCTGAACGGCCCCGACGGCATCCTCTTCGTGCTGGGCAAGGAGCTGAAGGGCGGCTATAGCCACTCCATTCCCTCACAGGACATGAAGCCCTTTATCGGCGTACCTGCCAAGCCTAAGACACCCGATATCCGCTACTACGATATCGACACGCAGTTCCATCAGGTGAACTCGAGCATGGCCTATGTCGTGCCCGTCGAGGATGTACATGGTAACTTCATCAATCCAGACTCACTCTACTACCGCGTCTTCGTCGATGGCGAGCAGTTGCACTTCGACAACGTGCCTGGCGGCTTCTATCAGCACTTCCCTGACGAGTGGGAGGTTCCCTGCCAGTTTACTGACCGCGGCAAGGTGAACAACCGCACCGACAACAACAACGGCACGATGACCTACCATGTGCTGGGCTTCGACAAGGACCTGCGTCCCACGACTGTCGGTCTGCAGAGCGTCTACTACATGAACGGCACACGCACCCTCTCCGACCTCGTCACCTACACCCTGGCAACCAAGGAGAAGAGCTACACCGACGGCGATCCCGACCCCAGCAGCATCGAGTTTGTTGCAACACCATTGCAACCCGCAGAAGGATGCTACGACCTGCAGGGCCGTCCCGTCAGCCAGCCGCAGAAAGGCATCTACCTGAAGACCGTGCGCCAGGCCGACGGCAACCTGCGTACTATCAAAGTACTGAAGTAACCCTATGCGCAAGCTGATTCTTCCTTTATTGTTTCTCTTCGCCACAGCAGCCTTGGCCCAGCAGCCGGGCTGCCTGTGGTGGGGATATCATCATGCTGACGATGTGCCAGAGAACTTCCTGGGCATCAGCAAGCCGCTCGTCTATGAGGCAGCCATCCATGTCAGTGGTGCCGAGGCTCCTACACAGGGCGCCACCATCAGTGCCGTACGTTTGCCGTTCTACAATGCGGAGCACATCGACAGCCTGACGCTCTGGATTGCCTCCGACCTGGAGCAGGCTCCGTTGGTCTCCATCTTTGCAGGCAAGCCTCAGGCAGGATGGAACGTTATCTCCCTGTCGCCTATCGCAGTCCCTGCCGAAGGCCTCTATGTGGGCTACACGTTTAAGGTCACCGACCTTGACGGGATGTCAGAGCGCCCTCTCATCATGTGCAACGAATATTCCGAAGGTGGGCTGTGGCTGCGCATCGCAGGCATGAAGCAGTATGCCGACTGGTACAACACCAAGCGTTACGGCAGCCTGGCCATGCAGTTGGAGATGCAAGGCCCCGGGTTCTCTGAGCACGCTGCCTCAGTCGATGCCATACGTTCGAACAATGTGGTGGCCAACACCTCCGACAGCCTGCAGGTGATGTTCAGCAGCTATGGTACAGAGGCCGTCAGTTCCTTGCAGTACGCTTATGCCTTCGGCAATGAGACCTTCAAAGGCAGCTATTCCCTGCAGAAGCCTCTCCCTCGTGTCTATGGCATCCAAGCCTTCGCCACCCTCCCCCTGCAGGCTCCGCAGGCCACAGGGCGCTTGCCACTCAGCTTCCAACTCACTGGCCTGAACGACAACGGCAACACCCATGCGCTGAATACTGCCTCTGCCGACGTGCTCAGCCTGCAGCGCAAAGCACATCATCGCACCGTCATGGAGGAATATACGGGCACCTGGTGTTCAGCCTGTCCGCGCGGCTTTGCAGGCATCGCCCGACTGAAGAAGGCCTATCCCGACGATTTCATCGCCGTCTCCGTGCATGTACTCAATGGCGATCCCATGGACGTGTACTATGACTATTACTACGTGATGAACGCAACGCTGTTTCCCAGTTGCCGCTTCGACCGAGGTGACCTCACCGATCCCTACGATGGCGACTTCACCGACGGTCACTTCCATGCCGACCTCAACTTCCTAGCCGCTAATGCCATTCTGGCTCCTGCCGACATGAGTGTCGAGGCACAGTGGACTGAAGGCAACCTCTGCAACATCCAAAGCACCGTCGACTTTGTCTTCGACGACGATGAATGTCGCTACTCGCTGGCTTACGTCATGATCGAGGACTCACTCAGCGGACCTGACGACGACCACAAATGGCATCAGATGAACAGCTTCTCCGACCCCTCAATGGCTTACTATACAGAGGACGACATGCAGCAATATGTCAATGCTGAAGGCACCATGCTCCACGGAGTGAATTACAATGATGTGGTCACCACCATGAGTGATGTCCGTGGCATCGACGGCAGTCTCAGCGGACCGCAGAGGGTTGGCATTCCCATGACGCACAGCTATCAGCTGCAGCTGCCAGCCATTTCCCAGAACAAAGCCAACATCCATATCGTGGCTCTGCTCATCGACAAGCAGACCAAGCGCATTGCCAATGCCGCCATCTGTCCCGTCGTCACCCCCGAGGCCGTCCAGTCTGTTGCTGTATCACAGCAACGAAGAGAACAGCGCTACGACCTCCAAGGCCGCCCCGCCGACACTCAGAAAGGCCTGCTCATCGTCCGCCAGGCCGACGGCACCGTACGCAAACAATTCATTCATTAACAATAACCCTAAAAACAATCACACTATGATGAAAAGATTCTACACATTGTTCGCCCTGGCCATGCTGGCCCTGACCGTCAGCGCTCAGGACGATGGTCTGACGTGGTGGGGCTACTACACCAGTGAGAGCACCTCCGTCACAGGTAACAACAAGGTTCCTGGCGACTATGAAGCTGCGATGTTCGTTCCCGGCAATGCCGACCTCAAGGGCATCAGCATCGAGTCCATCCGCATCCAGACACGCCTGTCAACCAGCAGCTCGCAGGATGTGAAGTTCTGGATTCGCACAGCCCTCGATGGCGAGAACGTTGTCGAGATCATCCCCGCCAGCGTCTCCAGCTCGGGCTTCACCACCGTCACCCTGCCTGAGGCTTATGCACTGCCTGAGTCGGGAGCCTACGTGGGCTATAGCTTCCGCGTCACACAGTGGTGGAACGAGTACGAGGGCACGCCCGTAGTATATGCCAAGAAGAGCGTCGAGAACGCCTTCTTCCTGAAGCAGCCCACTGAGGAGACCTTCACCGACAAGTCGTCCATAGGATGCCTGGCCGCTCAGATTGGCTTTAAGGCTCCTGCAGCCACCATGTGGTGGGGCAACTACACAGATCAGGGCACTGCTCTCACAGGCAACTATAAGCTGGGAACCTACGAGGCAGCTATGTTCGTGGCTGGCGACGGCGACCTCAACGGTGCCGACATCAAAGCCGTACGCGCACAGACACGTCTCTACTCCAACGCCCAAGGCTTTAAGTTCTGGATCCGCACCGACCTCGACGGCGAGAACGTTGCTGAGACAGTACCTGCCAGCCTGGCCAGCAGCGGATTCACCACTGCCGAGTTCCCCACAGCCTATGCCATTCCTGAGACGGGCTGCTACGTGGGCTACACGTTCACCCTCTCTTCCTGGTACAACGACTACGACTATACCCCCATCGTCTACGCCAAGAAGAGCGTCGAGAAGGGATTCTACCTGAAGCAGCCCGAAGAGACTGCCTTCGCCGACAAGTCGTCGATGGGCTGTCTGGCACAGCAGATTGAGATCAGCAGCAGCACCATGGCCGCCGATGCAGCACAGGTGGCTGACGACATCGACGATATGGTGGCTCTCGTGGGTCAGCCCATCACCGTCAGCCTCACCCTCACCAACCAGGGTGCTGCCGGTGTACAGAGCATCGACTATGCCTACAACCTCGACGGTGAGGACAAGGAAGGTCACCTCGACCTCGCCACACCTATCGAGCCCATGCTTGGCGCCAAGCAGACTGTCACCGTCGACCTGGGTGCTCCAGCAGTTGCCGGCCAGCAGGAGATTGAGATACAGATCACCAAGGTGAACGGAAAGCCTAACG
The DNA here is from genome assembly GCA_900318685.1 of uncultured Prevotellaceae bacterium. Classification (GTDB taxonomy): domain Bacteria; phylum Bacteroidota; class Bacteroidia; order Bacteroidales; family Bacteroidaceae; genus Prevotella. Next base: position 79,652 of record ONLL01000002.1, on the reverse strand, counting down.
GCATCACCGGACGCAAGTCAAAGTGCAGCGTCATCGTCACCGTCATCACTGAGAGCGTTCCCCGCAAGGCTGTTGTCGAGATGTTCGTAGGTGCCGACAAGCCCTACTCACCACGTGCATACGTAGGAGCAGAGCTGCTGAAGGAAGAGCTGGGCGATGCCGTCATCCCCATCCTGATCGACCACTACAACGGCACATTCAAGGTCGAGTCATACGCCGAGTTCCAGAAGATCTACGGCGAAAGTTCAACATTCTCCAACAAGTACAACAACTATCCTATCGCTGAGGTCAACCGCGCCTTCACCACCGACCCTTACTTTGGCAATGCCACCGCAGCACCCTATCACTTTGAGGCTGCACCTCTGGTAAGCGCCACACTCAGCAAGGCTACCGAGGCCAGCGTCGACCTGACGGCAGAGTGGACCGACGATACCCACACCAAGGTGAATCTAAGTGCCGCCACCACCTTCATGACTGACTTCAAGAACGCTCCCTACCGTCTGGCTTTCGTCATCATTGCCGATGGTCTCGAGCGCAACGTCAACAACTACATCACTTATTACAAGCAGAACTATCCTGACGATGATATGGCCTACTGGCGCGACACTCCCTACACCTCGTCGTATGTACACAACGACTTCGCCATTGCAGCCACTGATGTCACTGGCATCGTGAGCAGCGTGCCCAAGACCCTCAAGGCCGGCGAGACCAACGTCTACGATTGCGAGTTGGAGATTCCTGCCTCTGAGATACTGGAGAACGCCACCAACCTGCGTGCCATCGCTCTCCTTATCAACAAGGACACCAAGGAGATCGTAAACGCAGCCATCATGCCCGTCCTGAACAGCGGTGAGACCGTGGGCATCAGCACCTTGACTGCCAACGACCAGATGCAGTCTACCGTCTATAACCTCAACGGTCAGCAGGTGACGACGCTCAACAAGGGCATCTACATCAAGAACGGTAAGAAGTTCATGAAATAGAACCGTTGTCAACGGTGAAATGTAGTCCATGAAATAGGTTCGTTGCAAACGATTGCACGAAATAATACCTATATTAAGAGCCGCCTCAACTTGTTGGGGGCGGCTTTTTTCTTATCTTTGCATCGACGAAAACCTCAACGAAACAAAGACAATGAAGAAGACCCTATTTTTCCTGATGCTCATCATGGGCACAATCATGCTCGGATTCACAGCCTGCGGCGATGATGACCCGGAACCAAAGCCGACGCCTGTCACCCCTAAGGACACGACGAGCGTTGAGCCCAAGGACACAACGAATACCAATCCCCAGCCTCAGGGCAAGGCAGCCATCGGATGGCCGGCCAACTATGGCGGTGTGATGCTGCAGGCCTTCTATTGGGACTCGTTCGACGACTCACAGTGGACAGTCCTCGAGGCGCAGGCCGACCAGATGAAGGGCACCTTCGACCTCGTCTGGCTACCACAAAGCGGCAACTGCGGAGGCACGTCGATGGGCTACGACGACCTCTACTGGTTCTCTAACTACAATAGCTCCTTCGGCAATGAGCAGCAGCTGCGCTCACTCATCAACACCTTCAAGGCCAACGAGATCAAGACCATCGCCGACGTGGTCATCAACCACCGCCGCAATCTGTCGAGCTGGGTGGACTTCCCCAAGGAGACGTACAAGGGCGTCACCTACGAGATGGTTTCTACCGACATCTGCGCCAATGACGACGGAGGGAAGACCAAGCAATGGGCCACGCAGAATGGCTTCGAGCTGTCGAAGAACAACGACACGGGCGAGGGATGGGACGGCATGCGCGACCTCGACCACCGCAGCGAGAACGTACAGACCATCGTCAAGGCCTACCTTGACTTCCTGAAGGATGACCTGGGCTATGCCGGCTTCCGCTATGATATGGTGAAGGGCTATTCAGCCAGTTATACAGCCATATACAACTCCTCGTCACAGCCAGAGTTCAGCGTCGGTGAATGCTGGGACGGCACGAACACGATTAAACGCTGGATCGACGGCACCAAACTGAACGACCAGATTCAGAGCGCCGCCTTCGACTTCCAGTTCCGCTATACCGTACGTAATGCCATGAACAACACGAACTATGCCCGTCTGGGGCAGCAGAACGACGGAAACTGGCCGCTCGTGAGCAGCAACCAGGATGCAGGCCAGTACCGTCGTTATGCCGTGACCTTCGTCGAGAATCATGACACCGAGCGCCGCTCGAATGCTGCACAGGACCCGCTGCTGAAGGACACCCTGGCCGCCAACGCCTATATGCTCGCCATGCCCGGCACGCCCTGCGTCTTCATGAAGCACTGGCAGGCTTATCCCGCCCAGATCAAAGCGATGGTGGCTGCCCGCAAGACGGCTGGCATCAACAACGAGAGCAGCTATCGCACCGTGCGCTCGCAGGCTGGATGCTACATCAACACCATCTCTACGTCCGATGAAGAGCGCATGCTCGTGGTCATCGGCAGCGAGAAGGGCAACGAGAACTTCATCGACACCAAGCAGTGGGCCAAGGCCGTCGTGGGTTATCACTACGCCTACTACCTGCCTAAATCAATGGAGACGGCTTATGTCGATCTGCCTTCTGGCACCTACGAAGGCACACAGCAGGCTTACCTGTCGGCCATCACCACCAAGGGCGATTCGAAGATTACGTACACGCTCAACGGCGAGAAATCCACCACTGCCGTTCCCAGCGGCTTCATCCTGCAGCTCCCCGTTGGCAAGAACACGCTGAAAGTCAGCCTATCCATCGACGGTAAAGAGACTGGCACCATCGAGCGCACCTACGTCGTAAAAGAGAAAGAGAGCGAAAAGCCCGTCGAGATCCCATCGTTCTGCACCGTCAGCAAGGGTGAGACATGCGCCTTCTTCGAGGCACCCTCCAACTGGGACGCCACCGTCTACTGCTGGGCCTGGACCAACACCCCATCTGACAACTTCACTTATGCCAACGGCAACTGGCCAGGCGTGGCCTGCACCCTGCTGGGTACTGCCTCCAACGGAAACAAAGTGTGGAAATGGGTGTGGGACGGCTCGAAGCAGAACAACTCTTCGGCCACTCAGCCTGCCTTCATCATCTTCAGCAACAACGGTTCGCCACAGACTGCCGACCTCAACTACGAGAACGGTGGCTACTACACAAAGGACGGCCTGAAGGGAGTGGTCAGCGCGAAATAAACTGTCGCACGGCAAACCAGCAGTGCATGAAGAACGTGCTCAGCTGGCCATAGTGACTCGCCATCACACGGTAGCGCTCACGCAGCGACTCCTGGTGATGGCGAGTTGTCGTACCCTCCTCCAGGTAGTTCGCCACCACCATGCCGATGTTGCACAGCGGCAGCGACATGCGTTCGGCCTCTTTCATCACCCGGATGCACCAGTCCACATCGGCCGAATACTTATACCGTGTGTCATACTGCAGGTTCTTGGCAATGTCAGTGCGGGCATAGAAAGCCTGATGACACACCAGCATACCCTTCTTGAACGAGCGCCAGGTGAGACGCTGGGGAGGCTGCAACCTACGGGGATAGAGAAAACGGCCTTCACCGTCGACGATGTCGGTATTACCATAGAGCACGGCTGGCAGTTCATCGCTGGGCAATTCGTTGAGACGGCAGCGGTGGGCTATCGTTTCAAGGGTGTCCTTCTTTGGAAACGAGTCACCGGCATTCATATAGATGATATAGTCGCCCGAGGCCTGCGTCAGTCCTTTGTTCATGGCATCGTAGATGCCGTCGTCGGGCTCGGAGCGTATAATCACCTTATGCCCCAGCTCCGAGGCATCGCTCTCTGCCTTATAACGTTCAGCCATAGCAAGGGTGCCGTCGGTCGAGGCTCCATCGATGATCAGGTGCTCCACATCCTCATGTGTCTGACAGAGCACACTCTGCAGGGTTCGTTCCAACACCGCTTCTGCATTATACGTAATCGTTATAACTGTAAACTTGATCATTTCATGATTTGATTATAAAGGTTCATATACTGCCGGGCAACCACGCTCTCGGAATAGCGACGGATGACGCAGCGGCGCAGCTCCTGCGGCGGCAACGGATGGGTAAGCGCCCAGGCGATGCCCTCGGTCAGGCTCTCGGCCGACAGCCGGTGGGCCAGATAGCCGTTCTTCTGATGGCTGATGATATCCGTCTGTCCGCTGCCGTCGAACGACACGGGTATGCTTCCACAGGCCATCGCCTCGATGAGTGTCTGACCAAAGGTCTCGTAGAGCGATGACGACACGGTGGCATTCGAGGCCGAATACACCTGCGACAGGCGATACACATCGTCTACATATCCCAGATAGGTATAGGGCACCGGCAGTTGATTGAAGACACCGGCATCCTTCACCCGCCCGAAGAGCAGCAGTCGGATATCCTCGGCACGGAATCGTCCCGAATCCACCAGCAGCCTCAGTGCCTCGGCCAGATAGTTGAAACCCTTGATGGGATCATCAATGCGGGCGGCACCAAAGGCAATCACGTAGCGCACGTCTGCATCGACAGCAGTGCGGGCATCGATGCGGTCGACGATGGTAAACTGCTGCAACGACAGCACATTAGGAATTACTCTGATGGGCAGATGTCCGATGAGGGCACTGCTGCGAGCTTTCTCCGCCAGCCACTCGCTGACAGCAACAAAAGACAAAGCCCCTGCGCCAGCAGAGACCAGTTTTTCCTTTTTCTTGAATATACGTGCCGACAGGTCGTTCTTTCTAGGATGACGAAGGAAAGGACACTGGCCACAGCCATCTTGATAGCGATCGCACTCATAGGCATGATGGCAGATAGCCGTCAGGGGCCACATGTCGTGCAGCGTCCACACCACAGGCTTGCCACTCTGCAGGATTTTGCCGATGCCCTTCAGCGACAGCAGACCCTGGTTCACCCAATGCAGATGGATGATATCAGCCTCCTGAAACGCGTGGGTCTTCGTGATGTCAACACCTGCATTGGCTATTGACACCTTGAAGAGGTTCTCACGACTGAAACGGTTGTTCGCCCAGATCACAAAGCGCTCCCAAAGGAAGTTCCAGCGGTTTTGCAACTCATTGCCACAGGTGAATACAGTGATATCATCGTCAGTCTTGTCGCGCACCAGCATACGAGCCTTTACTCCATTGTCGTTGAGGGCATCACACAGACGGCTGGCAGCAACCGCTGCCCCACCAGTCCATTCACTGGTGTTCACAATCAGAACGTTCACGGAACTAATATCGATTTATGGATTTTCGATTTAGCGATTCTCAATATCTTCGGCTATCTTCTCAGCCTCCTTGGCAGCTTTCTCAGCTTCTTTCTCTAAGCGCTTGCGCTCTTTCTCAGCCTCTTTCTCAGCCTTCTCAGCCTCCTTCTCTAAGCGCTTACGTTCCTTTTCGGCCTCCTTCTCCAGACGCTTGCGCTCTTTCTCCTGCTCTTTCTCCAGCTTCTCCTGTTCCTTTTGCAGGCGTTTCAGCTCCTTCGCATTCTGCTTCGCTGCCTCGCGTTCGTTCTCGGCCTCTTCTTTAGCTTCCATTGACTCGGCCAACTTTTCCTGCAGCATCTTCTTGTCGAAGGTGATTACCTGCCCAAAGAGTCCTACCGACAGCAACTGGTCTTCACCCTTCAGACGCACGTACGTAGTATTAAAGAGGTAATAATCGTTCATCTTCAGCTTCGCATTGAGGGCCGTCTCGATGGTCTTGTTCACGATGTTCTTGCCGAGCTTCGACAGTGCATCATCGCCGATGCCGCGCTCAGCAGCTTCATCGTCCACAAACTCCTTCACGGCTTTCATCATGGCGGCCTTATGGGCTGCCTTTTCCGGGCGAGTCATGATTGCAATGACTGCCAGCAACAGGATAATGACAATGATCAGATACTTTTTCATATGCTCATTCTTTTCATTCACGTTGCAAAGGTACGAAAATTTCGATTAAGTGAGAGCAAAAAGAATGGATTATTTTTGCCGAGCGTGAGAAATTTATCTAATAAGCGAACGAAAGGACCTTCGAAACTTGAGTCTCAAAGGTTCACCCTAGTCGACGAAAATGCATACAAGAATGCAAGAATTTGCATTGTTTTCGTGCACAATGCTTGATTTTTATCAAGAATGATGGGTATTTATGCATGTTTTCGAATGAAAGTCTTGCCAGAAACGAAAAATCGTCGTACCTTTGCACCGTCAAAAGGTTAATAGATTGTTTTAGGTTAGTAGTAATATTTATAGTTTTAGGTTTTTAGTTATTGGTAAAAAAGAAAGTTTTCAACTGTGGGTAACAGGAGGTCGCTGTGAAGCTCCCTTTTAAACTTTCAAATTTTTAGTCTTATTGGACTGAAAATTTCTTTCATTGAAAAAGGATTTTTAGTTAAACATAGGCTTGTAAGTGCTGCGGCTCGTGAGGGTCGCAGTACTTCGTTTTATAAAGAAGCCTCTCCCCCTGCCCCCCTCTCGTGAAGAGAGGGGGGAAGATGAGCTATTTTAACCTGTCGCTATCAGTTGTCACTTCAGCACAACCTTTCTGCCATTCACGATGTAGACGCCTGACTTAGGTTTATCCACCCGCTGGCCATTAAGATTGTAAACCACATTCTTCTCGAGCGTCATCATCCGAGCACCGATGATCAACGTCAGCGTACCGTCGGCATTCTCCCTCACCCGCCAGACGCGACCATTCTCATCCTTCATCAGCTCTCCACCATAAGCATTCATCAGCTCGCTGGCATCGAACATTGTGACGGACTTGTCCTGCGGATAGACGTGTCCATCTTCATCCGAAGGCACGACATAGCCACCCTTGCCCAAGGCAGAGCCACAGAGTGCCACCATCACCGTATCAGCCCCGGCACTGGTCAGAGTTATCGTGCCATGATAGATGCCAGCCTTAACGGGATTGAAGGTCACATTCAGCAACATGCCTTCCCCTTCCGATTCCGTCTTCGCGATGGTTGCAGCATCCAATGAGAATACATGATTATCATCGGCCAGAGTGACTGTAATATCTTCAGCCAGGTGTTCGCTTACCACGCTGATGCTCTTTGTCCGCGTGTCACCCACGAATGCATAGATGTTCAGCGAATCTTCAGCATAGATTACCGGGTCGGGCAGAACGGGTCCTGGGCCAACGTAATACTCCATATAGAGATTGGCAGCAATCATCGACGATGAGGTATAATTAAGGGTATACACGTTAAAGCGTGGACTGGTGACGTTATAGAACATCTTGCCATACGTACAGCCTATCGTTACTCCCCCATCCCCGTCTTCCAACGTCCACATCTTCTCTTCATCGCTATATGCCAGTTCCTTAGCTTTGACGGCATAGAGATACTGACCTTCTGCGTTCTTCAGCGAATAGCTGTCGCCGCTGCCAACCAGTGTAAACACCGAGATGCTGTCATTTATCGTGACGACATCGCCCTTTATCACCACATCCTCGCTCACCAGTCTCTTGTTGTCAAGCCTGCCCGCAGCCTTCAACTTTGAGTCGCAGACAATGACATAGCGCATGCCGCTGATGATTTCATCGACATTTTCCACCCGTTTAAAGGTCATCAAGTTAGAATCAAAGATATAGCAGGCCGTGGCTATCTTACTCTCGTCATCACCTTCATAGGCAACTGCCTTCAACGTCGTGTTACCTTTCACCAAGATCGGTTCAGTGTAAATGGCGCTGGACTTCGTGGGCTTTGAGCCGTCAAGGGTGTAATGGATCTTGGCGCCCTCCGTCTCACAACTGATGGTCACTGCGAACGGCTCTTCGTAGTGTCCCGACTCATGCGAGAATGTCGGCGTGGAAACATTCGTCAACCCACGGAAGAAGAAAGAGACGGTACCATCACCATTTCTCGTGATATTCTCTATTGAAGAGTCCAGATAATAAGATCCGTCAATATTCTTGTTATAGAACTTGGCCGCAGGCGTAGTCGACTTGTTGAAAGCATTCACCGCACCATAGGGGAACGGGTCGTTGGCCATGCCCTCGAAGCTGTAATACTTCGTGCCCATATACATCGTGTACTGGTAATTATTGTCGGCAGGAATCCATGTCATACGTTGTCGGCTGGGCACATCGTTAGGCTGGTTCGACTCCCACACCATCTCATTATAGTCCACATGAAGGATAAGCAGCCCGCTCCCTGGCAAGGCAGCATCCCAGTTGGCCAGACGACGGTTCTCCAGCAGGAAATACTCGTTGCGGTGACCTTTGTTATATACGATGTAACACTCGCCACCGTCCATCAGCGATTTCATGTTCTCGATGTTCTTCGTATTCTCCAGCTCGATAGGTTTCTTCCATCCTGCCACCCAGCGCTCCCAACTAGTGAAGCCTGAAGGCACAAAGCCATCACCGTTGTAGCATCCTCCGTCCATCAAGTCCCAGTTGCCCATGCCTTGTCCGCCACTGTAGTCAGTGTCATAGAAGTCAGGGTAGCCCAGACAATGGCTGAACTCATGACAGATCGTACCGATACCTTCGAGGTTTCCCGATCCGTTTAACTCAGAACCGCAGGCGTACGTGTCGATCGTCATTCCATCGAGAAACTGTGCACCTTCTCCATCACCGAAATACTGTGCATACGACAGCGAATACTCATGGGGCCAGATTGTGTAGGAAGGGCCGCCGTCGGCCTCGCCCTTGCCGGCATAGATCACGAACACCTGATCCACCTCGCCGTCGTCATCCCAGTCGTAGTCGGCAAAGTTCACCTCTTCATCGGCCTGCTTTAAGGCCTCAATCACCATCGTAGCCGGGTACTTATCGTCGCCCCGGGCATTGTTAGAGCCATAGTACGACTGATTCTTCGACACCGTATAGGGCCCCACCACGTCGAAGGTGAGTTTAAACTGCCCTTCACTCTGTGCATAGAAATAGTCGTAGACCGATCCGTGGAATTGTCCTTCCGAAAAATTCTCCTCGTTGGCGATGCGCTGGTAGAGGGCGTTGTCGTTCGCATTTTTGAACGACACATCACTGAAGTTCACCAGGAGGATCAGTCCCTTCTTCTCACCAATATATTCGCCCACCGTGCCCACCTTCTTAGCGGCAGCAAGTCGGCGAGCGCGACGTTGGTCGACAGCGAGGCGACGCTCCTGAGCTTGTTCCTTTATCCCTTCCAAATTCACTTCCATGGCCTTATCATCCCTGTCTACAGTCAGATAGGTCTTGCCGTTAGTGCCCAACCAGTAGTGTCCGTGCTCGTCGCCCACCAGCATGGCACTGACCGTTGTGCCGTCGTCCAGCTTCAGTTGTCGTCTCACTCCCGGCTTTGCCGGCACAGCATAGGCAGCCGTCGACACGAGCAACAGCAACAGCACCACCACGTTCCATCTCATCAGTTGTAGTATCACCTTCTTTCTCATCTTCATTATTCTTTGTTCCATTGAGACTGCAAAGATACAAATAAGTGATGAGAACACCAAATGAAAAAGTGAAAAGTTGTGCTCATTCGGTCTTTCCTCCATCGACAACAAGATAAGTTTACCATCTGGATGCTCTTCACCGAAGGCCATGCAGCAGGAACTGAAAGAGCCCCATGAAGCGGATGCCTTTCTCATCAGTATATTCAGCGATGTCGCTGCCTGTGATGACAACCTTGCTGAAACTGTCATCAATCTTCAGCAGCGACCTCAGCTCCTGCTGGTGCTTCTCCTCGCTGTCGATGGCGAAAGCCGATTGAACATAGTATTTTTCCAGACCGTTACTGGCAATGAAGTCGACCTCATACTGGATATATTCCAACTTTCCACCACGCATTTCTCGAGCTTCTACCACCCCCACATCAACCACGTACCCCCTCATGCGCAGTTCGTTGTAGATGACATTCTCCATGATATGCGTCAACTCCTGCTGACGGAAATTCAGCTTGGCATTCCTCAGCCCTACGTCCACGGCATAATACTTCTTGATACTCTCGAAATATTTGTTGCCCTTGATGTTATAGCGCTTAGTTCCCTCAAACAAGAAAGCTTCTTCCAGATAATTAATGTATCGGGCGATAGTTTCTGAATCAATTTTTATGTTTTGGACATTCCTAAGCACATTACTGATACGGTTGGGATTGGTCAGCGAACCCACCGACGAGCAGAGTGCATCGGCAAGTGTCGACAGCGCCTCACGATTCTTCACCTTGTGGCGCTCCACTACATCATCCAGATAGGTTTTGTTCCAAAGACGTTGCAGGTAAGCCATCTTCTGCTCAGGTGTACGCTGGCGAAGCAGGCCTGGCATTCCACCATAGGTGTAGTATTCCTTCCACAGCTCATTGACGGGCTCCGTACGGCCAGTACAGAATTCCCTGAACGAGAACGGATAGACCCTCACTTCGTCGCCACGTCCGCGGAATATTGTCTTGATGTCAGAGGAAAGAAAGTGGGAGTTGCTGCCCGTAACGTAGACGTCAACATTGTCTCTCGCGTTAAGACCGTTAACGATTCTCTCGAACCCTTCAACCTCTTGCACCTCATCTAATATCACATAGTAAGGCGTCTCGTCGTCAATGATGCGGCTGTAGAGATAGTCCTTCAAAGCTTGACGCTCGGTCAGGTTGCCAGTCTCCTCCTCATCATCCATGTCAAACGAAACAATAATGATGCTACTCTCTGCTACGCCCTGTTGAAGCAGGTAGTCCTTGTATATGCGACTGAGCAGCCACGACTTGCCGCTGCGACGTGGGCCAGTGACAATCTTTATTTCACCATTGTCCCTGCGGTCTGTCAACTGGCGAAGATAAGTCTCTCGTTGAATGTATTGTACCATTTGCATTCGGAATTTTCTGCAAAATTACAATAAATCCCGAATACAGCCAAACATCTATTCGGAATTTTCCACAAAATTACAGGAAATTCCGAATAGAACCTAAAAAAACGCCAAATATAACCTCCATGCCAGGTATATAGGTTGAAAAAATACACTTTTGACTAGAAAGACATATAGTTACGCCACATAATCATTTAGAACTGGAGTGCTACTCTCGATATTCACTGAAAACCCGAAGTAGCACTCCTAGAATATGATAAAGCTCACAAATTTTAAATCGCTTATATCTGTGTTCGCAAACGCAACGGCTGTACCTGTTCCCTTGCGTCCTCCTCTGGATCGTAGCCGGGACGCGCCCAGATGACACGACCATCGAGGGTCTCAATGGCTTCGAGTTCCACTTCTACGTTATCATTTTCAATGTTATCATCTTCAATGTCATCAACTTCTAAGTCATCATCTGAATCACTTTCGCCCCTGAGTCGTGAATCTAAACTCTTGCCTACTGTTGTAAGTTCACGATCTATGTACAGAAGATAAGAATTATCGGTAAAGAATCTAAGGTGATATTCAGAGCCGGCCTCACGTTCAATTTGAATCTTGTCGCTATCGTCTTCAAAAGGAGTGAAAAATGAAATAAGCCTAACGTCACAATAGTCAGCTTCGGTAATGAGGCCTGTGTATTGGTGGAACTTCCATTTCATGCGATAGGTGCCATCACCTTTTATGGCGGCATTTGTACCATCAAATACTTTATCAGTCTTTGATAGCCGCTCGCGGACACCCCACGATTCGATGTTGGTAGCGCCATCCAGCTTTGAGTAGGTATATATCTTGTAGGTATAACGATAGTATTGGTCCTTTCTCGGTCCAAACTGGTGATTTTCATCGAACTCTTTTTCAAAGCCATAGGTCTCAACCTTTGAGATAACAGCCGAAGGAGTAGTAGTACAAAATTCCATGCCTTTGTCTATTGCGACCGGAGGGCCGGGGTATGACTGGTCAAAACCAAACGATTCTATGTCCTCCTTACTGTAATAACATGGATAAGCTTTATACACGTGATTATCTTTCAAATCGAGATCATTAAGATAGAACATATATTGCCTATATTTCACAATAGTTTCTAATCCGTGATGATTAGCGAAGAGTGTTCCCACATACTTATCCCCATCCGTAATAACCAAAGCAGGTACATACTCTTGGCCTACTATATTGACAAGGAGGCCCAATTTTCCTACGGTATAGCTTGCTAAGAACATCATATCGCCAGTGAACTGATTCGCTGTTCTGTAAATGCTAATCTCAGAAGACATCTCAGGAAACCATTTCCATTCGAAGGTAAGTGACTCAATAGTCCAAGGACCTAGCGTCACGCTGGCCCCATATTCTTCGTGGTCATCATCAAGTAAGGCGTCTTTATCTTCATCAGAAATATTTGCGTCATTCTTGATTTTCTGATAGTAGTCACTATTCTTGTCAGCAATGTCACGCATTCTTTGAAGCCACTCTTCCTTTTCTTCCAATGTTCGATAAGTACTCGAACTACCAAACCAATCATCCATAGTCAGGTCGAGGGTTACGGCTAGTGTCAAAGAAATCTCTACCTTTGGAGCCTCAATGGAAGGAGCATCCGATAAGTCAACAGGATAACAGGTTATGTCACTTCCATATGAACGCCACTGCATCTGTTTAAGCTTGGCAAGAGAGGCCTCTACTCCCACCCATATACTTGGGATAATCTTGACACTGAGAACTTTTCCGTAGATTCCTATGGCGAAGATGAAATCTAGTGAAAAGCCTGCCCTGCCCCCAAATGAGCCAGAAAAGTGAAGTGGATCGTCCTGCACCACATGTTCTTTCTTGGTGCATTTCATGCGTTCCAGATCAAAAGTATAGGTGTATATTGTTTTCTTATAACTACTGATATCTAACGATGCACTCACACTCACACTGAAAGACAAGCTTATATCAAGCGAAAGCACCAGTAGTAAAGGACCTATTGTGACAGCCTTTGCCTTGACCGGATGCCATGTGCGCAATAATCTCTTATTCTTTTTAGAATTAGAATACGTATAACTTCCACCAATGCTAATATCGTACGACTCCTCCACCGTTTTGGTCATCATAAAAAGCATATTGCTTAGGCTGAAATCATCGAAATTAAGATCCAGCGTAACCGTCTCTTTTCCTTCTACTCCAATACTAAATGAAAAACCAGAAGGTGTTGACACATCAAAACCCGCTGTAAGAGGGAAATTAACAATCAGTCCTTCATCAGTGAAGGATACCAGTGACTCTCCTGAATCGTCGTCAGCCCTGGTGCGTGATGCCTCTATCAGATCTCCTTCTTTCTCTACTTCGGGATCAGGCAACACATAGTAAGCTTCCTCATAACCCATCTTCATATCGCCATCGATGTCGAGTTGCGCGTAGGTTTCTTTCAAGGTGCAGTAAGTGCCCAGAATCTTGTATTCACCATTAACATGCGCCATACGTCGCACGCGATGATTGCAACCCCAGTCAAATTTGTCTGTGGCCCGGCTCACCAGTATTTCCCCTTCCACAGGCAGCAAGTTATTGGGTGTGTTGTCTGCAAAGTGTATTTCGATAAAAGCTCCCGTTTCATCATGCTCTACACTGGTGATATAGCGTTGTGTCTGCTCATCGAGATAGCGTACGTCGCTGTTGAATCGATAGGAAATCGTGCAGCCATTATCCTCTTCCGTGATAGGTGTTTCATAGCCGTCGCCGCTGTGAACAGGCACATCCCTGAATCGGTTCATTTCGAGTTCATCATCGTCGATAAACAAATTGCATGATGTCAATGTCAACGAGACCGCTGCGAACATCAATATGTTCTGAAGATATCTGTTCATAACACTATATTAATTTGTTTGAGAATTATCTTTATCAGCATCCACCTCTACAGAGTCAGGCAGGTCAATGTAAGGATTACCGTCATCAGGAATATAGGGTTTCAATTCCTCGGCATTATCATCTAGCGTCAGCTGTATCAGATTCGAGAGCGTGCCATAGGCTTCGCCGTTGAACTCAAACCTATTGCGAAAAACCTCCACCAATCCCTTTCCGCGGTAGTAGCAGCGCAGACTGACGGGACTGCCATCGATTTGTGGGCTGTATACGCGAATCTCCATGTAGTCGCGTCCCTTCCACTCTCGCATCTTGCCTATTCCGCGCAGTTCATCGAAGCAATAGGCCGCTATGATGAGTGAGTCCTCATCGGCCGTGGTGTACTTGTGGCCGTGGATGGTGACATCGGCATAGATGACCATGTCGTAGGGATAGGCCTTCGGATTGAGATACATCGCCGGCAGCACGTTCACCCAGCAGGTATCGGTCTGGAGGTCGCTGACGCTCAGCGCATAGGCTCGTGTCAGCCCCTGACTGAGACCAACGACCGTGTCGTTCTCTACGACAGCCACATCCTCGTCTTCCGTCATCCAGAACACGGAGCGGTTCGACAGCGTGTCGGGTTGGAAGATGACAGGTATGCGATAGCGGTCGCCCACCATGAGGTTCACCGCCCTCCGTCCCAGCGTCATCTTGCGTGCCGCCACCGGCTCACCGCCATCCCAGTATTCTCCACAGGAGCAGAGCAGAAACCCACCCCCTAGCCCTCCCCAGGGGAGGGGGGATATGATAGTGACGAGCCACAGGAAGGTTTTTGCTATTTTTAGTTGTATCTTCTTTCTGTCCATAATCTATCGCATTTTTAGGTAAGATGGAACTTCATTCAGAGTTCCCTCCCTTGGGGAGGGGCTAGGGGTGGGCTATTTTTACCACGTTCGACGCCGTGCTCTGTCTGCCGTCGCGCCACTGTATCATCACATAGTATTCGGCCTCTTCGCCCTGATGGAGCAGCTGATCGGTGTACTCAGGCTGGTCGGCGGGTACACTGACAACGAAGCGGAACTTATCGTCGCCAGACCACTTGCGGTAGATGCAGTAGTAGTAGGGTGCGTCGATGGGCAGCTTACCTGCATCCCACACCAGTCGTGTCAGCTTTTCCTTTTCCATATAGTCGCCGGCCAGCTCGATACCTACGTTCAGCACTTTCGGCCCCTGATGCATCCAGCTGATGGCAAGGCTCTTCGACGTGTAGGGCGAGGAGTTGAAGCTTTCCACGTAGTAATAGTAGCGCTGCTCACGGTCGAAGGGCGGGTTGTCGTCGATGATGATGCGATAGCCGCACGCCTTCAGCGAGTCGGCATCGTAGCGGCCTATCACTTCCCACGGTGCGTTGTCGCCACTGCGGCGATAGGCCAAGTGATAATCCATATCAGCATCCATTCCTACGATCCACTCCATGTGCATGCCCTCCTCGTCGCTGTGCCTCGACGTGTCGATGTGGGGCGTGGTGGGAGGTGTGATGTGCGGGCGTTTCACTTCTATCCACGGGCTCCAGGGACCTATGTTGTTTGAATTATCGACGGCACGCACCTGATAGTAGATGTATTTCTGGTTGGCGTCGAGCACGAGCGAGTCGAGAAACATACGCTCGCGTATGCCGCCCTCGTTGCGAAGCAGGAACACATGGGTGGTGTCGTTGGCAAAGGCCAGGTCATAATAGCGGATGTCGGTGTCCTCAGGCTTGGGTTTCCAGTCGAGTATCACATAACCGTAACGACCGTTCTTACCCATCATCTGGTTCACGTCCAGTGGCACCAATCGGGCACGAAGCGAGTCGGGAGCAGCGGGAGCCTGATAGTCGCGCAGTTCGAGCAGCTGTGCAAAAGATGGAGCCTCATTGCCTGACTGGTCAACAGCCGATATGCACACCATGCCTGTCTTGCGTCCTGTCACGTCGATGACCGCCGTAGTGTCGGTGGGACTGATTATGTCGTCGGTCAGGGGCAGCCATTCACCCTCGTCGCCTTGATCATTGTAATAGATGATGTAGCCATTGACATCGGCCTCCAGCGTGTCCTTCTGCCAGTAGAAGTGAGCCATGACCTTCTCAGTGAGTGTCTCGCCGGGGTATTCCAAAAGTATGCGGGTGAGCTGTGGCGCACGAGGCGGCTCATTGTCATAGACGTTGACACGCAAGGCTGGCGAAGGAGGGGTGAGATCTCCGAAGGGGTCGTGGGCCATGATGCGATATTCATAAATGCCAAACTGAGGCACTGAGTCGGCAAAAGCCTGATAGGATGCTCCTTGTGGCTGCTCCAGCATCGAGACGTAGGGTTTGATGTTGACGTGCTCCCATTGTCCATCGGCCTTGCCGTCGGCCAGATAGCGCCGCTCTATCTCATAGCTGGAGTGCTGGCCGTCCCACCAACCAAGCACATGTCGCCTTGGCGTCGTGAGCGTGTCGGTCATCCTCGGCTCGTAGGGCTCAGGCTCGAAGGGCATGTTTTTCACACCGTCGATTACGCCTGGCTCAAAGATGAGCACACCGCCATTCTCCCATTCTGAGGGCTGCACATAGTATTCATAGATGGCACCGGGCTTCACGTTCCTGTCCATGAATCCCACGGCCATGTCCTGTGCCAAGTCGCGTCGCCACTCTGCCACGAGCATGGCAAAGGCGAAGGAGATGTCCTGCTCAGTGTTGAACTCCATGCCGGCTTCCAGCGAGCCATGCCTGTTCATCGTCTGTCCCGGCTTCAGCCGGTTTTCTCCATAGAGAAGTCCCATAGCCACGAGAGCGTTGGAGTCGTTGGGTGCATACTTGGCTTGGAAGCCTTCTAGTGAGAGAGGCTTGAACTGGAAGGCCAGCGTGTCGAGGTCGATGCTTCCTTTCTCCACACGCAGCACGTTGACCCCGAAGTCGCAGAGGTATTTCCACGAGGCATAATCCTCGGGCACCCACCTCAGCATGATGCTGTCGCCGTAGGTACGCACATCGGCATGTATCTTCGTGGTCAACAGCGGCGCATCATAGATGATGGTGTCAGTCTTGACCTCCAGGGCTGTGCTGTCGGCCGTTTCCTGTGCTTGCAGGCTGAGGCTCCCTGCGAGGAGCACTGCAGCCATAAGTATCTTGCTTGCTTTTCTCATATTTCTTGACAATTAACGTTCATTCCGGTGCTTAGTAGCTTACGTCGACCTTCTGCCCGTTCACCAGTACTTCAGGCTTATTGCTCGAAGTGATCCAGTCGGAGAGGCGCGAGCCTCCTTCACAGCGTCTGAGGCCATCTCTTTCACCCTCAGATTGCAGTTTGTCATATCCGCAGTCGGAGTTATAGGTATACTGCCCGGTGCTGATGTTATAGGCATTTACACGATAGACAGCTGCAGTGAAGTCTGTGACTGCCTGCAAGCCAATTCTGGGCGAGAAGCGCTCGTAGTTCACTTTCCTATAGACTGCTCTATCATTTTTCTTTTTCGCTAAATTACTACTGAAAACTTCTTTGGCTACCTCCAGAAGCGCTTGTTTATATGGGTCAAGATCTGATTTCTCACTCCAAATCGCATCAACGCGTTTCTTAGCATACGTCTCGTAATCATTGAGCGTCAGGATAGCATAGTTGGAATAGTCATCGTATTCGGTGCCGCCAAGATTAGCAAACGGCACGCCACCGCAGAGCCGGAAGAACAGCAGGTTGCTCCTCTTGTCGTCATTGCGGTAGCTGTTATAGCTGCCGTCTATCGACTTGCTGAAGTCGCAGCCCTGATCAATACTCTCATCGGTGTACGGATTCCGACCTTTCAGGCAGTCGCCGAAGATGAGCGGGAACTGGTAGTAAGGTATTCTCACCGAGAAACCGCGGCTTTCTACAGTCAAATACTGCCCACGATGCTGATTCTGGAAGCTTTGCATCTGTTCGTTCAGCGCATTCTTTAAAGCATCGCCCGATCTGCCGTGGGTGGCCTTATGGAACCTCGCCATCAGGTCGTCGCATATCTCCTTTATCTTGTCGCTAAGGGCAGCTGCTACGAAATAGGGAGCAGCATAGTCGAGTGCCAGATTGCTGACCTGATCAAGGTCTTTCAAGGCATAGCTTCTCGACACCCAGTTTGGCATCTTCTCATATTTGGGCGTGATGCCGTTCTGGTTGAGGGTGGTCAAGCCCCAGTCTTCATCGACATACAGCGGCAATGGGTATCTTATCTTCTGGTTTTCCTCGTTCACAGCATTACTTTGCTTATGATTCCACCAACTGTCACGCCAAGCTCCATACATGTCATCGCGCATCACGGAGAGGTATCTGCCCAGGCCACGTGTGGAGCCACCCTCATTAAGCGAGCCACTGATGTCGTGACCATTGTAGTTGAAGGTGAGCGACTCGGACGAATTAGGTACTTTCACAGGGTCGAAGCCGTATGACTTCAGCGACCTGTCGCCCACGAACACCCACTTTGACAGGTAGGACAGGTAGACGTATGGGTCTTTCATGCGCAAGGCACTCTCACTGCCCTCGGACACGAAAGGATTGTCGCCCATATACACAGAAGACGCTAAACGAGTTAGGAGCGTGTTTTCGTAGCTGATTGTGGGGAAGCCGTTGGCAGGTGCCATACCCACGAACTGCCGCTCGTAAGGCCGCAGCTCGGTATGATTGTTGCCTACCAGTCGCGGTGAATACCATTCTAAGCCATCGGTTTTCAGATGCAGCTGCACTAGGTTCACCGTGGTGTCCTTGTAGCATACGCCATCCTTGAAATCAAACATCCTATCCACATATTGACTCGTCTCGTCTGCAAAAAGACCAAATAATTGTTTTTTTAATTCAACATCATCGCTTTGAGCTGCAATAATCATCGCAAAACCTGCTCTAAATAGAAGATCTTGCTTTTCCGATGCGGTCATGTTATTGGGGTTACTTGGCACATCAAGGCCCATCTGTTTAAAGACATTGTAAACGATTCTAACTTTATCATCAAAAGGTATAATCTCATTATCAGGGTCCGAGAAGACTGCACTAACTCCAATCATTTCAAATTCTTCCCCTCCTACAGTGCCTATATATTCACCTTGCTTGGTATACGCGACCTTGCACACTGTAGGTATCTGGCAGGTGTATTGCAGGCGCAATTGGAACTTCGTTGCATAGTCCCCGAAATCGAACTTTTCTATCGGCTGCATATTCACGCCACCACCTTCTGTCTCTACCCAATCATTGGCCAATTTTTCTATTTTACCACTTCCATTGGCTACGGCTATACAATTACCCGTTTTCTTGTCACAATGGAAAGCTCCATCGGTTCCTGCGAGCACCCACTCCAGCGTGCCTTTCTTGAAAGCGCTGCGGATGTCGGTATTAAGTGCAATGGTGGGCATCAGGATATCATGTCTGTTAGCCACAGTGGTATTCATGTCAGCATAGTCGTTAATCAACTGATTCTGTCCGCACGACGGATAGGCCAGAGCCACATAGGGTTGCAGGTCTAAGATCTGGTCGGGCACTTGCTCCGTATCTTCTTCCTTTGTGCGGAAGAAGAACAGTTTCTTCTGCTCCCACCGCACATAGTGTTTTTCTAATACATACTTATGTTTATTGTAGTCATAATGTTCAGTTGTCATCGATGTCCACACACGCTTACCATTGAGTATCTCAAAGGCCTGACCATTGAGTTCGAGTATATAGAGCTTGCCTGGCGTCAGCTTGGGCATCTTGATGTGGAACGTGCGTCCTTTCTTCTCCAGGATTGACACTCCCGTCTTCTTGCAGTCTTTCAGAATTTCGGGCATGCCTGTCCAGCTCGTGCCGCCCTCATCATCGGAAGAGCCACCCTCCCAGAACTTGACGTTTAGCATGCTTTCGTCAAGTTCAAAGTTGGATTTCGTGATTTTATCAAAACTGATGGCCTTGGAATTAAGGTCCTGTTTTTCCATCCAGCGCGTCATGATGGCATTGTTCCAGTGGTTTTCACCAGACCCAACAATTCCTGACATACCATCTTTACTTGTTGGGTAAACTTTTCTGTTCCTTTGATACGCTTGTAGTCCCCTGCCTCGCCAGCTTTTCAGCAAGCTATAGGTTTGGTTGGGATCGAGTTCGTATAGGATGGCTCCTAAGTTATCGTTAATGTTGGCTTTGCCGTCCTCTGTCAGCACTTGGTTTTTATTGATGTCGAAGATATAAGTACGCGAAGCGTATGTCTTCAGCTTCTCCTCATCAAGGCCAGAATCGTCTGCCAATTCTCCTCCTGTCGTGGGGTCGTAGAGACGGTAGGCCTCTCCCAGTCCGGCATAGGTCTCGAAGATAGCCGACTGAGCGCGACTCACGCTGATGGCATTCTCCACGGCCCATCCCTCATTAATGCTGTCGCTGGCGATATTGCATTCGCCGAAGAGTGCGAAGTTGTCAAGGGCGTTGCCCCGGAACGGCACACACTTGTCACCCGCTGTGAACGAGAAGCTCTTGTCAATCTTTACGAGTCCACCCAGCAGGTTCACCTTCACACGTGCACTGCCCTCAAGCCATGTGGGTCGTGGCATGCCCATCTGCAACAGGGCTCCGATACCGGCATTGATCAGGTTGACATCTTCGTTGATGAGGTCGCCCAGTTCGATGCGCAAGCCCATCTCAGCAGCCATGTAGGCATAAAGCTGTCCCATGGCATACCAGTTGTTGTAGCCCATATAGTCGCCGTAGTTATTGCAGAACTGAGGGTTGGCATAGTTGACGAGCGACACATCAAATCCGCCGATGGCATGCAGATAGCCGTAGAAGAGCCCCAGGTCGACATCGATGAATCCCCATGCAGATGCACCGAGCATCACACCACCGCGTCCATCAGCTGAATTCAGTATTTTCTTGACGACTGTTGCCCTCGAGTTGTTCACCTTGGTCATGTCGCCACCCAGCGAGGTGCTGCTGTTCTTGTGGCCACTGAGGAACTCGGTCACTTCCGACGGGATTTCGGGCAGCTGGCCGTTGCCAGGCAGCTCGTTGCCTATGCAGAGGTAGCCATCAGCACCGATGTTCACGGAAATTACATCACTCTTGTAGTCGAGATAGGTGAACTTACAGCGCTTGTCCTTAGCCGGCTCGCCGAGGTAGAGGTGCCACTTGTTCTTCTTCTTGTACTCTTCTGTCCAGGTGAACTTCAGCTCTATCGGTATTACATATTGCCCTGCCTTGAATGTGCCCGACTTATTTTCCGTACTCTTGGCATTGCTTTCAAAGTAGGCTTTGTCGGTCTTATTCATGTCCTTATTGTCAATCTTCGATTCAGCTTTCTTGCCCGTCTTGTTCTTATAGTCACTCTCCATCTCTTTCATATTGCCGAAGGGGTTGGCAACGAACTTAGAAATCTGGCTATTGAAGGCATTAAGCTCACTCTTCATAGCAGCCAGCTCACCCGTCGCCTTCGAGAAGGCCTCCGTCAGTTCGCTGGTGTCGATGCCGATGGTGGTGGTGATGTTCAGACAGAGGTAGCGGTTTCTGGTATCCTTGGCCCTGGCTCCTTCACCTCCTTCATTGACATAGATGAGGCTCACATCGGAATTGATGAGTCCGCTGACAGCATTGACGTTGCCCAGGAACTGGAATGTGCTCATACACTTACGTTTCCGGTCGTAGACCACGGTCATGTCCAAGCTGCCTTTCAGGGTCTCCTCGCCGCTGGTGGCTGCCAGCCCCATTCCAAAGGTAACGCCGATAGAGCCCATCGACTTCCTTGGTATGCCACCACGCCTGGTACCCATGCCCAGATCGCTACCGGGCACGTAGGCGGGAATGTCGGGCTTGCAGTTAATGTAGAAGCCACCACTGATACGGGTAACGACGATGGGGTCGAAGCGTATGATCGACGTGCGGGCATCGAGCTCAAGGTCGCAGACGAAGTATCCCCATTTCTTGCTCTCATCCTCCCGGTCCTTGAAGTAGCCGCCTTCGCAACTCACCGCGAACAGCTCGGCCACGCCCACCTTCAGACTACCGGCATAGCCCGTGTCCTTGTCATCCTTCAGCGCCAGCCTGCCAGCAAGCGTCAGGCCGGTGAACTCAGCATCGACGGCAATCTCCTTGAAGCTGACCTTACCGTCGCTGAGATACCATTCGCTGATATTCTTGATGCCACCTTCACGGTGCAGCTTCGAGCCGATGCCGATGCCTGCGGTGACACTGATCTGGTCGTCGACTAGTCCGAGCTTGCCAATGACGTCGAGCGTGAGGGAGTCGTTCTCGCAGCCCACTTCAAACTTTTCTATATCGAGGTTGAAAGGTCCGAAATTCTTTTGTTCCGAGGCGAACGACCACTCGCCATAGTTGAAGTAGCAGTCGGTGCCCAGCTCCAACTCACTGCCTTCGGTAAAGGTATAGCTGAGCAGGCTCTTTTTGCCACTGCCCTGCTGCTCCTTGGCAATGCGCTGGGCATGCAGCCCGCCATCGATTCCCAGGTTCTTCCAGTCGCTCTCTTTCTTGTTCGACAGGCGCATCTTCGTAAAGTGAATGCCGGGAAGTTCCAACTTCAGCGGCAGGGCTTTGCTGATATCGGCCAGGCGGCTGTTCACGCTCTTAGTGCCGGCGATGGTGATGTCACCCGCCAGACAGAGCTCCACCTGGGTATAGGTGTCTTCCTTGCCACCCATGAGGCTGTCTTTGGCCTCTACGAGGAAGTAAGTCTGTTCGGGAGGCAGCGTCAGGTCGCCGAGCACGAAGTTCATGGTCAGCGCCTTGCTGTCGACATTGGTGGTCTTGAAGACATAGGACATACGCTTGTCGGCGTACTCCGAGCGGTAGCGCGTCTCTTTCTTGGTGCCTTCCTTGTTCCACACATCGTAGGCCACGAGGTCGGGCTTGGTAAGATGACGTATCTCGCAGACATATTCGACATCGGTCTCCTGCGACTTTCCCTTGTCGCCATTTCCGCTCTTGCCACTGTTTTTGCCATCGCCCTTGCCACTTTCAGCAGCTGCCTTCTCCTGGGCCACCTTGCCCAGCAGGGGCACACCGAAGCCTCCGCGGATGACGCAGTTGTCGAACTGGTTCTGGACGAAAGTGAGCGAGGCCTCGTCGAGGGTGAACTTCCAGCCGCCGCACTTACCCGTCTGAGCATTGAGAATGTTGTCGGCAAACACCTGACAACTAATGCCCGAGGCGTCAATAAGCATGTTGCGGGCACCAATGGTAGCCCCCTGCTCCTCGTCTCCGAAGACGGCAAACTTGGGGAAGCCCACACTGACCTCGCTGATGAACACGCCCTGCCACGTCTTCCACGACTCCGCATCCTCACCAACGCTGTAGCCACATCGCTTAAAGTCGAAGGTCGACGTCTTGCCCTTCTCCCATTTCTTGGTCTCTTCGTTGTAGACCTGCTGTGCGAACATGTTCTTCACCTCTGTGCCTGATGGCATCAGCCGGTCGTTGCGGCTCATGTTGTAGTCGAAGATGACCTCCTTGCCAGCGGTGAATGTCCAGCCGGGCAAGTCGGTCACCTCAAAGGGTGTCAGCGTGCCAGTGGCAATGAAATCCGCAGCATCATCGCCACCCTCTACGACAGCTTTCAGGTCGAGCAGGGCGGGTATGTCGTCCTGTATCTTGCCATCGACCACACGCTTGGTATTGGGCAGGGTCATAGCTATCTGAAGCCCCAGTCCGGCAAAGCCGTCGCCATTCCAGCGGAGGAAGCAGCCATCGCCAGGCGCGGGGTCGAGCGGCTCTGATGGCGCCTTGAACGTCATCTTGAAGTCGCTGTTGGGGTCTTTCAGCGGGAGGTTACTTAGCAGTGCGAGCACACCTTCTTCTGGGAAGAACTTATCAGGCGTGATGCAAAGGCGGGGTGCTCCAAAGATGAGCACGTCCTGGCCGTCGAACACATCGCTGTTGGGTAAGACAATCTCGCCAATGAGATTCATCTGTGCCGACTGCGGTGTGAACTGCATACAGCCAATCTGCACGTCGAAGCTCTTGGGCAGGAACTGCTTCACCTCGTCGGGCAGTTCCACCGGGAAGTAGAGATCGATGGCATCGCCATGCCGGGTAAAGTCGTCCCAGCGGTTGCCGGCACGCTTATATTCAGAGTAGTATTTTCCGAGGTGGTAGCTCTTGGCCAAGCTCTGTGACTCTTCTTTCAGCTTATCAGCAGGACTGCCACCCAGCTGGCTCTTCACAAGGGCGTTGACCTCATCGGGAATACCAAGGGAGCCGTAGATTTTGTCGAGGCTGGCTAGCGAGAAGAGCGAGTCGACGAACTGCTCGTCGCTGAATGCCTGCAAGCCCTTACCCTCACTCATGGGATATGTGACACACTTGCCGTCAATAACCTCAAAGTCGGTATTGACCTTCAGGCTCTCGAACTTCACAGCCACACGAGCGTTGAAGTTGAAATAGTTGTCAGCCTTCGGAGTCCAGCGGATATAGCCACGTCCTTTGAGCGTCTTTTCCTTTTTGTCAAACTCCACGAACTCAGGCTCATCGAGGGTCAGGTAGAACTGTCCTATCTTGATCGACTGGTTCTTGTCGGGCTTCTCACTGATAAGCGTCTGGTTCTCGAACTTAATATTGTCCTTGCCACACTGGTAGTTCTCGTTGAAGTGGGTGGTCAGGGCGAAATCTCTATAGTTCAAGGAGTCGCCTTGCATCTGGACCAGCGAGTCAACTATGTTATTCGGCTTTGCTGTGACACGCAGTAACAAGTAGTCACCCTGTCGCACCTTATCCTTGATTTTGTCCCATCGGATAGTGTCTTTCAACTCTTTGGTGTCCTTGGTGTAGAGTGGCCTCGACTTGAAAATAACTTCCTTACTGTCGGCTGAGTTGCCAGTATAGAGAGCGACATTATAGTCGAACTTCACGGTATCTTGCCTTTCTCCACGGCCACCGGCAAACCAAGCCTTACGCCATTCTACACGCACGCTGTCACCCATGTAAATCAGACGGGCATTGTTGTCGGAGAACTGGGGAGAAGTCAGTGTAGGTTGCTCGAAAGAGTATATTGGACCCTTTTTCAAGTCTACACTGTCCATATCGGCTTCGATCACCATGTCTGTGCGTCCGGTGTCTTTTGTAGGGTCAATAAGACGGAAGAGCACAATGGGACTCTTTCCCTCGTTTTTGATGATAGGCACATTGAGCATGTTCTGACTCTGGTAAGGAGTATGAGCTTCAACCTGCATGGCATAGACCTTGCCAAGGGCAGCCGAGTCGGCAATCATTTGCGTCACGTAGGGCGCAGGGATGGTATAGCTGTTCTGTATCAGATGTTGCTTCTCCAGGAAGGTGATGGTGTTCGGCTCCATAGCCTCGTCGGGTATCATGCTGCCTAGCTCCACGAAACGGATATCGTACTGCCACTGCACCATCGTGGCATTGCAGTTCAGCGTTGGGGCCATCCACTCGAAACGTGGCTGGTTCTTGTCGATATTAATAATACGCAACTCATCTAGTTCCCCACTGTGGAAAGTCAGATTGGGGGTAGTGAATGAAGGGGCTTCGGCCTCATAGCAAATATTAAACAAGCAGATGCCGTCGGTCTGGTTGTTCAGCACAACAGGAGTACTCAGCTCAGGATTCCATTTGTAGGCAGTGAGCTGCATCTCATACTGGCCTTCGTCCATCAGGCCGAAATCACTGTCGAGAATATTCTTGTATCGGCCTTCCTTAACAAAGATATCGTGCGAGTCGAAATGATCGAACAGATGTTTCAACTCGATAGAGTTCAGCGTCTTGTGCTGATTAGGCGCCAAGGTGATGGGCACACGAGGGATATGCATCGTCTCGACATTGGTCGACATCCATTTCACATCGTCAGGGAACTTCTGCTGAATCTGAATGCCGAAGTAGAGGTTCTGCTGCTCATCGGTGTTGTTGATCAGGATGACGCGGAAGAAGCGGCCCAAGTTGTTGATATACTCACCTGGACGAGGCGACAGCACCTGCTGAACAGGTGTCAGCTGAATCGTGACTTCCTGAGCTGTTATCAATGAGGAATGAGGAATGAGCCATGAGCAGTGAAATAGCACTGCCAGCATCAACAATCGTCTCATCCGTATTTGCTTCCTATGGTTGTTCATCGTGTTCATATCGTGTTGAATTATCTTTTCAGTTTACTGCTCACTCTGCTCTTGCCTTCCCTTGCGCTTAAGCTCCAGCAGTGAGAAGGTGTAGTTGTAGCCCAGTGATATATTGATCTCGGTAGTGCCCATCGACGACAGGTCGGCAGACAAGTTGGTGTCGCTGTATTTATTGAAGCCGGCGGTCAACGAGAACTGATGTACCTTGGCCAGCGTGTAGCCAGCATAGAAATCAGCGCCGATGCTGAGGTTTCGCTGTTGATTGCGCACGTCATTATAGCACAACGACAAGGTGGCCGAGGTGTGCAGGTTCTTCTCCTTGAGGAATGAGCGCGCTGTCGACAGCGAGAGCACATCGGAAGAATAGCGGGTGTTATAGCCCTTTGAAGTCTGATGACTCAGCGATGTGATGAAGGAAGTCTCCCAGGGCTTCACGTCGAGTGAGTAGCTCAGACCAGCCGCCCAGGCCTTGACATCGCTGATGCCAGTAGCAAAACGGTTGAGGTCGCAATTCTCTGTGTAGCTGGTCGACAGCGAGAAACTATGCCCCAGCACGTCGCCATCGATGGCGTAGCTGGGACTGAGATAGACGGAGTTCATGATGCGGTCGACACGCGTGGTGTCGTTGACGTGTGCCTTGCCGTCGGCCTGCACCTGCCTATAGCCGCTGTATCCGGCTGTGAGCGACAGATTTTCACCCAGCGAGGTCGATGCCGAGGCATTGTAGACGAAGCCTCGGGTGGTATAGAGCTGGCGGCGTGTTATGTTGTCCTCCTGGCCGCTGAACGAAGCGGAGAGGGATATTTTCTTAAAGAGGGTAGTCGAGGCACTGATGCCCAGCGACTGATAGTTATTGGAGGTGTAGTAAAGGCCCAGCGTAGTATAGTCGGGCTGCACCATGCGGTAGAAAATATTGGCATTGAAACCCTTGAGCGACAGCGTGGCATTGATATCGCCAGCGATGCGCATGAGGGACGTATAGCGAGCTTCGAACACTTTGTCCCAGCGGTCGAGCTCGGTGGTATGAACGCGTTGGGCGCGCTTGTCGGACGTGAAGGCGCTCCAGGCCAGGTTTCCACGCAGCGAAAGCCATCGTGTCAGGCCGAGACCACCCTTAAGGGCGACTGCTACGTTGTCTTCAGGATTGATCTGATCGTGCCAACGGGCATTTACAGATGATATCTTGTCGTAGGCACGCAGGATGAAGAGATCGATATAATTGCGGCCTGAGCCATAGCCGACCTTCATGCCCATACCCATGCGCTGATATTGAGGGCGTCGGGCCATAGGATTTTCAGGGTCATCGTTGATGGCGTTGCGGAGTTCACCGTAGAAGGCTCCTGCCCGCAGTCTAGACGAATTATACTCTAAGCCGATGCCGTTAAACGACGTGTTCATGATATAGGGGTGCATGCCCATATTGCTACGTCCGAAATGGCCACGCCAGTTCTTGTAAGTAGGATCGATGTGGAACGAGAAGTGGGGGAAGTTCCACGATGAGTTGTTATTGGAATAGTAGAAAGCAAAAGGCATCGAGATGCCATAGACCGACACGTTGAGGTTGGCATAGAAGGAGTTGCCCCATGGTGAGCGATAGCCACTGCCTATGGAAGAGTGGTAGTAGGTGTTCTGCGTGCCCACGGCGCCGGTAATGATGAGCGGGTCGCTCTTGGCGATGGTCGAAATGGTGTTCTGCGAGAGGCTTTGGGCAAAAGCCTCCCCCTGCCCCCTCCAAAGGGATGGGGTGAACAACGCGACAGTGGTACATATTATTATAATGTACGCGCGAGAGTATCGGTGTCTGCTCATCATAATGTAGCTGTTTACTTGTTGTTTTCTATAAAAAGGTTAAGAATGCCGCCGCTGAGCAGCGGCATTCTTCGATTACAATACAGGATTACTTCCTGACGACTTTCTTCACGGTGCCGTCCTGCATCTTGCGGATAGTGATGCCCTTGGCGTTGCCGTCTACAGCACGGCCGTTGAGGTCGTAGCTCTCCACGTTGGATGCTGAACGGCCAACTGTTGCAATACCGGTGACAACGCTGTTGCTAGTCAGCTGCATAGGAGCCTTGACCGAGCCGATGCGCATGCGCGAGACGACCGTCTGGTCGATATCGAAGTACTCATCGGTCAGCTCATTGTGCAGACGGAACGTCACTTCCTCGCCGCCATCAGTATGGACAGTGATGAAGGCCAGACCACGGTCGAACGAGCCTTCGCCACGGCATTCGCCGTCGACGAATGCGCCGATGGTGTACTCCTCAGGATTCTCCAAATCGGAGAAGCTGGCCACCATGGTCATGTTGCCTGCAAACTGCGAGTGGTCGTAGTGCCAGACGCTTCGGCTCTTGGCACGTGCTCCGGCAGAGGTCTCGTCGCCCTGCTCCATCTTGCCCACCTCAGCATTAAAGCTTAACCAGATGCCATCGGCGTCAGGATTGTAGACATAATAGCCCTGCCCCTTCCTTATCAACTTCAGGTTGCCACTCCATTCTCCGTCAGCCATCTCAATCTGGCCTTCGGCCTTAGAGACAATAACCAAGCCATCGGTAACGTCCAGATCATCAAAGGCATGCTCGATGGTACGGTCATAGAAGTAGGGCGAGCCTACCCAGTTCCATCCGGGGAAGAGAAATTCGCCTGGATACTCAAGGATACCGCCGTCAGAAATATAGCTATCCTTAGCAGCCTTCATCTTCACCTTGTACATCTGATCCTGCTCGATACCTCCGAATATTTGCATGTTAGGATCATAGTCCATCATCGAGCCCCAGAAGCCCCATTCGGGATCGTTGTAGAGCAGATCGTTGTAGGTGCGAGCTTCAATGAGGTTCTCACCAAAGAAATCAGTCACTTCATTACCATAAACAGTTCCCCAATTGTTGCTCTTCCACTGCCAACCGCTCTGCAGAGACACTTTGGCAGGCACTACGAGCGTTGAATAAGATGAATTCGGGGTAAAGCCCCCGCCAACGACATAGATACGCCAAACGCCAGGCAACGATGCGACAAAGTCGTAGATGCCATTATCTTTGGGGGTGATAGTGAGTGCTTCCCAATCCCCGTAGGCATCATTCTCGAAACCAACTCCATAGTCATCCCAGCTAAAGACAGCAGTATCGGGATAGGGGGTCAGTGTAATGGTGCCTTTGGTGGGATCATCGCTATCAGGCGTGATAGTGATGCCTAAACTTTGGAGGACATCAATGATGTTGACGACGAACTCCACGCTAGCAGTCTGCTCGACGATAGTTTCATCAGTGCCGTCGTAGCTGCTGTAGTCGTTCCAGCGAAGAGTGGCGCGGACAGTGGTCTCGCCACTCACTAATTCCTCGGGAGAGGAGATGATGAAGTCCATACTTTCAAAAGAACCTGAGCCCTCAAAAACACCACCGTCGAGCGCTACGATTTCGCCATCGGGTTCAGAGCCAGCAGGGCCAAATGTGATGTTTTCGTAAATATCTGCTCCGGCCTCGTCAAGCGAAGTCTGGCTGTCGATGATGAGCGGCTTCTCTACGGCAGAAATAGTCTTGGCAGGGTTGAACACCTCAATAAAGACTTTGATCCAGTAGTCCTCTCCATCAATACCTTTAGGTGTAATAACCAATGTTGTTTCGCCAGCCTTTTTGGCCACGATAGATTCGATGCCAATAGTAAACATGTTTTCGTCGGAATCCTCACCAAAACCTATAGTGAAGGTCTTGTCGACGACATCCTCGGGCAGGATGACCACACGGTCGGCCAGCCGCTGATAGATATCGTCGCCCACGTTACACTTGAATGTCACCTCTTCGGTTGGAGTTTCACCATCGGCACCCCAACGGAAATAGGCCCCCTCTATGGGGACAATGATGTTGACGGTAATCCACGCGGGGGTGACGGGATAGAGCTTGGAGTTGTCGGTCTTCACTATGTAGGGACGAATGCGGGTGGTACCGCCCTTGATGGGTTTCCAGACATCCTCTGCTTCTTGGCTGATATAAGAGTCATCGATCTCCCATAGCACCTTATCGGTGGCATCAGAAGGAACAAGCTCGTAGGCCCTCTCATCAAGCAAGTTGCGCATAAACATAGAAAGATCTTCTGCACCGTTCTTATTGACTTCGATTTCAGCGGTGACGATGTTAATGGCAGTAGCATGCTGAATGATGGTGAAGGGGGTGTCGTATGCCTCTTCTCCAAATTCCAAATAGAGTTCGGGGTCTTCCTCGTCTACAGAAGGAACCCTAATAGCAGTGAGCACGTCGCCCTCGATGGTGGCATATTCCTCATCGTTCACACTCCAGATATAATTCTGGGGCAATTGGGCTTTTTCGGGTACGATATCGATTTGACCCAATAGGTTGATGCTCTCTCCTACCTCTACCTCAAACGGTTTTAAGGAAATGGAGGTGGGCAGGGTAAGCGCCAGTTGAACTCGATCGCTAGAACCCGTACCACCATAGGTGTCGCCATCACGGAAAGTAATTGTGGGCGAGGAAGGTGTGATGTCGTAGACTGCTCCATTTGCGTCACACAACTCGAAGGTGATAGTTTTACCTTCGTCAGATTCATTGCCGTAAGTGCCAGGCACTATGAACTGCAGGAACTTAGTACCATTCACAGTTTGCAAAAGATCTTCATCGTCGTCCGATACAATCATACGGCACTCATCTCCTACGAACACGGCGATCTCGTAGTTACCTTCATAAACAGGAGAACCATAGTTAACCACGAGGTCGGCCAAGATGATGGTTTTGTCCTGCGCCTGACCCTCGTGTGTTACGACCTCCCAGTCCTGTGACGATGCTCCAACAGCAGCGATGAAGCACGCCAAAAATGATAGAAGCTTTTTCATAACTTTACTTTTTTATGGTTTATAATATAGATGTGATTCTTCTGAGGATGCAGCACGCGCTGGCCCTGAAGGTCGTAATACGTAGCATGCTGAACAGAGGGCGACGACTGCTGAGTGTCGTCGATGCCCTGAAGCAAAGCCTGGCTATGGAGGGCCATGGGCTGGCGCAGCGAGCCGAGACGCAGCTGGCTCACAGTGAACTGCTCGTCGACAGGCCACTCTCGCCCGTCAGCATCCTGGAGACGCAGGCTGACACGCTCACCACCATCAGCATGGATGGTGAGATGATAGCGGCCGTTGATCTGGCGGCCCACACCTCGCAGCTCATCGCCGACATTAGCGAGGAGGAGGGTGGAAGGTGGAAGGTGGATGGTGGAGGGTGAATTAAGGGTGGCCACCATTGTCATGTTGTCGCGGAAACGGCGGGCGGTCGTTTGAAGTGAAGAGTGAAGAGTGAAGAGTGAAGAATTGACTGGTGCTGTCTGTGCTGCTGGAAGCGGGTCGGCAGTGCCGGCATCGGGCGTTTCGTGGCCCTGTGCCATCATGGCTTCAGGGGCGTAGCTCAGGTAGCCAGGCGTTTCATCAGGATAGTAGCACAGGAAGCTCTGATGCGTGGGAAGCACCTGAAGGTCGCCCTCCCACTCGCTGCCGTTCCACTCGGCCGAGCCTTGGTCTTTCGACACGATGACAGTGCCCCCGGGCAGGTCGGCAGCACCGAAGGCGGTGGTGAGCCGACGGTTGTAGAAGTAGATGGATGGAATCCAAGTCCACCCCTCTTCAAGTGCCACCATCCAACTGCCGGCACCGTTTCCACTATCGATGTAGCTGACTTCATCACGCTGCATTTTCACCTTATAGGCAGTGTTTTGGGGTATGCCGTCACCAGTCATGATGGTGCCAAAGTAGCCCAGCTCGGGGTCGTTGTAGAGCAGTTCCTGCTGGGTGCGCACCTCGATGAGAGAGGGGCCGAAGATTGTCTCAAGATTCGAGGCATCGAGGGTACCGTAGGGATTGGCACGCCACTGCCAGCCTTCGCTGAATGCCAGCCGCTCGTCGACATTGAAGCCGGTGAAGCGCTCACTACCTTCTCCACCGGCATAAACCGGGTAGGCCTCGGACCGCTGGCTATTCTTGGATGGAATCTCTATGTTAACCCATCCAGGCAGGAGTCCTGTTATATTATATATAAGAGGTTCGCGCGAGAGCAGTAGAATGTCGACAGGCTTGTAGGCAGCAAACGACAATGAGCTGCTACGCAGGTTGATGTCGAAGTCCAGCAGGTCGAAGGTGGCATCAGCGGGAATGGGAGTCAGCGTCATTGTGGTGGTCTCGCCAACGGCCACATGGCCGATGCTGACAGTAAAGGCCTGCAGGGGAATGTTCTCATAGACAATCACGTGGATGCGCTTGCCGTCGGCAGGGCGCAGCCGTATGCTGCCGTCATCGGCCAGCACCACGGGCTCGATATAAGTCTGACCCACGGCCGCAGCGTTGAGTCGGGTTTCCGTAGGATCATAGCTGACAACAGTCTCATCGTCAATGATCCACGTAACGTGGTCGGTGGTATTGGCTGGCAGCAGCTCGTAGCTGGCTTCAGCCTTTGGCTGCAAGGTTTCGGGATGTTCGACGTCGACACGAATCTCGTCATTCAGGATGTTCAGCGCAGTAGCCGGCTGAATGACGGTGATGACATTACCTATCGAAACACCAGGGAAATGGACAGTGAAATGCACCTGCCCAGGCTGCAGACCGGTGACCACCGTTCCCTGGAGCGAGGCCACCGTGAGGTCGCTCAATGTGATGCTCTCGTACTTGGGTATGGTACTGTCTTGAAACAGACTGACGATGTCGACGGTCTCGCCGACCTGGATGGTGGCTTCGTCAAATCTGAAAAAGGCGGCACCAGTGTAGCCTTTGCCCTGCATCACGACAGGCGAAGAGGGACGCCCCCAGGACTCACCGTCGAAGATGACTGGCGTGGCGGGAGCCACATCGTAAACAAGCCCGTAGTCGTTGTCCTTGCAGCATACTTCGAAGCGGATGGTCTTCTCCTTATCGGCAGAGCGATCGCCAGTGACACGGAGCACGAAAACCAAGCTGCCGTCCTCGCCCGCCACCGGAGCGTCGGCCACAGCGCGGCACTCGTCATCAATGAAAGCAGCCAAACGATAATGCTGGTTGCTGTAACTGGCAGACCAGTTGTTGAGCTCCAGAGCGGCATAGACCACAGTTTCATCGTTATAGCGATGGCGATCAAGGGGTGTCCACCACGACTGGGCCTGAACCCCGAGAACTGCGATCATAGATGCGATGATCAGTTGTAGTCTCCTCATATAGCTATAATTTTTATTAAAATGTCATTTGGTTATTCAATTCATTTTCCAGCTTCATCATCATTTCCCAGCTGGCTTAAGATTTCGGTCACAAAGATACAAAAAAATCATTAACAATCATTGTTTTTTCTCCTTAAACAATGTTAAAAGACGACAACTTCTTTGATTTTGCCGTCAATCTGCTCCAAACAAGGTTACAAGAGGGGCATGCCGACTTCTTTTTCTTTAGAAAAAGCGGCAATAAGGCAAGTGATGGAGAAAACGTTATTCCGATTCATCGGAAAGTGACCGAAGTCACTTTCCGATGATCTTGTCGACCAGACGTGTCACGTCGACGATGGTGGTCCGTCCGTCGCCGTTGGCGTCGTACTCGGATGCCTCAACGATGCCGCCCTTGAAGATGTCCTCAGTCCAGCCGGCTGCGATGTAGGCATCCTTCGTACCCTCGGGGACGGTGAGGACGCAGTTGGAGCCGATGTTTCCAAAAGCATCTTCTCCAAACTCAAAGGGGGTTACCACCTTTGAGATTACGGATTTCAATTGTTGGCAATACATAAAAGCCCACTTCTCAATACTTTCCACACTTGAAGGAATCTCTATCTCCTCCATTTTTAAGTTATAAAAGGCACCTTCACCAATAGTCTTAACAATTGAAGGAATCTTGGACGTAGAGCATCCCATCAATAGTTTCCCTGATGTCTTCTCAATGATGACATTACTTCCCCCTGGAGTGACGAAATGCGTGTTATCTTTATCCACTGCCAATGAGACGAGATTCAGATCACTTGCAGTACAGTTTACACCGATAGATTCTACATTCTTAGGTATATACAACTGGCGCATATTCGACCAACTACGGAGCGCATTGTCTCTAATTGTTTTCAAACTTTCTGGAAGTCTAATGTGTTTTAGATTGTTACACTGGCTGAAGCTATATACCCCTACTGACTCTATGCCTTCGGGAAGGTTAATAGAAGTAAGCTTGCATGCTAAGAAGGCATAGTTGCCAATTTGTGTTATTCCTTCTGGTAGCGTCACCCGCTCTAAGTTCTTACACATATAGAAAGCAGAGTTGTCAATGCCAGTTAGTCCAGTGAAATACTGCAACTCGTCGAATGAGGTGATATTCTGATTATTGGAGAACACTGCCTGGTTGTTTTTCCTCAGTGTCGTCACGGCGGCAGCCTCAGCCTTCGAGAGTTCTCCGTCGCCGTTGGTGTCCCAGTTCTCCACGCAGATGCGCTTCACCTCGGCATCGGCAAAGTCGATGATGTCGGAGGTCTTCGAGAAGCAGAACGTCCAGGTGCCGTCGACGAAGAACTGATGAAGGTTGTCGGCCTCTATGACGTAGGTAAGGTAGCCGTTCTCCATGCCGTCTTCCGTCAGCAGGCTCGTATAGTCCTCGCCGTTGAAGAGCAGCTGGGCGCTCTTGCCCGGTTCCACGTAGACATACAACTGGAGCTGTGTCCCGATTTCTTCCGGATTGAACGATGCTTTCGCTGTGGAAGAGGTGGCAGAGAGGTTCATCTCTACTGTGCCACCATCGACCATCATGATGACTTTGGCATTGTCGTCGACGTCGCCTGCCATAATGGCATTCCAGTCGACGATGCTACTGTTCTCCTCATAGATGGCAAGCAGCGACGCAGACGTCAGCACACCCAGGTCGTTCTCGCTGGCCGACGAGGCGAGTGTGCCACGCAAGTACTGGTTGTTCAAGTTCTCCATCAGGCGGAACTTGCCGGTGACGTCCTCGCCATCCTTGTAGACCTTGACGGTCTCGCCATCCTTGGGGGCCGAGACGTAGAACTCCACATAGCCCGTCTCGCCAATATCGTCGTAGAAGGCTCGCACCACCTGATTGCGGCCTTCCGACTCGGAGGCGGTCACCTCGGTGATGGCCTGGATGTCGCCGTCTACCCTGCGGAACGCGATGCACATCATCGACCCGTCGCCCACTACTGCAAGGTTGAAGGCATAGCTGGGCCTGTCGACATAGAGCACGCTGAGTCGGTAGGCCCCGTCGCCCTCGTCGAGACCAGTGAGCGGCACGCGGTAGGTGCCGTCGTCCTGGCGATACTGGCTGGCATCGAGCTGCAGGCGAGCCGTCTCATTGAGCGGCTTGTTGACGAACAGCGCAAACACCTCCTTGCCCGTCTCGGGCGTGATGACGGCGTAGTGGGCCACGTCCTTGGGCAGCACCTGCTCGAAGCTGGTGGCGTTGGCGATGGTGCCGACAGGATCGGTTTCGCCCTCTCGGTACAAGGCTATCGCTCCGCCGGCTCCGTTGACGACCGACAGTTTGCGGGCATTATTCTTGTGAATGATCTGGATCTCCATGTCACCGTCAATCTCAATAGAGTAGTATGCCACGATGTAATCGCCACTTTCTTCCTGATTATTGGCTTCGACAGGAACATCATTGACAATGACCAGGCTTTGCTCCACGATGCCGTCAACAGGCTTTTTGTAAGTGCAGGTGAAGTTGATATACAGATTCATCTGGTCGTGGTAGGTTGTCGTATAATTGCGTTGCTCACCGTCATGGCTCATGTCGACCAGTTCCTGCCATTCGTCATTTTCCGAATCGATGCAAGCCCATTCGTTCTCATCATTCGGTCGGAATTCCATCAGGCCATCGCCCACTTTCGTGAAATGGAAGTCCAGCACTGTACCTTCAGGGAAGGCCAACTGCCTATAGTGTGCCGTCAGCGTGTTGGTCTTCTCCGTGACATTGACGCCGTACCCGTCGTCATACAATACTGTAGTCTCGTTGAACACGAAACCGCTAAACCTGTAATTCGACGATTCCGGAATAGTGCAGTTTCTTACTAAGAGATAACCATTCTTGTCCATCTCTATGTTTTTTGCGGAATTGGGCTTGACGTTTTCCCATGTGGCGGTTCCGTCGTGCACCTTCTGCACTTCGAAGGTGCCCTCGCCCGGGTTGATGATGGTCACCTTGCGATAGTTCGTGCTCGGGTCGATGGGCTGCATGTTGACGCTGCTCCACAGTGTGTGGCTCTCTTTCCAGTCGGCAATCTCATACTTGTCCATGTTGACGTAGACGGTGAGTTTCGTGTTGCTCAGCTGAGCCAATCCCTTCGGATCATCGGGAATGTTGCCATAGAAATACACCTTCTCCAGGGCCGAAAGGTTTTTGAGAGAAGAGCCTAAGATGGCATCTCCCTTGAACTCTATCGTCTTTAAGCTGCTGAAGGGAGTCAATGGAATTGCTCCGCCACTGGTCGTGGTCTTCAGATTCTGGATGTCGGCATTGCCGCCGAACTCCATTTCCTCCAGGGCGAAGCACATGTCGAAGACGACGCCTTCGTCGATGATGATATCGCCTGCAAAGCCCAGATGTTTCAACTTCGTACAGCGCAGACGGGTGGTCACGCCGGGATAGCCGAAACGCTTGATTTTCCAGTTCTGAAGGACGTAATTCGTTTCTCCCAACACATAGGATGGTATGTTGAGCCACGTCACCGATGGGTTAATGTAGAGAAGCGCTCCCTCGGTATTATCTTCAAGGAAGTCCCTAGTACCCGCATATGGAGCAACACCAAAGGCATAGCCGTCGCTTCCTGCTTCGCCACCTGTAAAGGTGCACTGCACCTCGTCCACCTGCCAGTTGCTCTTCCACGACGAGATGACATTTCGCTGTGAGTCGTTGGTATAGTAAATGACCCGATTACCACTTTGCCAAGGTTCCACCAATTGGCTCAGATAAACGGTCACTTTACCTGCCAACACATTAAACCCCGTATTGGGATTCAGACTCCATGACAAGCCGGTCGAAGGGGCCTTTTCCTCTGGGTCATAGAAGTAGATGTTCGAAAGATTACTCATCCCCGAGAAGTTGCCTGCAACCGTTCCGCGATAAGTGCTCTCCTTGATGAACAAGGATCGCAAGTTAGGGCAGCTGCCACTGTAGAAATCAGTCGAAAAGCCTGTCACCAATGCCATTCCATTACGCGGAGTTGACACCTTATTGGGTATATCCAATGATATTGCGTTGGTTTCGATGCGTGTGATCTTGGCATAGGATCCTGAGTAATCGGAATAGACTTCGTAGGTGATGCCGTTTTCGGTAACTGTCTCGTTGATAGCCCGAGCAGCGCTTGTCCACACGCACAGCAGAAACACCGCCAGGAATTGTCTCATCTGTTTCATAAACTGTTATTCTTGGTTCTGTTTGATTGATCATTAAACATTGTATATTATTGCGCTCGCACGGGGCGGACGGAGAAGCCAAAGACACGATAGTTATACATGACCATCGCAGATGCTTCCCCTGCTTCCTCCATTGCTTCATCACTTAACATGTACAAACAATGCGAATAGTTGGGATCAGCTTCTTGACGAAGCATTCTTGACCAATATACGCCAACCATTCCTAATCCGGTGGACGCAGGATCTTCATCCTCACGCGCACCCCCCGCAAAAGGCAGGAAGATGCTGTTACCTTCGTAGCCAGGACGAATACTCGTTATCTTACGGCCAAGCACACCATTCACTGTTATACACTCCATTTTGGTATTGGCAGGGTCTACGAGTTCTTCTAACTGCTCCTTGGTCGGAGTGCGCCAGCCCGGTCCCCAGTTCACATAAGCCGCATCGTCAGACAGTTCCAGCTCGGTCAGCGCATCCGTGTAGCCTTTGTAGCCATATTCGCTATTATCACAGTATTTGGTGAGGAGGCCATCTTCGAACGTGCCCCATTTATAAGTGTAGGAACTGTAATAAGTCTTCACGTAGGTATCTGCATATTGATAGTTTGAAAGGTTGCTCTTGTCCTCCTCGCCTCTAGGCACCGTCTCGCCCCAAGCGAAGTATCCGCCGCAGTCCTCAGGATTGGTGGCTCCTACGTTCGTCGTAGCCCAGAGCGTACCTGAGGGCAGACCGAGGTCGACATACTCATGCGTGCCAAAATCGCTGCTACTATTCAGTATCACATCGACCAGGGTTGTCACATCAGAGATCGTCAGCAAGCCATCGCCATTCATATCACCAGCACGCCCGCTGCCTGTATTCCCCGATCCGCCAGAGCTCTTAGGTTTGAAAGTCACAGTCGACGTCACGACCTCCTCTCCTATGCACACAGCATTATAACCGTCGACCCATGCAGCTCCGCTGGGTGAAGCCAACTCTACGCCTGTGGTCGTCAGGGTCTTAAAGTCGCACACTGAGCCCATCCATCCTGTGCCAATAACAGTGGAATTGACTATATTTAGTGTTCCCCATTTTTCAGCCGTGATACCCCATTTGCCCATAGCCGCCACCGTGCTATTCTCGATGCTCAGCGTATAGTCATGCGAAGCCATATTGTAGCGACCATAGATTCCGCAGTGCGAATCGCTCTTAAAGAGAGCGGTGCCGCCACCCTTGATGGTCAGGGGCATCGTTGTCTCCAAGGCAGGGCTAGTTCCCGTAGTGACCACATTCAATGTGCCCTCGGCCAATACCAAGTTGTAGTCATCGGTGATGATCGAATAATCATCCTGATAAAAATTGATGGCAGATGTGCCACCATTGTATACAATGTTCGCATTTGCCAGCGTCAGAGTATGCGTTGAAGGATCGTAGGTCACCGTTCCAGACTTCACGGCAGAGAAATCTCCCGTCGCAGAAATATTCGTGTAGTTACTTGGCGTCACTTCCACGCCGCCAATCTTGATGCCGTAGTTCGTAGTCTGGGCCATTGCCGTCAGCCCCATGAGGGCTATCAGTGCCAAAAGCAATCTCTGTTTCATATCGCTATATTTTATTTGGTTATCACATTATTGTTTTTACGAAACACCATTTTTACTTTATCATCCGTGCAACTGAGCCATGAGGCTAGCAATTTCGCCCATCAACGAAATAATGTCTGAATCGATATCATTTATGTCTTTACGGCATTGCCGGATATCGTCTCGTGTCTTGGCATTCATAATTTTGACTTTAACGGCTGCAATCTTTCCCTTTATCTCAGTCACCTTGTTCCGCAGGGCGGTCTGAGTTTGTTCACTTAGCTTCTGAATAAGTCCCTCACAATTTTCGAGCTTCTCTATACAAGATTGAATTGCATCCTCCAACTCTATTTTATCAGCAGTGGGATCGTAAGTTAGGATGTCGATGATGGCAGTCACGTCGGCGATGGTAACCTTGGTGT
This sequence comes from uncultured Prevotellaceae bacterium, assembly GCA_900318685.1. Classification (GTDB taxonomy): domain Bacteria; phylum Bacteroidota; class Bacteroidia; order Bacteroidales; family Bacteroidaceae; genus Prevotella. The sequence continues at coordinate 40,664 of ONLL01000002.1, read as the reverse complement.
CGCCGTTCACGTCGGCAGCAATGACTTCGTACGCCTCAAGCTGGCGCTTGCCCAGGATGTAGTCGGCAATGATGTTAGCATCGCCGATGTCAATGCCTTCAATGTCATTCAAATCGCCAATGGCAATAGCGGGGAAGCCAGTAAAGTCTGTCCAGGTGTCTGTTTCCTTATCGTAGAACAGCACTTCCCAGCCCTTGCTCGTGGCTGCTGCCACATGATCCGAGGTGCAGTAGGCTCCCACGCCCGTGTAGGTCTCATCGTAGATCTTGAATGTGCCATGCTGGTCCGTGCCAAGTGTCACCAGGGCACCGACGAGTTGGCCCATGCCATCACTGTTGATAGGGTTGTTGTGGCAGATGAGCGTGTATTGGCTATTGCTGGGGTTCAGCCTCATGCCTTCGATTCGCTTTAAGTTGTTGTTCGAGCAGTCGAGGTATTCGATATTCGACGTCTGATCCCAGACGTTCAAAATAAGCGAAGTCAGCTGGTTATTGTTGCAGCTGAGTTCCCACAGTGTTGGACAACAAGCCACATAGAGTTCTCTCAGCTGGTTGTATTGGCAATCCAAGTATTCCAGCGCCGCATTCTCATAAAGGATGAGATTCGTCAGCCGGTTGGAGCTACAATTCAATCTTTCTAACGCCTTGTTGGACGACAGGTCGAGGAAGGTCAGGTTGTTGCGACCGACAGCAAGTTCCTTTAATGCCGTAAAGTACTCAATACCCGTGAGGTCGGCTATATTCCTCCAGCCAACGTTCATTTCAGTAATGCCGAGAATTTCTTCAGTGGTGAACCAGCCATCCTGGTCTTTGTCGAAGTCTGGCAACAGCAGCTCATTGCGGAAGTTCTCATCAGGAAAGTTGGTCTTGTCGATGGCGATGTGCAAATAGCGGGTGAAGTAGCCACTGTCGGGGTTGGCCATACTGGCATCAGTCTTAGTTCCGTCGTAGTCCACGGCACCCTTGAGTGCATAACATCCATTGAACATATCGCCCGAATCAAGCCCCGCCTTCTGCCAGTTGTCGTTGCAGTAAATTGTTGTCAGCTTGATACACCATTCAAACATCTGAAATGTACTCTGGACTTTGGTCATGTCGAAACTCGTCAGGTTGAGGGTCAGGGCACCGCAGCCATAGAACATATCCGGCATATGTGTCACGTTGCTGGTGTTGAAGTTCGACAAGTCGATGCTCGTCAAATTCGAGCAGTTGAAGAACAAGCTGCTCATAAGCGTCACGTTTCTAGTGTCAAAGCTCGACAGGTCAAGGCTCTGCAAAGCGGAACAGTCGTAGAACATCTCACTTATGTCCGTCACGTTGCTGGTGTCAAAACTCGACAGGTCGAGGCTCTTCAGCATATTGCACTCGTTAAACATAGCACCCATGTCAGTCACATTCTCTGTGTTGAGATTAGCAAGGCCTTCTATCTCTGTTATGTTGTACAGATAGGCGAACATTCCCCTGGTCGACGTTAATCCGTGATAGTCTTTGAACGAATCATCGATTCTGACCGAGGTAATAGTATACATTCCCCAATCGTTACCAACAGCTTCACACACATGCATGTTTTCGATGCCTTCATACGACGACTTATTTATATCGTAGTAGAACGTGAGCGATTGGTTACTCTCATCATATACAGCATACGCCTCTCGGCCGGTGAAGTATCCTGTCGTCGGGTTGGCGAAAGTGATATCGACGTTGCTGGAGTTATAACCCTTCAACTTTGAGCAACCTTGAAACATTCTTTCTGACTCCACCACCACATTTCCCTGGTTCCAGTCATCATCACAGAAGATTCTCTCCAGATTCGAACAACCATAGAACATATATTGCGTATTGGTGACATTACCCGTATCAAATTCAGTCAGGTCGATTTCCTTCAAATTCTTACAACCATTGAACATTCCAAACATGTTGGTCACGTTCTCGGTATGCAGATTGTGAATATTATTAATGGTAGTCAGATTTTCCATACCAGCAAACATCCGTGTAGTTTTGGTCAGGCCGTGATACTCCTCAAAAGACGGGTCGAAATTGACTGTGACAATGTCAGAGGCGTTCCACCAACTCCATCCTGGATAAATATCCCAAAAATCCTCTTCCTCTTGATACCAGGGAATCCTAAACGATTCGCCCCCAGCTTTCTGGTGCGCTGGTCTATCTGTGTCGTAATAGAAAGTCAGGACTGTGCCTTCATCAGAGAGAATGGCATAGGGTTCAACCTTGCCTGTGAAATAGCCCGTAGTGGGGTTGGCATAGGCAATATCATTGCTGTTGCTGCTGGCATAGCTGACGGCGCCCTTAAGGTTCGTGCAACCAGCAAACATATCGGTTGATGTAGTCACCTTGTTGCCCATACTCCAGTCCTCATTGCAGCAGATCGATTCCAGCGAACTGCAGGAACAGAACATCCTGTTCATATTAGTTACTGCGGAGATATTAAAATCAATCATGTCGAGCTGTTTCAGCTGGCTGCAATTCTCAAACATCGACTCCATATTGGTCATCTCCCCAGTATAGAGATTTTCAAGGCCTTCGATGACAGTAAGTGAGGTCAGGTTCTTGAACATCGCCTTCGTACTGGTCAAAAACACGTCTCCCTCACTAAACAACCCGTCAAATCTTGCAGTAATGATGGTACCGCTATAAGGGCCAGTTGTCCAGCCCGGGTCGCCATTTCCCCAAGGGATATCATAGGTTGTTCCAGTACGCGTCGACCTATAGGGATCGAGGTAGAATGTCAAGGTCTTGCCGTCGGTGCTAACCTCAGCATATCGTTCTTCTGTCTGTGCCCACGCTCTTGTTGTGAACACGAAAGCCATCAATACGGCCAGTAGGAGTCTGATCTGTTTCATATCTCAAATGTCTTTTTATTTATTCCATTCATTTTCCAGCTTCATCATTTCCCAGCTGGTTAAAATTTTCGAAGTGCTACTCCCGATATTCAATGAAAATCCGAAGTAGCACTCCCCAAAACACTAAAGACTACTTATTCAGTATCTCGTCCACGATGAGGACGGCATCGGCGATGGTCACCTTGTTGTCGTTGTTCATGTCGCCCTTCATGCCCGAGGCGCCGTTCTCACTACCAGCATACTCTTCCCAGGAGGTGCCATCGAGAGCAAACACCTTCCAGCCACGCTGCTTGGCAAGACGGATGCAGAACTTGTCGCACACATTCTTCTCGTTCTCATAATTGCCCGCATAGACGTAGAGATTACGATCGAAAGAACCGTTCACATATTTTTCCGACTGCATGATGACGTCACGGATGATTTGCATCTTCGTGTCAGTAGGCAGGTTGAACATCAGGTCGACCATATCGTCTCCCTCAATTTGGTTCCTTTGACAATAGAGTGTTTCTAGTGCCGTGAAGTGCTCAATGCCCTTCAGACTCTTGATATTCTCACCATGTACATCAATGGAATAAATCCTATTAGCCTCAGAGTCATATAACTTTCCGTCCTGACCATACGGTTGTGTGAGCACCCAGTTACGGAAATTCGGATCGGGGAAGTTATCCTCGTTAATTTCCACACAACAGTCAATGGTTTTCCATTTATTCTCCGATTCGTCGAACTCACGCATCACCCATCCTCTGGAAAGAGCGATCTGCTGAGCCTCATGGGTGACGACATTACCTTCGTTCTGTAAGGTATTGTCGTAAATATCCAACTTGAGACTTTTTTTGTCTAATATCATTTCATAGACCATTGCAGGAGCATTCTCAATTCCAAATGCCTGAAGCAATCCTCCAAGCACATCTCCTAGCATATCCATTTGCATGATGCCAGCAACAGCAGACGTAATGGCTATCAAAAGACCACCATTAAGCCACTTATAAGGCAATGCATTGACGAGGTATTCCACATTCTCACGAGTGAGTGCGTTCTGGCTGCATTTTAGTATTTCCAAAGCGGTGAACACCTCAATTCCCCTAAGGTCGGCAATGTCCTTTCTAGTGACATCTATCTCCTTTACTTTGCTAATCTCCGACTCAGTGAGTCTGCCATCAACGCCAAACGACTGTGCGTAGAGCCATGTGCGGAAATTGTCATCGGGGAAGCGCACCTTGGTGATCATCAGGTCAGAGTCAGCAACCTTCGATGTCTGCTCTACCCATTTGTTATTGATTCTGTTCAACACCTTCCAACCTTTATTCGTGGCAAGGGTGATGTCAACGTTCGTCAAGTCGTTTCCCTCATTTTCATCGTCACAGTCGAGTATCCGAAGGGTGCTTTCCCATTCGGCACCAGATTGGTCAGGCAAGTGCAGGTCAAAGAGATCCTTTATGTGGATAGGCTTAAGCATATTGCTGTAGCAATACACCGTTTTCAGGTTATTATTATTCGATAGGTCGAGTTGTTTCAACTGATTCTGTGAGCAGTTGAGAATCGCGAGTTTAGTATTTTGCGACAGGTCGAGAGCTTCCAGCTTGTTTTGCGTACAACTGAGTTGCGTTAGAGATGTTAGCCTTGTAACGTCGAGGGTTGTCAGCTGATTCTGTGAGCAGTTGAGTATTATCAGCTTTGTGAAATTCTCAATGCCTGTGAGGTCGGCTATCTGTTTATTGTTAACATAGAGGCTTGTTATGCCATCCATCTCCGAAGCCGTGAGTAAATAGTCCTGACCATAGCTCTGCTGCAGCAGGTATGCACGGAATTGTGCATCGGGGAAGCTTCCTTCATCGATGACAACGCGAGCTTCGAATTCTCCCTGAGTACATTGTACATTCCATTTCTTGGATCTGGCGGCATTAGCCTGAGCCGTTGTCATGCTATTTCCCTCGTTGGCATTGGAATTGTCAATGACGGTCAGGAATCCTAGCGTGCCAGATGCTTTCGGCAGACTCTGCACAAATGCCTCCATAGCCGGGACGTTGAGCCGGTTGTTGTAGCAATCGATGGTTTTTAGTGCCGTATTGCTCGACAAGTCGAGACTCTCCAGATTGTTATTGGCACAGTCGAGAGTAGCGAGAGCAGTAAAGGACTCGATACCCTTGAGGTCGTAGATGCCCAAACCATTAACGCTGATGCTCGTCACGCTGGCTATTTCAGACGTCGTAAGAATGCAGTCCTGACCATAGCTCTGCTGAAGTACCCATGAACGGAAGGTGTCGTCGGGGAAGGTTTCCTCCCCGATATAAACCACTCCGGTGAGATACCCCGGAAGGTTGGAGTCACCGTCGATGCGGGCATAGGTCTTGTCTGCCGGATATGAGTTCCGCCACAAAGTTCCCAGACCGCCTCTGAGCTTGCTGCAGCCAGCAAACATATCATCGGAGCTGGTCACATTGGCCGTGCCCCAAAGACTGGAAACATAAATGGTGACAAGGTTGATGCACTGATCGAACATGTGCGACATGTCTTCCACATTACCGGTATTAAACGACCCTAGGTTGAGGCTCGTCAGCTGTTTACATCCACTAAACATGCCTGCCATATTGGTGACGTTGGACGTATTGAAGTGCGATGCGTCAATACTCACTAGGCTTTCAAAACCGGAGAACATGTTTGAGGCATTGGTAAGTCCTTGATAACGGGCAAAACTCTGTTCGAATACAGCCCCTGTAATGACTCCCTTCTTTTCCCACCAACCAGGATATTCACCCGTCCAGGGAATGGAGTATTTCGTTCCTGCATGCGCATTTCGCTGTGTATCATAGCAGATTCGCAGGGTAGTGCCATCGACCCAGGCATACGCTTCTTCTGTCTGTGCCCACGCTCTTGTTGTGAACACGAAAGCCGTCAATACGGCCAGTAGGAATCTGATCTGTTTCATAAGCAATGATTCTTCGTTATTGAGTTCTCATTACACATTATTATTCACATGCGCGCGTATGGGATTGGGTTATTGGTTGTGGTTCTCCGCTTCCAACTCCACGATACGCATTCTCAATGTAGCCAGTTCATCCTTGATTGACACGATGTTGTCTTGGCAATGCCGGATGTCATCCTCTGTGGCGGCATTTGCCACTTCGGCCTCAACGGCTTCGATTCCTGCATCTATACGACTCAACATCTCCCACAGCTCTGTCTGAGCGCGATGGACGTCAAGTTTGTCAAGCTGATCTATACAAATATCGAGTATTGCATTACACGTAATAACATCTTGCGTCAGCTCAGCTTTCGCATCGGCGAGGAGGACTTTGTTGACGATCATCGTCACGTCGGCGATGGTGACCTCGCCGTCGTTGTTCACGTCAGCAACAGCGACGTCGACTGATCCTTGTCCGATGATGCTGTTAGCCACGGCCACGGCATCGTCGATGGTGAGCTCGCCGTCACCATTGGCATCACCTTTCTCTACGGGTACGCCAGCATAGAGATCATTGTTGGCATCAAGCACTTTCCATCCCTTGGCGGTTGCTATGGCAACCTGACTCGCTGTGATGACATTTCCTTCGTTGTAGGCACTCCACACACGAAGATCACCATTCTCCACCTTCGGCAGGCTCTCTACCAATGCGCTCATGGCAGCACCATGAATATTATTCTCATAGATATAAAGATCTGACAGCTTCGGATTGTTGGACAAGTCAAGTTCCGCCAGACGATTGCCAAAGCACCAAAGTACGGCCAATTTGGTATTCTTAGAGACATCGAGCTTTGTAATCTGATTATTCTGGCAATAGAGAGAATGTAACTCGCTAAAGTGCTCAATACCCGTAAGGTCGCTAATGCCGATGACATCAACAAGGTCAAAGCCTGTCACTTCCATAATCTCGGATGGCGACAGCACTTCGTCGTGTCCAAAGTCGAGGCTGAGCATATGATTGCGGAACACTTCGTCGGGGAAGTGCTCCTCGTCGATGGGGATGTCGAAGCCGTACACTTCCCATTTCTTCTCGTCGGCAACGGCAGCCTGAGCCATGGTGATGACGTTCTGCTCAGCGGTGCTGTTTTTGTTAACCACATCGAGGAAGCCTCTTCTTCCCTCCGTCTGACTACGGTCAGGCAGACTCCCGACCAATGCGCCCATTGCTTCGCCTGTAATCTGGTTATTACCACAATACAGATATGTCAGTGCCGGACACTCAGACACATCGAGCGAAGTGAGCTGGTTGTGAGAGCAATTGACATCCTCCAGCGACCCATTCATTTCACCAAAGGTGAGCGAGGTCAGCTTGTTGTAGCTGCAATTGAGTGTTTTCAGCGACCTGGCCATCGACACATCCAGCGAGGTGAGTGCGTTAGTATTGCATTTGAGGTTTTCCAAATATATGAAAGGTGACACGTCGAGCGTGCTCAAATTCCAGTTTGCTTCGCAATTGAGGTCAGTCAGTGCCGAGAAGAACTCGAGGCCCGTGAGGTCGGAAATACCCTCAGCAGAGACGTCGATGCTCTTTGTCGCTTCAATCTCATCATAAGAGAGGATATAGTCGCTTCCAAAATCCTGAGCAATCAGCCATGCACGGAAGTTATTGTCAGGGAAGTTATACTTGGTGATAGGCACATCGCCAGCATTAGTAACACTCGCATAAATAGGATCATCTATAAAGAACGCCAAATGCCATCCTTTTGCCAGAATAGCGTTTATCTGCTGAGTTGTCAGCCTGTTATATTCATAATTGCTACTTTCGTTATAGATGAGGATGGTGGGGATTGGGTCCATTGAGACAGCTGGCAGGCTGCTGATAAATGCATCCATCGCCTCACCCTTTAGCATATTGACAGAGCAATTGAAAAGCCCTGTAGGAGCACATCCTGTCATGTTCAGCGACACGAGCCTTGTATCGCAACAGTCGAGATCCAGCAATTTCGTATTATGCGACATGTCAAGTGCCCCCAAGGGATTGTTACGACAGTTCAGGCCTTCAAGCTCGGAGAAGAGCTCGATACCCGTAAGGTCGGCAATTTTTTTGCCCATGACATCTATCCATGTCACCTGATTGACTTCGGCCAGCGTGAGTATTCCGTCCTGTCCATAGCTCTGCTGAAGTACCCAGGCGCGGAAGTTATCGTCGGGGAAGGAGGTTTCATCGATGGCGATGCTGAAGGAAAGGGCATCCATCACCGTCCATCCCTTGGCCATAGCCGTTTGCGCCTGAGGCAGGTTCATGACATTTCTCTCGTTTGCATTACTTGGATCCCTGACTGTGAGAGAACCCCTGTTCACTGTCGGCAGACTCTCTACGAGGAGATCCATGCCAGCGCCGCTGATCTGGTTTAAGCTGCAGGTCAGATTCATCAGTACCTTGTTCTGCGAAAGGTCCAGCGTCGTCAACTGGTTGTTAGAGCAATTAAGCTGTGTGATTTTCCGGAAGTACTCAATACCCGTGAGGTCAGCAATTTGTTTGCCTGACAAATCCATCACAGTTATAACGTCCAGTTCATCGAAGGTGTGGAATCCTTCGCCAATAGAATAGTTATCGTTCAATTCGGCACGGAAATTAGCATCGGGAACGGTAATGTCGTTAATTACCACACCTGCCAAAAACTCTGAATCTATCCCATCTTTTACAGTCCATCCTTTGGTCGTGGCGGCTGTTAACTGTTCAGGGGTTATGGCATTTGCCTCTTTAGAATATCTACGATACGTAGCTTCTAATACGCCATGATCAACTTCTGGCAGGCTCTGTATCAATGCTTCCATTCCGGAACCATTGATCCGATTGGCGTAAATAATAAGATCTCTCAGCTTTATATTCTGCGACAAATCCAGCGTAGTCAGTTGGTAGTGGTTACTACGACAATCGAGAAACGTGAGTTCTGTATTTTGCGACAAATCGAGTGACGTCAGATGGCAGCCAAAACAAGAAAGCATTCTCAGGGCTTTGTTATTCGAAACGTCAAGAGACGTCATCTTGCTGTTACTGCAATCAAGGATTTCCAAAGCCGTTAACTCTGACACATCGAGCGAGGTTAATAAAGTTCCGTTCCCATCATCCTGGGCGCTGCAATTAAGCTTCTTCAAAGCAGTATTCTTTGACACGTCGATCGTTGTCAACTGGTTCATACTGCAATTAAGGTCAGTCAGTGCCTTGAAGTACTCGATACCCGTGAGGTCGGCTATATGTTTGTAGTGCACATCTATCTCTGTCACCTGAGCAATCTCCGCTCCCGTAAGTAAGCCATCCTGGCCATAGTCTTGCTCAAGCAGCCAGGCGCGGAAGTTGCCATCGGGGAAGTGAGCCGCATCGATAGGAATTGCATCTGTGAAATAGCCCGTCGTGGGGTTGGCGTAGGTGACATCTTCGTTATCGATCTCATAGCTGACAGCTCCCTTCAGTTGACTACATCTGTCGAACATGCTACCTGAATGCTGGACCTTACCTTTGCTCCAGTCATCATTGCAGTAAATGGTAGTCAAGGAAATGCAATAATCAAACATATTCTCCATATTCTCCACCTCCGACGTATTGAAGCTAGTGAGGTTCAGGCTTTTCAAGGTTTTACAAGCATTGAACATGTAAAACATGTTGGTAACACTGGCCGTATTGAAATTCGATACATCAAGGCTCGCCAATTCCTTACATTCCTGGAACATGAAGCCCATATCAGTCACGTTAGACGTGTCGAAAGACGACAGGTCGAGCTCGCGAAGCTTGTAACAATATGCGAACATTCCATACATTGTTGTCACATGTTCGGTATGCAGCCTTTCAATATGATTGATTGTAGTAAGAACCTTCTGCCCATAGAACATATACCGCGCAGTGGTCAGCCCATGATAGTTGTCAAATGAATCATCGAAGTCGACAGTCGTGATGGTTGGAGTAGCATTATCATCAGGACACCATCCTGGGAAAAATCCCTTCCAGGGAATGGGGAATGCAGTTCCCTGACGCGTATCCTTCATCTCGTCGTAGTAGAATGTCAGGGTGGTTCCGTCGGTGGAGAGCACGGCATACGCTTCGTTTGTCTGTGCCCACGCTCTTGCTGTGAACACGAAGGCCATCAATACGGCCAGTAGGAATCTGATCTGTTTCATATGCTGTTATACTTGGTTCTGTTTGATTGATTATTACACATTATATATTTTTGCGCGCGAGACGAGGCGGACGGCTCGTTGTACGTCATCCGTGCATCAGCTGGTTGATACGCACATTCAATGTAGCCAGTTCACTGTCGATTGAGATGATGGCGACTTGGCAATTCCTGATGTCATCCTCTGTGGCGGCATAGTATATCGTCGCCTCTATGAAAAGAATCATTGTCTCTATATGGCTCACCATGTCCCACAGCTCAGTCTGGTCGTGATTACTGTCAAGTTCGTCAAGCAGATCTTTGCAAACATTAAGCTTTTCCTTACTTGTTTTAATACTCTCCGTCAGATCTGCTTTCGCATCGGCGACGAGGACGTTGTTGATGATAGTCGTCACATCGGCAATGCTCACCTCGCCATCCTGATTAACGTCGGCAACATCACTGATGAAAATCGCAGGAGTCTGTCCGATGAGGTAATTGGCCAGTGTCACGGCATCATTGATGTCAACCATATCGTCGTCGTTGACATCGCCCAGCATGAAGCTGTGTTGCTTTGTGAAGTAGCCGGGATCATTCTGACCGTGGTCGACATGGGCATACCCGGCATCCACATGATTAGCATCGTAAGTCGTACCTAACATGCCCATGAGATGGGTGCAATTAAGGAACATATTACTAGAAGTGGTCAAGCCATCAGTAGTCCAACCGTCGCCCACGTAGATGGTGGTGAGATCAGAGCAGCCACGGAACATGTTACTCATGTTGGTGACATTGGCGGTATTGAAACTGCTCAGGTCCAAGTTATCGAGTCCAGAGCAGCCTTGGAACATACTCGTCATGTCGGTGACATTCGCGGTATTGAGATATTCAAGATGTGCGATAGAGTTGAGGTTCGTCATACCACTGAACCACCAGAAACAAGTGGCGGGACATGCATTGGCAAACGAGGAGTCGAATATCACCGATGTAATGCTCGTGCGATTAACGTACCATTTGGGGGCACTCCTGTCAGCATTCAATCCGAGGGATCTGCCCTGGCGCTTACCGTACTGCGCGTCGTAGTAGAAGGTAAGCGTGCTGCCATCCAACTGGGCATAGGGCTTCATGGAGAAGTAGCCGGGATTGTCTATACCACCGTCGATGTGGGCGCGATCTTTGTTCACATAATAACTGCTGTATTCTGTGCCTTCGCCACCCACGAGACTGGTGCAGCCCTCGAACATAGATGTACTGTTAGACGAGCTCACGCCATCAGTATTCCAGTCTTCGCCCGCATAGATGGTAGCGAGCTCGGAGCATCCATAGAACATCGACTTCATGCTGCTGACGTTGGCGGTGTTGAAACTGACCAGGTCAAGGCTCGTGAGGCCAGAGCAGCCATAGAACATTGCAGTCATATCGGTGACGTTGGCGGTGTTGAAACTACTCAGGTCGAGGCTCTTCAAGGCACTACACCGACCAAACATCCAAACCATATTGGTGACCGCACTAGTGTTTAACTGTTGCAATCCTGTGATTTGTTCCAAATTCTGCATATTGTAGAACCACGAATAGGTGGTCGTCGGCCGGGCATTGGCGAACGAGGAGTCAAAGTCTACCCAAGTGACAGTGGTGTTGACGCCGGCGGTCTCCCACTCCGTATCAGTCGTTCCCGTGTTCAGATTATATATTGTACCCGGGCGGGCGCTGCGCATGTTGTCGCAGTAGAAGGTGAGGCGGGTGCCATCCAAATTAACGTAGGGCTTAATATCGCAGAAGTAGCCACCCTTCCACACGACGTAGTCTGGCGTTGCATCCGAGAAGGTCGGGTTTGCTGTGTCAGGATAGGTCAGGTTGCAAGGCGAGGTAGTGGAGCCAATACCAATACAGCCTTCGGAAAGCATGTAATTGGCCAAAAAGGCTGAAACAATCAGCTCCCGCAAGGATGTCAGATTGTTCAGCATGTGGGTTGTATTGACTATGGTCGGGTCTCTGTCAGTCGTGAATCCGCTCAGGTCAAGACTTGTGAGACTAGAGCAGCCACTAAACATGTCACTCATGTCGATGACGCTGGCGGTGTTGAAGTGGCTCACGTCGAGGCTGGTGAGCCCAGAGCAATTATAGAACATCTGGTTCATTCTGATGACCTCGTCGGTGTTGAAGTGGCTCACGTCGAGGCTGGTGAGCCCAGAGCAGTCCGAGAACATATTTGTCATATCGTCAACCTTGCTCGTGTTGAGGTAACCCAGCCCTGAAATGTTGGTGAGGTTCTTCATGCCATCGAACCATCTTTTGCAGTTGCTGGGTCGGATAATGCTAAAGGAGGAGTTGAATATGACCGATGTGATGCTTTCTCTTTTAAGATACCATGTCGGGATATCAAAGTTTGTGATCAAGCGGAAGACCGTCGAGGTTGTCTTCCTCGATTCATAATAGTCATCATAGCAGAAGGTGAGGGTGGAGTCGTTCAAGAAAGCGTAAGCCCACCAATTCTCGCAGGTGAAGTATCCGCCATTCCACTTCACGTAGTCTTCCGTTATCTGTACGTTTGACAGGTGCGAAGAGGTGGGATATTCCAATGCGCAGGGTGTGTCGAAATTGCCGTGAACATCTGTGCCAATAAGCGAGCAAGCAGTACTGTTCAGATAGCTCACCAAGGAGCTGGAAAGGGTCAGCGTCTGCAAAGATCTCATGCCAGCAAACATGTTGTTGGTAGTCGTTGAGCTGGTAATCGTGAAGTTGCTCAGGTTGAGGCTGGTGAGATTGTAACAGTCATAGAACATGTGGAACATGTTAGTAACCTTGGAGGTATTGAAGTTGCTCACGTTGAGGCTGGTGAGGTCTTCGCAGCCTCTGAACATACACGACATGTTGGTGACGTTGGCTGTGTTGAAGTGGCTTACATCGATGCTGGTAAGATTAGAGCAGTCATGGAACATATACGCCATGTTGGTGACGTCGTTCGTGTTGAGGTATTCGATACCGTTGATTGTTTTGAGGTAGGTCATGCCGTCGAACCATTTGTAGCAGCTGGTGGGATGGGCAAAGCGGAAGTTATAATCGAAAGTCACCGTCGACAAGTTCTTGCCGTTCCAGTCAGGAGCATTGCTGCCGGTGTTCAAATTATAGGTGGTGCTGAATGTTGACCTCTTATGGTCGTAGCAGAACGTCAGCGTACTGCTACCACTGTTGTATGCTACATAAACCTCCGGGTCGGGGAATGTCAAGGCGATGCTAGTAATGTTTGGATGGGTAGGGAAGATAGTTGGCAGCAAGGCCTGGGTGCTGGGGCTGAGCGTCTGCGTCAAGTTGTTTGCACTGGAAGTCGTGAATGGCAGGCTGCATTTTCCTGTGTTAGTATCATACCTGAACAGCGTGATATTCCCGTAGGGGATGACGTTCTGAGTAACGTCTTTATTGCCTTCCCCATCTTCAAAAATTTTGATTACATCCTCATACAAATAAAGCACACTGAGAGCAAACGCATCATCGCTGCTAAGGATTTTGCCGTGAGTAATGTTAATGGTGTAAGTACCCGCTGCTCTCACTTCTCCCATTACAGTGAGGAGAAGGACCATGATAAAGATAATTCTCTGTTTCATATCTCAAATGTTTTTTAGTTGTTCAATTCATTTCCCAGCTTCATCATTTTCCAGCTGGTTTAGGTTTTCGGTCACAAAGATACAAAAAAATCATTAACAATCATTATTCATCTCCTTAAACTATGTTAAAAGGCGGCAAGTTATTTGATTTTACCCCCAATCTGCTCCATACAAGGTTTCAGAAAGGGCCTGCATGCACTCGCTCGTCTACGACGAGCACCTCGTCCGTCCGCGATGAGCTGGCGCTCCGTAGGCGATGAGCGTATGGTCCGTACGCAACGGCCTATTGCTCCGTCCGAAACTAGCAATCGCGCCATCCGAAACCAGCAATCGCGCCGTCCGTAACCAGCAATCGCGCCGTCCGTAACCAGCAATCGCGCCGTCCGTACCTTACGGGTGTACCGTCTATACCCTACGGGTGTGCGGTCCGTACCTTACGAGTGCACCATCTATACCTTACGGGTGCACCGTCTATACCTTACGGGTTAACAGTCATTAGCTGGCAAAAATACCGAATTATTGTAAATATTTATCCATCACCCTTATCACGATTACGAAGATGTTTTGCAGATTTTTGCCGACACCTCACTAAATCGCTTAAAACGCCTTTATATAAAGGCGAAAAGGCAAGTGAGGTATGTCCGAGATACCTCACTTATACCTCACTCATACCTCACTTATACCTCACTCGAAACTCACCTCATCTGCCCTACCCTCTCCTGTCACGAAAAGCACGATGTAAAGAATCAAGAAACACAAAAATGATAATTAACATTTTTTTAGAGGCTATTTTCGAAAACCGAAATATTTTTTTTGTACCTTTGCACCGTCTTAAAAGCGAAAGCCGCGAGACCTGGATAACCTTACTGTATAACAAAAACTAACTAAAGATTCGGAGAACGTACTATGGAACAAAAACTTACAATCAACGGCGAGGCTCTCGGAGCCTCACAACAGGGAGCGCTCGAGACAGAGCTCTTCCTTCACGAGAACTACCTCTTCCGACGCAATGTGCTCAGCGGAAAGGTGGAATACGCAGACAAGCCCGCAGAGAATGCATCACCTGCGTGGAAACTGCTGACGACGACTGCCCTGAACAGTATCGTGCTGCGCGCCAAGCGTGAGCAGATCATAGAGAAGGGCTCGCCCAAGACGGATATCATGGAATTTATCAACTCCGACGAGGTGCCTGTCTACGACCCCATCGCCGACTATCTTAACAACCTGCCGAAATGGGACGGACAGAACCACGTGGGACGTCTCTTCGAGCGGCTGCCCGGCATCGACAGCGAGAAGACAGCCTTCCTGTCGATATGGATGCGATCGCTCGTCGCCCACTGGCTGCAGATGGACAAGCTGCACGGCAATGAATGTGTGCCTACGCTCATCGGCGCTCAAGGATGTGGCAAGACCACCTTCTTCGTGCGACTGCTGCCCCCGCATCTGCGCCAGTACTACCTCGACCACCTGAACCTCTCGAACAAGTTCGACAAGGAGATGGCGCTGACAAACAACCTCCTGGTGAACCTCGACGAGCTCGATGCCATCCGTCCCAGCCAGCATGCCTCGCTGAAGCAGACGCTATCGAAGAGCAAGGTCAACGGACGTCCCATCTATGGTGCTTCGCAGGAGGACCGCCCTCGCTATGCATCGTTCGTGGCCACTACGAACAACCCTCATCCGCTGACTGATGCTACGGGTTCGCGCCGATATATCTGTCTGACGATTCCCAAGGGGATGTTCATCGACAACACGGGCGAGATAGACTATGAGCAGCTCTATGCACAGGTGCTCTACGAGCTGCGTGAGCAGCATGCTCCCTACTGGTTCAACAACGACGAGGTGGCACGCATCCAGGAGCTCAACCAGAACTACCTGGAGACGAAGGACATCGTAGAGATGGTGAGCATCTGCTTCCGCAAGCCCAATCCCGGCGAACAGCCGAAGTCGATGAACTGCAACCGTCTGCTGGAAGTCATCGCCAACGAGTTTCCCACGGTGAAGGCCACTCACAGCACCAAGGTCTATCTGGGCAGGGCGATGAAGACCCTAGGATTCGAGAGCACGGACTGCGGTCACGTAGCCCACTACAAGGTCATCCCTCTCCGTGCCGCCTAAACGATGAGTGAGGCTGGAAGTGAGGTTACGAGTGAGGTATGAGTGAGGTATAAGTGAGGTATCTCGCCCATACCTCACTTCTCACTTCCCCTTTATACAAAGGCGTTTCGAGCGATTTAGTGAGGTATCGGCTAAAAATGTCAATATAGGAATCCTAGCATCCAAAGCGGCAACTTAGCACCATCGGGAATGTCCCAGTCATCGGCAAAGACATAGGAGTCCTTTACACCAGCTATCTGCGAAAAATCCTTGCTGCGTCCTCCAATCTCAAATGTGTATTTTGAGTCCACCTTAAAATCGCCCTGAGCCTTGCCATATTCCACGTTGTGCGACTCTGACAGACAACCTACGGCAAAGGTCTCGCGCAGTGTACCAATTTCTACGTGCGAGGGTGCCAAGGCATGTATGACGTTGGGATTCTCCAGATACACTTTGTCAGGCTTCGTGAGCTTGCCAATCTTTTTCCTATCAGAATATAACAGATTGAGCACTTTGGCATCACCTAAGTATTTGAGATACTCAACCACGGTGTCTCTTCCTATTTCGAGGGCGGCAGCTATCTTATTAGCATTCAATTCGAATGGCACCTCATTACAAATCAAAGAGACGAGTGCCTGCAGTTTTCTGACATTGGCAACATCCACCCTACATATTAGGGGCAGTTCTGTCTCTATGATATAGTTGACTATCTGCTCGATTTTTGTGTAATACTCACCTTCGCCTTCCAAGAGGAAAGGATAGTAGCCCTTCTCTAAATATTCTTTAAAAAGGGCAACAGGCTTACACTTGGATGAAACCATCTGCCAAAGATCGTAGGAATGAGCCAAAATATCCTCCAACGACCATTTGGGGAAAGACAAACCATGATAGAAACGGAGAGCCTCACGGAAGGACAAACCAGGCATCGTGTACTTAACAGCACGACGGGACAGATCGGCATCCCCCTCTTTCAAACGAAGAAGAGAAGAACCGCTAACTATCATCTTCAACTCAGGGAACAACTCATAGATTTCCTTTACTTCACGGCTCCAGTCAGCATCGCCAGGCCTGTACTTGTGAATTTCATCAATCACCAGCACCTCACCACCTCTGACGACAAACTCCTCAGCCAAACCCACAAGGGTACGCGTAGAGAAGTCCACGGTATCTGCCGAACAATATAGTGCACGACGGTCACCTGGCTTGAAGTTTTGTTTCAGATGCTGTTTGATAAGCGTTGATTTCCCTACGCCTTTTGCGCCCATAATGCTGACAAGCTGGGTATTCCAATGGATTTCATCCATCTTGTCTCGTATGATTTCCATTGACGTATTAGCCAACAATCTGTCGTGTTTTCTGAATAATGAGTCCATAAGCATTGAATTTCTGCTGCAAAGATAGCAAAAATGTTGCACTTAAGCAACACTTTTAAAAAAAAATGTTGCCCGCACGCGACATTTATGTCCTTAATAAAAAGGAGCTATGATGCCATTCATATAACAAAAAGGCGCCAAAAACAATAGTCTGCTATCCCTCATACAAGCAAAAACTCCCCGTTCCAGCTAGAGGAAGGGGGAGTTTCTGCACGTTATGACTCTTTACTCGCCACCGCCAACAGAGACGTTGTCTGTCAAGATGATATTTAGGATGATCACTACATCGGCGATGGTCACCTCTCCGTCGCCGTTCGTATCGGCTGCAGAAGCATCGAAGTCGTCAGGTGTCAGGCCGAGGATATGCTCGACGGTGGCCAACACATCGTCGGCGTCCACTACCTTATCACCGTTGACATTGCCGTCGCCAGGCGTTATTTCAAGCCCGAATTTCAGATACTTGGCTGGTATGTCGGTGTACTCCCACTGGCCATTATCGGGGTCATCGGGATCTGCCACCCATTCCTCTTCTTGTATGCCATAGACACCACTCCATAGGGGCTGTGCTCCCTCCAAGTCAGATTCCAGCAGTACATAGTAACACCATTCGTCTTTTTCCTCATCATAATAACTAAGGTCATACATAGACCTGGGGTTAAACCCGCTGAGAGCCTCATTGCCACCTTGCATCTTTAATGACATTCCACTGCCAAGGGTCAAGTTGCAATTGATTTTACTTTCATAATCATAAGGGTCATAGCCCTGGAAGCGGATACCACCGTCGGTGCCGGAGATATCGGCTGAAATGTTCTCCATGTGGATAGACGACTCGGCAAGATAGATACCATTCTCTACGCCTTCAACGGCAGGGATGGTGAGCGAAGCCCCTTCTCCAAGGCTGACGATGCTGATGATGCCGCCGCCCCAGGCTTCCGACTGCAACGTGCCCATAGAGATAGCGGCACAGCCGCTACTGGTCTGAATAGTGTTCTGCCCGCGCAGCTCGATGACGAAGCGGTCGTGGCAGTTCACTTCGATGGCGGGGCCGTTTGTGCTGGTGAGGTTAGCGTTGTTCAGGATCAGTACGGGGTAACGCCTGGAGGTTGCCGGGGTGTCGCCATCAGCGAATCTTGGCGATAGTCGCCTGCTTCCCGCCGGACTCTCGCCACCTTCATCACCTTCGCCGCCTTCTTCGTATTCACGCCATTCGAAGCCGATAGAGCCGCCATCGCCCAGCACGTCGTAGCTTTCCTCGGCAATGGCGATGCCACCGACGCTGACGTCGGCATTGACGACGCCGCCTGGCAGGAACTTCACGTAGCGGATGTAGCCGTGACGGCCTACAGGCGACAGGTTGGCACCATAGACGAAGGCGTATGCCTCGGCATCCTCACTTTCGAGCGAATAGCTGTACGACACCTCGCGGTCGTTGGCGCCCGAGAAATAGGTGGGCTCGTTGCCCTGCACGCAGATGCCTATGTAGGCATTCTTCGACTCGGTGTAGCCACGGACGATGATGGTGCCGGGACCCTTTACCTTGAAGCAGATGAAGCCGCCGACCGTAGACCCGGGCTGGCCGTCGTGAAAGCCGGAGGCAGTCCCGCCATTGTCGTATAACGAACCATAGTTGGGCGACAGGTAGGCTGGGCTGTAAGTCAGCTGCAGGTATTCACCTTCGTTGCCGGTATAGTTATCATAGTGGAAGCTCTCACTCTGGTAGGCGGAGTTGTTCGACTGCCAGAAGGCCGACACGTAGAACAGGCCATCCATCATGTGCGGCATCTCCCACATGTGTGCTTCGTCGTAGAGATATGAGTTTGGTATCCATCGAGTCACCTTTGTCAGTGCCTCACACTTGTTGTATTCATTTTGGTTGGTCTGATTCTCGGCCAGCTGTGGCCACTCTATCTCGTTGCCCAGCTCCCTGATTTTCGTAAACACGCCGCCCCAGGGGGAGTTCTGATAGGCCGCCGTACATCCTACCGGCACTACGAGCATGCAGTTTGCTCTAATGCCGCTGAAGGCATCCTCCTCAAGTGCGCAAGGCGACTCCGCCTTTACATAGACGCGCTCCAGGTTCTTACACTCATAGATGGCCTCTTTCTTAATCAGGGTGATAGCGGCAGGGATGGTGATGCCGCCCAGTTCGTAAGCATTTGTGAAAGCTCCTTCGCCGAGGGTGGTCACGTTGAAGGCGTATGCCACGTCGTCCTTAGTGAAGGTGATTCTGTCGGCAATGGTCACCTCGCCGTAGACACTGTTGTAGCCCGGATAGCTGTGGCCGGCCCCAAACTCCACGGTGCCGTCGGTGTCGCCGTCAGGCAGGGTGAGAATCCGGTAGTTGTGTTCATCCACGGTTATTTTGCAGCCAACCATCAGTATCTCTTCCCAAGATGCGAATAAAGATTTAAAACCACTATTAATGTTACTGCCCAACGGAATCTTGAGCTTGTTTACTTTCCCATTTGAGTTCGAGAATACCCAGTCTGACCTGTACGGAAGAGTCGGAGTGTTATCACAGGTAATGGTCACCTCTTCCAACACATTGCACTGATAGAAAGCATAAAGCCCTATCGATGATACGGTGGATGGGATAAACGCCGTTTTGAGCGATGTGCAGTTCATGAAAGCACCTTCTCTTATATATTTCACCCTTTCGGGAATGGTGATGCTGGTAATACCTGAATTCCAGAAAGCGTAGCCGCTAATCTCTGTCAGATTGCCTTCGTGCAGAGTGACGGTAGCCAGTTGTGCACAGTCTTCAATAAAAGACTGTCCCAATTCGCTCACACTACTTGGAATGTCTAATGCCTGAAGCGCTTCACAACCAGAGAAAGCACTGGAGCCTATCGAGTTGAGACCATCGGGCAGGGTCACCGACTGCAAACTACTGCAACCATAGAAAGCACTACTACCGATGTTTGTCACTCCAGCAGGAATGTCAATGCTGGTTATGCCACACCTATAGAACACGCCATAGGCAATTTGTGTCAGGTTGCCGGCGTGAAGGGTGACGCTCGCCAGCTGGCTACAGCCAGAAAAGCAAGATGATCCTAAGGTGCTGACGCTTTGGGGAATGTCGATGGCTTCGAGGGCAGTACAATCGTTAAAAGCATTATCGTCTATTGAAACAAGAGCATTGGGCAAGGTGACATGCTGCAAGTTGGAGTAGCCAAAAGCATGTTCGCCAATTTCCGTTACTGTGGATGGAATGCTGATGGCTGTCAGCGTTTTTCCTTTTTCATAAAACGCATAATCACCAATCGCGGTCACAGTATAGGTGACGTCACCATTGCTGACGGTCTGAGGAATAACAAGTTCTCCTTCAGGGATGTCAAAGACTTCATAATTGTAACCATCTATTTCCAGCTCTTTTGTGGCAGTAATAGCTGGGCCGTAATAGTCACCAATGCCTACCTGCACAGTGCCCGTCGTCCCTTCCTCGGTAAGCACCTTGTAAGTGATGTTGACTCCGTCTGAGTTGGCAACTGTGAAGGTGTCGTCCACGGCTGCCGAAATATCAGTGATTCCCGCCATCCATGCGATGACAAGCGCGAAAAGAAATTTGAAATGTTTCATATCAATAGGAGTTAAGTTATTAATCATTTTCCAGCTCAATCATCTATTATTGGCAGCTGGCCTGGTTTTCGGTTACAAAGATACGAATAATTGCGTTAACAATCGTTATTCTTCCCCTTAAACAATGTTAAAGGGGCGCACTTCTTTTGAGACGCCCGTACGAAAGGAGCAAAAAATACGTTCCTGAAGTAATTTCTGATTGTTTGTTTTATTTCTCTAATAGTGCTACGGCATAGGCGGCCATGCCCTCCTGACGGCCTACGAAGCCGAGGCGTTCGGTGGTGGTGGCCTTGATGCTGATCTGGTCGGGATCGCAGCCAATGACCTCAGCCATCACACGCTGCATCTCGGGGATATGGGGATTGAGCTTGGGCTGCTCGGCACAGACGGTGGCGTCGATGTTTCCAAGGGCAAAACCCTTGGACGCAATGAGATCGACGGTTTTCTTCAGTATGATCTTGCTGTCCATGTCGAGGGTCTCGTCGGAGGTGTCGGGGAAGTGATAGCCTATGTCCCTCATATTAGCCGCTCCCAGCATCGCATCGCAGATGGCATGAATAAGTACATCGGCGTCGCTGTGGCCGAGCAAACCGAACCCACCCCCATCCCCTCCCGAGGGGAGGGGAGATTTAATTACATTATTATCAGAAGCAAGCTTGTTGAAGGGTATTTTGATGCCCCCAAGCCATAAAGCGCGACCTTCTACAATGCGATGAACGTCATAACCAAAACCGACGACCCACCTCCAACCCCTCCCAAGGGGAGGGGAGGCCTGATTAGTTATGTCACCGGTTTCCAGTGCATCAGAGATATCTTCCAGGACGTTGTCTATATCACCAAGAACCTCTTCGTTGGTGTAGCGGAGTACGACGAAACCTGCCTCATTCAAATGCGTTGTTCGCTCAGCATCTTTTTCAGGTTGTTCTCCTTCAAAATGATATCCGCCATCAATTTCTATGATGATTCTATGCTCCAACGAAACAAAATCAGGAATATAGCCAAAGACAGGGTGCTGACGCCGAAAATGAGCTCCCATTTTGTTCCCCGACAAATATTTCCATAGCGCACTTTCGGCCTCAGTCGGATTTCTTCTCATCTCGCGAGCTTTATTCAGCAGCAACTGATATGTTGACGCATCCGTCGTTTCATATCGATAATTCATAATAGAAAAACAATCTAAACTCCCCTCCCCTCGGGAGGGGCTGGGGGTGGGTATTACTTCCTAAACAAATCCTTGATTCCATCCATGTCGAAGGACAGGGTGAAGCGGAGGGTCTGGTCGAGGGGATTGGTCTGGGCGGTGGAGATGACATAGCCCACGTCGAGGGAGAAGACACTCATGCGGAAGCCTCCACCCACGGTGAAGTACTTACGGTTACCCTTCGACTGTGACTCATGATGATAGCCGGCACGCAGGGAGAACTGGTCGTGGTAGACATACTCGGCACCTACGCTCCACTGCACCTCCTCCATCTCTTCCTTGAATCCTCCAGGAGCATCGCTGAAGCTCTTGGTGAGTCCCTTGATGCTCGACATATCGCTGTATTCGCGGCGCACACGGTCCTGATAATCAGAGTTCGACTCGTCGATTCCCTGACGGGGCACGGTGGGCACGAGCAGCTTGTTGGCATCGGCAGCGATGGAGAAGCGGTTGTAGTCGTCGACAGGTATCATCAGCGATGCACCCAGACGCAGGTTGGCAGGAATGAACTGGCTCTCCTCGTCGCCATAGAAAGAAATCTTACTACCTATGTTCGAGGCCGTGAGTCCGAGTCCCAGCTGACACTCGCGTGAACCCAGCATGACATAGTTGTTGTAGTAGAAGGCGATGTCGGCAGCAAAGGCCGATGCCGGCTTGGAATCCTCGGAGTAGTCGTAGCGCAGGTCGGAATAGATCCAGCGCAGGCCGACACCCATAGAGAATGTCTCACTAAGCATACGCGAATAGGCCACGTCGAGCGACATCTCGTAGGGGTTGACAGTCATGTCGCTCTCGTCGGAGGTATATACCTCACCCAACGAGAAATAACGCAGCGAACCCGACAGAGCGCCGTAGTCACCAATGCGGTAGTAGCCAGCCATATAGGCCAGATCGATATCACTGACCAGCTGTCGGAGCCAGGGTGTATAGTTCAGCGCTATGCCTGCCCTGCTGATGCAGAAGGGGTACTTAGCCAGGTTCCAGTATTGTGAGTTCACGTCAGGATCGGTGGCGGCACCCACATCGCCCATACCTGCTGCACGGGCATCGGGGGCGATGGTCTGCGAGATGACGGCATGCTCAACGGGGTTGAACGTGGTGGTCTTGTAGTCGTCGGCCCAAGCTCCAGCGGCTGTCATCAGTGCTGCTGCGGCGACGATTGTTTTGATTCTGTTGTACTTATTCATCGTTCTTTATAAACGTAGGTATACGCCTATTTATTGCCTTTCATCAGCTTTTTCTTCATCTTGTCGCTGAGAGTGCGATAGAGTATGAGGGTGGAGCGCTGCGACGAGCCCTGCTGCAAGCGACGGCCCTGCAGGTCGTAAGCCTCAGCAGTGTCGGCATCCGTCAGCACGTCGCTGATGCCAGATGGTGACCCTGCTGTACCGACCACGAACGTAGTGCGGAACTCAGACGAGTGGTTGAGCACATCCCAGGCTCGGAAGGACAGCTCGTGGGTGCCTTCGG
The DNA here is from genome assembly GCA_900318685.1 of uncultured Prevotellaceae bacterium. GTDB lineage: Bacteria > Bacteroidota > Bacteroidia > Bacteroidales > Bacteroidaceae > Prevotella. Next base: position 17,432 of record ONLL01000002.1, on the reverse strand, counting down.
CCAGTGTAGGCAGCGTGAAGTCGAGACTGCCACTGCGATAGTCGCCGAAGTCATAATGGAAGTAACTGTTGAGGTTGAAGGTATAGCGCATGAGTCCGTCGACGACCAACTCCAGGTCGTGACCGATGCCGCTGCCCGAGACGTTGACACCATCCTCGTCGTAGAGGTCGGCATGGAACGTGGGAGCGGCAGCCGTGACGGCGCCATCCACAAAGTCGGGAGCATCGAGCCAGGCATGGATGATGGGGCCTTCGCCAGCATTCTCATAGTCTTCGGCACTACCCATAGTAAAATGCTCGTTGAAGCCGTGAGCCGTCACCTGGCGGGTGTCGTCAACGGCATAGAGCAGCATCTGTCCGTAGTCGTCAGAATAGCTGATGTCCTTAGGTACGGCGAAGGTGACGGTGAACTTGCCTGAGCGCACACTGTCGCTTCCTTCAAAGAGAGTGCCTGGACGGTCGCGGTAGACCAGCGGACTCTTGGGCATCTCGTCCTGTGCCTGCGGATTGAGACGGCATACGATGACCTCCTCGGCATCCTTCACTGTGAGCGTCACTACTCCCTGGAAATGGTCACAGTCCTTGATATGTCCTTTCACCGTCGCCGTGTCGCCAGCAATAAGATGCGGCACCTGATGGTCGACGGCCTGCCCGTTGATACTGTCGACAACCACGGTCTCGACAGGGAAAGCCAACTGTAGGGCAGGATCGCCCAGAAGAGCGAAGTGCATCTTGTTGATGCCTGCCTGCGTCTGTGTGGAGATGCCTTTCACCTGATCGTTCTTTGCCATGCGCACGGCATCGCCAATGGTATTGCGACGGCCGTCGGTAAGGCTGAGGACATGCTTCATGAACGAACGGTTCATCGAACGATTGTGCAGGGCATAAACCGTGCGTGTGGTGCCCAGGAAGGCAATAGCTCCGCCATTGGGGTTGAACATGGCCTGCTCGCCGATGTTCTCCTCATGGCCGTCGAAGGGTGCTACATCGCAGGAAGCCGTGAACCACATGGGCAGCCGCAGGGAGGTGGATGCCTTGAAGTCGTCGAGACCCACCACATACTCATGCGAGAGGGTGTTGGCAGCACCATGACCCGTATAGTTCATCAGCAATGCCCCCTCACGCATCTGCTGGCGGATGAGCCGCGACACGTCGGGATAGGCATAGCCCGTAGTGGAGGAGGTGCGTTGATAGGCATCCCAGTAAATCTTCTTGATGTGATAGGCAGGCCACTGCTCCGACACCTGCGACGACACTGTCTCAGCATCGTTCATGTGCATGTTGGCATTGCCGTCGTCGCCCATGAAACAGATGATGTTCTGCCAGGAGCCGGGATGCTCGTTCAGACGGTAGCTATAGGCCTTGTCGACAAGCACCTTGGCCTCGTCGATGGTACGGGCAGGGAAACGTCCCACACCCACGTCGACCTTGTCACTCTTCACCAAGTCGCCACCCTCGCCATCGTCAAGGAGGCCGAAATAGTCGTCGCAGACGTAGCAGGCTGTCTCGCTGAGCGAGTTCTCACTCTCATAGCACAGGAGGAAGTCGGCAGGATCAAACTGACTGAAGTTGCTGGTCAGCATGCGGTTGTCGTAGGCTCCATCGCCGAAGAGCAGCAGATAGCGGGGCATGTCGGCCTCGGTCTCGGCACGGTCGTAGAGCATCTTCAGGTAGCGACGATAGGCATTGACGTCGGGTGTACCGCCTGAGAACTCATTGTAGAGCTCGTCGGCTCTCACCACACGCACCCGCATGCTGTCATAGGTCTCGTGGAGGGCAGCCAACCGCTCGGCTTGCTCCAGCAGTTTTCCTGATGGAGGAATGATGATGACCATATCGACGGCGGTGTCGGCATGACGGTTCTGAGGTGCGACAGCCCCTTCGATGGACGGTTCAGGCAGGACTGCGGTTGTGAGGTCGGGCAGCGGACGAGGGTCTTTGAACGTCAGCACAATATTGTCGAGACGCATATCGGCTCCCGAGAGCTGCCGAATGGTGACGATGAGGCTGTCGCCCTCGATGGAGTCCAAGGGGAAGGTCCATACGTCGGCAGCAGCCTTACTATAGGTGTCGAGGAACTGCTTGCGACCAGCTCCCTTGGTCGTCGTCTCATCCACGAGAATATGACCCAGCAGCGAGTCGCCTACGGCCACCGTTGCATCGCAATAGCCTTTATACGACATGGTGACACTGATTGTGCCACCGCTGCTGGCATGTGCCGGCAGCACATAACTACGGGCCACGTCACGACCAAAGAGACGGCGGTCGTAGAGGTTGCGTCCTCCGTGATACCAGGCATAGTCATCAACTTCATAGAGTGAGTGGTAATCGTAGGGAGAGGGATAGTAGGAGGAGGTGAGACGGTCGGCGTCGACTAGCAACGGATGCTCAGTCTCGTTGTCGGACAGGAAATAATAGCCCTTTCGAGAATAGGGATTCAGCGTACGTGCAAGCGTGGTAGGTGTTGCCCAACCGACCGGGCCCTCTCCATAAAACACACGGCGACCACCTATTTCTGCCACAGGCACCTGTGACAGCACATCGGTAGCAGCGACATAGTCGGCGGTCAGTTTCTCAGGCTGGGGCTGGCCTCCATAGCCATATACCTTTACCTTCTGGATATCGTCGAAGCCGGCAGCCTGCAGCAGTGAGTCGCTGAGCTCATAATAGCCTGTGGAAGGAATGCTCATCTTCACCCATCGACCCTCGATGAAGGGCGATGAGGCATAGGCAGGAGGAGCATGACGGACTGCGGCATGTGGTTTGGGACGCCCCTTCACCACCAGTTTGAATCCCTTCATCTTCATGTTCTTGCCATCGCGACGTACAAAAGGGACGAACGACGTATAGAGACTACCCTGACGGCGTGACACACCAACATAACTGTCGATGACAGGCCAGGAGGGCAGCACATCGCCAGCGATTTTCTTATAACGGCGCACCTCGCTGCGCTTCATCGGGGCGAACTCGGGGTATTCCAGCGACACCTCGTAGACGGAGTCGCCATAGTGAGGACCCAGGGGTTGCACAAAGGCGAAATGGGGCAGCACGCTGTCAATCTGCAACTCGGAGGGCTGTAGTGTGAAATACTGCTGCGCCTTCATGCCAAGCACACTGGCCAGCAACAGGAGGAAGAGGGAATATCGTCGGAGCATGATGTTATCGGTTGCTGAGAATGATGAGTTTCTGCGCCTGCGACGCTTTCTTGCTGCCATCGCTACTGATGAGCACACGATAGAGGTAGACACCTGTCTGCAGACGACTGCCACTGCTGGTGGTGAGGTCCCAGTCGAGCTGGTAAGTGTTATCGGTCGACATGCCTGTCTCAGTCTTCTGCCACAACAGACGGCCTGAGGCATCGAATATCTCAAGCGTCACGTCCATCTCACTGCCCGTGCGGTCGTGATTGACGATGAAGCTCGTGGCCGTCTTAGCTGGATTGCGGGTGCACTCCACACTGAAGCAGTTGGGCTGGAGGCCACGCACGACATTGAACTTCAGCTCGGCCACCGACGAATTATTGAGCACGTCCCAGGCTCGGAACGTCAGACGATGCTCGCCCTCAGCAAGCGTGGGCAGGGTGTAGCCTACTGTTCCTGAACGGTAGTCACCGAACTCATACTGGAAGAACTCGTTAAGGTTGAAGGTCAGAGCCTGCTCGCCATCGATGACAAGCTCGAGGTCGTGGCCCAGACTGCTGCCGGCAGCATTGATGCCATCCTTGTCGGTGAGTTGGGCAAAGAAATAGGGTGTGGTATTGACATCACCGCCATTGGTGAAGGCACTGGTGTTGAGATAGCAGTAGATGGACGGTCCGATACCGTCGTTGAGCACCTCCGCTCCACTGCCCATGCTGAAAGCCTCGGTATGTCCGCTGCCTTCGTCCAACCGGTCGTCGCTCACGGCATAGATCGTCATCATGCCCGTGGCATCGCTGTAGCTGATGTCCTGTGGCAGCACGAAGCTGAAATTGAAGCACCCATTGACGATGCTGTCCTGCCCGTTATAGACGGTGGTGGGACGATCTTTAAAACTGAATGCCGACGAGGCACCATCCTTGCCAGTTTCATTCAGACGGCAGACCACGGTGGTCTCCACATCCTTCACGGTGAGGGCTGCCACACCTCGGAAGCTGGCATCGCCCTCCACATGTCCTGCCACCGTCACCTTTTGGCCTGCGCCCAGACGTATGTCTCCGTTGCCCACTCGCTGCCCGTTGATGCTGTCGACGACCACGTTCAACGTCGGGACTGCCAATGTCAGTGCCGGGTCGCCCAGCAAAGAGTAGTGCAACTTGTTGATGGGGTAAGACTCATAGCGCTGATCGCTGGTATTTGAACCGATGGAGCGCACGTCATTCTTCGACAGTCGAACAGCATCGCCCAGCGTGTTGCGACGACCGTTGGTGGAACCCAGCACATACTTCAGGAAGGCACAGTTCATATTCTGGTTGTCGCCAGTATAGACGGTGCGAGTGGTGCCAAAAAACGCGATGGCCCCTCCACGGGTATTGAGCATGGCCGTCTCGCCGATGTTCTCCTCGTGCGAGTCAAAAGGCATTATGTCACAGGAAGCCGTCACCCAAAGGGGCAGACGCAGCGATGTCTGCTCAGCGAAGTCCTCGATACGCACCACCTGCTCATGGCTGATGCAGTAGGCCGCACCATGACCGCAATAATCCATGATGAGCGCGCCGGTCTGCATCTGCTGCTTGATGAGGCGTGTGACGTCAGGATAGCGGTAGCCTGTCGACGAGAGCTGCCGCTCATAGGCGTCCCAGTAGATTTTCTTGATGTTAAAGGAAGGATGGTCAGCCAGGACAGTGCTCACGGCAGCCTCAGCTTCGCGCATGTGCACATTGCCGTTGCCGTCGTCGCCCATGAAACAGAGCGTGTTCTGCCAGTCGCCGGCATAGGCGTTATTCACATAGCCCTCAATCTTATCAACCATCTTCCTGGCCTCAGCCTCACTGCGCGCAGTCAGTCGGCCAACGCCCACATCGGTCATGTCGCGCTTGGTCAGGCTGCCTCCTTCACCCTCGTCGAGCATACAGAAAAAGTCGTCGCTGACATAACTGTCGGTGGTGCTGAACGAGTTGTCGCTCTCATAGCAGAGCAGGAAGTCGTCGGGAGTGTGCTGACGCCAGTTGGTGGTAAGCATACGGTTGTCCCATGAGCCGTCGCCGAAGAGCAGCAGATAGCGAGGCATGTCGGCTTCAGTCTCGGCACGGTCGTAGAGCATCTTCAGATAGCGGCGGTAGGCATTGGCATCGGGTGTGCCGCTGGAGAACTCATTGTAGAGTTCGTCGGCAGGCACGATGTTTACGCGCAGCGAATCGAATGTCTCGTGCAGTTGCTTGAGGCGCATCGCCTGTGAGAGCACTTTCTGTGAAGTGGGAATGATGATGACCATGTCGGCAGCCTCATCGGCATGACGGTCCTGATTGGTGATGCGATAGACGAACTGGGGCGTAGGGAAGGCATCAGCAACAAGGTCTGGTGCAGGAGCAGCCGTTGCCATCTGCAGATCGATATAATCTAGACGCATCGTACCCTCGCCTTTGGTATGGCGCAGCTTCACGGTGTTGTGTTCGCTTAGCAGGCCCTGTACGTTGAACATCTGCACCCGTTCTGCCGCATTGTCGGTCTTCTTGAGTGTATTGGTGATGTTAACCGTACCTAAGAGTGAATCGTTGAGCATCACGCTGACCACGCCGATGGCATCATAGCTGATGGCTACGTAGAGACGTCCGTCAGTGCTATGGGCATCGAGCTCGTAGCTACGGTAGCCGTCGGCGGGGATGGGCGTGCTCTCGAAGAAGTTGCGGCCACTGTGATACCAAGCGTACTCCTCGGGTTCAACAAGGGTGTGGTAATCATCAGGGGCAGGATAGAACGACGACACGAAGGCAGCACTATCGACGAGGAGCGGCTCGTCGTCGCTCTCGGTGAGGAAGTAACAGCCCACATCACTATAGGGATTGCGAGTGCGGACGGTGGAGGTAGCACTCTCCCACCCTACCGGACCTATACCATGAAACAGTCTCCGACCATTGACCATACATGTAGGCACCTCTCTCAGGTCATCGGTCACCGACAGATAGTCGGCAGTGAGCACTTCAGGCTGCAGCGCACCTCCATAGCCATAGATTTTCACGCGGCTCAGGCTTGAGAATCCTGCCTGACGCACCAGTCCATCGGTGAGCTGATAGACACCAGTAGAAGGAATGCTAATCTTAGCCCACTTTCCTGAAGCCAGCACTGAATGGGCAGCATAGCCCTCCGACTCACGAGAAGCATCATCGGCTCGAGTGAAACCGGCTGCACGGCTTGCATCTTTAGAAAGCTTACTTGCCTCCACCTTCAGCCTGAAGCTTACCAGTTTCTGATATTTCCCCTCTCTGAATGCCAAAGGCACCAACGACACGCACAGCCGGCCCTGACGGCGCGACACGCCCACAAACTGCTCTACAACGGGCAGAGCGGGCAGTTCCTCGCTGCTGATGGCATGATAGCGCTCGACGTCGGCCTCCGACATATCGATGAACTCGGGATACTCAATGCTGACACTGTAAGTTGAGTCGGAAAAAGCACCCATGAGGGGAAACTCATGGTAGTAGACGGGCAGCGACTGTCCTATCCTGACCTCAGGGGCAGTCAGGTTGACAAACTCCTGTGCAGCCACTCTCATAGCGCTACACAGCAGCAGAAACATCAACAGTCGTCGTCTCATCTTTTATAGTATAACGTCGGAGATGCCCATTTTATTGCCATCAGCGACAATAAAAGTCCAACAGGCGCTCCTCTTCCAGATAGCCTTCAAGATGGTCGCCGATGCTGACAGGCCCCACCCCGGCAGGTGTACCAGTGAAGATAAGGTCACCTGTGCGCAAAGTAAAGAATCGCGAGAGATAAGCGATGAGCTCGTCGACGGAGTACAGCATGTCGGCACTATTACCCTGCTGCACTGTCTGTCCGTTCACATCCAGATGAAAATGTAATCCGCCGTTCTCAGTGACAGGGGGGATGGGAACAAACTGTCCCACCACTGCACTGCCGTCGAAGCCCTTGCAGATGGTCCACGGCAACCCTTCGCCCCTGGCCTGCTGCTGCATGTCGCGAGCAGTGAAATCGATGCCCACTGTCACAGCATCATAATAGCGGTGGGCAAAGCGCTGGGGGATGCCCTTGCCCAGCCTGCAGATGCGCACCACTAACTCAGCCTCGTAGTCAACACGTTCGCTCCAGTCGGGCACGAAAAAAGGCTTGCCCTGATTCAACAATGCCGAATCGGCCTTCAAGAATATCACGGGTTCGGAAGGGCGCCACGACCGTCCCTCCAGCTCCTCCGTATGCCGGAGGTAATTCATTCCTACTCCAAATATCTTCATAACTGGCCACAAAGGTACAAATTTTCTGCGTTAACTGCTAATAACTCCATAAAAAATTGTACCTTTGCAGCCAAAACAAAATAAAACGACATGGAAATAAAGATACAAGACCTGAGTCACATCCGTGATGCCGCACGCCAGTTCATAGATATGATAGCCGACCACACCGTCTTTGCTTTTTACGGTAAGATGGGAGCCGGCAAGACCACTTTCATCAAAGCCATCTGCGAAGAACTGGGAGTAAAGGATGTCATCACCTCACCCACCTTCGCCATCGTCAATGAGTATTCCATTGACCATTCACCATTGAACATTGACCATTCTCTCTACCACTTCGACTTCTACCGCATCAAGAAGCTGGAAGAGGTCTACGACATGGGCTACGAAGACTACTTCTACAGCGGCTCACTCTGTTTCATCGAATGGCCAGAGCTTATCGAAGAACTGCTCCCCGACGATGCCGTACGTGTCATCATCGAGGAGCAGCCTGACGGAGGACGTGTCGTCTCCTTTTAACTTATTATCTCACCAACACGCTTGTGACCGTACCTCCCACCTTGACCAGGTACTGACCGCGCTGCACGCTGATGCTGGAGGCAGTACCCTGATAGACAAGCTGTCCGGCCAAGGTATAGACTGACACAGGCTTGCCCTGGGCACCTGCGACCTCGATAAAGCCATCGTGTCCTGCCACCTTGATTGACTGTGTGCCAATGCTCTTGATGGCATTGATGACGGCAACAGGGGCGGCATTGCTCAGTGCCGACTCACCCTCTTCATAAAGAGCGGTGACATGGTAGGTATGCAGACCACTGGCAAGAGCCGTAGTGGCATGCTCATAGCTCTGTGCCGAGGCGGGGGCAGTGCCGACGAACTCTCCGTCGCAATAGACATTGTAGCCCTTCAGCGTCAGCGGTTTACCCTCATAGCTGATATCATCAAGCATGAAGATTCCACCATTGGCCGAGTTGCATCGGATGGCAAAGTACTTTGCACCTGCCGGCAAGGTGACGGTGAAGCGCCCGAAGTAGTTCTGAGGTGCCTCGAACTCGTCGATGACATTGTCAGAGACGAAGTCCGACACTTTATTGCCCGTAGTGCTATAAAGCACCTCAAATGTCTCCTGCCACACGCCTGCCAGGCTCTGGGCGTAGATACGAATGGTCTGCTGCTCACCCGAGAGCTCTGGCGACACGAGCCAGTCGTTGTTATGATTGCCCGGAGCATTGTTGGCCTTGAAGCAAGCAAGGAACTGCGTACCGCTGTTGGCCTCGAAATAGGGATACTGTTTCATCTGGGCCTCGGTGACACCTGCCTCACGGAAGTTGAAGGTCATGAAGGCCTGCGGCTGTCCGGCACCCGGCCACCACAAACCGTTGATTCCAGCCGTAGCACACTTGTCCTGATCGTAGTTACCCCAGTTACCAAAGCCGGTACTGAAGGTCTCGTAGCCCTCGAAGCTCTCGGTGACACTGTTCTTTCCAGTGACAGGCGTCCACATCAGCACAGACTTGCCCTCAAGCGATGTTGCAGCCAAACTGGTGACGGCCTCCAACTGTGAAGGTGCCACGACGAGTGTCTGCTGGTCAGATGTGTTGTCATCCTCGTCCAAGTCAAGGGCATAGTCGATGGTGGCCCATACCTTACTCTGCTCAGGATCTGTGGCCTTGGTCAGATACTGGTAGGAGAAGAACTCACGGTCAAAGGGAGCAATGGCCTTGTTGCCGGTAAACGACTTCACCAGCTGTCCGTTGACGAATATATTGACGGCATAGTCCTTGGCATCCTTCTCGCCCACATTATGCACAGTGACCTTCATGTCGGCCGTCTGGCCAGCCGTGGTGCGTCCCTGCACCTGGGCATAGGCAGCCACATCATTCTGGTTGACATTGCGCACATTCACATCATCAATCACCACAATGCGATGTGCAGCATTGGCATCATCGAGCTCAGCGACAAACGTCACATTGATATACTTGGAACTGAGATACTCGGCGAGATCAACGGCATAGGTCACGAAATTATCGGCCGTCGATGTCTTGTAGTTCACGGCGAGCACGGTATCGGCCTGAGCCTCACCATTCTTCCGGATGACCACCTTCAGCCTGTTGTTAGCCCCGCGGTCGGCATAAGCCGAGAATACCAGCTTCGGAGTGACGGCACCTGCCAGACTGATCTTGCCAGACATAAGCTGTGCCACGACACCGGCCTTCTCCTCACTCATGACGGCAGTGACGCAGTCATCGCCGTCACTCGACATGCCATTATACATCCCCCAGTTGACCCCGGAGGTGTTGGTACGTGTTGACCAGATGCCCTTCAGTCCTGCCGTGAGGAAGTTCTCCATGAAAGGCAGAGTGTAGGGTGCTCCGTAGATGAGAGGTGCTGCCAGAGAGACGTAGCTCTCGCCCAGTTCGTTAAGGGCACTCACACCATAGATGGTCTGACCCTGTGCTCCGTCCTGCGGGATGCCCGTCACTTCATAGCTCGTCTCAGCCACCCCGCTTTTCACCAGTTTCAATTCATTGTCAATGACGCCATACACGTTGTAGGTCAGCTCATCAGCATCCACATATCCTCCATGTTGGCCGACAGCAGGAGCCTGCCATGTAAGGCTGGCGGAGCCATTGAGCTGGTCGATGAGTGCCACGTCGGCAGGCGCACCAGGGGCATCAGTGCCCACATACACCTGTGCCGTGGCAGTGAGTCCTGCTCCAGCCTCATTAAAGGCGGTCACTTGATAGGTCACCAGCCCGTTTACGGCATCCTCGTCCACATAGGTATAGTGCTGACCAGGCACGGCATCGGTGATGTTGGTCACCAGATCACCATTGTCTCCACGGCGTATCTCTATGCGCTGCAGGCTCTCGAGGGCGTTGCCATCATTGCAGACAGTAGGTGCATCGAAATCGATGGTCACCACGAGGTCGCCGTCGTCGGCAGCGGTAAGTTTCAGGTTCTTGACGCTGTCGGGAGTAATGAGCAGCAACCCGGCACTGATCTCGAGGTTATCAACGAAGAGCGAGTTTTGGAAGGCATCGCTCAGGGCATGGAATCCAAAGTGATAATCGCCCGTCTCCTTCACCTTGATCTCTCCCGTAATCTCCTTGCCTTGCTGCAACTGTGTAGCAATCTCCGTGACAGGGACAATGAGCTCGTATGCTGAGGGATCAGTGCCAATGCCACAAGCTACGGCAATGCGTTCTTTATAATACGGCGACACGCTGAAAGCATCAAACTTGATCTGATAGGCGATACCCTCAACGAGATGAATGGGCGGAGTGAGACACCAGTCGTCAGCCTTCACCGTCTTGGCATATTCATAGCGCATGCGGCCCGTAGTGCTGTCGAAATGAACGAAATCCCAAGTTCTGCCGTCGCCATTGGTATCAATGACGGTGTACTTGTTGCCGCAGTCGGCATCTTCGAAGTCATCAGTGAAGGGCACGATGTAGGCATCGCCCAGATGCACGATGTTCGACGTGGCCGCATCGCCTTCCTCCTCATCACGGAAAGACACCACCTTATAATAATATCCCGAATAAGGCAAATCCTTCAGCGACTCGGTGAAGGATGTAGTGGTGAGCTGCGAAGCAACCTTCACACCTCCCGGATAGCGATAGACATCGAAGGTCTGCCCCTTCGGATCGGTATATCCGCCATGTGTTCCCCACTGGGCATTCCATGTCAGTGAGGCCTGGGCCGTGGCAGCATCATACTGGAAGGTGACCTGGCTGGGCTGAGGGGTATCGGTACCGGTCCATGAAGTGACCCAGTTGCGCACACCTTTCTTGCCGTCGGAGGAGGTCAACTCGACCACCACCTTCTGCCGGCCACTGCTCTTCGGTGTGAGCACAACGGCCTTCCATGTGCCTGGCTCAGCCGAAGCAGTGATTGCCGATGTTTCATCGTCGTTGAGTGTCACCCGATAGGTGACATCGCCCGTCAGGTCGGCACCGCCGATGGTCTTGGTAGGCAGGGTGAAGTTCACGATGCCGGCAACGCCCTCAGAGGCAAAGCTACACGTCATGTCGCTGATGGCAGCAGGTGCATCGTCGTCGGGCTCTTCTACGACTTGCAGGCAGGTGTATTCCTCTGACTCAGGCAGATAGGCGATTAGAGTGGTCTTGCCGGTGTTGACATCCACCTCACACAAACGGCCATACAGCATCTCCTCTTCCTCGTCGACCTCCGTTGCCTGCATATAAAGCTTGTCGGTGCGACGGTCGAAGGTCATGCTCTCGAAAACAGCATAGAAATTGAAGTCGAGCGTACCGATATATGTCAAGCGGCCATTGCTCTTGTTGACAGAGCAGAAGCTGCCGTTATCAGTCACGCCATACATCCGGCCCTGGCTGTCAATGGCAAGCATGACACACAGCGAGTCGCTCTCGCTGATTATCTGCCGGCTCTGGTTCTCATAGTCGATGGACATGAACACCTGTCCGCTTGTACCTTCATCCTTCCAGGCATAGCAGATGCCGGTGGTGGGGTCCCAGTCGGCTGCTTTGCAAATCAGTGGCGACACGCCGACACGTGTTCCATGATTACCAGTGGGCTCCCATGTGTCAGTGTCGTATTCACAGTATCTCCAGTTATCACTGCCCAGATAGGGAAGAAGAATCGACGACGTGCCATGCAGTTTGTGGTTGTAGTAGGCACCACGGCCGTTAAAGTCGTAATCCACATCGGCCATCGTCTCGCGAACGAAGCCATTGGCCTGGCTGAACTTATAAAAGCCATACTCCAGTAGCATACGTCCGCCAAACTCGTTGTACTGCAACATTCCGCTGAAAACCAGAGGTTTCTCGCCCGGAGCCAGCGCACGGACGTACTTTTTTGTGCCGGGACGCATGCGCAGCAGGCGCTCCTCAGGCATGGGCAGTTTCACGCCTTCAGCCTTCAGACGCTCTACCAGATGCCGTCCGAATGCTGTGGTACGGTTGGTTGCAACACTAGGATCGACACTCACAAACCCACTGACTGACGGTGTCGCCTTCAGTCTGTGCTGCTGAGCCACCATCGGTGCTGTCGTGGCAAGCATTGCCAGAAGCAGCAAACTGCTTAAGATGTTTCTTTTCATTTAAATAGTATGTTTATTGATTCTTAATATCAAGTTCAAACAGTACAGACAAGGATGTTCATCGCGACAACATCTTAAAAGTACGCGTGTGCCCGTCGGCATTGGTCTTGCGCACGATTACCATCCCTGGTCGGGAGGTATCCAGGCGCCGGCCGTCGAGGGTGAAGTATTCAGTATGCTCCATGCCGCTCTTGCCCACACTGCTCACCGTTTCAGGTATGCCTATGGGGAAGCCTGCCTGCTCCACATTGTCCACAGCACAGTTCTGGTTATTGCCTGTATCGTCGTTGGCCACAAGGGCCACGATCTGCATGTTCTCCTTCACCCAGCCATCCTCCACGTCGAAGCTGACGGCATACTCATATTGGTTGCCCTCCCAGTTGATCTTCTCACCGAAGTCGCTGTTATAGGCGCGAATGACATGCTGATGATAGTAGGCGCCGGTAGCTCCCGACTGATGCTGCGCCAGCACATCGTTCTCCACGAGGTACACCGTAAGTTGGGGATTCGTAGCTTTCAGCTCATCGCGCTTGCCACTGACGATGACGTTGAGCTTGTGTGTTGTCTCATCATACGAGCCGCTGATATTGATACTGACATGGGCTGCGTCTTGCATGACATAGCGCAAGGCGGCTTCGAGCTGCGACTGCGACGGGCACTCATGCAGGCCAGGCCAGATGGGCTTGCGGTCGACCATGATGGCCGGCGAATAGCCCACGGCAAAGCGGGATGCCATCTTCTCGTCGCAGGCCAGCGTGAGCCAGTCGGTCTTGTAACCCGAGTGATGGCACACCGCCACCACGCGGTTGTGGAACTCATCCCATGAAAGCAGCGTATGCAGGTATCCCGACACACGCGGACAATTGCCGCAGGGCTCAGTCGTAAAGTCTTCTACCAGCACTTTCTTTACCAAGGCAAACTTGGCCTTGATGCTGTTGTTAGTGGCAGTCTCGTCGTCACCATCGTCTATCGACTGAAGTGTCACCTGGATATCTCCCTGACTCACAGTCGAGAGATTAGGAATCTGGTATTCCACCGTCGTCTTCTCGCCCCATCCCAATTGTACATCGAAGTGATGGGTATAGACGTCGTCGCAGAGTGCATAACGTGTCTGCAATGTAAAGCCGCTGACACTGCTCTGCCCGTTGTTCACCACCGTTACCTGCATCTTCGTCAGCGAGGCGTCGTCGAAGGTATTGGCAAGGGCAGCAGTCAGTCCCAGATCATACGACGGAAGGTTGGAGCCCTCAACGACGGCCTCCACACTGAGGATGCCCACGCTGCTCATGTCCTCCCACTTCTCGTCGGCACCCCACTGCACCCAGCAGGCGTTCTCCATCGGGCTGCCCACCACCGACAATGCTGCCACTTCGGCCTTCTGGCGATAGCTCATGCCGATGTAAAGTCCTTCACCGTGAGGGATGACAAAAGGCGTAGACAACTCGGCCTCATTCCATCCCTTGGCCATCTTCGGTGTGGTCTTGGTGGTAATCACAGCCTCCGTCAAGTTCTCGCCTTTCAACGAAGAACGAACCCAGAGAACGAGGCTGTCGACATTGATCTTCGAAGCCAGTGCCCCGCGCAATTTCACGATATGGCTACCCTCATAGCTCGCCAGCATGTCGGCCGGCAGGAAAATGGCACCACTCACCCATGCCTTGCCCTCGGTGCTTATGCTGCCCTTGTCGGCGCATTCACCGGCACAATAGCCCAAGCTGACAGTGCTTTGAGCATGCATGCCGACGACCATATACAGGGGCAAGAGCAAAAGGGTAAAGAACTTCTTCATAAGTTTGTACGAGTCCTTTGTGTCTTCATATCGCCTCAAGTAGGGACAGGACCCTTTAATCGCCCACCCTCAGCATGGTTTTCAGAACAATTTGGGGGCAAAATTACTATTTTTTTGTCAAACGGCAAAGGAATAGCTCTCCAAATATGCACATCGTAACCTTCTTTATACCTAGCCTTGAAACACATTAACGGCATTTAACAAATAAGTATTCTGCATGAGCGAGCAAGACTCTGGGGCTCTGTGTTCATTCGTATATTAAACATCAGCCTTCATCACTGCCGCCAACATAAAAAACTCCCGCCTCGAAAGGGAGACGGGAGAATTTTTATGATGGTGCTTGCCTGAAGGCAATTACTCAGCAGCGGGGGCCTCCTCAGCAGCAGGAGCTTCCTGAACGGGAGCCTCCTGAACAGGAGGCTCGGCAGCCTTCTGACCTCCACGACGGCTGCGACGAGTGGCCTTCTTCTTGGTCTCTGTCTTTGCCATGTCGGGATCGAAGTCAACGAGCTCGATGAAGCAGACCTGTGCAGCATCGCCCTGGCGGAAGCCCAGCTTGATGATGCGGGTGTAGCCACCGGGACGGTCACCTACCTTCTCGGCCACGGGGCCGAAAAGCTCCTTGATGGCTTCCTTGTTCTGCAGGTAGCTGAACACTACGCGGCGTGAGTTGGTGGAGTCTTCCTTAGCCTTGGTGATCAGGGGCTCCACATACTTCTTGAGTTCCTTTGCCTTTGCGAGGGTCGTAGTGATTCTTTTGTGCATGATCAGCGAAATGGCCTGGTTGGCAAGCAAGGCTGCGCGGTGATCAGCAGTACGGCCCAGATGGTTGAATTTCTTATTGTGTCTCATTTTTCTTTTTACTTGTTTTTGGGCATTCGGTGGTCATCGACGACTACTCCCTGTCCAGTTTATACTTTGAGATATCGGTCCCAAACGACAGATTCAGACTCTCGAGCAAATCATCAAGCTCCGTGAGCGATTTCTTACCGAAGTTGCGGAACTTCAGGAGGTCGGTCTTGTTGTACTGCACAAGATCACCGAGTGTCTCGACATCAGCGGCCTTCAGACAATTGAGGGCACGAACGGAGAGGTTCATGTCGACGAGCTTGGTCTTCAGCAGCTGGCGCATGTGCAGAACTTCCTCATCAAACTCCTGGTTGACCTCGGTCTCGTTGTTCTCGAGGGTGATCTTCTCGTCG
The DNA here is from genome assembly GCA_900318685.1 of uncultured Prevotellaceae bacterium. Classification (GTDB taxonomy): domain Bacteria; phylum Bacteroidota; class Bacteroidia; order Bacteroidales; family Bacteroidaceae; genus Prevotella. The sequence goes on along the minus strand of ONLL01000002.1, from coordinate 1,969 downwards.
GAGAAGAGCATGAAGTGATAGATGAGGATCTTGGCTGCCTCCTTCAGGGCATCCTTCGGGTGAATGGAACCATCCGTCGTCACTTCGAGCACGAGTTTGTCGTAGTCGGTCTTCTGCTCGACACGATAAGGCTCGACAGAGAATTTGACGTTGCGGATAGGAGTGTAGATAGAATCAATGGCGATGACATTGACGTCGGTGCAGTACTCGCGATTCTCGTCAGCTACGACATAGCCGCGGCCCTTGTTGATCGTCAGGTCAATCTGCATGGAAGCTTTTGAATCGAGATGACAAATCACGAGATCGGGATTTAACACTTCAAATCCAGACAGATACTTGCCAATGTCGCCAGCTTTGAACTCGGTGACATTCTCGACAGATATGCTGACCTTCTCGTTCTCGAACTCTTCTACTACTTGCTTGAACCTTACTTGCTTCAGGTTCAAGATAATGTTGGTCACATCTTCCTTCACTCCAGGAACGGATGAGAACTCATGCTCGACACCACTGATGCGAATGGTGTTGATGGCATAGCCCTCAAGCGATGAAAGGAGTATGCGGCGCAGGGCATTGCCGATGGTCACGCCAAAGCCCGGCTCCAACGGACGGAATTCGAACTTGCCGAATCTGTCGTTGGCTTCCAACATTACCACTTTATCGGGTTTTTGAAATGCTAATATCGCCATTAATGAATGTTTTTTAGTTCTTAGAGTACAACTCGACGATTAACTGCTCCTTGATGCTCTCGGGTATGTCAGCGCGCTCGGGGCGGTGCAGGAACTTGCCTGCCTTCTGCTGCTCGTCCCACTCAATCCAAGGATACTTGCTGTGGTTGAATCCGGAGAGGGCATCACTGATGACCTCGAGGGACTTTGACTTCTCACGTACGCCGACGATCTGGCCGGGCTTCACGGAGAACGACGGAATGTTGACCACCTTGCCATCGACGACGATGTGGCGATGACCTACCAGCTGACGGGCAGCGGCACGGGTGGGGGCGAGACCCAGACGGAACACCACATTGTCGAGACGGCTCTCAAGAAGCTGCAGCAGCACCTCACCGGTGATGCCATCAGCCTTGGCGGCTTTCTCAAACATAATGCTGCTTCTCTGCCAGCATGACAGCATACTCCGACTGCTTGCGGCGGCGGTTATTGCCATGCTGTCCAGGAGGGAAGTTTCTCCTAGACAAAACTTTGTCCGGGCCGAAGATGGGCTCTCCGAAGCGACGGGCAATCTTAGATTTCGGTCCAATATACTTTGCCATATTATCTTAAAAAAATTATTTGTTGTTCTTTTTTCTATAGTTGCTATAGTGACTATAGTTGCTATAGTACCTTATTAATTATACACGACGACGCTTCGGAGGACGGCAGCCATTGTGGGGCAGCGGAGTAACATCGACGATCTCGATAACCTCAATACCGGCACCATGGATAGCACGGATAGCGGACTCACGACCATTGCCGGGGCCCTTGACATAGGCCTTCACCTTGCGCAGACCAAGATCGAAAGCCACCTTAGCGCAGTCCTCTGCAGCCATCTGGGCAGCATACGGAGTGTTCTTCTTTGACCCACGGAAACCCATCTTACCGGCTGACGACCAGGAGATAACCTGACCCTCATCGTTGGCCAAAGTGACGATAATATTATTGAAAGAGCTGTGCACGTGAAGCTGACCGATAGCGGTGACCTTCACATTCCTTTTCTTCGATACGACTGTTTTCTTTGCCATAATTCTAAAACCTTTTAACTTTTTAACCTTTTAACTTTTTAACCTTTAGAATTACTTCGTGGCCTTCTTCTTATTTGCAACAGTCTTCTTCTTACCTTTACGCGTACGAGCATTATTCTTAGTGCTCTGTCCACGAACAGGAAGTCCGTTACGATGGCGGACGCCACGATAGCAACCAATGTCCATCAGTCGCTTGATGTTCAACTGGATCTCGCTGCGGAGATCACCTTCTAC
>ONLL01000046.1 GCA_900318685.1 uncultured Prevotellaceae bacterium | reverse complement strand
GACGATGATGAATGACGACAAGGTGCGTGCCCGCCAGCGCTTCCGCGTCTGCGTGACGGCTCAGCGGATGACCTGTTGCCTGATGCTCTGCAAGGTGTGTGAGACGCTGATCCAGAAGCACGGCCTGAGCGGTGCCGAGACGCAGCTGAAGCAGCAGCCCGGCCTGTGGAGGGAGATGCTGGTGAAGGCTCAGACGCCGAAGATGCTCGAGGTGTACGACGTGATAGCCGACTCGCTGCTCGAGAACGCCCTCTTCTTCTTCCGCGACCGCATCGAGGCGGCTTTCACGAGCCGTGACTATGCGGGCTACGTGAATGGCGAACGGCAGAGGCACGGCAAGAACGACTCTATCTATGCACGACTGGACCCGCAGTTCACCTTCGAGCAGGCCATGCAGCACAGCGTTGCCGTGAAGGGTGCCGGCGTGACTCGCAACAGCGTGCAGCAGATGCTGAAGAACTGGAGCAGACAGGGACTGGTGGTGAAAACTGAAGACGGCCGCTATCGCAAACTGGCCATCAACAATGCATAGACATAGTCATGATAGTCATTAGTCATTTAGTCATTTTGATTTGAGAGTTGAGAGTTGAGAGTTGAGATTTGAGAATTGAGATTTGAGATTTGAGATTTAAAAAAATATGACAGTACCAAGAGGAATTAGGAACAACAATCCCTTGAACATCATCCGCACCAAGACCGTGTGGATGGGGATGGCGAAGGAACAGAACGACCGCCGCTTTGTCACCTTCGAGAAGATGGAATATGGGTGGAGGGCTGCCTTCGTGCTGCTCACCAGGACCTACTACCGTAAGTGGCACCTGAACACCATCCGCAAGATCATCACCCGCTGGGCACCGCCACAGGACGGCAACAACGTGGGACGCTACATCAACTTCGTGGCCAGCCGCATGCGCCACGATGCCGACGCCACGCTGCCCCCACCCTGGCAGGAGCCCGAGCGCTGGCAGGACCTAGCCTGGGTGATGGCGATGATGGAGAACGGGAATTATCCGATGGATCCAGATGAGCTAATCAGGGGGTGGGACCTCACCCCCTAACCCCCTCTCCGAAGGCGAGGGGGGACAGCCTCACCCCCGGCCCCTCTCCAACTGGAGAGGGGGGACGGACTCCCTCTCCGCCATAGGCGCCTCCCCTCTCCAGTTGGAGAGGGGTCGGGGGTGAGGCCGAGGTCGGGGGTGAGGCCTAGGCCTTTAAGAACAATTAACGCGCCCCAATACAAGATTCGGCGACGGGGCGCGTTATATAGACAAAACTCTAAGTACGAGAAAGATGAAAACGATGAAAACCTGGAGAATCATCCTCGCGATGACCGCTGCCGTGCTCTCACTAGCCTCTTGCAGCAGCGACCCTGAATATGCCGACCCTGAGGCCCACGAGAAGACGGTGGCGCTGAACGAGCAGTACGCACCGCTCATGATTGGCACCTGGCACTATGAGAAGACCGGCGACACGCAGCGCTACTTCGAGGAGCTGACCTTCCGAGCCGACGGCACGCTGACGGGAACGAGGAAATGGCAGGTGCGCAAGCTCGTCACCATCGGCGGTGAACAGCAATACACCGACTGGGAAGACCTCGACCCGCTGGTGGGCGCGTTCACGGGAGAGTGGAAGCTGAGCTACTGGAGCCCTGAAGGGCAGGACGGGCAGAAGCGCAACGTCCTGCAGCTGACGGCCAGCTACGACGACGGGGAATATATGGCGTACTCCACGAACGTGGACTTCGGCTATGCCGACGCCACCACGCTCCGCATCCAGGGCCTCTACGTCAGGGATGCCGACGGATGGATCAACTTCGAGCGCGGTGAGGCGGAGCCTAGTTTCTGAAAGGTAAGGATATTGGAGTTTAGGAGTGTAGGAGTCTAGGAGTGTAGACTATAGTCTTTATACGCAAAAAAGCAAAAAAATCGCGGCAGGAGTATCATAATTCGGAAATATTTTGTACCTTTGCAACATCAAATCAAAAAGAACCTGACCTATGAACAATAGCGACAGCATAGTCATCATTCCTACTTATAACGAGAAGGAGAACATCGAGAAAATCATCCGGGCCGTCTTCGGACTGGAGAAGTGCTTCCACATACTGGTCATCGACGACGGATCGCCCGACGGTACGGCTCAGATCGTGAAGGGCCTTATGGCCGGAGAGTTTGCCGACCGCCTGTTCATCATCGAGCGCAGCGGCAAGCAGGGCCTGGGCACCGCCTACATCACGGGCTTCAAGTGGGCGCTGGAGCACGACTACGAGTACATCTTCGAGATGGATGCCGACTTCAGCCACGACCCCAACGACCTGCCGCGCCTGTACGGCGCCTGTCACGACGAGGGCTACGATGTGGCTGTCGGCTCGCGCTACGTGAGCGGCGTGAACGTGGTGAACTGGCCTATGGGCCGCGTGCTGATGAGCTACTACGCCTCGAAGTACGTGCGGATGGTGACGGGCATCAAGGTGCGCGACACTACGGCGGGCTTCGTGTGCTACCGCCGCAAGGTGCTGCAGACCATCGAGCTCGACAAGATCCGCTTCAAGGGCTACGCCTTCCAGATAGAGATGAAGTTCACCGCCTATAAGATAGGATTCAAGATCAAGGAGGTGCCCGTGATCTTCATCAACCGCCGCGAAGGCACGAGCAAGATGTCGGGAGGCATCTTCTCAGAGGCATTCTTCGGCGTGATGCGCCTGCGCTGGGACGGCTGGACGCGCCGCTACCCTGCCCTGCCGCTGCTGCTGGTGATGCTGCTCTCGCTGGCTATGCCCGCCGACGCGCAGAACATACCCACCGTGACCACCGACACACGCTATGCACGCGGTGCGACGATGGCCTTCGGACGCGTGAAGAAGGTGAGCATCACCGGCACCACCATCACCGAGCGAGGCATGTGCTGGGCACAGCATCCGCAGCCCACCTACGACGAGAACCACACCACCAACAACGACCGCCTGAACAACAACGGCTTCATCTACTGGCTGCGCGACCTGCAGCCCGCCACATTATATTATATGCGTGCATACGCGATGACAAAGGAGGGCGACATAGGCTACGGCGACGACATCAAGTTCTACACCCTGCCAAAGGGGCAGATCACCTTCACGATGCGCGACGGCGGCGACCAGGCTACCTACGACCGCATCAAGAACGCCACACAGACGGCCATCGACTGGTGGAACAACCTCACGGAGATGAAGGGATTCCATCCCAACGTGGGCTATGCCAGCGGCACGCCTACGGCCGACTGCTCCTACGGCGGATGGATACGCGTGGGACCGAACACCAGCTACCAGCGCCCGGGCACCATCATGCACGAGATGCTGCACGGATGCGGCGTCATACCCTGGGCCGACACCGAGTGGAGCCGGCACACCCTGCGTGAGAGCGTCAACGGCGACGGATACGGCACAGGCCACTGGCTGGGCGACCGCGTCACGGAGGTGCTGCGCTTCTGGGACAACAGCACTACGGCTCAGCTCAACGGCGACTATCAGCACATGTGGCCCTACGGCATCAACGGAGCCAGCGAGGACAACGGCACCGACCTGCTCTACATAGGCAACGGACTCATCTGTCAGGCCCTGGGCGAGGACGGACTGCAGCACACCAACTCGCTCTTCGCCGAGCCCTACTACGCCTTCCTGCAGGAGGACACCATCAAGTACTACATCAAGAACGAGGACAAGGAGCGCGGATTCTACACCTCCTACCTCATGCCCGACGCCAGCGGACGGCTGAAGTGGCTGGACCTCTCGGCACAGGAAGCCACGCAGAACGACAGTGCCGCCTGGACCATCACCTTCACGCCCGGCAACCAGTACTACCAATTCCGCAACGTAGCCACAGGCCAATACATGACCTACAGCGGCAACACCTTCAGGACCGCAGAGCGCACGGCGCTCACCGCCAACGAGGACTTCCACCTGATGAAGGGACGCGTGGACGTGACGCTGGGCAGCGAGAACCTACGCGGCTACTGGATCATTCACCCCACAAGCAACTGGACGCCGCCCTGCCTGACGGCCAACGCCAGCAACAACACTGCCGGACAGACCTTCAACATCGCCAACAGCTCGACCCGCCAGCGCTGGCTCATCCTCACGGCTGAGCAGACCGCCACCTTCGAGCAGGCTGCCGTCAACCAGCTGAAACAGCAGACGGCCGACATACTGCAGCCCATCAAGGCGCTGGCAGCGGTGCCCTACACAGAAAGCTCGGAAGCTGCCCACCAGGCCTTCGCCGAGGCCCTCAGCAGCATCGACCGGAAGATCGACGCCGGCACCACCTATGCTGACGTAGCGTCCCTGGCCGACGAGGCCCGCGAGGCAGCTCTGAACTATCTCAACGCCGCCACACCTGCCAACCTGAGCCAGCCCTTCGACGTGACCTACATCATGCCCAATGCCAATATGAGCACTGCCGACGGATGGTCGCAGGCACCAGCCATCGCCTTCTCGTGCGGAGAGTTCTATCAGAAGGCATTCGACACCTACCAGACCGTGAGCAACCTGCCCAAGGGCACCTTCCGCTTCCTCGTCAATGCCTTCGAGCGACCGGGCAAGGCCGCTGACGTATACAACAGCTACCTGGAGGGCAACGACCTGGTGAACACCTATTTCTATGTGAACAATGACGAGGTGAAGATCAAGAACATCGCCTCGGAGGCACAGACGCGCAAACAGGGAGGAACGGAGTCGAACGTGGGCGGCCGCTACTACATACCCAACGACATGCAGTCGGCCAGCAAGTACTTTGCGAAAGGATTCTATGAGAACAGCCTGACCCTAGAGAGTCATACCGGACAGGCAAAGGTAGGACTGAAGGGAGGCAGCACCGAGAGCTACGACTGGTGTATCTTCGGCAACTTCCGCATCCTGTTCTACGGATCGCCCAGCCTCATTGACTGGACCGGTGTAGCTGCTCCCACAGCTGCCGGCGTCACCCCCACCACCGTCTATTCGCTCGACGGCCGCAGGCTGCAGGTAGCCAAAGAGTCGCTCAAGCCCGGCATCTACATCATCGACGGCCGGAAAACGGTAGTGAAGTAGACAATTACAGCAAGCTAACCAACTCCCCTCCCTTGCAGGGGAGGGGAGCTGCTGCGCCAGTTATACCAACAAGTACAAGCCTACAGCTGGCTGAGACGGGCAATGTACTTGCCCAGGATATCGAACTCGAGGTTGACCGTAGTGCCTACCTGGATATCCTGGAAGTTGGTGTGCTCCATCGTGTAAGGAATGATGGCCACCTGGAACGAATCGGAGGTAGGATTGCACACCGTCAGCGACACACCATTCACCGTGACCGAACCCTTGTCCACCGTAAAATAGCCGCGACGGGCCATCTCGCGGTCCTCCGGATACTGGAAGGTGAAATAAGTCGAGCCGTTGGCATCCTCACGGGCTGTGCACAAAGCCGTCTGGTCAACATGTCCCTGCACGATATGCCCGTCGAGACGCCCGTTCATGAGCATCGACCGCTCCACATTCACTTTGTCACCCACGCGCAGCAGCCCCAGATTGGAGCGTTGCAGCGTCTCTTTCATTGCCGTAACGACATAGCGTGAGCCGTCGATGCTCACAACGGTCAGGCACACGCCATTATGCGCCACGCTCTGGTCGATTTTCAGTTCGCTGACAAATGAGCACGTCAGGGTGAAGTCGATGTTGTCCCTGTCGTGACGGATGGCTACTACGGTAGCAAATTCTTCGATGATTCCTGAGAACATTATTCCTGGAGATTTTATAGAAAAAAAGAAAGGACCGCGCCAGTTGATGTGATGAAAACTCCTTATTGAATAAGTTGCGGTAGCTCTCTGCTTTTGTAATCCACCGGCACGGGAATGCTTGGTTAGTGGCCCGCCATTGGCAAGAGAAGACGTCCCGGTTTTCACGTGTTATTTGATGAGTATCCCGATCGTTCTGACACGGTCCCTATGGGGCGTAATGACTTTCAAATCATTTTTGCAGTACAAAGTTACTAACTTTTTTTGTAATACGCATGCCATTTAAGGTTTTTTAATAACATACTGCATCCTTTTTCCTTTCGTTCTCATTTTTTTTACTTACCTTTGCACATGCAATACTAATCTATCAACTACGCTAAAGAACGATGAAAAGAACAATCTTTACGCTAACGATGCTGACGATGATGGTCACGCTGAGTGCTGAGAACCCTTATAAAGTGTACACCCAGGGCCTGCCGTTCGAGATGCCCGAGGTGAATGCTCCGCAGATTCCCGACCGCCAGGTGCTGCTGAGCGACTATGATGCCGACGGCACCGGTCAGCGACTGTGCACCGATGCCTTTGTTCGTGCCATCACGGCGCTGACGGCAAAGGGCGGCGGACGGCTGGTAGTGCCCAGCGGCATCTGGCTGACGGGGCCCATCGTGCTGAAGTCGAACATTGAGCTCCATCTCGAGCACGGAGCCGTCATCCAGTTTGCTGCCGACGAGAGCCTCTACCCCATCGTGCAGACATCATTCGAGGGACTCGACACACGGCGCTGCCAGTCGCCCATCAGTGCCGTAGGCCAGACGAACATAGCTATCACAGGCGACGGAGCCATCGACGGCAACGGCCAGTATTGGCGTCCGCTGAAGAAAAGCAAGGTCACCGAGAGCCAGTGGAAGACGCTGACGTCGCAGCCCGGCGGCGTGATGAAGCGCAAGGACTACTGGGTGCCTTCGCAAGGCTACGACGAAGCAGAGCAGATGTCGTCGATGAACGTTCCCGACAAGGAGCTCAGCGACGAGCAGTGGCAGCACATCAAGCGCTTCCTCCGTCCGGTAATGGTGAGCCTCGTGGGCTGCAAGAACGTGCTGCTGCAGGGAGTCATCTTCCAGAACTCGCCAGCCTGGAACCTTCATCCGCTGATGTGCGAGAACATCATCATCGACGGTGTGCTGGCCCGTAATCCCGCCTATGCCCAGAATGGCGATGCCCTCGACCTCGAGTCGTGCCGCAACGCGCTGATCGTCAACTCGAAGTTTGATGCCGGCGACGACGGCATCTGCATCAAGAGCGGCAAGGATGCCGACGGACGGCGCCGCGGACGTCCCTGCGAGAACGTTGTGGTGAGCGGATGCACCGTCTTTGCCGGTCACGGAGGCTTCGTCGTCGGGTCGGAGATGAGCGGCGGCGTGAGGAACATCATGGTGAGCAAGTGCCAGTTCCTGGGTACTGACGTAGGCCTGCGCTTCAAGAGCACACGCGGTCGGGGTGGTATCGTAGAGAATATCTACATCGACGGCATCTCGATGAACGACATCAAGACCTACGCCCTCACATTTAACATGTACTACGGAGGCAAGTCGGTGGCCGAGGTGCTGGCCGAAGGTGGTCAGCCGCAGCAGGTGCAGGCGATGCCCGTCACTGAGGAGACGCCCATCTTCCGCAACATCGACATCCGCAACGTGATCTGTTCGCATGCCGGCTTCGCTATGGAGTTCAACGGTCTGCCCGAGATGCCCATCGACGGCATAAAGCTGAAGGACATCGTCATACGTGCCGATCATGACGCCACCTTCCAGTACAGCAAGAACATCACGCGCGACAATGTGAATATCATTCTCGAATAACTCTAAAAAACTACTACTAAACACTCAAGAACATGAAAAAGATTCTGCTGACACTGACTGTCATCCTGATGCAGACGACACTCGCTGCCGCCTCACCACGCATTGTGCAAACCCTCAACTTCGGATGGCGATTCCATCTGGGCGACGTAGCCGAAGGGGCTTCACTGTCGCTCAACGATGCCGACTGGCGCACGGTAGACGTGCCCCACGACTTCCAGATAGAGCAGCCCTGGGTCACTCCGGGCAGTAACGAGAGGGCCGTCAACGATCCTGCAGCCAACCTGGCCAGCCGCCTCTCCAGTCGCGGCTTCAAGGAGATGGGACGCGGATGGTACCGACTGCATCTCACCCCTGCCGACTCGCTGCGCGGCCGCCGGCTGGTGCTCGACTTCGGAGGCATCATGTATGTGGGCGATGTCTACCTCAACGGTGAGCGCGTCGGTGGTACGGACTATGGCTATGTGGGCTTCGAGATCGATGTCACCGACCGGCTGAAGTTCGGTCAGGACAACGTCATCGCCGTTATGGCCGACACCCGCGATCCGGGCAACTCACGCTGGTACACCGGCGGCGGACTCTTCCGCGACGTGAAGCTCGTGGCCACCAACCGCAGCCTCTACTTCGCGCGTCATCCGCTCTATATCACCACCCGCGACAACCGCTTCGTCACCGTCTCGGCCGAAGTGGCATTCATGGGACGCGAGCGTCAGGCACCCGTCAGCCTGAAGATCACCGATCCTGACGGAAACACCGTCTACGAAGGCAAGGCCGACGTCAAGCGCTCCACACCCACCCGCTTCATCGAGCAGCAGCTGCCGGAGATAGAGATACCCAACCCACAGCTCTGGGACGTCGACTCACCACGCCTCTACACCGTCGAGGCTACGCTCATGAATGAGCAGGGAGAGCCCATCGACCAGGTCACCGACCACTTCGGACTGCGCACCATCGAGATTGGTCCTGCCTTCGGACTGAAGCTCAACGGCAAGAAAGTACTGCTGCAGGGCTATGCCAATCACCACTCGCTGGGAGCCCTCGGAGCCGCTGCCTATCCTCGCGCCATCGAGAAGCGCCTGCAGCTCATGAAGCAGTACGGCATCAACCATATCCGCACCTCGCACAATCCCTACAGCCGTGAGTTTATCGAACTCTGCGACAAATACGGCATACTCGTCGTCGACGAACTCTACGACAAGTGGACGCGCCAGCACACCGGCGGACGCGCACCCTTCGAGAGCATCTGGCAATATGACGTGCCGGAATGGGTGAAGCGCGACCGCAACTCGCCCTCCGTCGTACTATGGAGCCTGGGCAACGAGCTGCAGCAAGATGCCAACATGCCCTTCAACGACTTCGGTGTGACGATGTACCGGCTCATGCGTCCGCTCATCGCCCGCTACGACTCTACGCGACTTGTCACTGTGGCTATGCATCCCCGCTATCGCAACTGGCAGACCGACTCACTGCCCTGCGAGCTGGCCAAAGTTACCGACATTCAGGCATACAACTACCGCTATATGTACTTCCCCGGCGACGGCCGACGCTTCCCCTGGATGACTTTCTACCAAAGCGAGGCATCCGTCTCGGCTATGGGCCAGAATTTCTTTGAGATGGAGCTCGACAAGGTCATCGGACTGGCCTATTGGGGAGCAATCGACTATCTCGGTGAGAGTCAGGGATGGCCTGCTAAGGGATGGGCGCAGGGAGTGTTCGACATCGCCCTCGAGCCCAAGCCAAAGGCTTTCTACATGAAGAGCTTCTTCTGTCCCGACGAGCCTGTGGTGCACATCGGCGTCATCGAGCGCAAAGGTGACATCATGTGGAACGGCGTGCAGACTGGCAACGACGGTATGACCGACCACTGGAACCGTGCTGAGGGTTCGAAGCTCTCGCTCGTCACCTATACCAATGCCGACGAAGTGGAGCTCGTGCTCAACGGCAAGAGTCTCGGCCGGCAACAGAACGACAAAGCTAATGCCAAGCAGCGCAACCAGATACGCTGGAACGACATTGCCTACCAGCCCGGATATCTTGAGGCCGTAGCCCGCACCAACGGACAAGTGGTGGCCCGGCATCGCATAGAGACCACCAACGCCGCCACACGTCTTGCCGCCCAGGCCGACCAGCAGACTTGGAAGGCTGACGGCATCGACCTGCAGCACATTCGCATAGCCGCCCTCGACAACAAGGGTCGACTCGTGCAGACTTGCAGTGAGGAAATCACCTTCAGCGTGGAGGGACCCGCGCAGATTGTAGGCGTCATCAATGGCGACATCAATTCCAACGAGATGACCGTAGGCAACAAGCGCAGCCTCTACAACGGCACTTGCACCGTCATCCTGCGCTCTGCACGGCAAGCTGGTCCCGTCACTCTGACGGCTACTGCTGGCGGCATCAAGAAACCTGTGAAACTTAAACTTATCACTCAATAAACCATTATGGCCGACGACATCATCTTCAACGAACACAACAAGGACGAATTTCCACCTGCGCACACAGCCGAACATCTGCTCAATCAGACTATGATTCGGATCTTCGGCTGTGAGCGCAGCTTCAATGCTCATATCGAGCGGAAGAAAAGTAAAATGAGCTTCCACCTGAACCAGAAGCCCACACGACAGCAGGAGAAAGAGATCGAGAGACGTATGAACGAACTCATCGACGAAGACCTGCCCGTGACCTTCGAGGTGGTGAGCCGCTACGACCTGCCCGATGATGTGTCGGCCGACCGACTGCCAGAGGATGCCAGCGATGCCATCCGCCTGGTGCGTATTGGCGATTATGATGTGTGCCCCTGCATCGGGCGTCACGTACGAAGCACAGCCCAGATAGGACGTTTCGAGCTGCTGGGCACCAACTGGGATGAGCACGAACGCTCCTTCCGCGTCCGTTTCAAGGTTCTTCCGAAATAAGAGATGCAAGATGCCGGCTTTCTCTTCCGGCAGGCAGAATGCCGAAGGGAAGACTACTGGTCAGGATTCTCTACATAGCCCTGATACTCAGGATCAAGCGATGACATAACGGCATCGTAGGCCTGCGACAGCGTGGCCTGCACATTGTCGGGTCCCTGTCCGACGGGATAGATGGGCTGATGGATGGTGAGACTCAGGCGATGCCAGTTGACGAAATGTCCGTCACGCATGCGCGGCATCACCTTGAACGAGCCATTGATGGTCATCGGCACCACAGGCAGCTGTAGTTCGTCGGCAAGGGCAAAAGCGCCTTTCTTAAACGACGCCATATGGCCCGTAAAGGTGCGTGAGCCTTCCGGAAAGACAGTGACGCTGGTGCCGCCCTGCAGGGTGCGCCGAGCGTCATCGTAGGTTTTCTTGATGTTGCTCACCCCATGTTTGTTGACAAAGATCTGATGGCTCTTGGCACAGGCCCAGCCCACGAAAGGAATCTTCCTGAGCGACTGCTTCATCATCCACTTGAAGTTGCGCCCCAGATAGCCGTAGATGAGGAAGATGTCGAAGGCTCCCTGATGATTGGCTACGAAGACATACGACTGCTGCTTCTCCAGCTGTTCCCGTCCCTCTACGCGAACGGGAATGAGAAGCAGCCAAAGGATGACGCGCGACCACCATCGCCCGGGGTAATAGCCCCAGAAATGTCCGTTGCCCAAGGTGCATCCGATGACGACAGTCAGGGCAGTGATAATGGTTGCGATAATGCCCAGTGGCAGGGCGATGCATAGCTGGTAGATTCTGTACAGGTATTTCATAGTTCAGGGTTCATGGTTCAAGGTTTATTGTTCACTTCTCAAAGTGATGACGACGATCTCGGGAGTGACTCCGAAGCGATAGGGCACGACGCCTCCCAAGCCCTTCGTCACATAGAGACGTCGCTGACCGGTCTGATAGAGTCCCTGGTAATGGCGATACTTAAACATGGCCGGTGTCAATCCGAAGAGTGAGAACTGACCTCCATGAGTATGTCCGCTCAGGGTCAGCTGCACATGACTATGAGGCAGGATGCGGCGGCTCCAGGAAGTGGGGTCGTGCTCGAGCATGATGACGAAGTCGTTTCTAGTGAGGCCATAGAGGGCGCTGTTGATATTGCCCAGCTGCGGGAAGCGTCCCTCGCCGTCGTTCTCCATACCAGCGATGACGATTCTCGAGGAGTCACGACGGATGATGCGCCACTCATTCATCAGCAGCGTCCACCCCATATCCATCTGAAAGCCCTCAGTCTGCCCTTGATTCCGCCCGATTTCGATAGGATTTTCCAGGTCGGTATACAGCGTATAGTCGTGATTGCCCAGGACAGTGAAAATGCCGTCTTTGGCTTTGATGCGGCTGAGCAGCGGCTCCATCTTCTCAATTTCGGAGGGTTCCTTGTTCTGCAGGTCGCCTGTGAAGACTACTGCATCAGCATGCTGAGCATTGATGCTGTCGATGGCCCTGCGGAGAATGTCGCGCCTGTCGCCGATATAGGTGCCCACATGAGCGTCGCCAAACTGCACAATCTTATAGCCGTCGAAGGCTTTGGGCAGATCCTTGAACGACAGCTCCAAGCGAACCACCTCCAGCTGACCGAATCCCACATAAGTGCCCCAGAGGAAGGCATACCATGCGAACAGCAGAAGCGGCAGCAGGAGCAGTCGCAACCAGCGTCGGCGTGAGCGCCAGCAGACGATGGCCACGATCACGGTGAGCAATGCTAAAACGCCCCACATAATATATATATATGTGTCGGGCTCCAAGAGTATGAAAGACAGCAGAGATATCATAGCGGGTATTCTATTGTTCAGGAATTAGAGAGTAACGGTGAAAGAAACTTACGTACAGATGCTTCGTCGAGACCACGCCGGCGAACATAGTCACGCAGCTGGTCGTCGCCTATCTTTCCGACGGAGAAGTAGCGAGCCTGAGGATGGGCCATCATCAGTCCGCTGACACTGGCATGAGGGCGCATAGCTCCACTCTCGGTGAGGGAGATGCCTATCTGCCCCAGACCGAGGATATCGTCGAGCAGGAAGTTGAGACTGGCATCGGGCAGCGACGGGTAGCCTACGGCAGGACGGATTCCCTGGAAATGCTCCTGCTGCATCTCTTCGATTGAGAGCTGCTCGTCGGGAGCATAGCCCCACAGCAGCTTTCTCACTTGCTCGTGCAGCCGCTCGGCAGTGGCTTCTGCCAGTCGGTCGGCCAGCAGCTGTGCCATCATCTTCTGATAGGGATCATCGTCGAAGTCCGTCTCCATACCTTTGTCGACACTGGTGGCAAAGATTCCCAGACGGGAAGCAACTGACTGTTGTCCCTTGGGAGCGATGAAGTCGGCCAGGCAGAGACAGGGCGAGCCCGACTGCTGACGCAGGCAGGGTATAGTGTATCCACTGGGCAGAATGATGTCGTCGCCCTCAGCCCACGCGTCAGTGATGAGCAGCAGGGCATGTGTGCGATAGGTTCCCGTCAGTGAAGTGAGCATCTGTTCGGCCTCGCTGCGCAGCTGTCTGCGCTCTTCTTCGTGCTTCACCTGCCAGGCGAAGTAGAAGTAAGCCCAATTGATGTAGGGGGCCACATCAGCGAGGTCATAGTGCAGGATCATCGGAACTCTATGGGTTGTCCTATGTATTGGGTGTCAACGTTGCCCTGATCATATACAAGGTGTCCGTTACAGATTGTCTTTTCCACGCGCCAGTTAAAGGTGTGTCCCTCCAGCGGGCTCCACTGGCAGCGGCTCTGGATCACGTCCGGGGTGAGCACCCAGGGCGACGCTGGCCGCACAATAGCTATATCGGCCTGATAGCCTGGGCGGAGGAATCCCCGACGGCGAACCTGGAAGATGCGAGCGGGATTATGAGCCATGAGTTCCACGAGGCGCTCAATGGTGAGCACGCCTTCATCCACGAGTCCGAGCATAGCCGGCAGCGAGAACTGAATCATAGGCATGCCACTGGCCGCCCGGCTGCATCCTCCCTCCTTCTGACTGAGCAGATGGGGAGCATGATCGGTGGCTACTACGCTGATGCGCCCGTCGGTCAGTCCCTGTCGCAGGGCCTCCTGGTCGATGACGCTCTTGATGGCAGGATTGACCTTGATGCGTGTGCCCAACCGCTTGTAGTCGACCACTGAGAAGAGCAGATGTCCCACCGTTGCCTCTGCCGTGATGGTATGCAGGCAGTCGGCAGGTATCAGGTCCAGTTCTTGCTCGGTGCTGATATGAGCGATGTGCAGACGGGCACCGTGCTTGACGGCCAGCTCCAGGGCCTTCACTGTCGACTCAAAGCAGGCCTCCTCACTCCGGATGAGAGGATGAGCCCATACCTCAGGATCATCGCCCATCCGCTGCTGGAAATACTCCATGTTGCGACGGATGATGGCCGTATCCTCACAATGGGCCATCAGGGGCAGCGGTGCCTTGCTGAAGATGCGCTCGAGCGATTCATCCTGATCCACGAGCATGTTGCCCGTCGAACTGCCCATAAACACTTTAATGCCCGGCACACGGTGAGGATCGAGCTGCTGGAAGAGCTCCGTATTGTCATTCGTCGCGCCGAAGAAGAAGGAGTAGTTCACATGACTCTTCTCCGCAGCCAGACGGAACTTCTCGTCGAGGGCCTGGAGCGTGGTGGTCTGCGGCACGGTGTTGGGCATGTCAAAGTAGCTGGTCACGCCGCCTGCCGCTGCTGCCCTGCTCTCGCTCTCGATGTCGGCCTTTGCCGTCAGTCCAGGCTCACGGAAGTGCACATGATCGTCGATGACACCCGGAAGCACATAGCAGCCCGTGGCATCGATGACGGTGGAAGAGGAAGTGGAAGTGGAGGAGATGGAGGGTGAGACGCTTGCTATCTGTTCGCCTTCGATGACGACATCGCCCACGAAAGTCTTTCCCTCGTTGACGATTGTTCCACCCTTGATAATGATGCTCATGGCTGCTGACCTCCTGTGCTGTCGGCTGTCACGGGGTCGTCGATCTCGCCCTTCAGACGAGCCATAATTTCCTTTGCCTTCGCATAGTACTCGCTGACATATTTGTCGTTGCGGAACTTTTCAGTGGCCTTGCCCATGATTTCCTCTATCTGTGGAGTCAGCACCGGATAGTTATAACCCGATGTCAACATCTGGAAAGCGCAGGGTCCGAGTACGTTGTCGAGGTTGTCGAGTATGAAATGAGTTTCCAGACTGTCTATCTTTGCCAGCAGCACCTGGTCCTCCATCGTGAGCTTCTCGGCGATGGTGCGCTCGTCGATGCCGTCCAGTAGCATCTGAGCCTCCTTGTGGCCCAGCTCAGCGCGCTGGTTGTCGAGCTGAATGTGCTTGTCGAGAAAGGCATAGAGCATCTCGTTGAGCGGTGTGCCGCTGACCTTATGTCCCGTCCGGTCGATGGTCACGCGGATGTCACCTTTCTCTATGACCAGGGGCATGTTTCCGTCACGGATGGAAAGCATGGCGAGGCGCGTCGTGTCGAGACGCCCTATAAACCCAAAGCCACCATGTACTACTTCGCAGGAGTCAATGTTCTTCATCTCGTCGTCCATCAAAGCTTTCAGATAGAGCTTGCTGCCGTCGAGCACCGATACCGACGATGAACCCTGGATGTTGTACGACTCTGTGTACTGCTCTGCACAAGATGCGAGTGCAGCCAAGACAACCACAGAGTATAGAATTTTGTTCATAGACAATCGTTTCATGTTAACTTTCGCCTACAAATGTACAACGATATATTGAAGTACGGAAAAAAATTTGCGCAATTTAAGCAATTGCGCCACCCTTTTAGCGTTTTTTTGCCTCTTTTTGTAGTTCGGAGTCTATTCTGAACACTGTATAGAGCTGAATGAAAGCAGCGATGAGCAGCACCACCAGCCAGTTGTTGTGCACATACTGAAGCCACGTCAGATGGTCGAGTCCGAAGGGATTTCCCTCGTCGGCAAACATCAGTGCTGCCACCAGGATGAGCAGCACATCGCTGAGCAGCATGATGCGGCGCAGGCGGTGGATGGTGAAGTTATCGCCCTCATAGCGCTGCTGCACCTGAATGGCCACATAGGCCAGAGCTCCCACGGCAAAGAGATAGGGAGCTACGTTCCTCACCATCATGCCCATAACGGCACCTGCCAGCATGAGCAGTGCCCCCACCATGAAGATGGCGTTCTGCAGCTTACTCAACGGTTTCATTTCCCAACATTATATCCGGTGTCTGAGGATCATCGCTGAGCACGAACACATCCTCGTCCTTCTGCTTCATGAAGTAACGCTCGCGGGCCACGCGCTCGAGTGTTTTCCTGTCGAAGTTCATCTTGTCGATCTGGTCGAGGTTGGCCTTTGTCAGCGCCTGATACTGGGCGATGTCTGCCTTCAGCTCGTTGATGCGCATCTGATTGTGCAGGTGGGCTATGACGCTGTTCTCGCCCAGGAAGCCCACGATGACGGCACCCAGCACGAGCACGACAAGGTATTTGTTGAGGTGGAGGATCTTCTTCACCACGCTCTTCGTCTTTGAGAAATTCTTCTTTGCCATATATTATCTTTTCTCACACATTACTTATGTTAATATCAGGTCCAGCTCCTTGCAGAGTCGCTCTATGCCAGGATAGTCGCGGTTCAGCTGTTCCAGCTGTTCACGCCGGGTGAGTATCTTCTGGCGCTCCATCGGCTCTGCCACGCGCAGGCTCAGCTCGATGCCTTTATGATGCAGTCTCTGGCGGAGCGTAGCGACGATACTGCCCTTGATGGTCTCAATCTCGGTCTTGATCATCTCGTTGGGCACCAGCACCTCCACCAAGGGCAGCTCTGTGATGACAGGCGTCATGTTCTTCATGCGGGCAGCGATGCCGCTCAATTGCGAGGGCATGCGGTTGCACATCGACAGCCACTGCAGCACGAGGTCCTCCTGCGTGAAATCCTGCGCTTCCAGCTTGGCTTGTTCTTCAGCGCCGGGCATACCTGCCGGAATAGTCATCCTCGAGGGATGAACCTGCTTGCGCAGATTGTTCCATGAGCTGGTGATGCCCGAGAGAGTGATGCGAGGCACAGCGGCAGCAGGGGCAGCAGTCCGCGCTGCAGCAACCTCCAGGGTTTGATTCTTAGGTGCAGCCGCGGCTACCTGCGGGGCCGTCTTCACTGTGGGCTGCGCCTTCTGAACCAGGGTCTTAAACAGGGATTTCAGTCTTCTGGGCCTACGCCCACTGCCGGGGGCATCAGCGTCGGGCTGGGTGACCTGAGCCACCTCGATGAGCGTCAGCTCCACCAGCAGCCGTTTGTTCGACGACTGCCGATAGCCCATGTCACACTGGTTCATCAGTCTCAGCGACTGATAGAGGAACGACGTGGGAGCTTTCTTCGCCTGCTCCACGTAGCGCTGGCGCTGCTGGTCGCTCACCTCCAGGAGGCTCAGTGTCTGCGGGTCCTTCGCCATCAGCACGTTCCTCACGTGCTTGGCCAGTCCCTGCACCATCAGTCCTCCGTCGAAGCCCTTGCCCAGGATATCGTTCAGCAGCACCATCACCTCCGACACCTTGTTCTGCAGCGACAGGTCGACGATGCGGAAATAGTATTCCGAGTCGAGCACGTTCAGGTCCTCGATCACCTTCTCATAGGTGATGTTACCCTGACAGAACGACGCAGCCTGGTCGAAGATGCTCAGCGCGTCGCGCATGCCGCCGTCAGCCTTCTCGGCGATCACTGCCAAGGCCTCCTCGTCATAAGTGATGCCCTCCTTCTCGGCCACTGCCTTCAGGTGGTTAATAGTGTCCTGCACTGTCATGCGCTCGAAGTCGTATATCTGACAGCGGCTCAGGATGGTGGGCAGGATCTTGTGCTTCTCCGTGGTGGCGAGGATGAAGATCACGTGTGCGGGCGGCTCCTCCAGCGTCTTCAGGAAGGCGTTGAAGGCTGCCGTCGAGAGCATGTGCACCTCGTCGATAATGAATACCTTGTACTTGCCCACCTGTGGCGGGATGCGCGTCTGCTCCATCAGCGTCTTAATATGCTCCACCGAGTTGTTCGAAGCAGCGTCGAGCTCGAAGATGTTCAGCGAACGCTGCTCGTTGAACGACAGGCAGCTCTCGCACTCGCCGCAGGCCTCGCCCTCGTCAGTGGGATGCTGACAGTTGATGGCCTTGGCAAAGATGCGCGCACAGGTGGTCTTGCCCACCCCTCGCGGGCCGCAGAACAGATAGGCATGAGCCAGCTTGCCACTCTTCACGGCATTCTTCAGTGTGGTCGTCAGCGACTGCTGGCCCACCACGCTGTCGAAGGTCATGGGGCGGTACTTGCGTGCCGAAACGATATATTCCATTTACGATTGACGTATTTTCGGTTTTCGATTTACAATTTGCTATCACCAATTGCGATTTGTTTGCAAAGGTACGCCTTTTTTTCCTAACTTCGCACGAAAAGCACATATTTTTTTGCACAAAAGCGCAGAATTTCGTAACTTTGGCTAATACCGAAGGTACTTTCACTCGAAAAAGAAAAGAAAAAACCGTTTTTCTTTTGCTTTTCGCTCGTTTATTCGTATCTTTGCACCAAAATTTCGAAATTCGAAAATAAATAGTAAATCGAAAAGACGTCAATCGTAAAACAAAAACGCCGTGCCTGAAATATCCGTACGAGGGCTGGAGATGCCCGAATCACCCATACGAAAGCTAGCTCCGCTGGCTGCTGCCGCCAAGAAACGCGGCACCAAGGTCTACCATCTGAACATCGGACAGCCCGACCTGCCCACGCCCCAGGTGGCGCTCGATGCCCTCAAGCGCGTCGACCGCGACATCCTCGAGTATTCACCCTCACAGGGCTATCTCAGCTACCGCGAGAAGCTCGTGGGCTACTACGCGAAATACAACATCAACGTCTGCGCCGACGATATCATCATCACCTCCGGCGGCTCCGAGGCTGTGCTCTTCGCCTTCCTCAGCTGCCTCAATCCCGGCGACGAGATCATCGTGCCCGAGCCAGCCTACGCCAACTACATGGCATTTGCCATCTCTGCCGGCGCACGCATCCGCACCATTGCCACCACCATCGAGGAGGGCTTCTCGCTGCCCAAGGTCGAGAAGTTCGAGGAACTTATTAATGAACGCACGCGCGCAATTATGATCTGCAATCCCAACAATCCCACGGGCTATCTCTACACCCGTCGTGAGATGAACCAGATACGCGATCTCGTGCGCAAATACGACCTCTACCTCTTCTCCGACGAGGTCTACCGCGAGTACATCTACACCGGCTCGCCCTATATCTCGGCCTGCCATCTCGAGGGCATCGAACAGAACGTCATCCTCATCGACTCCGTCTCGAAGCGCTATTCCGAGTGCGGCATACGCATCGGAGCACTCATCACCAAGAACAAGGAGGTGCGGCGCGCCGTGATGAAGTTCTGCCAGGCACGTCTCTCCCCGCCCCTTATTGGACAGATCGTGGCAGAGGCATCGCTCGACACGCCCGAGGAGTACCTCCGCGATGTCTACGACGAGTATGTCGAGCGCCGCAAATGCCTCATCGACGGGCTCAACCGCATCCCCGGCGTCTACTCGCCCATACCCATGGGAGCGTTCTACACCGTGGCCAAGCTGCCCGTCGACGATGCCGAGAACTTCTGCCGCTGGTGTCTCAGCGAATTCAACTACGAGGGCGAGACCGTCATGATGGCTCCCGCAGCAGGCTTCTACACCACTCCCGGCGCCGGCATCAACCAGGTGCGCATCGCCTATGTGCTGAAGAAGGACGACCTCGAGCGCGCGCTCGTCGTGCTCCAGAAAGCCCTCGAAGCCTATCCGGGCAGAGTTATGACCCCCTAAGAATGAGACTTCCCTTATACCTCGCACGCCACATCTACGGGCAGAACGACGACCGCCGGAAGGTGAGCCGCCCGGCCATCCGCATCGCCACCCTCGGCGTAGCCATCGGACTGGCAGTGATGATAGTCACCGTCGCCGTCGTGCTCGGCTTCAAGCACACCATCCGCGACAAGGTGGTGGGCTTCGGCAGCCATATTCAGGTGCTCAACGTGCGCTCCATAGGCACCGAGGGAGCCTTCCCCGTCTGCATGAACGACAGCCTGGTCCAGCAGCTCAAGGCCATCCCCGGCGTCAGTCATGTCGAGCGCTTCGCCATGACACAGGGCATCCTCAAGACCGACCAGGACTTCCTCGGCGTGATGTTCAAGGGCATCGGACCCGAGTACGACACCAGCTTCCTCAGCGAGTGCCTCGTAGAGGGAGCACTGCCACAGTTCCACGACACCAATCCCCTGCAGGGCGAAGCCAACTCACGCGAGCACCCCTACTCGCTCGTCATCTCGCAGACCATGGCCGACAAGCTCCATCTTCATGCCGGCGACATCGTCTTTGCCTATTACATCGGACAGAAAGTGTCGCGCATAGCCTATCGCGTCAGCGCCGTCTACCAGACCAACATGAAGCGCTTCGACGACCTCTTCTGCATCACCGACCTCTATGTAGCACGGCAGCGCAACAGCTGGCGCGGAGACCTCTGCTCAGGAGCCGAGCTGCTTGTCAGCGACTTCGACCGGCTGGCTGATACCGACCGGCTGCTCGTCGACAACTTCCTCGATCGCGGGCGACTCGACAGCCAGGGCAACACCCTCACCTCGCTCACCATCCATCAGGCTTACCCCACCGTATTTCAGTGGCTCGACCTGCTCGACATCAACGTCTGGATCATCCTCGCCCTCATGGTAGCCCTCGCCGGCTTCACCATGATCAGCGGACTGCTCATCATCATCCTCGAGCGAACGCAGATGATCGGTGTGCTCAAGGCTCTCGGAGCACGCAACGACACTATTCGCAGCACCTTCCTCTGGTTTGCAGTATTCATCATCGGGCGCGGACTGCTATGGGGCAACATCCTCGGCATCGGCATCGTACTGCTCCAGAAGTTCACAGGGCTCGTGCGTCTCGATCCGCAGACCTACTACGTCAGTGAGGCGCCCATGGAGCTCAACATCCCCCTCATCCTCCTGCTCAACGTAGCCACCCTCATCATCAGCGTCCTCGTCCTCGTCGGCCCCAGCTACCTCGTCTCCCGCATCCATCCAGCCCGCTCCATGCGCTATGAGTAGCGGTTTAAATGAAAAAAAATCGCGATTTTATTTGGCATTTTGCTCGATTTTCACTAACTTTGCAGTCGAAATAACTCGATCAATACAGTCATATAGTTTTTGTTATTATATCAGTAACTTTTTATATGTACTTTTGAACATTTTCAAATGCTTACATGTTGCCCGTGAGGGTAGAAGCATTATTGGTTAAACACAGTTTTTTTTCGGGCCAGCCGCGAGGCTACGCCCGATTTTTCATTTACCGCATCCCCCTTTGCCCCGCCGAGCGTGTAAGGGGCGGTTAAAATGCAGGGATAAAACCCATACATGAAACCATCGTGAGTGCAGTGATGAAGGCCGTGAGTGCAGCAATCAGAGCTTCAGCCAAGCGGTTCTTCAGGCGAGGTGAGAGTTTGCAATGCATCCCGTCGGTCTTGCGGTGGCCACTTCGCTTGCCTTCGGTTGCCCACCGTAAGATGTCCGGTCCGTACCTTTCGCGACGTTGGTACTCGCCTCGCATGCTTCTGGTGGATCTGCTTGCGCGTGTGCATCTTTCTCAAATGCTCTGCAAAGTTACGAAAAAATCCTGAGACTACCATGGATTTGCTCATTTTTAGTGGGCATTTGGAGTCATTTTTCTTTTTTGGCACGGATTTCACGAATTTACACGAATTTTTTTTAAAGACAACTTTGAACCGCTCGGCTTTGCCGCTTCGCTAGTCGAAGAACTAAGACCGCTCGAGCTCTGCTCGCTTGCAAGGCAAGAACTCTT
>ONLL01000011.1 GCA_900318685.1 uncultured Prevotellaceae bacterium | reverse complement strand
AGTAAAGAACTGACAACCTGTTTAGGAATAAAAAAAGTAAAGTGTAAACCAAGTTAGGAATAACAAATAAAACTGTCAACCAAAATCAGTACACTACACCCGATACCGACTTTGCTATTATTCCCACCATGGGAACATAACGCTCCCCCCAAGGGAACGAGTCATTCCCACCATGGGAATAATAGCAAAGTGGCGTTCGGAGCAGCCCTCCATCAGCATCAAGCGCAGCCGCCGGCTGGCGCATTAATAAATCAACTGCTGTGTAATTATCAATGTATATTGTCCAAGACCTAACATTGAATTTTGTTAAAACTCTATAAATGAGCATGTTGTGTCTTCTTTTGCTGCCTCAAGACCTAACATAAGACCTAACATAAGACCTAACATAGACCTAACACAGACCTAACATGACACCTAACATTGCCGAAGAAACTTCCAAGTGCGAGATGTTAGGTCAGATGTTACCTCTATGTTAGGTCTATGTTACCTCTATGTTAGGTGTCAGAACCCATGATTGGCGAGTTAAGTATCATAAAATGAGGCTATTGCAAAGAATGAATGTTAGGTGTTAGGTCTTTTGGCCTATTCATTCTTAAAGAATGGGGGTATGCCGTGCTAATAAAAAAACAGGGCAAGGAATGTACTCCTTACCCTGTATGAATCTTGATAGTGCTTGAGCTTACAACTCCCAACCTACAGCTGAGGCTCCCAGCACGGCGGCGGAGGCACCGTCGAGACCGCTGACGAGGAACTGGGCCTTACCACGGAAGATCTTCAGAACATGCTCTTCGTAGGACTCGCGGATGGGCTTCATGATGAGCTCACCGGCCTTCACCATACCTCCGAAGAAGATAAATGCCTCGGGCGATGAGAAAGCTGCGAAGTCGGCGCAAGCTTCACCCAGCATGTGGCCCGTGAACTCGTAGATTTCCTTGGCCAACTCGTCGCCCTTGCCTGCAGCAATCGAGACGTCGAGCGAGGTGATGTCCTCAGGCTTCATCTCACGCAGCAGCGAGGGGCGGGTTGTCGTTGCCAGCAACTCGCGAGCCGTGCGAGCCACACCCGTTGCCGAGCAATAGGCCTCGAGACAGCCTGTGCGTCCGCAGCCACAGCTGCGTCCTTCCTTGCCACGCACCATCGTGACGTGACCGAGCTCACCAGCAAAGCCGTCGCAGCCATAGAGTAGTTGGCCGTTGACCACGATACCTGAGCCCACACCCGTGCCGAGCGTGATGACGATGAAGTTCTTCATGCCACGTGCCACACCATATACCATCTCGCCGATGGCAGCGGCATTGGCATCATTAGTCAGTCCCACGGGGATGCCGCCCAGCTTGTCGCTGAACATCTTGGCCAAGGGCACCTTGCCATTGTGGGCCCATGACAGATTAGGAGCGAACTCGATAGTGCCGCTGTAGTAGTTGCCATTAGGAGCTCCAATACCCATTGCCTTGATTTTCTCGATGCCGCCCACCTGCTCGATGACGGGCAGCAGCGCATTCACCGATGCCTC
Source organism: uncultured Prevotellaceae bacterium (assembly GCA_900318685.1). GTDB lineage: Bacteria > Bacteroidota > Bacteroidia > Bacteroidales > Bacteroidaceae > Prevotella. The sequence goes on along the minus strand of ONLL01000011.1, from coordinate 97,974 downwards.
TACATAGGATTCGGCAGTGTCGTAGCCACCAGTCTTGATGGCTGTCGTGGCCTTGATCTCGCCACGAGAGTCAACGATTCCAAATACTGAGTTCGTACCGCCCAGGTCCAATCCGATGACATAGGGCTTTATTCCTGCTTGTTCGTTCATAGGTCTTTAAATGTTTTTAGTTCTAGAATAATTGCTGCAAAGGTACGATAAAGTTAGGAGTTGGGAGTTAGGAGTTAGGAGTTATTTACCGTGAATTAACATTTTTTACGTATTTAATGTCTAAAAACTCCTAACTCCTAACTCTTAACTCCTAACTTTTTTGTACCTTTGCAGGCATGTTACAAGTAGTACCCAATATACTGGACTTCGTGTTCAAGGGAATGCTCATCGGCATTATAGCCTCTGCACCTATGGGACCTGTCGGCATACTCTGTGTCCAGCGTACGCTGAACAAGGGGCGATGGTATGGTTTCGTGACGGGTGTGGGTGCTGCGGCGAGCGATCTGATATATGTGGCTATCACTGGACTGGGAATGAGTCTGGTGACCGACTTCGTCAACGACCCTACTTACCGCTTCTATCTGCAGGTGGTGGGCAGCGTGGTGCTGCTCGTCTTCGGTTTCGTTACCTACAGGAATGACCCGTTGAAGAAGATGCGACAAACGAGTAAGCAGAAGGGTACACTCTGGTATAACGGCTGGACGGCCTTCCTCGTCACCTTGTCGAATCCGCTCATTATTATTCTGCTTGGTGCCCTTTTCGCACAGTTCGCCTTTGCCCCCTCTACGCCCTTCGACATGCTGGTGAGTTTCCTCAGTGTGGCGGGAGGAGCCTTGCTGTGGTGGTATGGCCTGACTTGGCTCATCGACCAGATTCGTACTAAGTTTGACAACAATGGCATCCGCATCATCAACCAGATCATCGGAGCCATCGTCATTCTCGTCAGCGTCATTATCCTCCTGGGTACCGTCACCAACCTTTATCGCATCTTCTAAGTTGTAAATCGAAAAACAGTAAATCGTAAATAAATAAGGTGTTTATTTCACAAGAACTACGTAAGAAAAACATTGCCGAGTACCTGCTATACATGTGGCAGGTAGAGGATACCATCAGGGCCTTTGGATGCTCACTGCCTCGCATTCGCAGGGAATACGTGGAGCGTTTCGACTATGACGACGAGCAGAAAGAAGAACTCGTCGACTGGTATGGCAATCTGATCAGGATGATGAATGAGGAGGGATGTCGCGAACAGGGACATCTGCAGATTAATCGGACCACGCTGCAACTGCTTACTGAGCTGCATCTGCAATTGCTGCAGTCGCCCAAGTTTCCGTTCTATAACAGCGCCTACTACAAGGTGCTGCCTTTCATTGTGGAGCTGCGCAGTCGTGGAGCCCGTAAGGATGAGAGCGAGATTGAGACCTGCCTGAACCTGCTCTATGGCGTGATGCTGCTGCGCCTGCAGAAGAAAGAAGTGACGCCTAACACCCAGCATGCCGTGAAAGAGGTGTCGACATTCATAGGGATGCTCAGCGACTATTACAAGCAAGACAAAGAGGAGGGATTGAAATTCGAGTAAAGGTTTTATGGCACGAATTACGCGAATTTACACGAAATAAAAAAGATTCGCGTGTTTCGTGAAATTCGTGTCTAAAGAAAAGAGAAGATGAATATACTGATTACGGGATGTAACGGCCAATTGGGAAACGAAATGCAACTGCTGGAGAAAACTCATCCCCAGCATGTGTATTTTAATACGGATGTACAAGAACTGGACATCACTGATCGTGAAGCCGTAGAGGCCTTTGTCGAGGAACATCAGATTGACGGCATCGTCAATTGTGCCGCCTATACTGCTGTAGACAAGGCTGAGTCGAACGTTGAGCTCTGCACACTGCTCAATGCCACAGCTCCTGCTTATCTGGCCCAAGCTATTGAGCGTCGAGGCGGTTGGTTCGTTCAGATTTCTACTGACTATGTCTTTGACGGCACTAATCATGTACCCTACGTGGAGGCTGACGGCGTATGTCCCAACAGCACCTATGGTCGCACGAAGCTTGAAGGCGAACAGCAGGCCATGAGTGCCTGTCGGCGGACGATGATCATCCGTACTGCTTGGCTCTATAGTTCCTTCGGCAACAATTTTGTCAAGACGATGATCCGGCTGGGAAGGGAGAAAAGCGAGCTGGGAGTCATCTTCGACCAGATAGGCACCCCCACCTATGCCCGCGATCTTGCTGTCGCCATCTTCGCGGCAATCGATAAGGGCATCGTGCCAGGCATCTACCATTACAGCAACGAGGGTGTCATCTCGTGGTATGACTTTGCTAAAGCCATTCACCGCATGGCTGGTATCACGACCTGTCGTGTTCGTCCTCTCCACACTTCAGAGTACCCCACGCCAGCTGCCCGTCCGCATTATTCCGTGCTTGACAAGACTAAGATCAAACAGACCTATGCTCTCGACATCCCCTATTGGGAAGAGAGTCTAGCTGAGTGCATTATGCAGCTTTTAGGCTTTTGATAAAAAGCCGTGTTAATCCGTGCCAAAATATAATGTATGAATCAGGAAATAGAAAGAAGAAGAACTTTTGCGATTATATCGCACCCAGACGCCGGTAAGACCACCCTGACGGAGAAGTTCCTCCTGTTTGGAGGACAGATACAGGTGGCAGGTGCGGTGAAGAACAACAAGATTAAGAAGACCGCCACCAGCGACTGGATGGACATAGAGAAGCAGCGTGGCATCTCGGTGTCGACGTCAGTTATGGAGTTTGACTACACACCCGAAGGAAAGGACGTTGAGTACAAGGTGAATATCCTTGATACTCCGGGCCACCAAGACTTTGCCGAGGATACTTTCCGCACGCTGACAGCCGTCGACTCGGCCATTATCGTCGTTGACGGTGCCAAGGGCGTTGAGACTCAGACAAGGAAGCTGATGACCGTCTGCCGCATGAGAAAGACACCCGTCATCGTGTTCATCAACAAAATGGACCGTGAGGGCCGTGATCCCTTTGACCTGCTCGACGAACTGGAGCAGGAGTTGGAGATCAGTGTGCGCCCCTTGTCGTGGCCCATTAACCAAGGAGCAAAGTTCAAGGGAGTCTATAATATCTATGAGGAGAAGCTGGACCTCTTCACGCCTGACAAGCAGCGCGTGACAGAGAAAGTGACAGTCGATGTCAATAGTTCGGCACTCGATGATTTCGTGGGCGACCGTGATGCAGAGAAGCTGCGTGAGGATCTCGAACTGATTGATGGCGTTTATCCCACCTTCGATGTCGATGCCTATCGTGCGGCAGAGGTAGCTCCTGTCTTCTTTGGCTCGGCCCTCAATAACTTCGGTGTGCAGGAACTGCTCAACTGCTTTGTCGAGATTGCTCCCAGCCCACGTCCCACGAAGGCCGAAGAGCGCGATGTGGAACCCGAAGAGCCGAAGTTCACTGGATTCATCTTCAAGATCACGGCCAACATTGATCCTAATCACCGCTCGTGCATCGCCTTCTGCAAAGTCTGCTCAGGAAGATTCCAGCGCAACCAGCCCTATCTGCATGTGCGACAGGGTAAGATCATGCGCTTCACCTCGCCCACGCAGTTCATGGCACAGCGCAAGTCAACCATCGACGAGGCCTGGCCTGGCGACATCGTAGGTCTGCCCGACACTGGCGGGATCTTCAAGATTGGCGACACGCTGACGGAAGGCGAACAACTGCACTTCCGTGGTCTTCCTTCATTCTCGCCTGAGCTGTTCAAGTACATCGAGAACGACGATCCCATGAAGGCCAAGCAGCTGCAGAAAGGCATCGACCAGCTGATGGACGAGGGTGTGGCCCAGCTCTTTGTCAATCAGTTCAACAACCGTAAGATTATTGGTACTGTGGGCCAGCTGCAATTCGAGGTGATTCAGTATCGTCTGGAGAACGAGTATAATGCCCGTTGTCGTTGGGAGCCCGTACATCTGTATAAAGCCTGCTGGATCTCGAGCGATGACGAAGAGGAACTGGCACAGTTTAAGAAGCGCAAGTACCAGTATATGGCAAAAGACAAGGAAGGACGTGATGTCTTCCTTGCCGATTCTGGATATATGTTACAGATGGCTCAGCAGGACTTCAAGCACCTGCAGTTCCACTTCACATCTGAGTTCTAGGGTAGGGGGAACCTATTCTTTTCAATGATCTGAGGGCAGGAAATGTTATTTCATTCCTGCCTTCAGACCTCTTATGACGGCTGAGGTGAAGCCTGCACGCTCCATCTCGTTCAGTCCCTTGATGGTGACACCTTGAGGGGTAGTGACAAGGTCGATGGCGGCCTCGGGGTGGAGGCCAGTCTCCTCAAGCAGCTCGATGGCTCCGCGCAACGTCTGCAGCACCACCTTCTTCGCGTCGTCGGCCTTGAAGCCCAGTTCTACGCCTCCCTCTGAGGCGGCGCGTATGTAGCGCATGGCGTATGCGATGCCGCAGGAGGCGAGGGTAGTGCCTGCTGGCAGGTGCTCCTCGTCGGTGATGAGTGTACCGCCCATCTCGTTGTAGATGTCGACGATGGTCTGGGTGTCCTTCTTGGATGCACTGATGGGCACGATAAATGTCATCGACTGCATCTGGGCAATAGCGATGTTGGGAATGGCAAGCAGCAGGGGTGGACAGTTGAGGCCCAGCCACTGCTCAACGCTCTGTGAGCTGACACCGGCGGCGACGACGACGAGAATCTGGCGCTGGGGCATGAGTACGGGCTTGATGCCGCGCAACACGGTTTCTACCAGCCAGGGCTTGACGACCACCACAATAATGTCGGCCTGTTCAGCAGCAGCAGCATTGTCGGTGGTGACGTTCACGCCCATCTCAGCGAATTTGTTCAGCACATCCGTGTTGGGGTCGCTCACGGTGATGTCCTCGTTATTGAAATGGTGGCCTCTCACCAGGCCCTGCACAGTGGTGCCGCCCATGGCTCCGGCTCCGATAACGGTAATTTTCATAGGCACACTAGTCTTCTTCGGGCTGCACCCGGATGAGTCTTTCAATGAAGTCGTCGGCATCGGCTTTCGTCAGACAAAGCGGTGGTAGCAGGCGGAGGATGTTCTGTCCGGCTGCACCTGTAAAGCAGTGCTCATGACGGATGAGTGGCTTGCGCACCATCGTGTGGGGCATATCGAGCTCGATGCCAATCATCAGTCCGCGGCCGCGTACATCCTTGATGTGTGAACTGCCAATGTTGCGGATACCCTCCATCAGGTAGTCGCCTATGACGCCAGCATTTTCCACCAGGTTCTCCTGCTCCATGACATCGAGGGTGGCCAGGGCGGCGGCACATGCCAGGTGATTGCCGCCAAAGGTGGTGCCCAGCTGTCCGTACTCAGGCTGGAACTCGGGGCTGATGAGAACAGCGCCCATGGGGAAGCCGTTGGCGATGCCTTTGGCCATGGTGATGATGTCGGGACGAATGCCCAGATGCTGGTGGGCAAAGAACTTTCCCGAGCGGCCGTAGCCACACTGTATCTCGTCGGCGATAAGGGGCACATGATAGCGTTTGCAGGCGTAGGCCAGCTTCTGGGCGAACTCCGGGGTGGCCATCTGTACGCCTCCCACTCCCTGTATGCATTCGAGAATGACGGCAGCGATGCCTCCTCGTGAGAGTTCACGCACCCATTGTTCAAGGTCGTTCATCGGCAGGAAGCGCACGTGGTGGTTGTCGTTGATGGGTGCCACGATCTTACGGTTGTGGGTCACCTCTACGGCCAGCGACGTGCGTCCGTGGAAAGCCTTCTCACAGGAGAGCACACGGGTGTTGCCAGTCTTGAAGGAGGCAAGCTTCAGCGCGTTTTCATTGGCCTCGGCACCACTGTTGATGAGAAACAGTTGATAGTCCTCGTAGCCGCTGATACGTCCGAGTCGCTCGGCTAGCTCCTCCTGCAGGCGGTTGACGACAGAGTTGGAGTAGAAGGCGATTTTCTGCAGTTGCTCCGTCACCTTCTCAATGTAATGCGGATGGGAATGTCCGATTGAGATGACGGCGTGTCCGCCATACATGTCCAGATATTCCTGGCCTTTGTCGTCCCAGACTTTGCAGCCTTTACCCTTGACGATGTTCACGTCGAAGAGTGGATAAACATCGAATAGCTTCATTTCTTTCTCTTTATTTTGTTATTTCACTTTTTTCGTCATGATGTTACTTCGCTGTCAGGCAAAACACCTCAGAAAGCCGAGGCTTTCAGCTGCAGACCAGTGCGCTCGTCGATGCCGAACATCAGGTTCATGTTCTGCACGGCCTGGCCAACGGCACCCTTGAGCAGGTTGTCGATGGCAGAGGTGATGAGAAGCTTGCCTTCGTATTTCTCGCAGTGAACCAAAGCCTTGTTGGTGTTGACCACCTGTTTCATGTCGATGGGCTGCTCGCTATAGTGAGTGAAGGGTGCATCGTGGTAGAAGTCCTTGTAGGTCTCGATGATGTCATCGATGGGTGCTGGTGTGCGAACGACAGCCGTGCAGAAGATTCCACGTGCGAAGGGTCCGCGATAGGGGATGAAGTCGATGGAGGCATCGAGGTAGCCTTGTGCCTGACGCAGTGACTGGCGTATCTCAGCGATGTGCTGATGCTGGAAGGGCTTATAGATGCTCATGTTGCCGGCACGCCAAGAGAAGTGGGTAGTAGCACCAGGCTTTTGTCCTGCTCCTGTAGAGCCGGTGATAGCATTGACACTGATGTCCTCTTTCAGCAGGTTGAGGTGGGCTGCAGGCAGCAGTGCCAGCTGGATGGCGGTGGCAAAGCATCCTGGATTGGCTATGTGCTGCGCTTGTGCGATGAGGCTTTTGTTGAGCTCAGGCAGTCCGTATACGAAGTCATGGTCGCCCTGAATGCGGAAGTCCTGAGCCAGATCGATGATCTTCACGTGCGAAGGGATGGTATGCTCGCTGAGGAAGGCTGCGCTCTTTCCGTGCCCGAAGCAGAAGAAAGCCACGTCGACCTGCTCGAAGGGCAGCTCGCTGGTGAAGCGCAGGTCGGTATCGCCCAGCAGACCCTCATGAACGTCGCTGACCAGATTTCCGGCATTGCTCTCGCTGTTGGCAAATACAATGTCAGCCTCTGGATGGTTTAGCAGCAGGCGTATGAGCTCACCTCCAGTATAGCCTGCAGCTCCAAGGATTCCTATGCGTATCATACGATTTCACTTTGTTTGGGAGCCAGGAGCCAGAGGATGATGTAGGCAATCAGTCCTCCACCAAAACTGAAGAAGAACAGCAGGAAGGCCACACGCACCAGCAGTGAGTCGATGTCGAAGTATTCGGCAATGCCGCCACATACGCCGGCTATCTTTTTGTCTTTCTCTGAGAGATAGTATCTTTTATGTGCCATAGTGTGTGCTGATTATCGTTTTTCGTCGGGATGAATTCCGTAATAGACGCGAAGAGGCGTACTCGAGACCTTGATGAAGCCCTTGGCCTCGTCGGCTGTCCAGCCAGTCTGTGTCTCGCCGTATTCACCAAGCTTCGACTTGGTAAGATCGTTGGGAGAGTCGATGCCCACGGTCTCAAAACCATAAGGACGAAGACGGAGGATGGACGTGCCAGTGACGTTGCGCTGGCTGGAGAGGAGCATGGCCTCGATGTCAGGCATCACGGGCTCCAGGTACTGGCTTTCGTGCAGGAACATACCATACCACTGTGCCACCTGGTCTTTCCAGTACTGCTGCCACTTCGACAGAGTCGACTTCTCCAGCAGGCGATGTGCCTCGATGATAAGCTTTGGTGCAGCAGCCTCAAAGCCTACGCGTCCCTTTATGCCGATGATGGTGTCGCCTACGTTGGCATCGCGGCCGATGGCATAGCTGGCGCCAATCTCCTCGATGCGCTGGATAGCCTTGATGGGGTCGTCGAAGGTCTCGTCGTTGACACCTACAATCTCGCCCTTGTCAAACTGTATCTTGAGCAGTGTATCCTCTTGGGCAGTGACATGTTTGAGGTAAGCTTCTTCGGGCAGTCCCTGAGTGGGGTCGAGCAGCTCGCCTCCGCAGATGCTGGTGCCCCAGATGCCTACGTTGTACGAGTACTTCAGCTTGGCGAAGTCGGCCTTGAAACCGTGGTCGTTCAGATAGTCAACCTCTTCCTTGCGCGTGAGTTTCTTGTCGCGTGTCAGGGTGATGATTTCTACGCCGGGGGCCATCACCAGGAAAGTCATATCGAAGCGGATCTGGTCGTTGCCGGCACCTGTAGAACCGTGGGCGATGGCGTCAGCCCCGATCTCCTTGGCATAGCGGGCGATGGCTAGGGCCTGGAAGATGCGCTCAGAGGAGACGCTGATGGGATAGCAGTTGTTGCGCAGCACATTGCCGAAGATCATGAAGCGCAGTGACTTCTGATAGTACTCCTGCGTGACATCGAGCGTAACGTATTGTTTGGCGCCCAGCTTGTAGGCGTTCTCTTCATTCTTCCTAAGCTGCTCGGCACTGAAGCCGCCCGTGTTTGCACAAGCGGCATACACTTCATATCCTTTTTCCTTTGCAAGATACATCACGGTGTAGGATGTATCGAGTCCGCCACTGAAGGCGACCACTACTTTTTTCTTTTGTTCCATTCTATTTGCTGTATTGTTCTTGTTCTTCCAGTTCTTGCAGATGGCGTATGCGCGACATCACTTCATCGGGAATCTTGGCAGGCAGGTGCTCTGTGGGGTCATAGAGCATGGCTGTGCAGATGCAGTACTTCCGATCCGTGCGATGCAGCACGTCGACATTGATGCAGCCCTCACAGCCGCGCCAGAAAGCCTCGTCATCAGTAAGGTCGGCGAACGTGACGGGCTGGTAGCCCAGCTGGGTGTTCATGGCCATAACGGCAGCACCACTCGTCAGCGAGAAGATCTTGGCATGAGGCCAGCGTGTGCGAGCCAGGGTGAACGTCATGTCCTTGATGCGCTTCGCTACGTGATGGCCGCGAAAGTCAGGATGTACAATGAGACCTGATGTGGTCACATACTGCTGGTTGTCCCACGTCTCGATATAGCTGAAGCCGGCAAAACGGCCGTCCTTCGTCAGGGCTATCACGGCCTTGGCCTCCTGCATCTTCTTTGCCACATACTCATGGGTGCGCTTGGCGATGCCAGTGCCCCTCACCTTGGCAGCTTCGGCAATGGTGTCGAGGATGGTGTCCACATATACCTCATGCTCAGGTCCTGCCACAAGTATCTCAATAGCTTCCTCCGATCCTTCCAAAGGGAGGGAAGTCCCATCGGATTTATTGTTCATGTCTTTTTCCTTTCTTTATTTCATGTTTGGAACCACTACACTCAGCGCATCGATCACCTCCTGATGACTCGAACCTTCGCGAGTGACGATGAAAATGGTGTCGTCGCCGGCTATCGTGCCCATAATTTGGGGGATGTCACTGCGGTCGATGTTCCATGCGATGGCACTGGCATAGCCTGGGCGAGTCTTGATGACTCCCATATTGCCAGAAAAATTGATGCTGATAAAGCCCGGCACCTGCATCATCTCGCGGAGGGACGAGGCAGTGCTCACGCGCTTGTACATCGTCTCGTTGGGAAGCACATAGATATAGTTGCCGCTCAGCGTCGATGCCTTGGCCACTTTCAGCTGCTTCAGATCACGGCTTAGTGTGGCCTGCGTCAGTTGGTAGCCTTCACGCATCAGTGCGTTCAGCAATTCTTCCTGACTGCCCAGCTGCTGGCTGGAGATAATCAGGCGCAATGCCTCGAGCCGGTTGTTCTTTTCTTTCATGTTTGGTATATTTATTCAGAATTGAGCTGCAAAAGTACTGCTTTTTTTGCATATCACCAAATGTTTATGCATATTTTTTCGCTTTCATGATGCAAAATTTCTGCTCAGCAATATCAATGCCGTAGCCGTTCCCCTGCAGAGTCTCCTTCCGTGACAAGCAAACACGCCCATTTGCAGCATCTTCAAAGCCCGTCTTCCAGATGCCCATTCAGGACTTTCCGAATGCTAGTAGGCCTTCCGTTAAAGTAAAACAACTTGTTTTACCTTTCAAAGTCATAGGTTTTGCATACCAAAGTCGGCCACTTTCGAAGGTAAAACAACTTGTTTTACTTCATCAACTCATCGCCTTTCGTTCTCTAGGGCCCATACTAAGCAGTCCCAAGTGCGTCCCTTTGACCAACAAATAGGGCTGCTAGCAATATCAAAGCATGAAAAAACTGATTCCCGTGGGAAGCCCCACAGGAACCAGTCGTTATACGTTCAGCCAAAAGATTCTTACTTCACCAGCACTTTCTTGCCATTCATGATGTAGAGACCCTTCACAGCCTTCTCCACCTGCTGTCCGTTGAGGTTGAAGATAGCATCGCTGTGCTTAGCATCGCTGTTGACAGTCTGGATGGCGGTAGCAACATCATTGAGCTCGTACCATACGTTCTTGAACGACAACCAGCTGATGGTGTTGTCTTCAGCAACAATGAACTTGACTTTCAGGACTCCGTCCTCAGTAACTTTACCCTGAGCGACAAACTCGTTGAGGTAGAACTGAGATGTGCCAACTTGCTGGCCTGCGGAGACATTGATGGGGTCGCCATCACCGACTTGCATGGTAATACCAGTAGGATCACCCTTACCATTGGATGTGCGAACGCGTACCCAAGCCTTGACGTCATAGATGCCCTCAGGAATATTCTCCAGTGTTCCAGTCAAAGTGCGAGCTGCCAAGACATTAGCGTCAGCTGTCCAATACTCGAAGAAAGGTACGTGGAAGCCGGTTCCGTCGTTATCACCCTCGACACTCCAAGTGTTGATGTAGTATGGAGCTTCGTTAAAGTCAGGATTGGTATCCCAGACGCTGAGCAGGAAATTATCGCAGGTGATGGGATCGTGCCAGCCTGTAAGGACGTTAGGATCCTGCAAGGCCTTCGCTTCCTCAGAGGTCAGAGTGCCAGCCTGATACTTTTCATACCATTTTGTGTAGTATTCTTCAAGAGCTTGCTCTGTGTAGAAATTGGTCTTCTCGATGAGCTCTTTCATGTTGGCAAACTTTGTTTCTGCTTCAATATAGGCCTCAGCCTTGTTCACAGCTTCTTTCAGCAAAGCAATGGCAGCATTGATTTCATCTGCTCCGCTGACATCCTCTGTAGAATTCAGTGCTTCTTGCAACTCAGCCTTCACACTCTCAATAGCAACCTTCGGGAGCAGCTCCTGAGCTTTGGCGCGAAGATTCTGCAATTCATCCAGAATAGCGGCATTCATAACTTGGTCGATGGTAGCATCAGCACCAAAGTAAGTCAGTTGGAAGTTGTCCCAGATGCACCACAGAGTTGTGTTAACTTCCAGTTTTGCACCAATAGTCAGTTCTCCATCGGCAGTCACTTCTACAAAGATAGGCTCAATTTCGTACTTGCCTTCCATGAATGATGCACCTGCAGCTGCCATGCTGTTCTCCGAACCAGTCCTGAGTGGGAATACCATAGTTTTGTCATTGGCATAGAATACTGGCAGATTGTCATTGTCTGAACCGTCTTGGCGATAGAAGCCCTGAGCTGTCATTTTGTAAATGCCCTTTGGAGCATTTGCCAAAACCTGGCTGAGGGTGAACGTTGAATGATAAGACTCTGCACAGCCATTGCCGTTGTCTCCACCTCCTTTAAGGTTCTTGTTGCCAGCTTCCATCGACCATGCTACATCGTTACGGGTGTCGTTACGATTGAACTGAGGACACTTGATAAGCCCTGTAGCATTAACAGGACTTGATGCGGTAGCTGCACTCAGGGCAGCCTTCAATGCCTCCAGACGAGTAGCCTCTTCAGTCTCGGCGGGTATCATCTTCCATTTTGCAGCATCTGTTACATCTGTTACTTGTACGATTTCGTCATTAGCGTCTACCACTAAATAGCCTTTGCTGTTGCTGATTGTGACATAATCACTGGCTTCAGTTATCGTCCAGCCGAATGAGCCTGCATCAATGAAGAGATTATCTCCCAGGAAATGGTCAGTAGAGTTGTTTGCAACCCTTGAATCAAGTGTGTAGACTCCTTCACCTGCTGTTACGGTAAAGTCAAGTCCAACTTCGTTTACAATTGCGCGTGTGCCCCAACTATGACCACCTGCAAGGAATTTTCCTGTGCTGATGTTCTTAAAGTAGACATTTCCGACAGGAATGTCTGCCTGCACATTCATACCCAAGGCCAGCATGCCGACCACGAGCATTGATTTAAGTAAATTTTTCTTCATTTTGTTTTTTTGTTTAAGTTAATAATAAGGTTGAATGATGTTTATGCGTACATTATTATATAAAGGAGGGAGGCTAGTAAGCCACTTTCTTCCCGTTGATGATATAGATCCCCTTCGTTGGGCTATGCACCTGCTGACCTCTGAGGTTGAAGATGCGGCCATCGGGCTGCGACGGCCTCTGGTGGTCGTGGATGCCCGTATATGTGCTCTTGCCATAATAGGTCAGGCGGAAGTTGTCCCAGGTGCACCAGGTGTCGATACGTGTGCCGCGAGCTCCGATGGTGATCTTTCCGTCAGTGACATCAAAGAAGATGGGCTCTATCTGGTACTTGCCGTCGGCGAAGGCTGTCGAGAGCTTGCTCATGTTCGAGCCGATGTCGCTGCCTTCCATATTCCTGAAGGGCGACGACTCTTCATTGGCAAAGATTACAGGGTATTCAGCACCGTCGTATTTGTTGGTATAGTCCGTCAGGGCTGCCTGGGCCGTCAGACAGTAGATGCCGTTGGGGACGTAGCTCATGACTTTGTTCAGGGTCTGCGAGAGCGTGAAAGCCGAGCACCACGACTCAGCGCATTTATTGTCGTTGCTGCCTCCACACAGGTTGTGATTGTTGGCCTCAATGGTCCAGGCGTTAGTATTGCGATTGTTGCGCCCGAAGTTAGGGTTGAGAATGAGGAATGTAGCGTCGACAGGGTAGTCCATAGTTGCCTCACTAAGATGGTTGTAGAAATCGCTTTGGAACACAATCTCCCAGAGTGCACCGTTATTGCTGGCATTGAGATTCTTGCCTAAGATGTATGAACCCTGATAGGAGCCTGCAGTCGAAGAGTAGCCGAAATAGTTACTGCCTGAGGCTATGGTGCTGTAGCCATTCCCCTTGTTGGTGATGGTGAGGTTAGTGGGCTGGCCGTCCATGTAGTCACCGTCGAAGTAAAAGTTGTTGCCGCCGTTGCCCACTTGTGTCTCCAGGGAGTAGGTACTGCCATTTTGATGCAGGGTCTGATACTCGGAATAGGGAAGCAGCGATGCGCGTGTACCCCCATTGTTGCCTGCACCCAGGAAGAGTCCTGACCTGACATTGATGAGCAGCGCCTTGCCTTGCTGAGCCTTCATTCCAATGGGAATGGTAATGAGGGCACAGATTGCTGTGATAAATGCTAGAATGCGCATATTCATAACTTCAGTAGCTGCTGTCATAGGTGAGTATCTACAATACGCTGCAAAATTAAGGAAAAAAAGTGAAATGGCAAAATTTTTAGGAAGAAAAATATTTCAATTCACACTCCTCGCTCTGCCCAGTCGCCTCTGTCGAGGTTACGATATCCGATAGCTTCGGCAATATGCTGTGATTGTACTTTCTCAGAATTATCCAAGTCAGCTATCGTTCTTGCCACCTTCAGGATGCGGCTGTAGGCACGAGCTGAGAGCTTCAGGCGTTCCATCGCCATACGGAGCATCTCCATTGACGCAGCATCTGGCTCTGCAAACTCGTGAAGCATTCGCTCTGTCATCTGAGCGTTGCAATGAATTCCTTTATGATCCTTGAAGCGAACCTCTTGGATTTGTCTAGCCTTGATCACCCGTTCGCGTATGGCAGCCGAAGGTTCGCCAGGGGCCATTTTCGACAGGTCAGAGAATGGCACTGCCTGCAACTCGCAGTGGATGTCGATGCGGTCGAGTAGGGGACCGCTAATCTTGTTCATGTAACGCTGTATCTGACCAGGGGTGCAGACACAGGTATGGGTGGGATCGCCAAAGTAGCCGCAGGGACACGGATTCATGGATGCCACGAACATGAACGATGCAGGATAATCGACAGAGTAATTAGCCCGGCTGATGGTGATATGACGGTCTTCCAGTGGCTGTCGCAGCACTTCCAGAACAGAGCGGTTGAACTCTGGTAACTCGTCAAGGAAAAGCACTCCGTTGTGGGCCATAGAAATTTCACCAGGCTGTGGGTTGCCTCCACCTCCGCAAAGTGCTACTTGTGAGATGGAGTGATGGGGCGAGCGGAAGGGACGCTGAGAGATGAGCGATGTGCCCTTCTTCAGCTTGCCAGCAACCGAATGAATCTGAGTCGTTTCCAGACTCTCCGATAGCGTTAATGGAGGTAGAATGGATGGAAGGCGCTTTGCCATCATCGATTTTCCTGATCCTGGCGGACCAATCATGATCAGATTGTGTCCTCCTGCAGCAGCTACTTCCAGTGCTCGCTTTACGCTTTCCTGTCCGCGAACATCGGCATAGTCCAGGTCGAAGCAATACTGGTGCTCATAGAACTCCTTACGAGTATCGATGATAGTAGGATCGTAGGTCTGCTGGCCATTGAAGAACATGATGACATCAAGCAGGGAGTTCATGCCATAGACTTCGAGATTGTTTACCACTGCCGCCTCGCGCACGTTCTGCTGAGGTACGATCAGTCCTTTGAACTTCTCGGCTCTGGCTCTGATGGCTACGGGCAGCACTCCACGAACAGGCTGCAGCTTGCCGTCAAGGCCCAGCTCGCCTACAAGCATATATTGATTCAAGAGGGCGGCTTCCACCTTGTTGGTTGAGGCAAGTATGCCGATGGCCATAGGCAGGTCATAGCCGCTGCCCTCTTTCTTGAGGTCGGCAGGCGACATGTTGATAGTGAGCTCAGCTATGGGCATCTTGTAACCATTGTTTTCCATTGCTGCCTTGATACGGTCGTAGCTTTCCTTGACTGCGCCGTCGGCAAGCCCGGAGAGATGGCGCAAGTTGCCTCGTGTCATGCTGATCTCTATGGTGACGGTAATGGCCTCTAGGCCCGTCACAGCTGCACTATATGTTTTTACTAACATAGTGGTGGTTTAAGTTTCTTTGGCAAATTTATAACAATTCATCGAGACGGCAAAGGGATTTGCAGATTATTTAGCGTTTTTTAAAGGGTGGGATGTTGCATGATTGAATAATAATCACTATTTTTGCAGGCTAAAAAAGAATATGAAGGTGTCATTCAGCAGTCGTTTTTTCTTGCTGTGTATAGCAGTGATACATGGGTTTTATATAAGTAAGGCTCAAGACTACAGATCAGTGACAGTGGCAGATGCAGATACGCATCTGCCTGTGGCACATGCCTCTATATACACAAAAGAAAATGGCCACTTCCACTCATGTCTCAGTGATGAGCAGGGGCAGGCTCGTGTGACATTTTCGTTTCGGCAGCTCATTGTGTCGCATCTGAACTACGACAAGCTTGTCGTTAGTACGTTGCCAGATACCATATTTCTTCAACCTAAATATCAGATAATGTCGGAGGTGGTTGTGACGAGTGAGGAGCCTGAGTGGATACGGCGCAAACTGAAAGAGGCAGTGAGAAAGAAGGATGACGTGTATTTCTCAAGCCCAGGGAAGGAACGATTCGCTTACTCCACCCAAAGCATCAGCAGCAACAATATTTATAGACTTAGCATGGAAGGCTTCCTGCGAATGAAGAGCAAGGAGCACAGGCGTTATGCTGTCTGTGTCGATACGGCATTGATTATTGCTGCCGACTCCACAAAGTTGACAGACACTTCAAACCTGCGCCGTATGCTATACGAGGACTTCATGGCTGAGCTGGACAACAGCTTTATTCGCTCTCATAGGTTCTACGAGAGTGTTGAGCGCGAAGGATGCTCGGCTGATGATGTGCGTCTGCGATTCCGTTCGAAAGGACGAAATCCGGATGATCGAGGATGGCTTTTGATTGACACTACACGCTGCGTGGTCAAGGAGGCTCATCGTTCTACAGGCACCAAAACCAATCGCCAAGAGCGCACTGATGCTTTCCTCTATGGTTTCGCTCATCTGATGGGCTACAGCATCGACCAGTGGACACGCGACTACCATGTAATCTATAGTGAGCGGACTGATGGCTCTTTCTATCCGGCAGAAGTCAGGTACAAGCTATATATGGTGATACGTGATGGCAGTGAAGACAAACAGCATCGCGAATTCAACGAACAGACGGGTGGCGGATTCCCCAATATGGAAGCTACACTCAGACTGACATCCTGTGCTGAAGATATGTCAGAGCAGACATCATGGAAAGAGTTGCCGCCATCGTGGTATATCAAATATAATACTGATGCTGACAGGCAGAAAGAGATAGAATTGTCGAATCTTCCTGCCATGTTTACATTATACGAAGACAATTGAGAGATGAATACTGAGAAGATAAGGGTGATAGCATTTGATGCTGACGATACATTGTGGGATTGTCAGGGACATTTTGAGGTGGTCATGCAAAATCTCTATGACGAGCTCACACCTTGGGTAGATCGCGAGACGGCTGCCTTGGAGCTGTTCTCCACTGAACGTAAGAACATGCGCCTGTTGGGATTTGGCGTTAAAGCTTTCACATTGTCAATGCTGGAGACGGCTATGCGCGTGAGCCGTTTCGAGATGCCTGCTGCCAAGATTAATGAGATTCTGCAACTATGCTACTCTTTGTTGGAGTTTCCATGTACACCACTGCCCGAGGTGGAGGAAACCTTGGCTGAACTCAGTCGCAGAGGAAAGCCGCTTGTAGTCTTTACTAAAGGTGAACTGCTTGATCAGGAGCACAAACTGGAACGCTCAGGGCTGCTGAAGTATTTCTGTCATGTGGAGATTACAAGTGACAAGGGCGAAGTGGAGTTTCGCAATTTGTGCCGTCGGCTTGATGTGCAGCCAGAGTCCCTGCTCATGGTGGGCAACTCGTTGAAGAGCGACATAGCTCCTGCCTTATCCATTGGCTGCCAGGCTGTCTATGTGCCTTTTCATGTGACTTGGCAGCTGGAGCATGCTGAGCACTTTGAGCACAGACGAATGGTGCAGATAGAGCATTTTGGGGAATTGTTGGACATCATTCGCTGAACCGCTATCATCTATCTTCATGCAAAAGAGCTAGCCTGTCGCGTGAAGAGAATACAAAAAGAATACTGCCGGACTCAACGCCCAGCAGTATCCATTGTTGTGTGATTCAGTTCGCTAGAGATTACTCAGCGGCTTCCTCAGCAGCCTCAGCAGCCTCTGCGGGAGCGTTCAGCGACTCTTCGAAAGCCTTCACAGCAGCCTCGTAAGCAGCCTTGAACTCTGCGTTAGCAGTGTCAGCGGCAGCGATGATGGCAGCCTTAGCCTCTTCAGCCTTAGCAATGCAAGCGGCAGAGTCGATAGCCTCAGCACCCTCCTCGAGAACGAACTCGGGAACGATAGCCTCAGCCTTAGCCTGAGCCTCAGCCTTCAAAACATTGAGGATAGAATCCTTCTGCTCCGGAGTAGCGGTCAGGGGAGCCTTCTCACAAGCTACAAACATTGCAGCAGCTGCGAACATAAATGCAATCTTTTTCATTTCTTTGCTTTTTTAAATCTGTAAAACAATCATTAGTTTATTAAAACGGTGCAAAGGTAGACATTTTTTTGATACGACGTATCATTTTTTTTGATTTTTTTTGAGCCTTTGCTGTAACTTTTTTGTAATATGTTGATATTCAGTCACTTTTCAAATGTTAAAAAAACATACTTTTCTTAACTCTTGATATTTGTTCAGTGTTTTGGCTTTTTTTCGGATAAAAAGATGTAACTTTGTAGCCTGTAAGACGAACGCACAAGATTATGATCGATTCATCGGCCTTTCAGGGCAAGACGGCAGCCTATTATACTCTGGGCTGT
Organism: uncultured Prevotellaceae bacterium; assembly: GCA_900318685.1. GTDB lineage: Bacteria > Bacteroidota > Bacteroidia > Bacteroidales > Bacteroidaceae > Prevotella. The sequence goes on along the minus strand of ONLL01000011.1, from coordinate 80,140 downwards.
AAGCTCAACTTCTCAGAGACATCCACCTTTGGCAAGATGCTGGAGGATTTGGGTGTGCGCACAGCGGAAAAAGGCGAGGTGGCTGACCTCTGCCTCATCAACACCTGTTCAGTGACTGACGTGGCTGACCATAAGTGCCGCCAGGCCATTCATCGCATGGTGCGTCAGCATCCGGGTGCCTTTGTCGTTGTTACTGGTTGCTATGCTCAGCTTGAGTCGGAATCAGTGAGCAATATCGAAGGTGTGGATTTGGTACTTGGTTCGAACGAGAAAGCTTCGCTGGTGCAGTTTTTGTGTGATGCATGGCTGACGAGGAGCAAAGGCCGCTATACGCAGAAGACGAAAGATATCACTTCGTTCGCGCCCAGCTGTTCGCGCGGTAATCGCACGCGCTTCTTCCTGAAGGTACAGGATGGCTGCGACTATTTCTGTACTTATTGTACCATACCCTATGCACGTGGTTTCAGCCGTAATCCTTCCATCGCCTCACTGGTACGCCAGGCTGAAGAGGCAGTAGCAGAAGGTGGAAAGGAAATTGTGCTGACGGGCGTGAACATCGGTGACTTCGGAAAAACGACTGGTGAGCGATTCCTTGATCTGGTGAAAGCGCTCGATGCTGTGGAAGGTGTCAGCCGATATCGCATCAGCAGTCTGGAGCCAGACCTACTGGACGATGAACTGATCAGTTATTGTGCTAATAGCCGTGCATTCATGCCTCATTTCCACATTCCACTACAGAGTGGTAGCGATGAGGTGCTGCGGCTGATGCATCGTCATTACGACAGTCATCTTTTTGCTGAGAAGATTCTTCGTATCAAGGAACTGATGCCTCAGGCGTTCATTGGTGTGGATGTGATGGTGGGCTGTCGTGGAGAGACACCAGCGTGTTTCGAAGAGACCTATTCGCTGCTGCAGCGTCTGCCAGTGACTCAGCTACATGTTTTCCCCTATTCAGAACGTCCTGGCACGCAAGCGCTAAAGATACCGTACGTCGTGACAGAAAAAGACAAGAAGCTGCGAAGTAAGCAGCTGCTGGATCTCTCCGATAAGAAAACCACCTCGTTCTATGCACAGTATATAGGTCAGGAGGCTGAAGTCCTTTTGGAGAAAGCTACCAGAGGGAAGGCAATGCATGGCTTCACTCGCAATTATATCCGCGTGGAGTTGGCGGCTTCCGATGCTCGTCCTGAATTCGACAACCAGCTGGTCACTGTCAGACTGGGAGAGTTCAATCATGATAAAACTGCCTTAAAAGCTATTCTCAATGGATAAACTAGCCATCGTCATCCTAAATTGGAACGGAGCCAAGATGCTCCGTCAGTACCTGCCAGGTGTTCTCAAGCATTCGCTAGGGCAGGCCGCAGTCTATGTAGCCGACAATGCTTCTACAGACGACAGTCTCTCTTTGCTGCGAGCGCAATTTCCGGAGGTTCGCACCATTGTGTTAGATCGTAACTGGGGATTTGCTGATGGCTATAACAAAGCTTTGGAACAGGTTGATGCAGAATACTATCTGCTGTTGAATAGTGATATCGAAGTCACATCGGGCTGGCTCACTCCGATGCTTGACTATATGGATGACCATCAGGAAGTGGCAGCCTGTCAGCCTAAACTGCGTTCAGTGGCTCAACGTGATCATTTCGAGTATGCAGGTGCTTGCGGAGGATTCCTTGATCGCTATGGCTATCCTTTCTGTCGTGGCAGGGTCTTTGATAGCGTTGAGCTTGACGAAGGACAGTATGACACGCCAATGGAAGTGTTGTGGGCCACAGGAGCAGCTCTTCTCGTGCGCGCGCGTATATATAATAATGTAGGAGGCCTAGACGGCCGTTTCTTTGCTCATAGCGAAGAGATCGATCTGTGTTGGCGTATGCGCATTCTCGGTTACAAGATAGTATGCATTCCTGAGAGCGTGGTCTATCATGTAGGCGGAGGAACCCTGCCCAAGGGTAATCCCATGAAGACATTCCTGAATTTCAGAAACAACCTGACAATGCTTTACAAGTGCCTTCCTGACAATGAGTTGCGTCGGGTGATGCGGTGGCGCTGGTGGCTTGACTATATGGCTGCATTCGAGATGCTGATACTGAAGCGCAATTTAGGCGACTTCAAGGCAGTCTGTCGTGCTCGTCGGGCATTTAAGCAATGGAGGCACGATTTCGATGGCGACAGACAGCAGATACAAGCAGGCCATGATCGTAAAAAGATACCAGAGCAACGGCGTTTCTCGCTGCTCTGGCAGTACTATGTGAAAGGTAGGAAGCGTTATTCCGACTTACCTTAGAATTTCACAATAACAGGCTGTTCAACTTCCTTGCGCCAAGCTTTGAGCCAGTCAAACCATTCTTGAGCGCTATGGAATCCGAACTCCTCGTTGGCTGAGCAGTACACCACTTTGTATGCCATGCTCTTTCCGTCGAGTTTGACGACGTAGGCATAATTATCTTTGTTTACTGGCTCTTCGCTCTCGATGTTCTTCTGGGGGACGAGCACGGCCAGTCCGACGGTCTCGGGTTTCCAATTGATCGTGTCAGTCGAGGGGTAGTCGGTACCCCAGCAGGCGCGCAGACCCTTTTTGTCACTAAATTCAGTAGATTCCTTTACGTTGATGATGCCAGTGGAGAAACGATAGCTGGAGGCATCACGGTTGAAGAGCACATCGACGTCTGTGTCACGATGTCCGGCATATTGTGTGTAGCGGAGTGTCATGTTAAGTTTTGGCTGTTGGGAATCTGCCAGCCATCCTTGGTCGATAACCTCGACTATAGTGCGCAGTGGACCATAGCTGATGATACGCTGTGTGCGGCTCTTTACAGGATCGATCATCGTGGGCTTCTGGCCATCCCATCCTCGGAAGGCTCCCAGCCCGAAGGTGTTGCCCACCCAGAGCACGTCGTCGCCATAGCCTTGTTTCTTCTGGTCGGCAGTGGTGTAGAATTGTGTGGCCTGCAGCTCGAGGCGCTTCTTGAACTTACCGTAGAGGTCGAGCGTCTGACGGTTGTCGAAGTAGATGCGAATGCCGTTCAGCTCGCTCTCGAAGTCCACGCCATGATGGTGGAGCAGGTTGTAGGAGTTGGCACAGTCGCCACGGGCAGTCAGGCTCTCGACGAAGTTGTCGTGCTTGTTCTTCTCCTTGACTTTGTCGTTGCGTATCACCATCTCAGTATACACTCGGGCTGGGTAGGAGCGGGGCTCGCCTTCCTTATAGAGCGTTACACTATAAGTCTTCTTCTCCTTGGCATTGAGGTCAGAGAGGAAGCAGAGCTCATCAAATTGCTCGTCGAGGTTGATGTCGTCTAGCTGACATGGAATCTCCTGCCCGTTGCAGGTGACGAGTGCCGATCGCACCTGACCGTAATCACTGAGGGAAATGACCACGGGCTGGTCAGTACGAGCACTCTTCATTGGGTTCTCAACATTGACGGAAATAGTCGTTTGAGCGCTGGAGGCCATAGCCCATCCCAGCATCAGTAGCATTAGGTTTCTTTTCATGTTAGTTTGTTTTTCGACAAAAGTAAGGAAAAAGATGGAAATAACATCATTTCTTTAAAATAATTAGGTTAAAATTTGGTTAAATCAATAATTTTTAGTAATTTTGCACCGCAATTTAACATAAAGTTAATGATTCGGGTGCGACAATTGTTTATTTTGGCGCTGTTGCTGATGGCTGTTTGCTTGGGCTGTCAATGGCAGGCTGAGAAGGCTGAAGAGCATGATCAGGAACAAGATGTGGTGATAGAGCGTTATGACCGCATCGAGTCTATGTATCTGTCGATGGCCGACTTTGCCGCCCTCCATCAGATGCGCACTGACTATCCTGTGCAGACTCGTACATTGATTGAGAATGTTCTGCAGCTGGGACCGGTGAATGATCCCGAAATCAATAATCGTCTGCTCGTATTTTTCCAGGACTCTACCCTTCAGGCTTTGGTGGCAGAGGTGGAGCGTCAGTATAAGGATGTGGGCGATCTTAACAAACAGCTTACCAATGCATTCCGGCGTCTGTCAAAGCTGTTTCCAGAAATACAGCTTCCTCATGTCTATACCCAGATAGGATCGCTCGACCAAAGTATCGTCGTGACCGATAGCTTGCTGGGTATCTCCCTCGACAAGTATCTTGGTGCCGACCATCCTATATATCTGCGCTATGGATATACCGAACAGCAGCGCAGCATGATGACCCGGGAGTATATTGTGCCCGACTGCCTGGGCTTTTATCTGCTCAGTCTCTATCCTCTGACGGATGCAGAGAGCCTGTCTGACGAGCAGCATCTCTGGCACATGTCGAAGATTCAGTCTGTGGTGAACCAAGTGATGGGAACTAGGATCTTTTCCAATGAATACATTGAGAAACTGGATGATTACATGAAGTCGCATCCTGAAATGTCTACAGCAAAGATGCTGCTCCTCGATTCTATCTGAGCACTTTTTTCATGATGATGAGTTAATTATCTGAAAAAAGGGTGTTGTTTGTACTATTATTTGTACCTTTGCAGTCTGTTACAATATCTTATAAGGTAAAGATTGCTTGAAAATTATGAGAACACTGGCAACTGTTATGCTCTGTCTGCTGACAGTTTTGACTACTTTCGCACAGAATGATTCTGTGAATAACAAAAAAAAGGAACGTCAGGTACGGCTCTATGGTGAAGTCTACGACTCTTTCACCAAAGCCAAGGTTGAGGCGTTCATGACTTTGATGCGTAAGGACTCGACTGTCGTTGATACAATGACCTGTTGGACCTGGGGCACGTCGTCCTATTACGAATTCAAGGCTCCTGCCAAAATTGACGACTACATTATCAAGGCCACTGCATCGGGCTATGAGGATACTTGCGTGGCCTACCAGTTGCGCCATATCGCACGCAACAATTCGTTTGAGCTGCCTCGTGTGCTGATGAAGAAGAAGCAACGCTCTGACGATGACATCTTCAAGGATGTCGACCTCAATGGCTTTGTCGTCACGGGTACGAAAGTGAAACTGGCTTATCGTGGCGATACGCTGGTCTACAATGCCTCTGCATTTAATTTGCCTGAAGGGTCGATGCTCGACGGTTTGATCCGACAAATGCCCGGAGCAGAGCTCAAGGACAATGGCGACATCTATATCAATGGCAAGAAGGTTGACTATCTCACCCTGAATGGCAAGGACTTCTTCAAAGGTCAGAACAGTGTGATGCTCGACAACTTGCCTTATTATACGGTGAAAGAGCTGAAGGTATTCGACAAGTCGACGAAGCAGAGCGAGCTCATTGGCCATGACGTAGAAAAAAAGGACTACGTGATGGATGTCCAGTTGAAGCGTGAGTATAATCGTGGCTATCTGGCTAATATCGAGGCGGGCGCAGGTACTGACAACCGCTATTTGGCTCGATTGTTCGGACTTTATTATGACGACCACTCGCGCATCTCTATGTTCGGTAATACTAATAACGTGAACGAGAATCGTCGTCCTGGTGGCGAGGGCGACTGGAGTCCCAGCATGATGCCTCAGGGCCTGCAGGCTACCAAGCAGACAGGCTTGAGCATTGAGACGGAAGACAAGGACAAGAACTGGGAAGAAAACTTCGATGCCACCTTCAACTGGAGCGATGCCGACAACTGGAGCCGTAACAGCAGCGAGCGATTTGCTACCGGAGGCAACATCATGGGCGGATCCGAGTCGTGGAACCGTCAGAAAGACTTCAGGTTCTCTGCCAGCAATTATTTCACGATCAAGAAACCCTTCACAATGTTTGCTGGTGCTGATGTGAGCTATGCCAATGGCCGTCGTAACAGCACTGGCTTGGACTCCACCTATCAGGATGCCGTTATCAACCGTACACAGAACGACGGTGTGAATCGCTATCGCACCATGTCGCTGAGCGCTAACCTGGGCATGCACCACAAATTTGATTGGGGTGACTATGTCTCGCTTCAGCTGAGTGGCAGCTACAATCGGCAGAAACCCAGCGAGAACTGGGGATTGGGACATACCTACTATGCCATGACTGACTCTACGGAGGTGCGCCATACCTATACCGACAACCATAGTGACGGCTATCGCTATCAAGCAGGATTCTCCTATGTTCTCCAGATGCTCAACAGCTGGTTCATCAGTACTACTGCAGGGTATTCGCAGGCCATGGATAAAAGCAACAACGACCACTTCCGCCTTGACTGGCTGAAAGACATGGCTGACGACAAGCAACAGATACGCTGGCTGCCCTCTTCGCGCGATGCCCTGCTGAGCGTACAGGATTACGACAACAGCGACACACAGATGCACATGCAACGCACCTATAGTGCTTCCCTCGAGACTTATCATTCTTCTGACAATAACTATTTCACCTTCGAAATGCTCGTCGAGAATCCTCATGAGAGGCTGCACTTCGTTAAAAATAGCCTCGACACCATCGCCCGCCGCAGCTATGTTACCTTCCGGCCGAGCATAGGGTGGTATCGATGGGGGGCAAAGAGTGGACTGAGCGAGCTGAGCTATGGGATGGACATGAGCCGTCCGTCACTGGTAAGCCTCATTCCTACTGATAATACCACCAATCCGCTTGTCACGCGCATCAACAATCCCGATTTGAGGCCTACTCTAAATCATAATGCTGGCATTGGTTTTGCCTTCAACAATGATAGCACGCGTCGCTTCCTTCGCCTGTGGAGCAGAGCCACGCTGACACAACGCTCCATCGGCACACGCACCATCTATAACACTACCACTGGTGCCTATACTTTCATGCAGGACAATGTCGATGGCAACTGGACGTGGAACCTGGGCAGCAGCTACGAGCAGCCACTCGACAGTGCCAAGCGTCTGATTCTGCAACAGCGTGCTGGAGCCGACTATATCCACTCTGTCGACTTCCCTGTAGAGTATGTCTCCTTGTTACAGCAGCAGTCGGGCTCCTCGAAGAGCACCGTCCACAATTGGACGCTGAGTGAGCACTTGGGACTGGAATACCAGCTCGACAAGTTCACTGCAGGCATTAGTGGAGATTTTTACTGGCGTGGTTCCAACAGCAGTCGTGAGAATTTCGAGCGCATCTCCGCTTTCGAGTATAGCTATGGAGGACATGTGCGTTATACCATTCCCTGGCTGAAGTTGTACGTCGGTACTGACATCCGTATGTACAGCCGCCGTGGCTATCAGAGCGAGATGATGAACACAGATGACTTGGTGTGGAATGCCGAACTCTCACGTTCCTTCTTCAAGGAAAAACTCACTCTGAAGCTCACTGCCTTCGACCTGTTGCATCAGCTGTCGAACAAGCAGTACAGCGTGAATGCCCAGGGGCGCACTGAATCCTGGAACAATTGCATTCCCCGCTTCGTGATGCTCTCCGTGTCCTACAAGTTCAATAAGACTCCAGGAAAATGACCACTGACCGGAAAATTGTGGCCGTGCTCGGCATGATGTGTTCAGCCTGTGCTGCCAATGTCGAGAAGAAACTCAACGGTATGAATGGCGTGCTGCAGGCCAGCGTGAACCTGCCCGGACGCACCGTCATGGTGGAGTACGATAAGGATCGCACGTCGTTGCAGCACATGAAGGAGGCACTCGATGCCATTGGCTATGATATGGTTGTCGAGGAAGACCGGAATGTGGAGGCCATCGAGCGTCGAGGCTATGTCACGCTGCGCTGGAAGGTGATTCTCAGCTGGACCTTTGCCTTTCTGGTGATGACGTTCTCGATGCAGCTTCTGCACGTTCCGCGCCCATCCGCCGACCAAATTTGTCTCATTATTGCTCTCTTCAACCTGATTTACTGTGGACGTCAGTTCTATCAGAATGCCTGGCGACAGCTGCTTCACGGCTCAGCTAATATGGACACGCTGGTGGCTCTCTCCACAGGTGTTTCCTTCCTCTTCAGCGCATTCAATACGTTTTGGGGTGAGCAGGTATGGGGTGCACTTGGCATTCAGTGGCATACGTATTTCGATGCCTCTGTCATGATTATCACTTTCGTGCTCACTGGTCGGCTGCTGGAGGAGCGTGCCAAACAGAGTACTGCGGGCAGCATCCGTTCACTGATGGGGTTGCAGCCCAAGACGGCCCGTCTGGTGGATGGCGACAGTATCACTGACATTCCCATCTCAGCAGTTCAGCCGCGTGACATTCTTGAAGTGCATGCCGGTGAGAAAGTACCTGTCGATGGCCTGTTGGTGTCCTCCGCATTCGAAAAGTTGCCGCTTGTCGACGAGAGCATGATGACGGGCGAAGCTGTGGCAGTAGTGAAGAGGCAAGGCGATAGGGTGCTGGCCGGCACTATCATTAAAGAGGGCTCGCTGCGCATGAAGGCAGAGCAGGTTGGACAGCACACCGTGCTCTCCAACATGATACGCATGGTGCAGGAGGCACAGGGCTCAAAAGCACCGGTCCAGCGTGTCGTCGACCGCATTGCGCTCATCTTCGTCCCAGCTGTCGTGGGCATATCGCTGATCACTTTCCTGCTATGGCTTTTGCTTGGAGGACAGTCGGTGCTGCCGCAGGCCGTTCTTTGTGCAGTTTCCGTTCTGGTCATTGCCTGTCCGTGTGCCATGGGGCTGGCCACTCCAACGGCTCTGATGGTGGGCATCGGCAAGGCTGCTGAGATGGGTATTCTCATCAAGGATGCCACTGCCCTCGAAGAATTGAGACGAGTGGATACGATGGTTGTCGACAAGACTGGCACCATCACCCTGCCAACCGACAGTGCCGAGCAGCTCAAGCCCTTTGCAGTTGAAGCCATGGACGAGCTGCAGCGTCAGGGCATCGAGGTCTATATGATGAGTGGTGACCGTGAGGAGCGCGTAGCTCCCATTGCTCGTGCTGCCCATATCTCCCGCTATCAGAGTCAGGTTCTCCCCGACGATAAAGACCGTCAGGTGCGTCAGCTTCAGGCAGCAGGGCGGCATGTCGCCATGGTGGGCGACGGCATCAACGACTCGCAGGCACTGGCCATTGCCGATGTGAGCATCGCCATGGGCGGTGGCACTGATGTGGCGATGGATGTGGCTCAGGTGACACTGATGGGAAATGATCTTCGTCGCATTCCCGATGCTATCCGTCTGTCGCGAAAGACGGTGGGCATGATTCGTCAGAATCTCTTTTGGGCATTTATATATAATGTGGTGTGCATCCCTCTTGCAGCCGGCCTTCCGTTTGTCTTAGGACTGTCGTGGCATATCACTCCTATGTGGGCATCGGCACTTATGGCCTTCAGCAGTGTGAGTGTGGTGCTCAATAGCCTCCGCTTGAAATGGTGTTGAATAAAAAAAGAGAGCCTCACTCTGTGTGAAGCTCCCTCTCCTTCCTGAGGTGCCTAGCAGATTCGAACTGCTGTAGACGGTTTTGCAGACCGTTGACTAAGCCACTCATCCAAGGCACCTTTTGGTTTAGCGGCTGCAAAGTTAAGGATTTTTTTTCATTCTGCCAAATTTTTCGGCTTCTTTTTTCTTTTCACAGGGCTGATTTCTGCTTTTTGCGTCTTTTAATGCACATCCCTGGCACCCGCGGCATGGGTCATTGGCATTCATTACTGCCTCACGGATGCGCCAGGCTGTATAGACTGATGCCGCGATGACAACGACGATGACGACGGCTGTTTGCATGCTATTCTCCTAGTGTCGGATGATTTTGTTCAGCGTGCGTATCATCCTTCCAGGCTGGGCCTTGTCTTCATGTCCCTGAGGATTGACGATGGCCAGCAGTTCACGCGGTCTTATCTCTACGTCGATGTCGGGTCCCATCATCAGCGGGTCGCCGTCGAAGTGGACGGCATCCTCGGCAGGACGGCGTATGTGCACCCTGCGGGCATGAAAGTGCCGCACGTGTGGATTGCTGTTGATTGTCTTCGTGAAGAGCTCCATCAGCACCACTGGCGCTGCGATGCCCTTGAGAGGGGCGATGATGATTACGTCGAGCAGCCCGTCCTGCATGGAGGCACCGGGTGCTATATAAGTATTGTTGCCATATTGCGCAGCATTGGCACAGGCAATGAGGAAAGCCTCGCAGTGCTGCATCTCGCCGTTGGCATCTTCCAGGGTCACTTCATAGGGCGTGGGCTTGTATTTCATGCCTTCGCCGAGCACCATGCGGGCATAAGTGGCCAGGCCGCGCTTGCCCGACTGAGCGAAGAGCAGCGATACATGCGCATCAAAGCCCATGCCGCAAGTGCAGAAAAACGGATGCCCGTTGATGATGCCATAATCGAAAGTGTCGACCTCGCCCTGGTTAATGATCGACAGGGCTCCCTTCATGCTCATGGGCAGGCGCAGGTGATGAGCTAGACCGTTGCCCGAGCCACAGGGCACGATGCCAAGGGCAGTATGAGTGCCTGTCAGCGAGCGGGCCACCTCATTGACGGTGCCGTCGCCGCCCACGGCCACGCAAATGTCTGTGCCCTCGTCGGCACATTGTCGGGCCAGCTTGGCAGCATGACCGGCATATTCCGTCCTGACAATCCTGCAGTCAAAACGGTCCTTGTCGATGCAACGGTCAACAATATTGTCAAATCCCTTCTTTTTGCTCGTTCCGGAGATGGGGTTGACGATGAACACAATTCTTTTCTTTTCGGAATTCATGGGTGCAAATGTACAAAAATAGTCCGTAATTCAATTAAAAACAACAATAAATTTACTAAAAAGCAACATTTTTATGAAAAAAGCATCGTATTTGCAGATTTTTGTGTAACTTTGCAGCCTGAAAAAAAACATATATGGGACAGCTACAAGAAAGATACAAAGCGTATCGTGTACCACAAGAGGCCATGGCGAAGGGTATCTATCCTTATTTCCGTGCGATTACGGGCAAGCAAGGCACAGAGGTGGACATGGGTGGCCACAAGGTCTTAATGTTCGGTTCGAATGCATATACCGGACTGACTGGCGACCAGCGCATTATCGATAAAGCGAAAGAAGCACTCGACAAATATGGTACAGGATGTGCGGGTAGCCGTTTTCTAAACGGAACATTGGATCTTCACATCCAGTTGGAGAAAGAACTGGCTGAGTTCGTTGGCAAAGAGGAAAGTCTTTGTTTCTCAACGGGTTTCAGCGTGAATCAAGGTGTTATTCCTGCTCTTCTGAGTAAAGACGACTATGTCATCTGTGACGACCGCGACCATGCCAGCATCGTCGATGGCCGGCGTTTGGCTTTTGCCAAGCAGTTGCACTACAAGCACAATGACATGGACGATCTCGAGCGCGTGCTGCAGAAACTGCCTTACGAGTCCATCAAGCTCATAGTCGTCGACGGCGTGTTTTCGATGGAGGGCGACCTGGCAAAGCTTCCTGAGATCGTGGAGCTGAAGAAGAAATACAACTGCTCCATTATGGTCGACGAGGCTCATGGCATCGGTGTCTTCGGACGGCAGGGTAGGGGAGTGTGCGATCATTTCGGACTGACTGACGACATCGACCTCATCATGGGTACATTCTCAAAGTCGCTTGCCAGCATCGGAGGATTCATCGCTTCTGATTTCGACACCATCAACTACCTGCGTCATGCATGTCGCACGTACATCTTCTCGGCATCCAACACTCCTGCCGCCACGGCAGCTGCCATGGAGGCCCTGCATATCATCCAGCAGGAGCCTGAGCGCATCGAGAAGCTGTGGGACGTCACGCGCTATGCACTCAAGCGCTTCCGTGAAGAGGGATTTGAGATCGGCGATACCGAGAGCCCCATCATACCTCTGTATGTGCGCGATGTCGACAAGACGTTCCTCGTCACGGCTCTGGCCTTCAATGCCGGCGTATTCATAAATCCCGTCATTCCGCCAGCATGTGCTCCGCAGGACACCCTTGTGCGCTATGCCCTCATGGCCACTCACACCAATGAGCAGGTGGAGCGCTCAGTCATCGCACTGAAGAAAATCTTCGTCGAGCAGGGCATCATCAAATAGCAGATACTAGATAGCGAATAGTTAAAAAAAGCCAAGCGGAAGCATTTTCTTCTTCCATTGCTTTTCACTTTTCACTTTTTTGAGTACCTTTGCACCCGCAAAAAGCAGAACGAGGTGTAGCGCAGTTGGTAGCGTTCCTGGTTTGGGACCAGGCTGTCGCAGGTTCGAGTCCTGTCACCTCGACTCCTTTCTTTACAAAGACCGCTGATTCGTAATGAGTTAGCGGTTTTTAGAATAATAAGGATTTTTGATATGAGCAACATCAAGATAGTGAAAGGTGTGTTCGACACCAAACTGGAGTTGGAACATGCAGGTGTCAAGGCTGGATTTCCTAGTCCTGCCGACGACTACATGCATGAGACGCTGGACTTTAATCGCGACTATATACGCCATCCTGAAGCATCGTTCTATGGCGACGTGGAGGGTGACTCGATGAAGGATGCAGGATTGCTGGACGGCGACCGGGTGATTATTGACAGGGCTGTGGAGCCACACGATGGCTCTATTGTCGTGGCATGGTGGGATGGCGGATTCACGATGAAGTTTCTTGACCTTACGCATCGTAAGGATGGCTACATCGAACTTCGTCCTGCCAATGACGATTACCCTGTGTTCAAGGTCAATGATCCTGAAAACTTCCAGATTTGGGGAACGGTGATTCACCTGATTCGTACTTTTGAAAAATTGTAACGAAATAGCTGATTCTTTTCTCTTTCCTCTTTCGTTTTCCTCTTTCCTCTTTCCACTTTCCTCTTCCCTTTTCCCTTTTCCCTCTATGTATGGCATAGCCGACCTAGACAATTGTTACTGCTCATGCGAAAAAGTTTTCCGTCCTGACTTGGAAGGGAAGCCGATCGTGGTTCTGTCGAACAACGATGGTTGCATAGTGGCACGCAGCAATGAGGCTAAGAATATGGGCATCAAGGAGGGTACCCCGTATTTCCAACTTGCTCAACAGTTTCCAGGGCAGAAGATTGCTGTGTTCTCCTCGAACTATGAACTCTATGGTGAGCTGACAGGTAGGGTGGTGAGTATCATCCGCCAAGAGACACCAGCCTATTTCCGCTATTCGATTGATGAGTGTTTCATGTATCTCGATGGTATAGCGTTGGATAAATTGCAGCAGTGGGGCGAGAACCTCCACAAACGGGTGAAGCGCGAGGTGGGCCTGCCTATCAGCATTGGCCTTGCTCCCAACAAAACACTGGCTAAGATTGCCTCGAAGTTGGCGAAGAAATATGTAGCCTATAGACATTGCTGCATGATTGATACTGACTACAAGCGGGAGAAGGCTCTCGAATTGTGCCCTATCGAGGACGTCTGGGGCATCGGCAGACGCTGTGCTGCCAAGCTACAGGCTCTTGGCTGCAAAACGGCACTCGACTTTGCTAGGCATCATAAGGACTGGGTGCGACAGACGTTCAACAACATCACCTTCCTTCGTACGTGGCAGGAGCTGAATGGTGAGGATGCCGTGCCTAATGAAGAACTGGTCAAGAAGAAATCCATCTGCACTAGCCGCTCGTTCAATGGAATGATAAGCGACAAAGACGCCCTGCGCACCCACATTGCCAACTATGCCGCCCGTTGTGCCGAGAAGTTGAGAATGCAGAAGACCGTAGCGACCATCGTAGGAGTATTTGTCAATACCAATACCTTCCGTGAAGATCTGGCACAATACTGGAACTTTCAGGAGACACGCCTCGTCACTCCTACCAGCTCGACGATTCCCATTGTCCAGGCAGCTCATGAAGTGCTTGACCGTATCTTTATTCAGGGCTACCAATATAAGAAAGCAGGTGTCATAGTGATGGGTATCTCGTTTGACAGCTCTATCCAGCAGGACTTGTTTGACCTGAATGCTGAACAGATTCAAAAAATGCGCCGGCTGGATGAAGTCATCGACCGCATCAACCGCATGCATGGCTCAGAGACCATTGTCATCGGTGCCCAGCAATACACCCAAAAGAACGGCAAGGGCAAGGCTGAGGTATTCGCCAATGCCATCAAGCACGATTTTCGCAGCCCCAACCCTACTACCCGCTGGACAGACGTAATCCAGCTCAACGCAAAAGTCGAGAAAAAGAAGAGTTGATGCCTCACTCCCGACCCCTCTCCGACGGGAGAGGGAGACTGGGGATAGAGGGCGTCAGAATGGGCCGTGTCCCATACACGACGTAGTGGTCAATGCAGTGATGAAGGCCGTGAGTGAAGCAATCAGAGCTTCAGCCAGGCGGTTCTTCAGGCGAGGTGAGATTTTCATGGCGTTCACGAGCTCAAGGAATTAAAAGTTTTAAATGTGGTTGCGCATGAATCAGCGGGAGGTCATTTCAATCCCCCTCCCTGCTCGGGAGGGGATTGGGGCGGGTTTTAAAGCCCGTAGGTGCTCAGGGCTCCGCGGCAGTGAACCTCGGGGAAGTAGTGTCCAAAGCACTTGGAGAGTGCGTTTCGTTTTTGTTTGATGTTGATAGGTATCACGATAATGTTGCTAGGCATGGTTGTGTTTGTGTGTGTTGGATTTAAGTGTTAAGGGGCGTTAGCCACTGGTGCGTTTGCAGAGCATCCCGTCGGTCTCGCGGTGGCCACTTCGCTTGCCTCCGATTGCCCACCGTAAGATGTGGTTCGTACCTTTCGCGAAGTTGGTACTTGCCTCGCATGCTTCTAGTGGATCTGCTTGCGCGTGCATCTTTCTCAAATGCTCTGCAAAGTTACGAGAAAATCCTAAGACTACCAAGGATTTCTTCATTTTTAGTGGTCGTTTTGCGCCATCTTTTCTTTTTGGCACGACATTTGGGACAATGTAACAAATTGTAAATAGCTAGTATCATTATTCGCCTGCAAAAATACAACTTTTCTTTGAATGGGCCAAACATTTTTTGGGAAAAAGAGGACGGGGTGGTGAAAGGGGTAGGGGAGCGTAGAGCTCTACGCCGAGCATGGCTTGCACAGCCTAGGAAGAGTCGCCGGGGAAAAGGGAAATAGTTTAATTTGGTGAAAATGTTTGTGGCTTCGGTGAAAAATGTGTATCTTTGCACGGCCTTAATGGGGGTTGACCTCTAGGATGGGTCTTGCAGACATGGTATTAATCGAAAAAAAAGACATAAAAATGAAAAAGAATCTGATGATGGCAGCAGTCGCCATGATGACTGCAATGAACGTGATGGGACAGGAGGAGACGACTCCGGTGTACTTCGAACTGGATGAGCTGCCTAAGCTGGTGGAGATCATGCCGGCACCACCATCGTTCGACAGCCCTGAGTTTGCCAATGATGTGGTGCGCTACGGATGGGGCAAGATGCAGCGCCAGGACGAGGAGCGCGTGGCCACGGCCGTGGCCGACGCGGAGTGGGACGACCTCGAGAAGCTGTTCCTGCAGTGGAAGGATGCGTTCGGACTGGAGATAACGGAGACGGGGACACCGGAGATATGGAAGCTGATGGTGACGAGCCTGGCCACGACGGACCCGATGCGCAAGGAGATAAAGGCCTTCTACCATCGTCAGCGGCCCTTCGAGCGCTTCAACGACTCGATGCCGTCGCACGAGGAGGATGACCTGCGCGGCGAGGGCAGCTACCCCTCGGGACACAGTCTGCGCGGATGGGGCATCTCGCTGCTGCTGGCTCAGATTGCTCCGCAGCGCGCCAACGAGATCTTCGTGCGCGGATGGGACTACTGCACGAGCCGCGTGATCGTGGGTGCACACTGGCAGAGTGACGTGGACGCCAGCCGCACCGCTGCCAGCATAGGGTTCTGCGCCCTGCAGGGCAGCGAGGAGTTTATCGCTCAGATGAGGAAGGCGCAGGCTGAATATAAGGAGCTGACGGGACAGACGACGGGCGTGAGCGCCGTGAGCAAGCAGCCGTCGGCCCGCATCTACCGCATCGACGGCACTCCGGCTGACGAGAATGCCAGCGGCGTGGTGATTGAGAAGGGAGTGAAGAGAATGAGGAATGAGAAATGAGGAATGAGAAATGAGAAATTAATTATTTGGAAGGTATGAAGAGCTTTATTAATGTTGAGGACATTGGGCCGCTGGAGAAGGCGCTGGCGGAGGCCATGGAGATCAAGGCTGACAGATACAGGTATCAGCAGCTGGGGAAGAACAAGACGCTGATGATGATTTTCTTTAACAACAGCCTGCGCACGCGTCTGTCGACTCAGAAGGCGGCGATGAACCTGGGCATGAACGTGATCGTGCTGGACGTGAACGCCGGCGCCTGGAAGCTGGAGACGGAACGCGGCGTGATCATGGACGGCGACAAGAGCGAGCACCTGCTGGAGGCGATACCGGTGATGGGCTGCTACTGCGACGTGATAGGCGTGAGGTCGTTTGCAGGACTGAAGGACCGCGGCTATGACTATGCGGAGACGGTGCTGCAGCAGTTTATCAGATACAGCGGACGCCCGGTGTTCGCAATGGAGACGGCGACGGTGCACCCGCTGCAGGCGTTTGCCGACCTGATCACGATCAAGGAGCACTTCGACAGCAGCAAGGAGGGACGGAAGGCCCGCGTGGTGCTGACTTGGGCGCCACACTGCCGCGCGCTGCCACAGGCTGTGCCTAACAGCTTCGCGCAGTGGATGACGGCGGACAAGGACATCGACCTGGTGATCACGCACCCGAGGGGATATGAGCTGGACCCGAGGTTCACGGGCGGCGCCAGGGTGGAATATGACCAGCGGAAGGCATTTGAGGGCGCTGACTTCATCTATGCGAAGAACTGGAGCAACCCGGGCGTGACGAACGCTGGGGACTACGGCAAGATAACGTGTGAGGACCGCTCGTGGACGGTGGACACGGAGCATATGTCGTGGACGAACGACGCGAAGTTCATGCACTGTCTGCCGGTGCGCCGCAACCTCATTGTGACGGATGACGTGATAGAGAGCCCGAACTCGCTGGTGATTCCTGAGGCCGCGAACCGCGAGATAAGCTGCTCGGTGGTGCTGAAAAGGATCCTGGAGGATTTGAGAGTTGAGATTTGAGAGTTGAGATTTGAGATTTTTGAATTGAGATGAGTATTTTGCCACTTTGGGCCTGGATAGTGTTCTACGTGCTGGTGCTGGCAATGCTGGTGGCCGACCTGAAGATGTTTGGAAGGAAGGGACAGCATGAGGTGAGCATAGGCGAGGCCCTGAAGATGACGGGCGTATGGATAGGGGTGTCGCTGCTGTTCTGCCTGGGCATCTACCTGTTCTATCCGGAGAACAACGAGGAGATGGCGACGGAGTTTCTGGCAGGCTACCTGATAGAGAAGTCGCTGTCGATGGACAACTTGTTTGTCTTCCTGATGCTGTTCGCTTACTTCGGCATCCCGCGGAAATACCAGCATGAGATTCTGTTCTGGGGCATCTTCGGCGCACTGGTGCTGCGCAGCATCTTCATCTTTGCCGGCGCGGCGATGGTGGAGCGCTTTGAATGGGTGCTGGGCTTGTTTGGCCTGTTCCTGCTGTATACGGGCACGAAGATGTTCAAGCACGGCACGGAGGTGGAGGGCGACCCGGGCAACAACTTCGTTGTGAGGCTGTTTAAGCGGTTCTTCCCAGTGACGGACAAGCTGTATGGCGGTCGTTTCTTCATCCGCGAGCGGAAGGTGAACGGGCGTATACTGGCCACGCCGCTGTTTATCACGCTGATCGTGATTGAAACGTCGGACGTGGCGTTTGCGGTGGACTCGATACCGGCGGTGTTCTCGGTGAGCCGTGACCCGTTCGTTGTGCTGACGTCGAACATCTTCGCGATCCTGGGCCTGCGTGCGCTGTATTTCGCGCTGGCTGCGATAGCGAAGTACTTCACATACCTGAAGTACGGGCTGGGCATCATCCTGATCTTCGTGGGCGTGAAGATGCTGCTGGCGATGAACGAATATGTGAACGAGCTGGGGAGCCTGGTGGGGCTGGACATCAACATGCCTCACATAGAGATTCCGACTGGATGGTCGCTGGCGTTTATCTTCGTGATGCTCGTGGGCTCGATGCTGCTCTCGGTGGCGGTGACGAAGAGCAGGGAGCGGAAAGAGAAAGCGGTTGGGGAGTGAGAATCCCAACCGCTTTTCGTTCGTGCCAGACGAACAAATAAGAACGAGGTCTGTTGAGACCTCGTTACTTCAGACCTATTGGCAGAGACAATGGTTGCTGAGGTAGTGGTACTGTCCTGCGGCCAGTGTGGTTGCTGACTGCCAAATAAATATTATTTATTATTATGCGTAAGTGCGCGCGTTGGTGGGTGAAACGGAAGCGGCGATTACTTCATCACGACTTTTCGACCATTGACGATGTAGAGTCCCTTGACGGCCTTCTCCACCTTCTGTCCAGCGAGGTTGAACACCTGGACGGGTTCGCTGGTGCCCTCAACGGCTGCGATGCCATCGGCCACGCCATCGGTGAAGAGGATGTTGACTCTGAGCACTACGGCCTTCTCCTCGGCATTGACGAAGCCCCACTTGGCAGTGTAGGTGGCGCCCTCCTGGTGTGTATCGTCGATAGCTCCCAGATAGTCGATGGTGCCAGATGCAGGATTGTTGCACTTCACGCAGACCATGCCCGCTGAAGAGCCCCAGGTGGCAGCGTCGCCATCAGCATTGCGCCATCCGTCGGTGGTGTTGTCGACGAAGTTGCCATCGGTGACGTTGACGATGTATTCGTCGGCATCGGCCAGGCTGCCCAGCCCCAGCATCGTGGCAATCTCAGCTGCGTCGAACGTAGCGGTTGATCCTTCGTAGGCAGTGGCTGGCTTCATGGTCACGTCGACATCGACTACGCCGATGATCTCGGGTGTATAGACGGGCTGCACATAGGGGATGAAGTTGACGTTGATGGTATAGCGAACGGCCTTCTCGCCATTGACGAGCTGCCACTTTACGGTATAGGTCTTGCCCACCTCGTCGGCTCCGTTCATGTCGCAGATCTCGAACTTTCCGTCAGAAATGGCCTGGAAGAACTTCACGCAGACCTTGGTGTTGGATCCCCACTTCTCGGGAGCGCCTTCGCCGTTGAACCATCCGTCGTAGCCGTCAGCAGCACCGTTGTTGGCATTGAAGAGGATGAGCTCGCCGTTGGGCTTCTCGATGTAGAGCATGCCGGTGTTCAGGA
Source organism: uncultured Prevotellaceae bacterium (assembly GCA_900318685.1). Lineage (GTDB taxonomy): Bacteria > Bacteroidota > Bacteroidia > Bacteroidales > Bacteroidaceae > Prevotella. Next base: position 61,172 of record ONLL01000011.1, on the reverse strand, counting down.
CATCGACACCCAGGAACTCCTTGGCTGCGGTGAAGTCGACGGTGGCAATGGAGGGAGTGTAGCCCTGTCCCGCCATACGTTCGTGGTCGATGGTCTGCTCGAGGATCTGAGCCTCACCAGGAACGTCGCCCAGACGGGTCAGTGTCCAGGGACCGATCACGGTGTAGTCGCCCACCTCGGGCTGAGCGCTCTTGGCGATGCCGATGGTCACGCTGCCGTCAGCAGGCATGTCGAACGTCACTTCGTTGACATACTGTCCGGCTTCGAACCACGCCTTCACGGCATTCGATGAATTGGGCACGTAGAGTCCGTTGACCATCACTGATCCGCTGCCGTTGGCATAGTCGGTCGTAGAGGCACCATCGTAACGGTTCATCACCAGTGTGCTGACGGTTTCCTCGCCCACGGTGGCATAGAGCTTGGCATTCTTGGTCACGGCATCGGTCTGCATGGCATCGTACTCATCCTGCTCGCTGCCGCTGTAGCGATAGGCGGCTTTGGCCGTCAGCTTGTACTGTCCTGCAGGCAGGTTGGCAATGGTCTGGCTGAAGTCGAAGACGGCATTGTTGCCACACTTCACGATGCCGCTGCCGTCGATGCCCTTCGTGCCGTCGGCATTCCATCCGTTGGTGCCTGTCAGGTCGGCATTGACGATGTAGCTGGTGTAGTCAGTCTCTTGAGCCGTCATTGCGACACTTGAGAATGTGAGTGCTGCTGTGAGCACCATCATGCGCGTAAAGATCTTTTTCATAGTTCTTTTTTTTAATGGTTAGTAAAAAGTACATTATTGCAGTTTGAGGCTACAAAAGTACGACAATTCTGCGAAACCTGCAAATTATTTCGAGGAAAAGTAGAGTTGGTAATTGGCAATTCTTCGATGGGCGAAGGAGGCGTAGCCCATGTGTAGTGGTAAAAGAGCTATGCCGCTGGAGAGAGACGGGGAGGAGTGGGGGTTGGAGCCGCTTCCTCGCTAAGAACGGCGAGGAAACGGGCCATTTGGCTCTTGTTCAGGCGGTGCTTGCGAGCAAAGTCGGCAAGCGTATAGCCGTCGAGGTGCATTTGGTGCAAGTCGGCAAGGAGAGCGCCGAAGCCGTATTGGCGCTTCTCGAGGCGGCGCTCGAGGGCATGGAGGGCGTCGCTATAGCGCAGCTGCCAGTCGGCAGAGAACGACGCTGCTCCTTGTAGACGGCATACGAGGGCAGCACTTTCGTCAAGGTCGGAGCGCTCGGGCTCGTCGATGGACTGATGGTTGTGGCGTTTGTAGTCGTTGGCAGCCTTCTGCACCTCGTTCTCAATGTGCCAAGTGGCGAAGGTGATAAAACGGAAGCCCAAGGAGGCGTCGAACTTGTCGGCTGCGCGCACTACACCCTCGCAGCCGGCCTGTATGAGATCCTCGAAGGGGGTCTTGGTGCCTGCGTACTTCTTGGCAACGGTGACAACGTAGGGCAGGTTGGCGTTGATGAGCTGTTCGCGCGCCTGGAGGCTCCCCTGCTGCATACGCTGCCAGAGGTCGTGCTCCTCTTCGTTGGTGAGAGGCTCCGACTTCTTTATTTCCCTAAGGAAACATTTAACACTGTCGACCCTGCGGTCGGTAAAGGTAATGGTCTTCTTGTCTTGCTGCATGAAAGGCTTGTTAAAGGTTAAACGGATTGGTGGTGAGAGAGCTGTCGATAATGACAGTGCCGCCATTGGCTGCAAAGGGGATAAGCAGGCGCCCGTTGTGGCGCTGCGGGAGATCGAACACGAAAGGCTTGGCTAAGGGCGAGGCCTGGCGTATTGCCTTGCGTGACTGGGCTACGTACTGGCTGATGAACTGCCCAGGGCGCTCGCCGTCGGTGGTCTCGACGGTGCGCAGCAGCGCAGCACTATCGCGGAAGTAGAGCTGGCTGTAGAGCTGGCAGAGCTCACGGTAGTTGTCGGCAGCAACACGGCGACGCTGGAAGCCCTTTGGATGGAGGAGGGCATAAATGTAAATCAGCCGCGAGTAGCGGTCGTGGAACGGCACTATGAACTCGTTGCCCTCACTGTCAATGAGAAGCACCTCGTAGCGGCAGCCGCGGTTGTTGTCGGCCAGACGCACCTCGACGGCTTTTAAGGGCGGCAGCAGACTGGTGTCGCGCATCATGTACTCAGCCAGACGAGTGTGGAGCTCGTCGGTGGTCATGTTCTCAATTTGCTGTTGGATAGTTTTTGTTATCTTTATCATTCGTGATGCGAATATATGATAAATTTTTGAATTAGGCAAGGATTTTCTGTTAAAAATTATTTAAAGGACGATTCTTTTTGCAGCTCAGTCGGCGCCCCTCCCAAAGGGAGGGGGACTCGATGTGGAGGTGAGCCTGAGTGCCGGCGCTGAAGTTACTTGGTCGTGAATCCCGCTATGTGCTTGCGCTGGCCGGAGCCTGCGAGGAGCTCTGCGCGGCAGTAAGTCTCAAGCTCGTCGAGGGTGGCATAGCGACCTGAGAGGATGTAGTCGACGGTGCGCTTGCGTGCTACGTTTTCGATCTGTCCGCCCGAGAAGTCGAAGTGCATTGCCAGCTGCAGTGCCTCGTCGGCGCTGAGCTCGCTGAGCATGGATCGCCAAATGCGGCTCTTGACCTCGGTGTCGGGCTTGTGGAACTCTATCTTGAAGATGAAGCGTCGCTCGAAGGCGCTGTCGAGGTTGGAGGTGAGGTTGGTGGTGGCGATGAGTATGCCCTCGAGGTCCTCCAGCTCCTGAAGGATGATGTTCTGCATGGCGTTGTCCATTTTGTCGACCGACTGCTGTATGTTCTCCGTGCGCTTGTTGATGAGCGCGTCGGCCTCGTTGAAGAAGAGGATGGGCTGCAGGTCGGAGTTGCGACAGAGGACGCGATAGCGCTGGAAGACGTCCTTGATGTTCTTCTCGCTCTCACCTACGAACTTGTCGCGCATGCCGGCAATGTCGACCTGCATGATGTCGCGGCCAGTCTGTCGGGCGAGCTGGAGCACGGTCTCGGTCTTGCCAGTGCCTGGAGCCCCGTAGAACAGGCATGCGAATCCCTTGCGCATGCCCTGCTCCTCGAGGCGCTGTTGGATGCCGCTGAAGTTCTCGGGCGAGAGCATACGTGCGAGACGGTCGATCTGCTGCTGGTCGGCGTCGTTGTAGAAGAGTGCCTTGGGCTTGATTGTGGTATGCGACATGAGGAAACGGTCGTGTGCGCGTCGGCGTTCGCGCTTGCTCTTCTTCTGGCTGGGCTTATAGGCTGAGAGGAGCTCGGTCTTGGCCTTGCGGGTGAGCATATACCGCTCGTTGTCGACCATTCCGTCGACACACTTGTACTCAATGTATCCGTTGCTCATGAGATAATGACTGCCGTCGCGCAGTTTCTCGCGCATAAAGTCGCACTCGAACTCCTCGGGGTAGAGGTCGGCAAAGGTCTCGAGGTGCAGTCCCTCGCCGTCGGAGCCCTCCCACTGTGCGTAATCGTAGATGATGAGCAGCAGCAGCGACTGACAGTGGATGTCGTCGAACGTCAGCAGATGGTGGCAGAGGGGCAGGTGGGGGTTGGCCTTGATGAGCTGCAGCATCCACTCCTCGTCGTCGCTGAAGCTGACTTTGTGGTCGCAGAGGGTCTTGTCGAGGTGGCCCTCGAGCTTGTCGATGAACTGCTGCTCGGTGAGCCCGTCGATCTTCTCGGGCACGAACATCTGGTTGTGGCGCAGGGCGGTGATGAGGCCATGGGCCAGAGCGAACCCTTCGAAGTGGGTGCCCAGCTCACAGGTGGGGCGATGGACAAACCAGCGCTTGGCCACCATCTCCTCGATTTCCTCGGTGTAGGTCATCATCTGCAGGCGTGAGCAGTTGAGGAAGTTGCCCATCTTCTTCCACGACAGCGGTTCGCCGGCCTCGATGAGCAGCGCCATGACCACAATCTGGATGTCGTTGATGCCCAGCTCGCTGCGCAGGTAGGCGAGGGGATTGCGCACCGACTGCCAGAACATGTCGGACAGCCCTGAGCCCCGTGCCATGTCGAGGACACGATTCAGTGCGGTGATGATGGTCCATGTGTCGGGCTCCTTGTAGTTGTCGATCATGTCCGGGTCGGGCATGAGGCTGCCCTGTCGCATTTCAAACTCCATTGCGTTTCTCTTCTGGATTTTCAGTCTCTTTGTCATAATATTGCGTCTCTGTTTTTTTTGATTGTTTTACGGGTTGCTAATATAGCATTATGATTGGAACTCGGAGGGAGATTCATATGTATGAATGAGAAATTAGGAATGTGGAATGAGGAATGTGAAATGAGGAATGAGAGATGAACTCCTTTTTCTTATTTATTAATAATGTACGTGAAGCGGGGGAGAGTGCGAAAGATGAAGAAATGACTTATAGATATGAAAATGTGCATTATTGTGTTTTCGTTTCCATATATTTGCACACAGAAAACGATGAACGAGTTCATTGAAAACTACAGAAAGTGGCTGCCGTAGTGACGGATTACTTCGATTCTTCCTCTCTTTTTGCCAGTATTTAAACTGTGCGCAAATATAATTGGTAACCCTATAGAAACAACAAATCCGTTGCAATTATTGCGCCACTTTCTTTTAACAACAGAAACCAAGGATAAATATGAGTACATTCAGCACTTTTGTTAAGGAATAGCCTGTCACGCTCAATCATGAAGGCGAGGAGGCATGGAGCATTGGAATCAGACTGTGGCTCCTGAAGATACTGTGTATGTGGATGGCACGTTTGGAGCAGAGGAGTGGAAGCCTTTCCTAAATGGAAAGATTATCACCAAATGATTTGCTCGTTGTAAGGAACCACTCTTGTGACGGGCTTGATCTCGCCTTTCTGATCAAGGGAGAAGGCGGCACGGCAGTCGAGGCATGCAAACTCGGCAGTGATGATGGGACCGTCATACTGTTGGGTATGACCAAAAATCTGATAAGTGCCAGGCAGCGGATCTGAGGCAAGTATCTCGTCGACATCAGCCCAGACAATGCTGCCAGTGGGGTAATTGCCGCAACGGATGCTGCCGACTTGCGCCAATGTCTCAATTCCCTCATCGGTGAGGAGGAGACGATTTAAGTGTCTCTCGTCTGGTACTCGGATGAGTCCTATATTCCTGTTAAGCCAGCTCTGATTGATGCCGGCATGAGAGAAGAGATAGTGCTTCCCGTCGAGGTCGGTTTCCCACACAAGCTGAAAGAGGTTTTTCTTCTCTTGGAACAGCCGCTGAAGGGTGATTGCTGCCTTGTGACTATATCTTGAGCTTTGCGCTAATTCGCAGTAATGCTCAGAATAGTAATGTAGGTCGTGATTACCCAACAGCAAGATGACCTTGTCAGGGTACTGCTCCTTCAAGGCAATGATTTCATTGAAGTTGTTAAGTGCCATGCTCACTGAGATGCCCTCCCTTTCATAGGGATCAACATAGTCACCAAGGAAGATGACTTTCCCGTACTCGCCCGAGTCTATTGCCACTTTCCAGAAGGTACGACCATGGATGTCTGGGATAATCAGTATGCTCTTGTTCATTGTCAATAATATGTTTTATCCTAAATGTTTACGAAGAATTCTTGAATTGTTACTTTGACGCATCTTGTCGAGTCCACGCTCACGAATCTGCCGAACACGCTCGCGTGTAAGTCCCATGTCATGACCGATATCGTCGAGTGCTCTCTCCTGACAGCCAATGCCGAAGCTCTGGGTGACGATGGTCTTCTCCTTGTCGCTAAGAACAGAGCACATCAGTTGTATCAGGTCGGCACACATGGAGTCGTGGTTGACCTTCCGGTCAGTGGCAAAATCGGACGAAGAGGACAGCATGTCGGCCATCACCGTGTCTTCACCATCTTTGATGGGAGCATCGATGCTGGTAACATGTGGCTCTGCGAGGATGGCCTTTTCTATCTTGTCAATCTCCATTGATATGATGTCGCTCAACTCCTCTGCTGATGGATGGCGCTGATGTTTCTGCAGGTATTCATTTGTGGCATTCTTGATCTTGCTGCTGAGGGCAACCTGGTTCAGAGGCCTGCGCACAATATTGCTGTACTCGGAAATGGCCTGAAGGATGCTTTGGCGGATCCACCAGATGGCATAGGAGATGAACTTGAAGCCACGTGTCTCGTCGAACTTTTCAGCTGCGGTGATGAGCCCGACGTTACCTTCGTTGATGAGGTCGGCGAGAGAGATACCTTTGTTCTGGTATTGCTTGGCCACAGACACGACGAAGCGCAGGTTGGCAGTGACGAGCTTGTCTTTTGCAGTCTTTCCCATCTTTCCTCCTTTTCTGATAGCTTGGGCTAATTCTACCTCCTGTTCTGCAGTGATCTGGGGTATGTGGTTGATTTCTGCGAGATACTTGTCGAGCGATTCATCTGAACGATCAGTTATGCTTTGGCTTATCTTAATTTGTCTCATGGATATAATATAGTCTTAATGCTGAAATTATTCAATTTGAGCACAAATATATTAAATCCTTTTGAAACAGTGCGCCATTTTATATCTTAGAATGAAGAATGGGGCGTTTTGGAATTGGGAAGAGCGGTAATCTTCTGGTAAGCCAGACGGATGATGGAGGTGGGGGCAGAAGAGCGGTGAGCCTCGTCGACACGCTGCAGGTAGATGATGCCGCAGTAGGTGAAACCGTGCTTCAGGATGTTGTGCTGCATGATGGTGTTGTCGCGATGGGTGTCGATGCGGATGTTAGGTTCGCGAGAGAAGCAGTAGTCCATGATGCTGCTGAAGATGCCGTGTACGTGCGGATAGCTTGCCATGCGATGAATGACATGATAGGGCAGGGCATCGTCGAGCCATTTGCCGTCGTAAATGGTGCTATAGGTGGGCTCGGGCGACGGGAGGAAAGCGAAGTAGGCCACAACTTGGCCGTCGTCTATGACGACGAATGCACCATTGCTGTTGATGTCGGACGTGATGACGGCTTCAGACGGGTAGTCGCCAGCCCACTGCTCGTAGTTGCCTGATGCCCGCATGATGGCCTTTGCAGCCCGAATGACTTCCATGATGGCCGGCATGTCGGAGGGATGGGTCTCACGGATGTTTCTTGTTGAAGTGTGCTTCATCATTTGCTGTCGGATGTGAACTGTTTGTGCTGCAAAATTAGTTAATTCTGATGAATTACGGTGATAATTGCGCCTTTTTATGGCATAATTTCAGATTTCTTTTCTTTGATTCGACATTTTTTCGTACTTTTGTAGGCGAAAACAGAAAAGACAGTAGTTTATGAGACTAACATTACGATATTTCCTTCTGTCGGCCATGATGGTGATGGCCGTCGGAAGTGCCTCTGCACAGTCGGTGCAGACATATAAGGTGAAGAAGGGTGAGACGATCTATGGTATTGCCCGTGCCAACGGCCTTACGGAGGAGCAGCTCAGACGGGCTAACCCCGGCATGGAGAGCCCTGATTATGTGCTGAAAAAAGGAACCAAAATCATCATTCCTTCGGCAGAGGCTGTTGCTGCGACGGAGGCGGCGGCCGCTGCCGATGATGTGCGCGAGCGGCAGATACGCATGGGCGTGATGCTGCCTTTGCACGACCTGAATGGCGACGGAAGACGGATGGTGGAGTACTACCGAGGCTTGTTGATGGCCTGCGACAGTCTGAAGCATGAGGGCATTTCGGTGGACGTGTTCGCTTGGAACACGCCCGACAACAGCGATATTTCAAGTGTGCTGGCCAAGGCTGAATCGTCGCGATGTGACATCATTTTCGGTCCGCTCTACTCCAAGCAGATGGATCAACTGTCGGCCTTCTGCCAGCAGCATGGCACAATGCTGGTCATTCCGTTCTCGATCAATGCTCCTCAGTTGGCCACGAACCGCCATATCTTCCAGGTGTATCAGGACCCCGAAACACAGGCTGAGAGCACTGCCCGGAGGCTGGTGGAGTGGTTCAAGGACAGCCATCCCGTCATCGTGGACTGTGACGATCCGAACAGCACCAAAGGCGGCTTTACTGCTGCGTTGCGCAAGGAACTGGAGGGTAGGAACATTGGCTACAGCCTGACGAGCATGAAATCTGCAAACGCTTCGTTTGCCAGTGCCTTCAGCCTGCAGCGTCACAACATTGTGGTGCTCAACTCAGCCCGTACGAGTGACCTCGACGTTATCTTCATCAAACTGAAGGATCTGATGGCCTCCAACAGCAGTGTTAAGCTGTCACTGGTTGGCTATCCCGAATGGCTGGCCTTGGAGGAAACTCAGCAGGCCAACTTCCACAAATATGACATGCATGTGCCTGCGCCTTATTTCGCCGGTCTGTCGCCCCAACAGTCGAATCAGCTTGCCGCGAAATATCGTGCCAACTTCTATCAGGGCATGAGCTCGTTCTATCCCCCATTGGCACTAACAGGCTTCGACCATGCGTTGTTCTTCCTGCGCGGACTGCATAAATACGGTGCTACGTTCGACGGTGCTGAAGGACGCTTCGGCTATAAGCCGGTACAGGCCCCGCTGAAGTTTGAGCGTGTGAGCAATGACGGCGGATACCAGAACCGCACATTCATGTTTGTACACTACAGGACCGATGGCAAGATTGACACCATTACTTACTAAAGGCTTGCTTTTGCTGGCATTGGTTGTGCTGATGCCCTCTGACGTGTTGGCCCAGGTGGGTGAGCACAGGAACGAGTTGTCCGTAGGTGTGAATGGAGGCTACGTGATGAGCAACGTGGGCTACGTGAACAAGATTCCCCAGTCGCTCCATAAGGGTTTGACGGGCGGCCTGAGTTTCCGATATACTTCAGAGAAATACTTCAACAGCATCTGTGCCGTAGTGGCTGAGGTGAACTTTGCCCAAATAGGATGGAAAGAAAATATCCTTGACGAGAATGATGAGCCAGTGATCAACGCTGAGACCGAGCTAGCCGAGGAATACCAGCGCGACATGACCTACATCCAGATACCTGTCTTCGCACGACTGGGATGGGGTCGTGAGCGCAGGGGGCTGCAGGCTTTCTTCCAGGTTGGTCCGCAGATAGGATTCTTCAAGAGCGAGAAGAGCGTGGCCAACTTTGACTACTCTCATTGGAGTCACTATAACCTTGTGGACCGTGTGTCGGTGGTCTCGAGCGACTATATAGACCAACAGGGACGACAGATAGGTTCGAACGTCTACAACATGCCTGTGGAGAACAAGGTTGACTACGGAATCGCTGCTGCCCTGGGCATCGAGTTCTCGCAGCCGAAGCTAGGGCATTTCCTACTGGAAGGACGCTACTACTACGGCCTGGGCGACATCTACGGCAACTCGAAGCGTGACTACTTCAGCCGTTCGAACTTCTCGAACATCATTGTCAAGCTGTCGTACTTCTTTGACATTACAAAAACCAAAAACCCTAAAATTCGTTAACTATGTTTGAAGGACAACCCAAAGGACTGTTCGCGTTGGCACTGGCCAACACAGGTGAGCGATTCGGCTACTACACTATGATAGCCGTCTTCGCATTGTTTTTGAGAGCTAACTATGGTCTGACGCCAGGTATGGCAGGCACCATCTACAGCTCGTTTCTCATGCTGGTCTACTTCTTCCCGCTGATTGGCGGTATCCTGGCCGATAAGTTCGGTTTCGGCAAGATGGTGACCACAGGTATTATCATCATGTTTGCAGGTTATCTGCTGCTGTCGATTCCCCTTGGTGGTGACCAGACGGCCCTCATCGTCATGCTAGGAGCACTGCTGCTCATCGGCTTCGGTACGGGTCTGTTCAAGGGCAACCTGCAGGTGATGGTCGGTAATCTCTATGACGATCCCAAGTATGCTGACAAGCGCGATGCAGGATTCTCGATTTTCTACATGGCCATCAACATCGGTGCGCTCTTTGCTCCTACGGCAGCCATCAAGATTTCCGACTATGCCTACAATGCGCTGGGCTACACGGCTCCGGGCGAGGCTTATCACTTTGCCTTTGCTGTCGCCTGTGCATCGCTCATCCTGTCGATAGCCATCTACTACTTCTTTCGCAGCACCTTCCGCCATACTGAGGGAGGCAAGAAAAAGGCCGACAAGGCTAAGGCACTGGCCAATGAGCCTGAGCTGACGCGAGAGGAGACTAAGCAGCGCATCGTGGCCCTCTGCTTGGTGTTTGCAGTGGTCATCTTCTTCTGGATGGCCTTCCACCAGAACGGCCTGTCGCTGACCTACTTTGCCGATGAGTTCACGGCCCGCTCGTCAGAAGGAGTCGAGAGCATGGCCTTTGACGTATGGAATCTGGTGCTCATCATCTTCATTGTTTATGCAGCCTTCTCGCTGTTCCAGAGCAAGACTGCTAAGGCTAAGGGCATCTCGGCTGCCGTCATCGTCGTGGCGCTGGCACTGCTCGTATGGAAGTACTACCGTCTGACGGGTGAGGTGAGCATCTCTGCCCCTATCTTCCAGCAGTTCAACCCCTTCTATGTAGTAGCTCTGACACCAGTGTCGATGGCTATCTTCGGATCGCTAGCCGCTAAGGGCAAGGAGCCGAAGGCACCACGTAAGATTGCCTATGGTATGATCGTGGCCGCCATCGCCTATGCCGTGATGATGATCTTCTCGTTTGGTCTGCCCATGCCGCAGACGGAGATGGATGTCGACGGTAATCCTGTGGGTATGCACGTGGCTGATGTTACACCCAACCTGCTCATTGGCGTCTACCTCATCCTCACCTTTGGTGAGCTGTTGCTTTCGCCTATGGGTATCAGCTTCGTGTCGAAGGTCGCTCCTCCCAAGTACAAGGGTATGATGATGGGCGGCTGGTTTGTGGCTACGGCCATTGGCAACCAGCTCGTGGTCATCGGCGGACTGCTGTGGGGCGCCGTTCCCCTCTGGGTATGCTGGAGCGTGTTCCTGGCAGTATGTCTGGTAGCCGCTATCTTCATGTTTGTCATGATGAAGCGACTGGAGAAGGTTTGCTAGGCTAGCTTTTCCCTCAATGAGAAATGATAAATGAGAAGTGATAAATCAATGGGCACGTTTGGACTCAGAGCCTTTTCATTTATCATTTCTCATTTATCTATTTTCTTCTCGCATTTTTTATTTTTCATCTTTCTTTTTTTATTTAGCTCTGCAAGGGCACAGGTATTCGTAGAGCTGAACTGCGAAAACCTCTTCGATATAGAGCACGATGAAGGAAAGAACGACCAGGAGTTTATGCCCGATGGCAGTCGTCGATGGACGCGCACACGCTACTGGAATAAGCTGAATGGGGTGGGGCAGGTTATTCTGTCGTGTTCCGACCAGTTGCCCGACCTCGTCGCTCTTGTAGAGGTTGAAAATGATTCGGTCCTCCATGATTTGACCAAGAGATCGCTGCTGCGAGGAGCAGGGTATGAATACCTGATGACCCAGTCGCCCGACTTGCGAGGAATTGACGTCGCCCTGCTCTATCAGCCTTTGCGATTCAGGCCCCTTTGCTATGACTACTTGGAAGTGCCACCGCTGAAGGACATGCGCTCTACGCGCGACATCTTATATATAAAAGGAGAGACACCTCGAGCTGATACACTCCATCTCTTAGTCTTGCATGCTCCCAGCCGCTATGGCGGTGAACTGCAGACACGGCCCCATCGGCGTCAGGTCATGAATGTCGTGCTGAACGCCATTGACTCGCTGAAGGGTGCGAACATCATTGTAGCAGGCGACTTCAACGACTATGCCGACAGTCCTTCGCTGCGACAACTGAGCGGTAGTGGTCTGATCAACGTCACGGAGAGGGCCAAGGGTTCCAACGGCAGGGCTCAAGGTACCTATCGCTATCAAGGCGAGTGGCATTCCATCGACCATGTGCTCGTCAGTCAGCCGTTGTATGAGCATGTGGACAGCGTTTACATCAACGATGCTCCTTTTCTGTTGGAGGAAGAGACGACCTATGGTGGCTGGAAGCCTCGACGCACCTATAACGGCTATAGCTACCAGCGCGGCTATAGCGACCACCTGCCTTTGGTGGTCAAATTCTCATTGTTCTGATAGGCCTAGGGGAAGCAAGCCATACTCCGACAGCCTCTTTGGTCAACTATCGCAGCCTTCTTGCATAGCTCCGACAGCCTTCTTGTATAGCTCCGACAGCCTCCTTGTATAACTCCGACAGCCTCCTTGTATCGCTCCGACAGCCTTCTTGTGTAGCTCCGACAGCCTCCTTGTGTAGCTCCGACAGCCTCCTTGTATAGCTCCGACAGCCTCCTTGTATAACAAGGAAGCCGCAGAAGCAGATCAAGAAGGCCGTCATTCTATATCAGCAGTCCAATTGTCACTAGCAGGCCATACACGAAGATGTTGCGAGCAGTCTCGCCCAGGCATCTGTTCAGCTCGCGGCCTGCCCAGATACGTTTCATCTTCGTATAGGTGAGGAAATGAAGGAGCAAGTAGAGCAGGGGAAGGATGAAGGCAAACGGATGGCCGTTCAGCATGAAGACGATGCCCATACAGCAGGCAATAATACCTACGCCGAGATATAGAAGTATGGATGCCTTCGGGCCTATCCCGACCACTAGTGTGCGCTTGCCGGCCTGACGGTCAGTGTCGCGATCGCGGAAATTATTGACCAGCAGCAGGGCATCGATCACCAGTCCGCAGGCCAGCGATGCAGTCAGCACCTGTGGAGTGATGGTGTGCAGCTGAATATAGTAGGTGATACAAACAGGCACCAGACCAAAGAATACCAATACGAGCAGGTCGCCTAGCCCCATATAAGAAAGATGAGTCGTATAGAGGAAGCAGAAGACTACGCATACTGCTCCCACAAGAACCATCTCTATTCCGCCATAGCTGATGAGCGGCAGACCCACTTGGCAGGCCAATATGGTGGTGATGGCGATGGCGAGCTTCATACGGCCTATGCTGACCCATCCCTGTGTGCAGGCTCGCTCAGGGCCAAGACGAGTCGTGCGGTCGTCAGTTCCCTTGACGAAATCGAAGTAATCGTTGATGAAGTTAGCATCGATCTGCATGATGAAGGCGAAGAGCAGGCAGAGCACAGCTGCTGTCCAGTTGAAGTGTGCGACAGGAGAACCGTTGTCCAATTGAGCATTCGTCAAATTGTCCAATGAATGAATGTCGGCCCAAGCTAGTGCCAGCGCAATCATGACGGGCACGGCGGCACCTGTAAGCGTTTTGGGTCTGGCAGCGAGTATCCATGCCTTGAAAGAGTCTTTCTTGATGTCCATTCTGTATTTTTTTTGCTTTTTGCTTGCAAAAGTAAATAATTATTGTTACATTTGCAAACTTTCAATACAAAAGTTATGCCGAAGAACAGTCCTAGCCTTGATTTGATGGAGTTTATCGAGACTCAGATCCTCCCACAGTATGCCTCGTTTGACAAGGCTCACAACCTGGAACATGTCACGCGTGTGATACGCCGCTCGATGGAACTGGCCGACCGTACGGGAGCCGATATGAACATGGTCTATACCATTGCCGCCTATCACGATGTGGGTATGTCGGGTCCTCGAGCCATACACCATCTCACGGGCGGAAAGATCCTGGCACAGGATGCCCGTCTGAAGCGATGGTTCAGTGCTGAGCAGATTAAGATGATGAAGGAGGCGATAGAAGACCATCGAGCCTCGGCTTCGCGTTCTCCTCGCAGTCTGTATGGTAAGATTGTGGCTGAGGCCGACCGTGACATCGTGCCTGAACAAGTGTTTCGTCGAACGGTGCAGTATGGTCTGAGCCATTATCCTCAGCTCGACCGAGAGCATCATTGGCAACGCTTTCGCCAGCATATGGACGAGAAATACTCGTCGCACGGCTATATCCGTCTGTGGATTCCTGGCTCTCCCAATGAGCAGAAACTGAACGAGTTGCGCAACATCATAGCCAATCCGACAGCTCTTCGTCAGCAGTTTGAGCGCTATTTCGACGAAGAAACGGCTCAGAAGGACGACTGACTAGCGGATAAGGAGATTACTTGTTGTATTTGTCCCAGGCACCTTGCACGGCATCGTGAATCTCTGGATCGTACTGACCTACAAAGAAATAGTAGGCCACTGCGAGCAGTATCAGCAGCACCACAATGATAATAGAGCGCATGAGGCAGGTGACGACATGCTTGACCAACAAGACAGCCACGATGACGGCTATGACGGCGAAGATATAAAAACCAGCGTTACTCATCAGCGGAATAATTGTTTGAATGATGTGGGGATGGGAGTCTCGAACTCCATAGGTTCACCCGTGACGGGATGGGTGAAGCAGAGCAGCCAGGCATGCAGGCAGAGCCTATGAATTGGGTCGTCGCCGTTGCCATACTTGCTGTCGCCGCAGACGGGGTGGCCCATATCGGCTGCATGCACGCGAATCTGGTTCTTGCGTCCAGTCTCCAGCTGAAACTCGACCAGCGAATGCTCAGTTGTGCGGCTGAGCACATGGAAATGACTGATGGCCAGCTTGCCGCCATTGTCGAAGGGCGAGGAGTAGGTGACGTAGGCCTTGTTGTCCTTCAGCCAGTTTTGTATGGTGCCTTCGTCTTGCTCCATCTCGCCACTGAGGATGGCTACGTAGCGGCGGTCATATACAATCTGATGCCAGTTGTGCTCTAATATCTGCTCAGTCTGGAGGTCCTTGGCATAGACCATCAGTCCGCTGGTGTCGCGATCGAGCCGATGCACGACGTGTGCCGTGCACTTCTGGCGCGACTTATGGAAATAGTCGTCGAGCACGCTCTTCACGTTGAGCGATGAGTGGCCGGCAGCCATCGAGAGGATGCCTATGTTCTTCTCGACGACGATGATCCACTTGTCCTCGTAGACTATCTTCACATAGCGGCTCTTGAACGACTGCTGGTTGCGCTTGGTCTTGCTCACCGCTACCTTCATCTTGGGCTGGAGCATGAAGTCGAACTGCGTGACTGTCTTGCCGTTGACCTTGATGCCACGTCCCTGCAGGGTGGCCTTGATCTTCGTGCGGCTCTGGTTGACGTTGGCCAGGAGGAAATCCAGCAGCGGCATTTCCTCGTTTACCACGAAATGATCGTAGTCGCCTTCACGCCCATATCCTGTGTTCATTCTCATAGTAATCTCAAATCTCAATTCTCAAATCTCAACCCTCAATTCTCAAATCTCAAATTCCAAAAGGATTAAGGTTAGAGTAGGCCTGACGAGTCTTCTGCTCGATACCTTCGGCCGAGTATTCGCCGTTGACATCGGCCATCTCGTTGGGATTCAGCTCCAGCACTTTCTGCATGTCTTCCTCAGCACCCTGCTTGTCGCCTAGGTCGAAGCGGATCTTTCCTCGTTCGCGATAAGCATCGAGGTGGAAGGGATTCAGGTCGATCACCTTGCCGTATTTGTCGACTGCCTCCTGCTGATGACCTTTTGCTGCCTCGAGACGTGCCACTAGCAGCATAGCATCTGGGTCTGTCGACTGGTTCTGCTCCAGCCATTCGGCATCGGCAGTAGCGGCATCGAGGTCGCCCATGAGCATCAGAGTCTGTCCGCGCAGCTGGTGGCCTTCTGCCAACTCATCGTCGAGGGCAAGGGCCTTGGTCAGGCGGGCGATGCCCTGAATGAGGTTCTGCTGTCCCAACTCAGCCTTGGCATAGATGAGATGGACGAGGGCATGATCGCCATCCAGCTCTAGTGCCTGCTTGCAGAAGTCAGTCATCTCAGCATAGTCCTCTTTCATATAGGCTACGCTGGCCGCCTTCAGGAGCAGGTTGATATTGTCGGGCTCGGCTTGTACTACTATCTTCGTCTCTTGCAAAGCCTCATCGAGCATTCCCATACGGATGTAGACATTCGAGAGATAGTCGTGCACCTCAGGGTCATTCTTATACTTGAGTGCCTCATTGAAAAACTTGGCGGCCAATTCGTTTTGTCCGTAGCGAATGGCCTTCACTCCGTCGTACTTCAGCATGTCGAATTTCTTGTCTTCGGCATTCTTTTTCTCCTCTTCGGGATCTGTCTCACCCCCGAAAAATGCTTTCCAAAAACCCATATTATTGATTATTTGCATGCAAAGGTACACATTTTTATGCTCAATCTTGCAGTTTTTATCGAAAAAAAGTGTAATTTTGCAGGCAGAATGATTATTTACCCAAAAACAAAACCATGATAGTATTCAAGACATTACTCATTTTCGGCCTTGGAGGCCAAGAAATACTGCTCATAGCACTGATCGTGCTGCTGCTCTTCGGAGGAGCTAAGATTCCTGAACTGATGAAGGGTCTGGGCAAGGGCGTGAAGAGCTTCAAGGACGGCATGAAGGAGATTGACGACGAGGTGAAGAAGGCCGACGACGAGGTGAAGAAGACGGATGAGTGAGCAACCTGCTACATTCTGGGAGCATCTGGATGTGCTGCGCTGGACCATCGTCCGCTCACTGGTGGCAGTCGTGGTCTTTGCTGTTGTGGCCTTCTGTCTGAAGGAATGGCTGTTTGCAGTAGTACTTGCACCAACGACGAGCAACTTCATCACTTTCAGGCTGATGGGCAGTCCTGACTTCGCCATCCATCTCATCAACACCGGGCTGACGGAGCAGTTTATGACCCACATGCGTACGGCTGCCTATGCCGGCTTGCTCTGTGCTTCGCCCTATGTGCTCTACCAGCTGTTTCGATTCGTCTCGCCTGGACTCTATCAGAACGAGCGCAGGGCAGCTTACTGGATTGTGGGCTCGGCCTACCTGATGTTCCTCGTGGGCACGCTGGTATGCTATTTCATCATCTTCCCGCTGACGGTGAGGTTCCTGGGAACCTATCAGGTCAGTACCGATATCGACAATATGCTCACGCTGCAGTCGTACATCGACACACTCATCTCCATGTGTCTGGTCATCGGCCTGGTGTTCGAGTTGCCTGTGGTGTGCTCTATCCTAGGAAAAATGGGCTTGGTGAGCGGAGGGCTGATGCGCAACTATCGCCGTCATGCCGTGGTGGCTATCCTTGTGGTAGCAGCCATCATTACTCCTACGACCGACATCTTCACCCTCCTGGTTGTGAGTCTACCCATCTGGCTGCTGTATGAGGTCAGTATCTGGCTGGTGCCGTCCAAGACTGGCAAACGATAACTATTAATCAGTAAAATATAATGTTCATATGCTAAGGAAAATCCGAATCGTATTGGCTACCATCTTTCTGTTGGGCCTGACGTGGCTGTTCCTCGACTTCACGGGTACGGCTCATGCCTGGCTGGGATGGATGGCAAAGACACAGGCGCTGGAGGCCATCCTCGCCTTGAATGTGTTGGTCATTGTCCTCTTGGCAGTGCTGACACTCATCTTCGGCCGCATCTATTGTTCCGTCATCTGTCCGCTGGGCATCTTGCAGGACATCTTCGGATGGCTGGGCAAGAAAGGCAAGAAGCTCCCCTACAGCTATTCGCCCGAGATGCGTTGGCTGCGCTATGGTATGCTGGCCGTGATGGTGGTGGCCTTCTTGGCTGGCATTGGAAGCTTGGTGCAGCTGCTGGCTCCCTACAGTGCCTTTGGCCGCATCGTGACACTCATCTTCCAGCCGCTGTGGCAGCTGGGCAACAATGTGCTGGCTGGCATCGCAGAACGCGCTGACAGCTATGCCTTCTATTCAGTCGACGTATGGCTGAAGTCGCTGCCTGTGCTCATCATTGCCGTAGCAACGCTGGTGCTGCTCGTGGTGCTTGCTTGGAGGGGAGGACGCACCTATTGCAACACCATCTGTCCTGTGGGTACGCTGCTCTCGTTCCTGTCCCGATTCTCTTGGCTGCGCATACAGATTGACACTGACAAGTGCCACAACTGCTCGCTCTGTGCCAGGAATTGTAAAGCCTCGTGCATCGACTTCAAGAACCATCGCATCGATTATTCTCGCTGCGTGGTATGTGGCGACTGCATTGATAAATGCAAGTCTAATGCGTTGTCATACAAGCCCTATCGCGGAAAGGTGAAGATGGTCGAAGCGAAGGCGAATGTCGACCCGACCAAGCGCTCTTTCCTCCTGGCAACTGCTATGGCCACTACAGCCGCATTGGCTCAGGACAAGCTGGTGGATGGCGGTCTGGCTGCTATCCAGGCCAAGCAGAGTCCTATGCGCCTGACGCCTCTGACGCCTCCAGGATCGCTGTCGGCCAAGAATATGGCTACGCGCTGCACGGGCTGTCAGCTCTGCGTCTCTGAGTGTCCTAATGGCGTGCTGCGCCCCAGCAACAGCCTGATGAGCCTGATGCAGCCTGAGATGCAGTATGATCGCGGCTGGTGCCGTTCTGAGTGTACACGCTGTTCGGAGGTATGTCCTGCTGGAGCCATCAAGCCCATCGATGCCGTCGATAAGTCGAGCATACAGATTGGTCATGCCATCGTCGTGGTCAGTGAGTGCATCTCGGCCAAGGGCGAGGCTGAGTGTGGCAACTGCGAGCGTCACTGTCCTGCTGGAGCTATAACAATGGTTCCATCAGATCCTGACGACGATCTGTCGCCCTCTGTCCCCGCTATCAACGAAGCTGCCTGCATCGGTTGCGGAGCTTGTGAATATGTTTGTCCTGTGAGACCTCTCTCTGCGATACATGTGGAAGGTCATGAAGTACATAAGAAGATATAGAGCCATGAAACAAAACAAAAATCTGGATAGACGTTCCTTCCTAAAACTTCTTGGAGTAGGAGGAGCTGCAGCTGTGGCAGCCTGTGCAGGTAAGAAGAGCAGCGATGCCTCAGTCGACAATTATAAGAATCAAGTTGAGCCACCCACAGGTCAGATGACCTACCGCACTAATCCTAACACAGGCGACCAGGTGTCGCTGCTGGGCTATGGTATGATGCGCCTGCCCATGAAGGAGGGTACGGAGGAGTTCGACCAGGAATTGATCAATCATCAGATAGACTATGCTATCGAGCATGGTGTGAACTACTTCGATACCAGTCCTGTCTATTGCCGTGGAGAGTCGGAGCGCTGCACAGGCATCGCCTTGAAAGCACAAAGCCGACTGCCTCGCGACAAGTACTTCGTGGCTACGAAACTGTCGAACTTCTCGCCCGACTCGCAGACGCCCGAAGGAGCCAAGAAGATGTACTATGAGTCGATGAAGGAGCTGCAAGTGGACTACATTGACTACTACCTGCTGCATGCTATAGGCGGGAGTATGGAGGAGTTCTACAAACGCTATGTCGACAACGGCATCATGGACTTCCTCGTCGAGGAGCGCAAGGCTGGACGCATACGCAACCTCGGATTCTCGTTCCACGGGCGCCAGGAGGTGTTCGACGAGGTGCTTACCCTGCAAGACAAGTACCATTGGGACTTTGTGCAGATTGAGCTGAACTGGCTCGACTGGAACTATGCCAACGAGATCAACGACGGCAATGTGGATGCCAGCTATCTCTATGCCGAGTTGCACAGGCTGGGCATTCCTGCTGTCATCATGGAGCCGTTGCTGGGAGGCCGACTGGCCAAAGTTCCGCAGTATGTGGTCAGCGAGCTGAAGCAGATGAATCCGGAGAAGAGCATCGCTTCCTGGGCGTTCCGCTATGCTGGCACTCCTGAGGGCGTGCTGACCGTGCTGAGTGGTATGACCTTTACTGAGCATCTGAAGGATAATCTGCTCAGCTACTGTCCCTTAGTGCCGCTGACTAAAGAAGAACAGGAAAAGCTCGACACCAAGATTGCGCATCAGATGATGGAGGAGGAGACCATCCCCTGCAATGCCTGCCAGTACTGCATGCCCTGTCCCTACGGCATCGATATCCCCACCATCTTCACTCATTACAACAAGATGAAGATTGAGGGCCGACTGCCCTTGGATGCTGGTGATCCGCAGTACCGTGAGAATCGCCGCCGCTATCTCATCAGCCTCGACCGAGAGGTGGAGCGCGAGCGTCAGCCTGACCATTGCATCAAGTGTGGTCGCTGCATTCACGAGAAGCATTGTCCGCAGCAGATTCGTATTCCAGAGGAGCTCGACCGCATCAGTCGCTTCATCGAGGAATTGAAACGAAGCTGACAGACCTCATTCACAGATTCACAATTCACAGTTTATTTTTCAAGGGGTCCCCCCCCTTGAAAGATAGATTATTATCTATATTATATATCACTACAGTCCAAAGAAAAATTTTCGAGTACTTCTAATTGGTTAAAGCTCAACTTGTTATGACGGTTTGTAAATTTTTCGATAAAAATTTCGTTCTATTGGATATAGTATTTATCCAATTTAGACTCGCTATGCCTATCGGGAAGACCGTCTTTTCTCAGTTGATGGATTTGGTTCCAGAGAATGAGTTTCAGAAATGTGTTGACAAATATCGCGGTGATTTCCATGCCCTGAAGTTCACCTGTCGTGACCAGTTTCGTGTGATGAGCTATGCCCAGTTCACCGATCGTTCCAGCTGTTCGTTTCCAAGGACTATCCGGAGATGATGCGCATGGTCGTCTACGAAGACTTTGCCACGAACAATGTGTACAGGTTTCTGACAAACAACTTCATCATTGAAGCACTCACTGTTGCTGAACTCTATCGGGAGTGCTGGCAGATTGAGTTGTTCTTCAAGTGGATCAAGCAGCACCTGCACGTCAAGTCGTTCTTCGGGACGACGAAGAATGCTGTATTTGCACAGATTTGGATTGCTGTCTGTGACTATCTGCTGCTTGTCATTGCCAAGAAATTGTTTCATATTGAACAGAATCTTTACATTTTCTCTCAAGCAATCGGGCTGGTCCTCTTTGAGAAGATGCCCGTGTCCGAGCTATTTAATCGAATTGATAATTCTAAATTAGAACCAGAGGATGACGGCCAGGGATGGCTATTCTAAATTTCTTTGGACACTAGTGATTATATATATATAAATACACAAATTAACATTCTTGGCGTAGATTGAGCTATTAGGTCTAGATTTTAGGCAGGGGGCTCAAAAAATATCAAAAACTAATATCACCAATATCACACTGCACTTAACTGGGTGAATTTCAGTGATATGCAGTGTGATATTATTGGTGATATTGTGATATTAGACTGGCAATAATGGGCATTTGCTACCATTTTTTGATATCATTTTGCAACGAGGAACTCCGTGCCATTATAGATACTGCTGACCGAACACGGCACTTTTGAAGTTGTCCGACAGCCTCCTTGTATATATAAAGAGGCCGTCCTTGGTGTACTAAAGTGCCTCAAAGCCACTACAAAGTAGTATGTTTAGTACACAAAAGTATAATACTTACATAGGCAAACCAATATGTTTTTCTTTATCAACTCATATACTTTCAGACTACAACCCCTTGCACCCTGTCTCGTTAGTATGCCAATGAGTGTTACGCTCGTTACGGGCGGACCACACACTCACTTTGATTCATGCTGAAGTTGGAATTTCCCTTAAACAATGCATATGGAACATCTTCGAGAAATCAGTGCAATCGCTGTAACTATTTTTATTCTAAATGGAGTTGTTCGGATTGTTTACAATGTACTTTTCCACCCAACAAGATGGAAAAAGGGTGGAAAAACATCTATTAATAAGCTGAAAATAAAGTAATAACATGTGGAATACGTTTTCCACCCTATTTCCTTGCGGATGTCTTAGAAATGCCGTACCTTTGCAGCGTCAAAACGAAAAAAAACATGAAAAGGAAGACAATTGGAATCATCGTTGCAGCCCTGATGCTGGTCTTAGTGGGTGGCATCGGATGGAACTTTCGAGACTTGCCGCAGAAGCGCTTGCTCAATGGCGCAGAAAACATGGTATTCACAGACGTAGACAGCACGGAAAGGATGTTGGCGCAAGTAGATACAACAAGGCTGACAGATAGTTCGCAGATGCTTTATGACCTTCTGAGGGCTTTAGTGAACGAAGAGAGATGGTATCTGAACCATGCCGACACAGCATCCTGCCTCTCGTCGGATGCAGAGGCATGGAACTTTAAGCGCGAAGCGGACAATCAGGAAGCGGACAACCAAGCATTACTTGATGACGCTGCCCTCATGCATGTGTTCCATTATTATGAACAGGCGAGTCTTGGCGGTACAAGCGATGACAATGATGCTTTGTGTCGCTTCGGGCGTATTTGTTTTGTGCTAACTCGTCAACCAAGTGACAATATTCTTCCTCTGCAGAAAAACCAGCTCTTTCATTTAGCCATTCATTGTGCCGAGACAACCGGAGACCATGCTCTGGCCTACCGTGCCTATGACAGGTTTGCTGATTACCTGCCTCATAACAATGCAGTCCAATTGCAGATGTACTTGCGTTATGCACTTGAACACTATCGCCAGTTGCCTGGCCAGCCACATTGGCTGTTGACGATACTTAACGACTACGGACGTGCGGTACTCAACCGTTCACCCTTTGATCTGCATCACTTTGGTTCTTTGGTACGCATCACCGACATTGCGGCCAAGCATTGCGAAGAGCGTTTGTCCCCAATAGTCTTAGATTCCGTATATCAGGGATTGGATTCGCTTTGGGCATTACCCCACGACGACTTTTCATATACGTGCGCTGCCAGTGGGTCTTTTGATCTTTCTAATATAATGGAAATCAGCGTGCCTATTGGCATGTATGCAGATGCGCAACAAGAGCATAAAGAAGATGATACAAAGCATCGGCAACCATCGTATGAAAGCGAGACGAGACAGGCTGAGCAGGACTACGCAATCCATCGCGATACCTTTTTGGGACCAGGCTATGTGAAGAAATCTATGATGCTTCAACGGCGACTAATGACAACGGTTATTATTGTTATTGTGCTGACTGTGATTGTCCTTCTTCTCGTTCTCAGAAACTGGCTGAGGGGTGTACGACGCAAGCATGAAACTGAAAGGGCTGCCCATCTGCACGAGGCAGAACTGTTGGCAGAACGCATACGACAGAAAGATACCGTGATTTCGATGTTGCGCGGTCATATTATGGACAAAAGTGAGATTCTCGACATGCTAGAGCCTACAGCTGGCAAGCGCACTGTTATCAACGCCCGTAACTGGCACGAAATAGAGATGACCCTTGACACTGCCGACGGCAATTTCGTCAGCCGTTTGCGAGCGGCCCACCCACAGTTCAGCGAAGAGGACATTCGCCTGTGTATGTTGGCCCGACTACAACTCTCCAATACCGCACTATCCGCCATCTATCTTATCTCCGTCTCTGCCATACAACACCGGAAACAGAAACTAAAAAAGGAAGGGTTTGGCATCACTGATTCCGCTGTGTCCTTTGACCAGATAATAGCGAACTTCTAAACAATCATTCTTATGGATAATAATCTCTTTCGATGCGGATGGTTCCGCATCCTGCCCTTGCTATGCCTTTTCTTTGGCATACAGACTGCACATGCAATCATGCCCGACGTGTTTCAAGGCCGTGTGCTTGACGCAGAGACACATGAACCGTTGGAGGGCGTACACGTAGAAATAACGGAGGTAATACCTGGCTGGGCACAGTCGGACGAAGTACAATATACCGACTCGCTCGGACGTTACCATTTCCGCTGCGGTGGAATGACCAACATCACCATCCGTGCCAGGTTTTTGGGTTATAAGACAAGTGTTGTCCGCTTGAAGGGATCAGAGACAGGCGACACCATCCACATCGACGACATCCTGCTACAGCCCAGCGAGGTACTACTGAAGGAAGTGCTGGTAAAGGGCGCACAGCGTCGCTTCTATATGCGTGGCGACACGGTGGTATTCAACCCCGGCGCGTTCCAGATGGAGGACGGCGACCGTCTGATGGACTTGATTCGGAAGCTGCCGGGTGTGAGCGTTGAGGAAGACCAATTGCTATGGAATGGAAAGCCGCTACAAATCAGGATGAACGGCAAGGAGGCTCTGAGCGAAGACCTGCTGCTGAAACGGTTGCCTGTGGAAGCCGTAACAGACGTGAAGGCATACGAGCGCAAGAGTGAACTGGAAGAGCGCACGGGCGTGGCCGACGGCAACCAGCAGCAGGTGCTCGACGTGACCATCAAGCCGGGATTTATGGATATGTGGTACGGCAGCGTGGAGGCGACGGGCTATACGAGCAAGAATTACGGCGCACAGATTGACGGTATGCGCCTGAGCGATTCCGACCCTGTGATGCTGTTCGGGCATGTGGGCGATGAACCAAAAAAAATTCTGACGCATACCATGGGCAGTTTTGGTGGAGAGAGCGGAGGAACCGCCGTGCGGCAGCAGATGGGGTCTGTTGGCTACAAGCATGCCTGGCGACCGGGGTACGAGGTACAAGGCGACAGCTACCTGACCCTGACTGCTGGGGCAAATCACACTGACCGGCCGCAAAGCAGTTGGCAGAACGTGCAGACCTTCCTCCCCGGTACCACGCCCACGCAGACTGACAGCCAGCGTGACAGCTACGAGCATCAGTTCAAGGCACCACTCGACTTCTCAGCATTCCTTAATCTGAGCCCCAAGAGCACACTCTATCTGACGGCTCAAGCGGGGTATGAGCGAGGCGAGACCAACAGGCACGAAGAGCAAGAGACGTTTGAAAGCATAACGCTCAATCCCGTTAACACTTCCACATTCCGCTCCTTGTCAGCAACAAGACTGTTTAATGGCACCATCGACGGCAACCTGATTTACTACACTCCAAAAGGCTCCATCACAGCGAGAGCCAACGTAGGCTACTCGGACGCAAAGGAGCATGGAAACTCCGTGGGCGAATATCGCTACCAGCAAACCGCCTCGCAGACCACCGACCGCCAAAGCTACGAGGCTCCGAATCGCCACCTGAACGCGACTACGGGGATTGGGCTGAGTCATGCCTTCGCGAAGCAGACCATGTTCCATGCACAATGGAGGACGGCCTACGACTACCGTTTCCGCGATGAGCAACGCTTGCGGGCTGACGTGATTGACGCGGCCAACAGCTTCCGCAGAGAGGATTACCAGTGGAGCAACGAACTGAAGACGGACATGAACCTGACGCTGCGGAAGTTTACGCTAAAGCCAGTCCTCGCACTGACGCACCGCCACGAACTGACCGACTATCATCGTGCAGCCCTCGACACCGTGGCCTGGCGCAACCTTCTGCTCCTGCGTCCCTCGCTGGAACTGACTTGGCGCATCCGTCAGCAGATGAGCCTAAGGGGAAATGTCTCATACGACGAGCACCCTGCCGACCTCATTGACTGCATCGCCTATACAGACAACACCAATCCGCTGTTTATCTACGAAGGCAATCCGGGCCTCACGACCACTCGGACGCTCAATGCCAGCCTCCGCTATAACTTCATGCTCACCCGTGGCAGTCAGGCTTTCGGCATCGCCGTGAATTACGCCAAGACCTACGACCCCATCGGCACCGTACTGCACTACAATTCGCAGACGGGCGGCTATCGGGCGCAGAAGCAGAACGTCAGGGGCGGCAACAGCTGGGGCGGGGAACTGAGCTACGACCGCACATTGGCCAAGAACCTGCAATTCCAGAACACGCTGTCCGAACACTGGAATGAGTCATACGGCATCCTGACGATGGTGGACGAGCAGACGGGTCTCAGCTACAACCGCCAGCAGTCCTCGCACCTGAGGGATAGACTGGAGCTTATCTATGATATAGACCATCTGACCGTCTCGTCCTTCCATGAGTTCAATTGGGAACGCTATGCCTACAGCGACGCGGCGCAGGAAATGGAGAACATCTTCCGTTACTCTACGCAGTTAAACATCCGCTATCACCTCAAGCAGTGGACTTTTACGCTTGACCCGCACTTCTATCTGAATCGTGGCTACCTTTCCGACGCGATGAACAACAACCTGTTCGTCCTGAATGGCGAAGTCAGCTTTAAGTTCCTGAAGAACCGCGCCGAGCTCATCCTCGCTGCCCGCGACCTCCTGAACAAGGAGACCGACTACAGCTCCGTCATCACCGCCACTACCCACACCGAGTCTGGCCGGAGTTTCCTCCACCATTACGTGTCCCTCACGTTCAGGTATATATTGGAAGCAAAGAAATCTGCGGTTAAGTGAGTGCAGAGCGATGCTTGCATCAGCTCTGCCGAGCGTGATCAGACTTGACTGAATGTCAAAAAGTAAGGCAATATGAAACGACAAATCCTCACCATCATTATAGCCCTCGTCGCTGTATTAACGTCGGAGCAGGAGACAAACAACATAACGCTGCAAGGTAATCTATATAATATTTTTACTTTCCGTTGCAACAATGTCACACGAATTCTATTTATTTGTATTCTAATGTGTTAATGTGTGGCAAAGTGGTGACAAAGGTGACAAACTTTTCTTGAAATTAACGTTATTTAGCTAAAAATTGCTTCAAAAAGTGCGAAAAACGGCATCGTTTTGTGGCAAAAATAGAGCAGATGACGACTCAAAAGCCTCCACAGAACGGCTTATCGGCCTCTTTTGAACGGTTCAAGCACCTTTTTTGAACGGCTCAAACACCTCGTATGAACGGTTCAAAGCGATTGTTCCACCGGGTGGAACAATCGCTCAGGACCGTTCTAAAGGAATGTTCCACCCTATGGAACACTTCGAAAGTAACGTCCTTTCGCGGCTTATGCACCGTCATCAAGGCCATTTTGCACCGTCATCAAGGCCATTTTGCACCGTCATCAAGGCCATTTTGCACCGTCGTCAAGTCCGTTTTGCCCCGTCTTCAAGGCCGTTTTACTCCGTATTTTAGGCTTTTCATCTCGATTTTTAGGATTTTAGAACCAAGAAAAGAGGTGACTTTGTCACCTTTGTCACTACTTTGCCACACCTAATGCGCTGGATATCAGCCAATGTTGCAAAGGTGACATTCTTTTTGTGAAATAAAACATTTATAATTGTTTCCCCTTCGGGGAGGTTTGGAGGGGTCCGTGCCATTATGGCTATGAAAACGACTGAAGGAGTTAATACGACTGATGAAATATGCAGAAATGAGTGTGAATTTATGCAAATTTTCTATTTTTAATATCACAATATCACCAATAATATCACACTCTAACTTTTTATATAACAATAAGATATACTCTTTGTGATATTTGTGATATTAGTTTTTGTAAAATCATCAAATGTATATTGCTAACCGAACACGGCCCTTTTGAAATACTCCGGCAGCCTCCTTGTATATATAAAGAGGCCGCCCTTTGTGTACTAAAGTGCCGCCAGGCCACTTCAAAGTAATATGATTAGTACACAAAAGTATAATACTTAATATAGGCAAACCAATATGTTTTACATCATCAAGTCATATACTTTCTAACAGCAAACACCTACAACTAGTCCCGCTAGTGACCGACGAGCGTTACGTTCGTTACGGACGAACCACACGCTCGTTGCGGACGGACCACGCGCTCGTTGCGGATGGACGTAACGCTCATCCGAAACGAGCGAGACGCTCATCGCGGACGAGCGATGCACTTAGCTGAGTTTTGGTCATCGTATTTTGGATTAAATGAGCATGCAAAGTATCGTTTTTGGTAGTTTTAACTACAAAACGGAGCTTATTTGCAGATTTTTTATTAACTTTGCAACCGTAATTGAAAAATAGTAGATGACATTTGAAGAGACACAACTGAATGACAATATACTCGATGCATTGTATGACATGCATTTCGAGGAGATGACTCCTATACAGGAGAAGTGTATACCACTGGTGCTGGAAGGCCGCGACGTGATGGGCATCGCACAGACGGGCACGGGCAAGACGGCAGCGTACTTGCTGCCCATCCTCTCGCTGCTCGACGACAACGAATATCCCGACGATGCCATCAATTGCGTGATCATGGCTCCCACACGAGAGTTGGCACAGCAGATAGACCAGGCGATGGAGGGATTCTCGTACTACCTGCACGGCGTGAGCAGCATTGCTGTGTATGGAGGCAACGACGGCGGACGCTTCGACCAGGAACTGAAGAGCCTGAGGGGCGGGGCACCTGTGGTCATCGCTACGCCAGGGCGGCTGCTCAGCCATCTGAAGGTGGGCAACCTGAACTTGGCACGCACGAGCTTCTTCGTGCTGGACGAGGCCGACCGCATGCTCGACATGGGATTCATCGACGATATACTGCAGATCACGAAGCTGCTGCCGCAGGACTGCCAGAAGCTGATGTTCTCGGCCACGATGCCGCCGAAGATCAGGGAGCTGGCCGTCACGCTGCTCAGGAAGCCGGCAGAGGTGAAGCTGAAGGTGAGCCGTCCGGCCGACAAGATCGTGCAGCAGGCATACGTGTGTTATGACCCGCAGAAACTGCAGATCATTGACCATCTGTTCAGAAACGGTGACCTGAAGCGCGTGATCATCTTCTGTGGAAAGAAGGACAGGGTGAAGGAGATTGCCCGCCAGCTGCGCCATCTGAAGATAAACTGTGCGCCGATGCACAGTGACCTCACCCAGCAGGAACGCGACGATGTGATGTACAGGTTTAAGGCGGGGCAGGTGGATGTGCTCGTGGCTACGGACATCGTGGCGCGCGGCATCGACATCGACGACATCAGCATCGTGATCAACTTCGACGTGCCCCATGATGCGGAGGACTATGTGCACCGCATAGGACGCACGGCACGGGCCGACCGCGACGGTCAGGCCATCACCTTCGTCAACGACCGCGACATAAAGCGGTTTATGCAGATAGAGAAGTTCCTGGGACGAGAGGTGGAGAAGCTGCCACTGCCCGAAGGTGCCGGTGAAGGGCCTGAATACAAGGCTGCCGAGAAGAGTGCCTCGAAAGGCAGGAGACACGGCAAGAGGCGCGGTAGGAAGGATAAGGGACGGGATGGAAAGAAGCCCACCCCCGCCCCCTCCCCAAGGGAGGGGTAGAAACCCACCCCCCATCCCCTCCCCAAGGGAGGGGTGGACATAGATTATGATAATAACTAATTCTAAAAGGTAATTATATGGAATACTTAAAAATCATTGGCTTATGGCTGGTTGTGGCGGTGATGTCTGGACTGGCGGCGTGCGAGAAGGCCGTGATGGACGATGACGACATGGAGCAGCCGGAGAAGCAGGGCAATGTGGTGATCAGGACGTCGATATATAACATTGTGCCTTTCAACGATACCCGCGCCGTGCAGAGCATGGCCGACTACTGCACGACCATCAGTTTCGTGTTCTACCAGGACGGCAGCAAGGTGAAGAGCTTCACACAGAAGAAGGGCGACACGGGTTTCGGGCAGCTGATCACCACGCTGGGGGTTGGCACCTACCAGCTGCTCATATTGGCTCATAGTTGTCCGTTCGGTAATCCCACGATGTCGGACCCTGCGGCCATCAAGTTCACTAACACCGACTCAGGCTATTCCGATACGTTCTACTATTATGACGATCTCACGGTGACCGAAGCCCAGAACACGTATGACCTGATGCTGCAGCGTGCCACGTCGATGGCGAGCATCACCATCAACGACGACAGCATGCCTGAGGAAGTGGCGAAGATACGGGTGTACTGGGAAGGTGAGTCGGGCGTGTTCAATGCCACGACAGGGTGGGGCGGCACCACCAACTCGAAGCAGTATGTGATGTATGAAGTGGCTGGGCAGTCGACTCCGCTCACGCTGAATGCCTATACCTTTCTCCGCAACGAGACAGGCACCCTCACAATCACCCTCACCGCCTACGACAGTCATGATGCTGCGATTGCCGAGAAGGTGCTGAAGGATGTGCCGATGAAGAACAGGATGGTGACGGAATACACGGGCAAGCTTTTCACTTCAACTAACACTGACCTCGTATTCAACCTGCAGGCAGAGACCGACTGGGAAGTGTACGAGCAGGTGGCATTCTGACAAAGGGAAGGGAAATGGCTAAGATACTCATCGCTGACAGCGGTAGCACGAAGACCGACTGGGCCCTGGGCGACGTCAGGGTCACGACGCAGGGCATCAATCCCTTTCACCAGGATGACGAGAGCATACTCGGCATCCTGCGCGAAGAGTTGCGGCCGGCACTGAAGGACGAGGTGGAGGCGATACGCTTCTACGGCAGCGGTGTGAGACCCGAGTTGGAGGCAAGGATGGAGGGGCTGCTGCGCCAGGTGTTTGGCAAGGTGGGCGACGTCAGCGCCAAGAGCGACATGCTGGGGGCGGCGCGTGCCCTCTGCGGACGCCACGAGGGGCTGGCCTGCATCCTGGGCACGGGAGCCAACTCCTGTCTCTACGACGGTGAGCGCATCGTGATGAACACTCCTGCGATGGGGTATATCCTAGGCGATGAAGGCAGTGGTGCCACGCTGGGCAAGGAATTCCTCAACGCCCTGTACAAGGGCCGCCTCTACGAAGGAGCGCGTGAGGAGTTTGAGGCTGAGACGGGCATGACGATGGCCGACGTCATCACGAAGGTATACCGGCAGCCCATGCCCAACCGATGGCTGGCATCACTGTCAAAGTACATCCATCGCCATCTGAAGGAGCCGACGGTGAGGAATATCGTAGTGGAAAACTTCCGCAAGTTCATCAGCCACAACGTGCGGCCCTATGGTCGTCAGGACCTTGCACTGGGGGCTGTGGGCAGCATCGCCTACTACTATGAAGAGCAGCTGCGGCAGGCGGCAAAAGAAGAGGGCTACGCAGTGGGAAGAATACTGCGCAGCCCCATCGACGGACTAGTCGAGATGGAACAACTCGGGTAGGGGGATGCTCACGGGGGAGTTGTCGGGGTTCACCTCCATGATGTCGGCCATCATGTCCCACCATTTCTGCGTGATGGGGTCGACATTCTCGGTGTCCTGCGAGTTGCCCTCCTTCGAGCACTCCTGATAGGCAAAGAGAATATTGGTGTCCTTGTCCCAATAGATGCTGTAGTTGCCCACTCCCTGCTCCTTGATCATCTCTACGAGCTCAGGCCAGATGGCGGCATGACGCTTCTGATACTCTTCCTCACAGCCTGGCTTGAGGAACATCTTGAATGCGAATCTTCTTGTCATAATCGTTCGTGTAGTTTGGTGAATAAATGAGATTAGTGGTGCAAAGGTAATAAAAAAAATCCATAGACGGCACGGAAATCGCAGAAATTTCGTAACTTTGCACCCCGAAAGCATGGAAAGACTGGAACGGAACACGGGATTGGTGCTCGAAGGCGGCGGAATGCGTGGCGTCTTCACTAGTGGCGTGCTCGATGCTTTCATGAAGCATGAGCTGTATTTTCCATACGTCGTTGCGGTGTCGGCAGGCGCCTGCAACGGCATGAGCTACATCAGCCGGCAGCCCCGTCGGGCCCGTTACTCGAACATCGACCTGCTGCGCAAATATGGATACATATCGCTGAAGGCACTGCTCATCAAGGGCAGCATCTTCGACCCGAACCTGCTCTATGAGCGGTTCCCCAATGAGATACTGCCGTTTGACTATGATGAATACGGCCGCAACCCGGCGACCTTCGAGATGGTGACGACCAACTGCCAGACAGGACTGGCGGAGTACCTGACGGAGAAGACCGACCGCCGGCGGATGATGGCCATCGTGAAAGCCAGCAGCTCGCTGCCTTATGTGTCGAAGATCACGGAGGTCGACGGCATACCCATGCTCGACGGCGGTATCGTGGACTCGGTGCCCGTGCAGCGGTCCATCGACAGCGGTCATCCCTTCAATGTGGTGGTGATGACACGCAACAGAGGATTCCGTTCGACAGAGAGCGACCACAAGATTCCGCGTTTCCTCTATGGGCGCTATCCCCGTCTGCGGGTGGCGCTGAGCCACCGGGTGGAGGTGTACAACCGCCAGCTGGAGATGGTGGAACGCATGGAGGACTGGGGCGAGGTGGCCGTGATCCGTCCGCAGCGGAAGATGGAGGTGGACCGCATCTGTCGCGACCCTGAGAAGCTGGAACGGCTCTATGAAGAGGGGCTGCGTGAGGGAGAACTGTTTTGTGAGAAGATGAAGCTATGAAAAAGATAATATGTTTACTCATGCCGGCAGTGGTGCTAGCGGCCTGCTCGGGCTCCAGACGTGATTCCCGGACGGTGGAGGCTGATAGCCTGACGGTGGACACCGTGCATGTGCCCACGGTGGAAGAACTCACACTGGCCGACACTGCCTATGCCTCGGCTTCGGCACTCAGCTTTGTCGTGGAGAATGCCGACAGCCTGCCTGCCTTGCTCACTGACTATAACGATCGCTATGCCCGTGAAGACCGGGTGATGACCTTCCGCAAGAACCTGCTGCGTAATGCCGACTTCGGCGGAAGGGTGGGAGGCACACCAACGGAGATAGAGGTGGCATGGAGCTACGATACGCCCTATGGCAGGGCCGAGACACGCTTCGGACAGTGGGGCGGAGGAACGGGATGGACCGGACAGCCCCTCTACGTGCACTGGACGGCAGAAGAGATGGACAGCATCAAGGCTGGAGGAGCGCCCCTCACTGCCGACTTCGGTGCAGAGGAGGTGATGGTGGGGTCGCTATGCGGCGAGGCTTTCTTCCTCAATTTCCTCACTGGCAAGCCTTCACGTGAGCCACTGGACCTTCACAATGTGGTGAAGGGAACCATGTCGCTCGATCCTGAACTGATGAACCTATACGTGGGACAGGGTGTGCCTAAGGGTGAGCCCCTGGGATGT
This sequence comes from uncultured Prevotellaceae bacterium, assembly GCA_900318685.1. Classification (GTDB taxonomy): domain Bacteria; phylum Bacteroidota; class Bacteroidia; order Bacteroidales; family Bacteroidaceae; genus Prevotella. Next base: position 28,818 of record ONLL01000011.1, on the reverse strand, counting down.
CAGGCTTTCGACCTGCGCAGCCATCAGCGCGGCTGCTTCTTCGCCGACCCGAAGGCATGGCGCGGATGGCAGGCCTTCGACTCGTCGCCCATCGTGACAGGAGGCTATCTGTTCTGGCCCGGCGAGAACGGCAGCCTGTTTAAGTTTCGTCGTCAGGAAGGCGGCCAGCTGCAGCGCGTGAGCACACTGCGCTACCGTGTGAACGGAGCGGCGCCCGGCATCGAGTCGAGCCTGTGTGTCTATCGTAACTACGGATTCTTCGGCGACAATCACGGCAATATCATTTGTGTGAACCTGAACACCATGCGCCCCGTATGGCATGTGAAGAACCTCGATGACAGCGACGGCACCATCGTATGCAGGGAAGAGGACGGCTTGCCGTACCTCTATACTGCCTGCGAGGTAGACAAGCAGGGCACACACGGACAGTGCCGCTTCCTGAAGCTGAATGCCCTCGACGGCAGCATCGTCTGGGAACGGCTCATAGCCTGCAACCGTGTGGACCTAGGGAGCAAAGTGCTGGACGGTGGAATGTACTCTACGCCATTGCTTGGACGCGGCGATTGTGAAGAGATGATATTTGCCAACATCTGCCGCAACAGTGCCGATCCGGCCAGAGGACAGTTGACAGCCATCAGCACCGTCGACGGAAGCATTCGATACACCGTGGGCTACGGCAACTTCTGCTGGTCGTCGCCCGTAGCTCTCTGCAATGAGAAGGGCGAAATGTTCATCTTCACGGCTGATGCCAACGGCATGGTGTACCTCATCCGTGGAACCGACGGAAGCATCATCTGCAAGAAGAACATGGGTGCTAACTTCGAGTCGTCGCCCTGTGTGGTGGGCAACAGTATCGTCGTGGGCTGCCGGGGAACTAAGATATACAAGTTTACCATCAAATAAGAAAGAGGACATGAAAAGACTATTCAAACTGATCGGTCTGGCGTTTGTAGTTTGCCTGCTGTCATCCGGCAACGTGGCAGCACAGGGCACGGACCTGCTCTCGGCCAAGAAGAACGTCATCCCCGGAGGCTACAACTTCTGGGTCTACACCCCTGAAGACTACTACTATACCCAGGAGTCGACACCACTGGTGCTGTTTCTGCATGGTGCCAGCCTCTGCGGACGCGACATGAACCGTGCGCTGCGCTATGGTACCATGGCTGCCATCAAGATGGGGCGTGAGATACCGGCTCTGGTCATCACCCCGCAGAATCCCGGAGGAGCATGGAATCCGAAGAAGCTCAACGACATACTGGAGTGGCTCGATGAAAACGACTATGCCTACGATCATGGACGTATTTACGTGCTGGGAATGAGCCTTGGAGGCTATGGCACGCTGGACTTCGTAGGAACCTATCCCGAGAAGGTGGCGGCAGCGATGGCCCTCTGCGGAGGATGCACGCTGAAAGACCAGTCGAAGATGGGCGATGCCCCGCTGTGGATCATTCATGGCACTGCCGACAAGGCCGTCAGTGTGCGTGAGTCGCAGACGGTGGTGAACCGCATGAAGCAGGCCGGCATCACCGATCGCCTGCGTTACGACTGGCTGCCGGGCGCTTCGCACGGAGCACTGGCTCGCTACTTCTATACGTGGAAGACCTACGAATGGCTGTTCTCGCACTCTCTGCGTGACCCCGATCGCCCTGTCAACCGTACGGTAAGCATCAGCCAGACGGACCTGAACCAGGCATATCGCGACATGGAGAAACGAGCTGAACAATTGGAAGTGGAATAATCAAAAAAAATCTATATCAACGAATATGAAAAAAGTAATCTTAACTGGCGACCGTCCAACGGGAAAGCTACACTTAGGACACTACGTCGGCTCACTGCGCCGCCGTGTGGAACTTCAGGATGCAGGCGACTATGAGCGTATGTTTGTGTTCATGGCCGACGTGCAGGCACTCACAGATAATGCCGATAATCCTGAGAAAATCAGACAGAACATCATCAACGTGGCCCTCGACTATCTTGCAGCAGGACTAGACCCTTCAAAGTGCATCCTGTTCATCCAGAGTCAGATACCTGAACTGGCAGAACTCACCACTTATCTGATGAACCTCATCACGGTGAGCCGCGTGCAGCGCAACCCGACCGTGAAGACTGAGATTAAGATGCGAAATTTCGAGGCTAACATTCCCCTCGGATTCTTCTGCTATCCCGTCAGTCAGGCTGCCGACATCACTCTGTTCAAGGCAACGACGGTGCCTGCCGGCGAGGACCAGGAGCCTATGCTCGAAGTCACACGTGAGCTAGTGAATCGCTTTAATAATACGTATGGCGAGGTGCTGGTGGAGCCCTACATCATGCTACCCGAGAATGTCACGGCACGCAGGCTGCCTGGCACTGACGGCAAGGAGAAGATGTCAAAGTCGCTGGGTAACTGTATTTACCTTTCAGACTCTGCCGACGAGGTATGGCAGAAGGTACGCTCGATGTACACCGACCCGTTGCACCTCAACGTCAGCGATCCCGGACACGTGGAGGGCAATGCAGTCTTCACCTATCTCGATGCTTTCTCGACCGATGCCGACTTCCAACAGTTCTGGCCCGAGTACCAGAATCTGGAAGAGCTGAAGGATCACTACAGGCGTGGAGGCCTTGGCGACATGAAGTGCAAGAAGTTCCTGAACCAGGTACTCAACCAGTTCCTTGAGCCCATGCGCCAGCGCAGACACGAGTTTGAGCAAGACATTCCTGAGATTTACAACATTCTGCGTCGTGGAACAGAACAGGCACGTGAGGTTGCTGTACAGACGATGGATGAAGTGCGCCAGGCAATGCGTATCGACTACTTCAATGATGCCGAACTCATTGCCCAGCAGGCAGAGGCTTTCAGAAGCAAATAGTGATTAATAGGGCACGCCGTCGTCACGCATCGGGGGTAGCGGGAAATTCTCGTCGTCACCGTCGAACTGACGGAACTCGTTCGGGTTGGGCGGCTGCTGTCCGTTGATCTTCGATCCGAGTATCTCGCCTCCCAGAGGCGGGGTGCCCGGGCCGGAAGAGCGGCTCTCGTCAGGATCTTCGAAACGAGTATACTCACCGCGGAACGTGAGCAGTACATCGCCTGTGGCACCCTTACGGTGCTTGGCGATAATAATCTGGGCCATGCCGTGCAGGTCACGTCCGTGTTCGTCAGCATAGATGTGATAATACTCCGGACGATGCACGAAGAGCACCATATCAGCATCCTGCTCGATGGCTCCTGACTCACGCAGGTCGCTCAGCTGGGGGCGCTTGCCTTCCAGTCCCTCACGTGACTCCACGCCACGATTCAGCTGGCTGAGCGCAAGGATGGGGATGTTGAGTTCCTTGGCCAGTCCCTTGAGTGAGCGCGAGATAGTGCTCACTTCTTCTTGTCGTGAAGAGAAGCGCATGCCGTTGGCATTCATCAGCTGAAGGTAGTCGATCATGATGATCTCCACTCCATGTTCGCGAACCAGTCGGCGTGCCTTTGTACGCAGTTCGAAGACTGAGAGACCTGGAGTGTCGTCGACATAGAGCGGTGCTCCCTGCAGATTGACGACCCGCTTGTCCAGACGGTCCCATTCGTCAGGTTGCAGCTGTCCGTTCAGAATCTTTGAACCTTGGATTTCGCATACATTAGAAATGAGACGGTTAACAAGTTGCTGGTTTGACATCTCAAGCGAGAAGAAGGCCATGGGCTTACGATAGTCGGCGGCAATGTTCTTTGCCATGCTCAATGCAAAGGAGGTCTTACCCATAGCGGGGCGTCCGGCAATGATGATAAGGTCGCTTGGTTGCCATCCGCTGGTGATTTCGTCGAGTTTAGTGTAACCTGTAGGCACACCCGTCAGTCCGTCCTTGTTGGCGGCAGATTTCTGAATTATGTCGATGGCACTCTTAATGACGGGGTCGATCTGGGTGTAATCCTTCTTCATGTTCTTCTGCGACAGCTCGAAGAGGGCACCCTCGGCATGCTGCATCAGGTCATCGACATCGATGGTCTCGTCGAAGGCTTTGGTCTGGACGTCGCTCGTAAACTGAATGAGCTGGCGTGCCAAAGATTTCTGTGCTACGATGCGGGCATGATACTCGATGTGGGCGCTGGTGGCCACACGACTTGAAATCTCGGCGATATAAGCAGGTCCACCGGCTTCGACCAACGTGCCATTCTTCGCCAGCTGCTCGGTCACCGTGAGTACGTCGACTGGACGCTCTTCCAGCGACAGGTCGCGGATGGCGGCGTAGATGAGCTGGTGACGCGGCTCGTAGAAACTCTCGGGAAAGAGCATCTCGCACACCACGGCATAGGCATCCTTGTCGATGAGCAATGCACCAATGACGGCACGCTCAATGTCGAGTGCCTGCGGCTGAAGGTGGGTATAGTTATTGTCGATAGGCTGCTGGCGACTGCTGCGCTGCCGCCCGTTATTGCTTGATTCTGGCATGTAGTTAGTTTATGTTTATTGCAGGTCTTATGAGTATTGGAACTCGCCGAACTCGCTCTTGATGGTCAGTGATCTGGGGCCTTCTTCGATATGTCCTACTACCTGTGCATCGATATTGAACGACTTGCTGATGGCTATCACTTGTTCAGCCACTTCCGGCCGGACATAGATTTCCATGCGATGACCCATGTTGAACACCTGGTACATCTCGCGCCAGTCGGTGCCGGAGCAGTCGTGAATGATCTGGAAGAGCGGCGGGACGGGGAACATCGAGTCCTTCACCACACGGCAGTTGTCGCCCACGAAGTGCAGTACCTTGGTCTGTGCGCCTCCCGTGCAGTGCACCATGCCGTGAATCTCAGGGCGCAGCTGGTCGAGCAGGAACTTGATGACAGGAGCATAGGTGCGGGTAGGGGAGAGCACAAGCTGACCGACGGTAAGATCGGAGATGAGTGGTGAGATGCTGGAGATTTCATCCAGGCGGTAGCTTCCGCTATACACCAGCTCATCGGGCACAGCATGGTCGAAGCTTTCGGGATATTTCTCTGCAAGGTATTTGGCAAAGACATCATGACGGGCACTGGTCAGGCCGTTTGACCCCATACCGCCATTATAGCATTTCTCGTAGGTGGCCTGCCCCGTAGAGCTGAGACCCACGATGACGTCGCCTGGACGGATGTTGGCATTGTCGATGACATCGCTGCGCTTCATGCGACAGGTAACGGTGCTGTCGACGATGATGGTGCGCACAAGGTCGCCCACGTCGGCAGTCTCGCCGCCAGTAGGCCAGATGCCGATACCCATCTCCCTCAGTTCGCTGAGCAGTTGGTCGGTGCCGTTGATGATGGCCGAGATGACCTCTCCAGGAACGAGCATCTTATTGCGCCCGATAGTAGAGCTGACAAGGATATTGTCGATGGCTCCCACGCAAAGCAGGTCGTCGGTGTTCATCACGATGGCATCCTGAGCAATGCCTTTCCAGACGGAGAGGTCGCCCGTCTCCCGCCAATACATATAAGCTAGCGATGACTTGGTGCCCGCACCGTCGGCGTGCATGATGTTGCAATACTCAGGATCACCGCCCAGAATGTCGGGGATGATCTTGCAAAAGGCCTGCGGATAAAGGCCCTTGTCGATGTTCTTGATGGCAGCGTGGACGTCTTCCTTAGCTGCGGAGACGCCACGCTGCATGTAGCGGTTGTTGCTCATGATTAACGTTGTGGTGGTTGCGATTAAATCGCAACGTACGGGACTAGAACTTGATCTCAGGGCGCTTCTGGGCTTCGGCATCGGCTTCGAACTTAGCCATCTTGTCGAATCCGAAGATGCCTGCGAGAATCGTGTTGGGGAAGCGGCGGATCTTCAGGTTGTAGTCCTGAACAGCGGTGTTGAAGCTGTTGCGAGCCTCGTTGATGCGATTCTCGGTGCCTTCCAGCTGTTTCTGCAGATCCATGAAGTTCTCGTTGGCCTTCAGGTCAGGATAGGCCTCGCTGACAGCAATGAGGCGACCCAGTGCCTGGCTCAGCTCGCCCTGAGCAGCCTGAAACTCCTGCATCTTCTCAGGTGTGAGATCGTCGGCATTGACATTGATGCTCGTAGCCTTGGCACGTGCATTGACCACTCCCTCAAGCGTCTCCTTCTCATGAGAAGCATATCCCTTGACGACTTCCACGAGGTTGGGAATCAGGTCGGCACGACGCTGATAAGCTGACTGTACCTTGGCCCACTCAGTGGTGGCCTGTTCCTCTACCTTGACCATACCATTGTAGGCGCTGATGCCCCACAATACCAGTACTGCCACTACGGCTCCGATAATCATGGTGTTCTTCGAGAGTCCACCAGTCTTTGTTGCGTTGTTGCTCATGTTGCTTTGTTTTTAATGGTTGATGAATGATTTGTCTGTTTTATCGATGTGTTACCAACGGCCTCCGGAGCCACCTCCGCCCCAGCTGCCTCCACCATAGCCGCCAGATCGGCCGGAACTTCCTCCCCAGCTAGAGCGGCCACTGCGGCTGCTGCTACTCGAGTGGGAACTACTGGTAATAACTGGTGGGGTATAGAAGGGGTTAGCTTTCAGGGGTACGGTACTCTTGGCTTCCGTTTTGCTGGACTTGTTGGCTGAGTAGAATCCGAATCCGCAGAACATAATGACGCCGAGGATGAGTGACAGGATGCCTCCGTCATCTTCATCGCTGCTACTGCTGCTGGTGAGGGCCGACATCTGTGGCATCTCCTTACCTGCCATCAGCGCATAGATTCCTCTTGCGAGGTATACCATTCCGCTGTCGGGCATCTCAGCTTTCATGCTGGGGATGAGATAATCCTGTGCCAGATGGTTGCACTCCAGGTCGGTCAGGTCTCCCTCCAGACTGCGGCCAGGAGCGATGAAATAGCTGTGGTCGAGATATCCCACGACAATGACAAGTCCGCGGTCATTGCGCCCCACTTTGTATTTATCGTAGATGTCGCGCACCATCGTAACCGGTTCGTCGCCCTCGATATGACCAACGATTACCACAGCCGACTCGATGTCGAGGTTATCGTCGAGACGTCCCATAATGGCATTGATGCTGTCGACGGCCGAGGGCGAGAGGATACTGTCGGGATCGGACACATAGAGGCTGTGATCTTCCATGTGGGGCATGGGGATTGTTGCGCCACTCCACGAACGACTGTCCATCAAAGCGACTTTTGGAGATTCAGGTGGAGTTGAGAGTCCTAGGGTGAAGGATGAGCCTGCACATCCGCTGAGGAGTCCGAGTCCCAATGCCCAGTTCCAGAATTTGCTGGTCTTGAGTCTTGGCATCTGAGCCCATTCCTTTTTAAGCTTATTGCATTCATCATGGAATTTCAGGACATTCTCATTATACAGCTGGCTATAGTGCTCCTTTCTCTCTTTGACATTCTTCGTCTCGTTCTCCGTGTCACGCTTGTAGCACTCCTCGAGAAGGTCGGTGGTTAAGTTGCACTTATTAGTCAATGTGTTAAGCGCTGTTTTCCGGTCTTCAATAATCTGCTGCTCCTCAGGGTGGTTCTGACTCACTCGCTTCCCCATAAAGATAATGAGTGCGAAGATGATGGCCATGACTATAAGTACCGATGTGTAGGACACGTCGCCACTCATATTAGAACCAAGGTTGAAGAGTACTCCAAGTACGGCAATGCCTACTACAGCTGCAAGCACTATCAAGCCGCAGGTCATGCCGGTGCTAATATTCTTTTTATTCATAATACCTTATTTTCTTATTCCTTACCATTCCAGAATTCCCAAGAGGCAAAAGCCTGCAGCAGCAACATCTCCAAGCCGTTCTTCACAGACGCTCCCTGCTTGGCTCCGAGCTTCATGAACAGGGTCTCGTCGGGGTTGTAGATGAGGTCGTAGAGGATGTTCTTGTCGTCCATCGCCTCATAGGGCAAGTCTGGGCAGGTGTCTACCTTTGGGAACATGCCCAGCGGTGTACAGTTGACGATGACAGGATATTCGTGCACCACCTCAGGAGTGATGCTGCCATACTGAATAGTGCCCGGACGCTCATAGCGGCTGACGAAGACAGGCTCGATGCCCAGCGACTTCAGTCCATAGGCGATGGCCTTCGATGCGCCGCCCGTCCCCAGCACGAGGGCTTTCTTCTGATAGCTCTCGAGCATGGGCTCGATGCTCTGCGTGAAGCCGATGACATCGCTGTTGTATCCTCTGAGTTTGATGTTCTTCCCCTCATGTACGACACGAATGACATTGACTGCGCCAATAGCTCTTGCTTCCGGGCTGATGTAGTCGAGAAACTCGATCACTTTCTCCTTGTAGGGGATGGTGACATTGAGCCCTTTTAGCTCCGGATTGGAGTTGAGCACCTCGGGAAGACTGTCGATTGACGGAATCTCGAAGTTGATGTATTTGGCGTTGATGCCCTCATCGGCGAAACGCTGATTGTGGTAGCCAATGGAGAACGAATGTCCCAGAGGGTAGCCTATTAGTCCGTACTTATCCACCTTGATAGATTTACGATTTACTGATTGTCGAGTGACAGATTTACGATAGACGCAATGCTATTTCGTAGCCGTGTAGAGGGTGCAGATGCCGAAAGTGAGGCGGCGGAATGCTGTTTCACTGAATCCGGCCTGCTGGAGGATCTCCATCATGCGCTCCCCCTGCGGGAAGGCTTCGATGGTCTTGGTCAGATAGGTATATGCGCTCTTGTCCTTCGAAACGAGGCGCCCATAGAGGGGAAGCACCGTATGGCTATACAGCCAGAACAGCTGCTTCATGGGGAAGCTGACTGGCGTGGTCAGCTCCACGATGCTCAGATGTCCGCCAGGTTTCATGACGCGGCACATTTCGCTGAGGCCGCGGTCGAGGCTGGCGAAGTTGCGAATGCCGAAGGCTGCCGTTACTGCATCGAAAGTGTTGTCATCGTATGACAGGTTCAGACAGTCTTCTCTGGCAAACGAGATAATGTCCTGCAGTCCTAGTTCCTTCACCTTCTCGGCTCCTACTGCCATCATTCCCTCGCTGATGTCGGCTCCCACAAGTGATTGCGGGCTGAGCATCTGCGCTGCCATGATGGCAAAGTCGCCTGTGCCGGTAGCGATGTCGAGCACCTTTTGCGGTCGGAAGGGAACCAACTGCCGGATGGCTTTCTTTCGCCAGCCGCGATCGATGTTCCATGACAGACGGTGGTTGAGCTTGTCATAGCTGGGAGCAATGACATCGAACATCTGCTCCACCTGACTCGCTTTCTCCCCTTCGTGATAGGGCTTTATCTCTTCCTGCTGGTAGGTCATTACTGCTTTTTCAGCCACTCGCTTACATTGCGCTCAATGCGTGCGGCGATATCACCGCTCTCGGCGGCACGGTCAAACTTCTCGCCTACGATATGCTCGTAGAGTTCGATGTATCGGTCGGAGACGCTCATGGCATACTCATCGGTAATCTCAGGCATCACCTGACCGGGCTGGTTCATGAAGTCGTGCTCAATGAGCCACTGGCGCACAAACTCCTTCGAGAGCTGCCGCTGGGGCTCGCCCTTGGCCAGCTTCTCCTCATAGCCGTCGGCATAGAAGTAGCGGCTGGAGTCGGGGGTGTGTATCTCGTCGATGAGGTAGACCTTTCCGTCGCGCTTGCCGAACTCGTACTTGGTGTCGACGAGGATGAGTCCGCGCTTGGCGGCAATCTCCTGCCCACGTGCGAAGATCTTGCGGGTATAGCCTTCCATCACGGCATAGTCCTCGGCCGAGACGAGTCCCTGGGCGATGATCTCCTCACGGGAGATGTTCATGTCATGTCCCTCGTCGGCCTTGGTGGTCGGGGTGATGATGGGCTCGGGGAAGCGCTCATTCTCTTTCATGCCGTCAGGCAGGCGCACTCCACACAGCTCACGGCAACCATTCTTGTATTCGCGCCAGGCCGAGCCGGTCAGGATGCTGCGGATGATCATCTCAACACGGAATCCCTCGCACATCAGTCCTACCGTCACCATTGGATCGGGCGTGGCGAGCTTCCAGTTCGGACAGATGTCCGTGGTAGCGTCGAGAAACTTAGCTGCAATCTGGTTGAGTACCTGGCCCTTGAAAGGGATGCCCTTGGGCAGCACCACGTCGAAGGCCGAGATGCGGTCGGTGGCCACCATGACGAGCAGGTCATCGTTGATGTTGTACACGTCGCGGACCTTACCATGATAGACGCTCCGCTGTCCTTCAAAGTGGAAATCAGTTTTTGTTAGTGCATTCATTGTCGTATTCTTCGTATGCGTTTACTATTCTTGTTACAAGTTTATGTCTGACGATATCCTTCTGCGTAAGGTTCACTACGCCGATGCCTTCCACATTGCTCAGGATATGAAGGGCCTCGATGAGACCGCTCTTCTGGGAGTGGGGTAGGTCGATCTGTGAAGTGTCGCCCGTGATGATCATCTTGGTATTCCATCCCATGCGCGTCAGGAACATCCTGATCTGAGCCGGCGTGGTGTTCTGGGCTTCGTCAAGGATGACGACGGCATCAGAGAGCGTCCTTCCACGCATAAAGGCCAGGGGAGCAATCTGAATGACGTGCTTCTCCATCATGTCCTGCAGCTTCACCTGTGGCAACATGTCCTCCAAGGCATCATACAGCGGCTGGAGGTAGGGGTCGATCTTGTCCTTCATGTCGCCAGGCAGGAATCCCAGCTTCTCGCCAGCTTCAACAGCAGGGCGGCTGAGTATGATTTTCTTGGCAGTCTTCTCCTTCAGCGCTTTCACGGCTAAGGCTATCGAGAGATAGGTTTTGCCCGTACCTGCAGGTCCTACAGCGAAGATCATGTCGTTGTCGTGATATGCGTCAATCAGCCGCTGCTGGTTGGCACTTCGTGCCTTGATGGCACGGCCTGAGATGGAATAAACCACCACATCGTCGGGCACATCATCATTGGTGCGCCGTCCTCGGGTGATGTCGAGTATGTCCTCTTCCTTGAGCGAGTTGAACTTCAATACATGCTGACGCATTTTTTCCACTCCCTCCTCGAAAGCAGCCATCTGCTGCTCGTCGCCAAGGACACGTATAACATTATCGCGAGCCACGATGCGAAGCTTGGGGTAAAGAGCCTTCAACATCGTCAGGTGCGCATTGCCAACCCCGTAGAACATGACGGGGTCGATGTCTTCCAAGATAATATGCTTCTCTATCAATATTCCTTATTTATGTTATTTTGCAAATGATGCTGCAAAATTACAAAAAATTGGGCGAAGTGCCAAATTTATCCCTGCATTATTTGTTAATATTTGCAAAGGGCGAAATTGGCCGAAGCTCAACTTTGGACTAAGCGAGAAGGCGAAAAGTGACGTAATATAATGGCGGTCAGCAAAGAGGCCGTCGAAGTATAGCAAAGGAGCCGTCGAAGTACAGCAAGGAGGCTGTCGGAGTATACCAAGGAGGCTGTCGGTGTATACCAAAGATACCCTCGGAGTTGGCCGAGGGTGAAATTGGGGTTGAAATAAGGTGTAGGAGGGCTACTACTGCATAGCCAACTCAATCTTGTTTTCCTTTGCCATGCGACGCATATTGAGCAGGGCATAACGCATGCGACCTAGCGATGTGTTGATGCTTACGCCTGTGATGGCTGCAATCTCCTTGAACGACAGCTGCTGGTAGTAGCGCATATACACCACCTCCCGCTGAGGAGCTGGCAGTGCCTCCATCATCCGTTTCACATCGGCCAGCACCTGCTCGTTCACCAGTTCTGACTCACGGAAGGTGTCGAGGACTGAGGCCATGCTGAGGTTCTGCAGGTCGTTCTCAGCGTTAGGCTCCATGATATGACGGCTCTGCTGCTGCCGATACCAGTCCATGATGGCATTATGGGCGATACGCGTGAGCCAGAATGAGAACTTGCCGGAGTCGGTATACTGTCCGTTCTGCAGCTTGATGATAGCCTTTACGAATGTCTCTTGGAAGATGTCGTCGGCCACGTCATGATCGTGCACAACGAACATGATGTAAGTAAACAACTTACTTTGCGTGCGAGACAAAAGCTCATCGAAAGCACTATTATTGCCTTTGACATAGAGTAGGGCCAACGCTTCGTCGGTCATCCCTTCAAATTTCTTCATATCTGTTTCTTTTTGTTATGAAGTAAATTTCTCTCCTATAGGCAATAAATGTTTAAATTGTGAGTTATTAATAAGTATATCGGTTGCAAAAGTACGTAATAAAAACGAAACGACCAAATTTCTTGGCCGTTTTTTTCGTTTTAAGGGTGTATTTGGGGCAAACCTATATCTTTTGGCGGTTGAAAAGCAGGGTTCGCAGCTCTTGTGTCTCGCGATTGTTGACGGGAGGACAGGGCATGAATCCCTCAGTAAGGAGGCATTGTTCGGCAAGCAATTGCAGCACGGAGGCGAAGAATGGTTGCAGATTTTCCTCTTCCAGCCGCTCCAGCAGTTCGCTCTCGTCTAGCGTGTCTGCCCTGAGTGCTTCAGCTATCTCTACCAGACGAAGGAGCGAGGGGCCGTTCTGGCTGATGTCCTCTAGCATGGTGACGATGCCGCTGCCTGACAGCGCCTTCGGCTGATGGAATTCGGAAGGCATGTAACAGCTCACCGGCTCGTATGACGGTGCGCTGATGCCCAGGAGTCGCAGCGCTTTTTCCACATGCGGCAATACTCCTTCGTGCTCGGCATAGATGTACAGCTGACGGAAGTTCGCTTGGGGAAGGAGACTCTCGAGTGAATTGGGGTCAACCCAACGTCTGTCGCCGCCAATAGCAGCAGCGAGCAGAATGGGAAGAGACTGACGTGTAGCGCTGTTCATCAGTTCGAGCACGCTGGAATCCATCACTCGCTGATAGACGGCCAGCATACTGGTGGCGCACATCTCGGGTGTGATGGTACGTGTGATGAGCGGATTCCTGACGGTTTCTATTCGTGAGAAACGCTCAGCCAGACGATTACGCTCCATCTGGCTGCGAGCTATGAAGACGAATGCGTTGATGGGGCCCAGCTCATGTCCATGCGGCGTAACCACCAGACGATAATCTGGAGGAAGCTCAAACGTAGGCTGCGCATGCAGGTGCAGAATGTCGGGATGCAGTTCGCTGCATTTAGCTTTGCAGTCCTTGGCATTGGTGGCATTGAACATCTCTGCCCTGTCACCAATGGCTTTGGTGAGCATGGCTACGTAGTGAGCCGACGTAATGTCGCTGTCGTCATAGACGTGAAGGATTCTCATCATAGTTCGTCACTAGTAAAGCCCTGAGGCAACGGCCGGCAGTTATAGCACGAAGCCATGATCTCGCCATAGGCTCCTGCCGAGCGGATGGCAATGAGGTCGCCCCGATGGGCATGATTGAGGTCGACTTGCTTGGCGAAGACATCGGTGGACTCACAAATTGGACCAACGACATCATAGGTCTCCATAGGCTCGTCGCTCGATATATTCTCAATTTTGTGGTAGGCCTGATAGAGTGCCGGACGTATGAGGTCAGTAAATCCGGCATCGACGATGCAGAACTTCTTGACTGCCCCCTCCTTAATATATAATGTACGCGTGAGGAGCGACCCCATCGGAGCCACTACGGCACGTCCCAGTTCGAAGTGCAGGGTCTGTCCGTTGCGCAGCTTGAGCCGTTTGGCGTAGGTGCTGAAATAGGATTTGAAATCAGCCATCGGAACGCGGTTGGGATGCTGATAGTCGATGCCCAGCCCGCCTCCGACATTGATGTGCTCCACATGAATGTGATGACGCTCCAGCTGGTCCTGCAAGTCGTTGATGCGATTGCAAAGTGCCTGGAAGTCGCCCATGTCCAGAATCTGTGAGCCGATGTGGAAATGCAGGCCTACGAACTGCACGTTAGACAAGGCTTTGGCTCTCATGATCACCGTCTCCATATCGCGCATAGCAATGCCGAACTTGTTCTCTGCCAGGCCCGTAGTGATATTGGCATGCGTATGGGCACCAACGTTGGGATTGAGTCGGAACGCCACTCTTGCCGTCTTACCCTTGGCAGCAGCAAGTTCGTTGATGACCTCCAGCTCAGGAAGGCTCTCCACATTAAAGCAGAAGATGTCGTTGTCCAACCCGAGGTTAATCTCCCAGTCACTCTTTCCTACGCCCGCAAAGACGATTTTCGAAGCAGGGAAGCCAGCTCGCAGCGATGCCTCGATCTCACCTCCGCTGACACAGTCGGCGCCAAGACCTGCTTGTCGGATGGCGCGCAGAATCTTGGGATTGGCATTGGCCTTGATGGCATAATGCACACAGAACCCCTCATAGCGCCTCGACTCCTGATTGATGGTGTCGAGCGTCGACCTGAGCAGTTCCATGTCATAGTAGTAGAAAGGGGTGCGCAGCTGTGCAAACCTGTCTACAGGAAATGATCCTTTCATCTCTTTTTGTGTTGTGTTGGTTTTGGTTTATGCGAATAGATGGTCGCTCAGGCTCTGCAGCGCACGCTTCTTGTCCTCCTCACGGATGAGGAACGAGATGTTGTAGTTGGAGCCTCCATAGCTGATCATTCGCACAGGCACGTCCTTCATGGCATCCATGACGCGTGTCTCAAATCCGATGTTCGACCAGTCGAGATCGCCTACGACGCAAATGATGCACATGTTGGTGTCGACGGTGACCGTGCCGTATTTCTTCAGTTCGTCCATGATCTCACCAAGATGAGCAGAGTTGTCAATCGACATCGACACACCTACTTCCGATGTGCAGACCATATCGATAGGCGTCTGGTAGCTCTCGAATATCTCGAACACCTTACGCAGAAAACCCGTAGCGAGCAGCATGCGACTGGACTTGATCTTGATGGCGGTGATGTTATCCTTGGCTGCCACAGCCTTGATCTTGCCATATTCGGTAGTATTGCTGATGGTGGTGCCTTCTGCCTCAGGATCCATCGTATTGAGCAGACGCACAGGTATGCCAGCGTACTTGGCGGGCTGCACACAGGTGGGGTGCAGGATCTTGGCTCCGAAATAGGCCAGTTCGGCAGCTTCCTCAAACTGCAACTGATGGACGGGCTGTGTGTGAGCCACTACGCGTGGGTCATTGTTGTGCATGCCGTCAATGTCGGTCCATATCTGAATCTCTTCGGCATTCAAAGCTGCACCTACGAGAGAAGCGGTGTAGTCGCTGCCGCCACGCTGCAGGTTGTCGACCTCGCCATAGGCATTACGGCAGATGAATCCCTGCGTGATGTAAATCTGAGCATCAGAATTCTGCTCGATAACAGCCGTCAGCTTCTCCTTGATGTACACAGGGTCGGGCTCGGCATTCTTGTCTGTGCGCATGAAGTCAAGGGCATTGAGCAGCACGGCATTGATGCCCTGCTCCTTCATGTAGTTGACCATCATGTTGGTCGACATCATCTCGCCTTGGGCCACGATGCTCTTTTCCTCAAAGCTGGTGAAGAGCTCCTTGGTGAAAGAACGGAGATAGTTGAACTCCTCACGCAGGAAGTCGCGAGTCACGGTACGATACTCGTCTGTAGAATAGAGATCTTCGAGGTGACGCTCGTACTTGCGCTCGAGGTTGTTGATCACCTCATTAGCACCATCGGGATTCTTCTTGTAGAGATAGTCGGAAATCTCGACAAGCGAGTTCGTGGTGCCCGACATAGCAGAAAGCACAACAAACACTTGCTCTCCTGACTTGGCAACCAGTTGAGCCACCTCCTTCATTCGCTGTGGCGTGCCAACAGATGTGCCGCCGAATTTCATTACTTTCATAGTCTTATGCTGTTTTATTTAGTTTTCTTGTTTCTCTATTTTTCCGTCCTGACATTTGTACACAGTGCCTGGATAGTTGTCAAGAAGCGACAGGTTGTGGGTCGACATCACTACTGCCGTGCCCTTCTCGGAAATGCTTCTGAGCAGGTCCATGATTCCGTCGGCAGTCTCAGAGTCGAGATTTGCTGTGGGCTCGTCAGCCACGATGAGCTTTGGGGTGTTCAGGATAGCCCTGGCAATGGCAATTCGCTGCTGCTCACCACCTGACAGCTCGTAGGGCATGCAGCCTTTCTTCTCTGTCATTCCTACATCGGCAAGCACTTCGTCGATGCGCTGGGCGATGGCCTTCTTCTTCCAGCCTGTAGCATTCAGTACAAAGTACAGGTTCTTCCATACGCTACGGTCAGACAGAAGCTGAAAGTCCTGGAAGACGATACCCATCTGACGGCGCAGCGAAGGCACATGCTTGCGTTTCAGCGTCAGAAGGTCGTAGCCCAGAACTTCTGCCTGCTCGGCTTCGTCGATGTACAGCTCCTGATAGATGGTCTTCAGCAGCGAACTCTTACCTGAGCCCACACGTCCGATGATGTATACGAACTCGCCATCACCCACCTCGAAGTTGACGTCGGTGAGAATGGCTCTTCCATCAAGCTGATAGATATTGGTATGTTTGTATTCTATAATCATGGCTTCACACATTAAGCTTTCAACTCATCGTTCCGTTCGACTTGGCCAGACGCCGCTGGGCATCCCAGTTGGGATCATGGCGCTTCTGCAGTTCGAGGGCAATGTCCTCGATGCGCAGTCCTTTGCTAGTGAGAAGTACCTCAAGGTGGTAGAGCATATCGGCTGCTTCGTAGATCAGCTTCTCGTTTGTGCCGTTGGTAGCTTCGATGACAGTCTCGAGTGCTTCCTCGCCCATCTTCTGCGCCATCTTGTTCACACCGTCGCGAAACAAGCGTGTGGTATAGCTGCCCTCAGGCATCTCTTCATGTCGCTTCTCTATGAAGTCTTGCAAGTCCTGAAGAAACAGCAGCGGGTTGGCATCGTTCGTCTCTCCCCAGCAAGTGTCAGTACCAGTATGGCAGGTCGGTCCGTGTGGGATGACCTTGACGAGCAGGGTGTCGTTGTCGCAATCTACAGCCATGCTGACCAGCTGCAGAAAGTTGCCGCTGGTCTCGCCCTTAGTCCATAGCGTCTGTCGCGTACGGCTCCAGAAAGTCACCTTGCCGCTTTGCAAAGTCTTCTCATAGGCTTCCTGATTCATGAAACCCAACATGAGCACGTTTTTCGTTTTGGCGTCCTGTATGATGGCAGGCACCAGTCCTCCCATCTTATCAAAGTCTAACATTGATTCCTTCATTGTGCAGATATTGTTTCAGTTCTGGTATGGGTATCTCGCCAAAGTGGAACACGCTGGCAGCCAGGGCGGCATCGGCATGTCCTATGGCAAAGGCATCGCGGAAATGCTCCTTGCATCCAGCACCACCACTGGCGATGATGGGTATGGAGAGTTGTTCTGCCAGCACGGCCAAAGCCTCATTGGCATATCCCTCTTTCACTCCGTCGTGGTTCATGCTGGTGAAGAGTATCTCGCCTGCACCTCGCTCCTGTGCCTCACGGGCCCATTCGAAGAGGTCGTGCTCAGTGCGCTCGCGTCCTCCCTTGAGATAGCAACGCCAAGAGGTCTGGTCGCCTTCAATTTCCATCTTGGCATCGATGGCTACGACACAGACCTGTGAGCCAAAACGTCGAGCCGTCTCCTCGATGAGTTCTGGTCGTCGCAGGGCAGCACTATTCATGCTCACCTTGTCGGCTCCGGCATAAAGCAGTCGCTCCACGTCAGCAAGCTCATTGACTCCGCCACCCACGGTAAAGGGAATGTTGATCTCGCGTGCCACTCTCCCCACCATCTCCGTAAAGGTCTTTCTCCCTTCGAACGAGGCTGTGATGTCGAGGAACACGAGTTCGTCGGCCCCTGCCTGGCTATAGGCCTTGCCCAGCTCTACAGGGTCGCCTGCAGAGCGCAAGCTGACGAAGTTGATGCCCTTGACGGTCTCTCCGTCCTTCACATCCAGGCAGGGTATTATGCGTTTGGCCAGTCCCATGATCTATTGCTTTATAGAGTTTCGTTCCACGATTTTCTTCAGGTCGATGCGGCCTTCGTAATAGGCTTTGCCGAAAACGACGGCAGGGATTCCTGCAGCATCCAGGGCTTCTATATCCTCCTCCGACGACACCCCGCCGCTGGCTATGAGATGAAGTGAAGGATAGGCCTTCATCACCTCCTGATACAGGCAGATGGCAGGCCCCTGAAGCATGCCGTCCCTTGATATCTCCGTACAGAGGACATTAGTGACCCCCATGTCGATATAGCGCCTAAGGAAAGGCAGCAGGTCCTCTTCAGAGTCCTCCAGCCAGCCATTGATACTGATTTTTCCGTTCCTGACGTCTGCTCCCAAAATCATGCGGCTGTCGCCATACTTCTCCATCCAATGAGCGAAGCGCTCTGGCTGAGTGACTGCCACTGATCCCACGGTCACCATCGAGGCGCCGCTGTCGAAGGCCTTCTCTATGTCCTCGTCGGTCTTGATGCCTCCTCCGAAGTCTATCGTCAGCTTTGTCTCTCTCGCCAGTTTACGCAATACTTCGACATTGACGATATGGCGTGACTTTGCTCCGTCGAGGTCGACAACATGCAGACGCTGCACGCCAGCTTCCTCAAACTGCAGGGCCATCGCAACAGGATCGTCGGCATAGACGGTCTTCTGGGAATAGTCGCCTTTCGCCAGGCGCACGCATTTCCCTTCGATGATGTCAATGGCAGGTATCAGTTCAATCATAAGCTGAGGAAGTTATTGATGATTTGTTCGCCCACGCTTCCACTCTTTTCAGGATGGAACTGACAGGCATAGAAATTGTCCTTCTGAATGGCGGCAGAGTAGGGGAGAACGTAGTCAGCCGTAGCAATCGTCTCCTTGCAGAGAGGCACATAATAGCTGTGCACGAAATACACGTAAGGTGTACGGCCAGTCTCCTCAGGATGCAGTCCCTGGAAGAGCGGTCCTTTCAAGTCTAAGAGTCCGTTCCATCCCATACAGGGCACTTTGTCTTCGTGCTTCTGGGGTATGAATCTTCTAACCTCGGCATCGTCGAAGATTCCTATGCAGTCGACATCGCCCTCCTCAGAATGACGGCATAGCAGCTGCTGTCCGATGCAGATGCCCAGCACAGGCTGCGTGAGCGAACGGATCGCCTCGTCGAGCTTTTTATCTCGGAGGTAGGCCATTGTGCTGCGTGCCTCTCCCTGTCCAGGGAAGATGACACGATCGGCATTCCTGAGCGTCGCAGCATCATCGGTGAGCACAGGGTCGACGCCCAGTCTCCGCAATGCATTCATCACAGAGAAGATGTTGCCTGCATTATATTTCACTACTGCTACCTGCATGTCAACTGAAAATGATGGTCTTGTTTTTGTATGTGAGAATCTTACGCTCGATATGCTTCGATACGGCCCTCGACAGCACGATCTTCTCCAGGTCCTTGCCTTTCAGCACCAAGCTCTCAGGAGTGTCCTTGTGGGTGATACGGGCTACGTCCTGCTCGATGATAGGACCAGCATCTAGCTCAGCAGTCACATAATGGCTGGTGGCTCCGATGATCTTCACACCACGCTCCCAGGCCTGATGATAGGGCTTAGCCCCTACGAAAGCAGGAAGGAACGAATGGTGGATGTTGATGATGTGATGAGGATAGGCGGCTATCATCTCGTCGCTGATGACCTGCATATAGCGGGCCAGCACGATGAATGTCACACGGTTCTCCTTCAGGATCTGCATCTCGGCCTGCTCCACCTCGGCCTTGTTGGAATGGTCTTTCGCGATCTCCCATACATAATAAGGTATGTCGAACTGCTCTGCTACGTAGCGCAGGTCTTTGTGGTTCGACACGATGCAGGGGATGTCGACGTCGTATTCGCCTGCCTTCCATCGAGCCAGCAGGTCGTAGAGGCAGTGGCTCATCTTACTGACGAAAATGGCCATGCGAGGACGCTGGTCGCTGAAATAGAGGTTGAACTCCATGTGATAGCGCTGTGCGTAGAGCGTCTCAATGTAATCCTTTATCTTCTCACGTGGAATGAGAAATCTGTCCAGCTCCCACTGAATGCGCATGAAGAACATCCCATCCTGACGATCCACATACTGATCAAGGTAGACAATATTACCTTGGTTGTCAGTAATGAATTTTGTTACTTCCGAGATGATGCCCTGCTGGTCAGGACAATGCAGAAGCAATATGGCTGTTGGTTTCATTTGTCCTTATTTTGTCATTTTTGACTTGCAAAGGTACAAAAAATAGCTGTAAAAGACGAAAATATCGGCTTTTTTTATCATTTTTCATTATTTTTCTTATGAAAAGTGATGATTATTCAAAAAAAATGCCTATCTTTGCAGAAATTAATGATTCCAAAAATCTCTAAAACGATGACGAAGTATAATATATCGGAGAGAAAGGAAAAGGACGCAACCTACAGGACACTTGTCAATCCCGACTTGATGGATGAGCTGAAAGACAAGATACTGCAGATTGTGGTCATGCAGAAAAAGTACAAGGACAAGGACTATTCTGCAAAAAAGTTGGCTGAGGACATCGGAACTAACACCCGTTATGTCTCAGCAGTCGTGAATGTGCGGTTCCATATGAACTACACTTCCTTTGTCAACAAATATCGTATTGAGGAGGCAATGTTCATCCTGACGGACAAGCGCTATCAGGATCTGAACATCGAGGAGGTGAGCGATATGGTTGGTTTTGCCAACCGTCAGTCGTTTTACGCATCCTTCTACAAGCTCACTGGCATCACTCCTAAGGAGTACCGCCTGCAGCATTCCTCAATCAAGGAAGAAAAGAAGGAGAAGAAGGAAAAGGAGAAGAAAGCAAAGAGGAAGGCTAAGAAAAAGAAGTAATGGAGACAGCCCCGTTTCGCTTTTGCGATGAGCGCTTTGCTGATATACAGATGCTTAGATATCGTCTCGACGGATTCGAGCATCTATCGGCAAAGCAGAAAATTCTTGTGTACTATTTGTCTCAGGCAGCCCTCTATGGGCGCGATATCACCTTCGACCAGTTCGGGAGCCATAATCTGCTCATCCGTCGGGTGCTGGAGGTGGTGTATACTGATTATTGCATCTCTCGTGATACACTTGATTATCAGGCTTTTGTCGTTTACCTGAAGCGCATCTGGTTCTCCAGCGGCATTCACCATCACTATGGTTGCGACAAGTTCGAGCCAGGCTTCAGCCGTGATTTCCTATGGGAGGCTCTGCACCAGGTGGATCCACTTCGTTTGCCATTGGCTGAAGGACAGACCGTCGATGATCTGTGCAATGAGATCTTTCCAGTAATATTCGACTCGAAGGTGCAGCCCAAACGGGTGAACAAGGCTGACGGCGAAGACCTTCTGGCCACTTCTGCCTGCAATTTCTACCAGTGCGTGAGTCAGGAGGAGGCAGAGCAGTATTACGCTCAGCTGAAGGCTGCCGGCAGTCAGGAAGAGCCACCATCCTACGGTCTGAACTCCACGCTTGTGAAGGATGGCGAGGGGCGCATTTATGAGGAAACATGGACGGCTAACGGCAAGTATGCCAATGCCATCCGTCATATCATCTACTGGCTGACTAAAGCCCTCGATGTGGCCGAGAACGAGAGCCAGCAGCGTGCCATCCGTCTGCTCATCGACTATTATCAGACAGGCGACCTGCACACTTTCGACGAGTATTCCATCGAATGGCTGCACGACCTCGACGGCAAGGTGGACTTCATCAACGGGTTCATCGAGGTCTATGGCGACCCGCTGGGGCTGAAAGGCTCGTGGGAGGGACTGGTGGAATATGTCGACGAAGAAGGTACTCGTCGCACGCGCACCATCAGCGATCATGCACAGTGGTTTGAGGACCATTCGCCTGTCGACCCTCGTTTCCGCAAGTCGCAGGTGAAAGGTGTCTCTGCCCGTGTCATTTGTGCGGCAATGCTGGGTGGCGATGAATATCCGTCGACAGCCATCGGCATCAATCTGCCCAATGCCGACTGGATTCGAGCCCGCTATGGTTCGAAGAGCATCACCATTGCCAATATTACTGATGCCTACAATAAAGCAGCTCATGGGAACGGATTCAAGGAAGAGTTTGTCATTGACCAGGAAACCCTTTCATTGATAGAAAAATACGGTGACGTCTGCGATACGCTCCATACTGACCTCCACGAGTGTCTGGGGCACGGCAGCGGACAGCTTCTGCCATGTGTCGATCCGGATGCGCTGAAGGCTTATGGGAACACCATTGAGGAGGCTCGTGCCGACCTGTTCGCCCTCTACTATCTTGCCGATGCCAAGCTTGTTGAGCTGGGACTGCTACCCAATGGCGAGGCTTACAAGTCGGAGTACTATACCTACATGATGAACGGACTGCTGACTCAGCTCGTACGCATCGAGCCAGGCAGACAGATCGAGGAGGCCCATATGCGCAACAGGGCTCTCATAGCACGTTGGTGTCTGGAGCATTCGCAGCACATGCAGCTGATTCAGCGCGACGGGAAGACCTTCCTCAGCATCGGCTCGTATGAGGAGCTTCGACAGCTGGTGGCCAGGCTCCTGGCAGAGATTCAGCGCATCAAGAGCGAAGGCGACTATGCGGCTGCCAGAGAGCTCGTCGAGACCTATGCCGTGACCATCGACCAGCAGTTGCATCAGGAAGTGCTGGAGCGCTATCGCCGTCTGGACTTGGCTCCCTACAAAGGCTTCATCAATCCCTGGCTGCTGCCCGTCACTGACAGCGAAGGCAGCATCGTCGACATTCAGGTCAACTATTCAGAGAGCTACGACCATCAGATGCTACGCTATAGCTCTGAGTACGGCACATTGATATAATATCCTGCCCATGATGGACATACAGCAGAAAGTGAAGGAGATCAAGCAGTCGTTCCATCAGATGATGGACGGAGCGACGGCTCAGTCGATGCGCCAGAAAGGTCTCGACTACAAGCTGAACTGGGGTGCTACGCTGCCTCGGCTGAAGGAGATGGCTGCTGAGCTGAAGGGCGACGAATCGCTGTCGCTCTACGACCTGGCTATCGCCCTGTGGAAGGAGGATGTGCGCGAGTGCAAGATCTTGGCTACCATGCTGATGCCTCCTGAAGAGATACTGCCTGAGGTGGTCGACATCTGGATGGAGCAGACCACGACGGTGGAGCTGGCCGAGCAGGCTGCCTTCAATCTCTACCAGCATCTGCCCTTTGCTGCCGAGAAGGCCTACCTTTGGCTTTCTGCTGCTGATGACCTGCCTCAGATCTGTGGCTATCATGTGCTGAGTCGCCTCTTCTCACGTCAGATGGAGCCCAACGAGCGTGGCATCAATGAGTTTGTCGACCAGGCTCTTACGGCCCTGCAGAGCAGCAATCCAATCTTGCGGAAGGCAGCGATGCAGAGCCTCATTCATTTCGCTGATATGGGACTGATGTACGAGCGCATAGCCCGTTCAGCCATCCACACCATTGGACTTGACTTCCTATGAGTCTTCTTGATATCATCCTCCTCTCCATATCGCTGGGCATCGACTGCTTCACGGTCTCAGTGGTCTGTGGAGCCATCGAGCGACGCTGGCTTTGGAGCGTCGCCATGCGCTCGTCAGTCCTTTTCGGTCTTTTCCAGGCGCTCATGCCTTTGGCAGGATGGCTGGCGCTTCATTTCTATGCTGCCCGTCTGGAGGCTTACGGCCGATGGGTAGCCTTTGTGCTACTGGCTTTCGTGGGCATGAGAATGATCATCGAGGCATTCCGTTCGTCTGACGAACATTCGTTCATTCGTCCACGCAAACTAACGACTCAGTTGCTATTGGCTGTTGCCACCAGCATCGATGCGTTGGCTGTGGGGGCTTCGATGGCTGTCACCGGCTATATGTCGCTTTCGTCGCTTGTTCTCCCGCTTACGCTGATAGGCATTGGTTCGCTGCTTATGTCGCTGCTAGGTCATTGGCTGGGCATCCGTTTTGGTTCGATGGCTAGTCGTCATTTCCGTCCAGAGTTGTTTGGCGGCATTATCCTCATTGCTATTGGCGTAAAAGTACTGATAGCTTGATCTCCCTGTTACAGGAATGCTGGTTTGCAAGCGCTCGTCCGCAACGAGCGTGCCCACCGTCCGTAACGAGCATGCCCAAAGTCCGCAACGAGCGTGCTCAAAGTCCGCAACGAGCGTGCCCACCGTCCGTAACGAGCGCGCCCACCGTCCGTAACGAGCGTACGCACCGTCCGTAACGAGAGCGCCCACCGTCCGCAACGAGCGTAATACTCATGCGAAACAAGCAGGACATTTACAAAAGAGCCCCTATCGTCTGAAAATGTCGCGCAGCCGCTCCCCTCCCATGCAGGGGAGGGGCAGGGGTGGGGTTGGTAACTCTTTAAATGCAGAATAATACAGACCCCACCCCTAACCCCTCCCCTTGAAGGGAGGGGAGCGGCTGGCGCATGAGGAAATTCGTACGAATATGTGCGTATTTCATGCATGGGATTTTGCACAATTGTGAAGAATTTAAATGGCATAATTTCTAACTGCCTATCAGTGAACCATATACGAATGCCGCCTTGCCAGCCATTCACAGATTCACAATTCACAGTTATTTTTTCGTGCCCCCTTGGCCTAAAACCTGTGTCAAGAATGTTAATTTATATTTATATGTATTAATATATATAATAATATAACTATAATCTCCTGTTTTCGCCATTTGACTCGCCGTAAAGACGAATGTGTCTGGTTTTCAGCAGAAAATCCTCTGAAAATTTGGATATTTGGGTGTCCCATGCTAACTTTGCACCATGTTTGTACGCAAGAAGCCCAACAAGTCAGGCTCATTCAGTATCCAGGTGGTAGCAAAGACCAGGAGCCGGAAGCAGAAGGTTATCAAGTCCATCGGCTGCAGTAAGGATCCGAAGGAAATTGATCGTCTCATGGCAGAGGGGCGTGACTATATCGCACGTCACCATGAACCTTTCTTGCCAGGCATTGATGAGGAAGAGGCAGGCTTTGAGCGGTTTCTTGGGCAGTTGAACAACTCCCAGATACAGGTTGTCGGCCCAGAACTGGTGTTTGGCAGGCTTTATGACAGAATCGGGCATGACCGGATTCCCAGTGACATGTTCCGCCACATGGTCATCTGCCGTCTGTTCAATCCCGGCAGCAAGCTGAAGACGGTGGACTATCTGGAACGGTACCTGCATGTGAGATACAGCCTGAGCAAAGTCTATCGCTTCCTTGACGACCTTTGCTATCGCCCGGAGAAGGAGGATGGAAACCATAAAAAATGTACGCCGGACTATAAGACGCTTGTGGAGCAGATATCCTACGAGCATACGAAAAAGGTGGTGGGCGGTAAGGTGACGGTATGCTTCTATGACATGACGACGTTGTATTTTGAGGCGGCAGAGGAGGACGAGCTGCGCAAATGCGGCTTCTCGAAGGACGGCAAGCACTCCTGTCCGCAGATATTCCTTGGCCTGCTCGTTGCCTCCGGCGGCAATCCCATCGGCTATGAGATATACGAGGGTAACATCTCTGAAGGCAAGACCATCATCCCGATGATACAGGCACTGGCCAGCCGCTTCGGATTTGGGAAACCGGTGGTCGTTGCAGACGCAGGGCTGCTTAGCAAGGACAACATCGAGGCTCTCGTGACAGACGGCTATCAGTATATCCTTGGTGCAAGGCCGAAGAACGAATCCGAAAAGGTGAAGGCCGACATCCTGGCACTTGGTCTGAAATATGGCGACGTGGCGGAAGTCAGGCGGAAGGACGGCAGCAGGCTCGTCGTGTCCTGTAGTGAGAAACGGGCGGCTAAGGACAGGCATAACCGTGAGAAGGGGCTCGTAAGACTACAGAAGCGCATCCGTACGGGGAAACTCACCAAGGAGAGCATCAACAACCGTGGCTATAACAAATACCTGAAACTGGAGGGTGAAATGACAGTGTCCGTCGACTTCGGGAAATACGAGGCAGATGCCGCATGGGACGGCATCAAGGGCTACGTAACCAACACGGCGCTGAAAGCCGGCGAGGTCATTGACCGCTACGGCGATCTCTGGTATATCGAGAGGGCATTCCGTTTTAACAAGTTTGACCTTGCCGTAAGACCAATATACCACAGGCTACAGAATAGGATAGAAGGACATATCTGTATCTGCTTTACCTCATATACCATATTATTGGAACTGGAGAGGATACTCAAGACAGCAAAGAGTGAGATAACTGTGCATCGTGCACAGGAACTGACGAAGACCATGTATGCCATCAGTTATGTGTCTCCCAAGTCCAACTTGCCACAGAGGGTGATTTTGGGTATGAACAAGGAGCAGCAGACACTATGCGACCTCATTGACAGGATAACCTGAAATCTTGGGTGTCCCAATGGCGAAAACAGGAAACCTGTGTCAAGAATGTTAATTTATATTTATATGTATTAATATATGTAATAATATAACTATAATCTTAGGGAAAACAAGGAGGACCCCTTGAAAAAAAACTGTGAATTGTGAATCTGTGAATGAGCCTACTGCAGACTGGCGAAATCCAATGATCAAAGCCTGAGTCCTAGATCCTGCTCCAGTGGGCAAGTAAATAAAGCACCTACAACGAAAAAAGGAAAACCTTTCGATCTTCCTTTTTCTTGGTCGGGGCTACTGGATTTTGACGGGATTGGAGTGTCCAGTAAGTATTTGAGAATCAGCAACCTTGTGAGTTTTAGGGGGTTGAGTCTGGCGCGATTTTGGCGCGATTTTCAGGGGTTTGGGCGGTCTGCTTGCTTGTTGAGAAAAGCGAAAGGAGTTGGTCCATCTGGGCGAGTGCCTTGTCGGTCTGCGCCATGGCCCTGTCGAGCTGTCGGTCGCGCTGCTGGATGATGTCGAGCAGCCTTGTGTCGACGCTGTTGTTGCCCTTGAACGCGAGGCTGTTGTTTCTGGCCGTGATGGTGTCGCCTGTGCGGTAGAAGTCTGCGGGGCTGATGCCCATGACTTCTGCGGCAGCCTCTATGAGTCCTGAGGCTACGTCATCTCCCACGAGCTTGTTGCCGAGGTTCTGCGCCGATGTGCCCATGTGCTGTGCGACGCTCTTGATGGTGTACCCTCGTCGCTTGATTTCGGATTTTAGCTGTGCTCCAGTCATACACTGTTTATTTTATTTTATCGTTAAAGAATCATAAATATCCACACGAATCGTTTGTTTTTTACACGATTTGTTTTATCTTTGCATCGAAATTTGGTTTATAACCTGCTACAAAGTTACGAATAAAATTTGGATTAACAATGGTGAGAGGCGAAAAAAAATCGAATGTTGTTGCTGATTTCTACGGTGGCCTGGGCAAGTCGGAGAAGGGTTTGTTTGTGCTGTGGGTTCAGCTGAAGACGGGGTGGGGTCACAGTACTGTGATCTCTCGCATCGGTGATGACCGTTGGAGTCCCGTTGAGCGTGAGTGCATCATCCGCGGGATGGAGAGTGGCGAGTGGCGCAACGTTCGGTCGTAGGGTTAATGACTGACTGCTTTCATTTGTGTTGGAGAAGCCGACGGAGCGGGGTGCGCCATGGGACATAGGTTGTTTTTGTTAGTAGTTGTACGAAGAGAGGCGCAGTCCGCGTAAGGCTTAGTACCGTTGACTTGGCGGGGAACAGTACCGCCACCTGACTGCAGGTCGAACCGCCATCTGGGAAAAGGGTTATGTAAGACGTGGGAGAAGAGGGGTTCGAATCCCCTTGCAGTCACCACTGCTTCGGCAGGCAGTCGGCAAACTGTTTAGGCCGTCGGAAGAAACTGGCCGGTGTCCTGAAGTCCTGGGATGACAGCCCGGAAAGACGGGCAAGTGAGTGGGCAGGCGGTGCGCCTGGGTTAGCGTGCCGCCTCCCTTTCCTCAATCGGAACAAGGAACGAAAATAGCAAGACCTGATGAAAAAGCTTTCATTCTACATACAACAGATTTGTTTCATAGATATCAGTTTCAGATTTTGCTATGGCGTCATGCTCGACGCCATCGAGGTCAGAGCCATGCTGTACGTGAGTATCGCATGGTCTTTTCTTATTTCGATTAATTCTAAATTTGTAACAAAATACGGTTTAAGTTTTGGCGGTTCAAAAATAATTCGTACCTTTGCACCGTCAAATCATAAGAGCGGTGCAGATGCTGCTGGATATCAATCCGGCGTTTTTTGTGCCACCACACATAGGAATCAAAACATAACCACGCCGTGTCGGGTAAGCGGACAACGCCCCGGGGACTCAGCTCTTATGATCCTGACAGCACGTAGCGTGGTTTTTATATGTCAAATACATAAGAGCAATGGTTCAGTATTCAACCACTTCAGCCCTCGTTCAGCTGGTCGCCATCATTTGTTGCTGGTGGCAGACGAAGAGCGAGACGTTCACGTCCCTCTGTGCTACGGATGTGGACGAGCAGTTCACCCATGGGGAAGTTATCATCGCCAACGTTCTTGCTCTTCTGGGGCTTGTGTTCGTAGGCACAGTTGCAGCCTGGGCTGCGGGAGGTGGCCAGTGAGCCGCCGCCGTCGCCGTCGGGAGCGGGTGTTAGCCATGCCTGCTGCCGAGCGTGAGGAGCTGCTGCGCTGGGTCGACGAGCTGTCGGCCTGGATTGTGGCCGTGGCTCCTCTTGGGAGTGAGCGCCAGGCGTGGACTCACCTGAGCACTCTGAGTATTATCCGAGGACACTTAACGACTTAAAACTTCAGATTATGAAAATGAAAGACTTTGAGGATGCCCGTCGTGAGGGCATGATGTTCGACCGGTTCCACCTTCTGAACGATGATGTGTTGAGTGTGGAGGGTCATGTTGAGGGCCACAATGTGGAGCGCCTGCATGGTGTGTGGGGCTCCCAGGGTAAGTTCTGGGCCTATCTGCAGCAGCCGGGCATGGCGAGTGACGGCCTGGTGCGCGAGCTAGTGCCCTCGAATGGCATTCATGCGTGTTATAACGGCGTGACGCTGGTGCGCACGCCCTGGTTTGACCTTAAGTTTGAGTGAGCTATGTACGTGGATGTTGACAGTTGCGGCTTCGTGAGCCTGATGCAGATGGACACGGAGGAGTCGGCCTCTCTGGCGGCTATGATCCGCGGTGCGGGTCTTGAGGAGCGGCGTGTTTTCACCAAGGTGCTCCAG
>ONLL01000033.1 GCA_900318685.1 uncultured Prevotellaceae bacterium | reverse complement strand
AATAACTGGAAAAACTGTAACTAACAAATATGCAACTTGAAGTGTTAAAATACAAAAAGTCCCTCATTTAGAGGGACTTAGTTCAAATTACTCCAAGTTATTCAGAGTTGTTTATAAGGGGTCACTTGCCCACGCAGAAGTGTGAGAAGATATTGTTGAGGGTTTCTTGGGGCGTTATCTGGCCTTCACCGGTTATTTCGGCAAGGTCGGAAAGGACAAGGCGGAGGTCTTCGGAGAGGAGTTCTCCGCTTTGTTGTTGACGAAGACCATCAAGGACACGCTGGAGGTTCTCATGAGCATGGACAAGAGCATCATAGTGGCGAGCGTTGCTCACGATGACGTCATTGGAATTGGAAATCAAACCTGCGTGCTGCGCTTCTTCATAGATGCGATTCTTCAGATTAGGAATGCCTTTGCCGGTCTTAGCGCTGATTAAGGATAGCGGAATAATGTATGGATTGAATTTGTTGATGTCGATCAGGTCGGCTTTATTATGAACATAGATGCGCCTTTTTCCTTTACTGAGTTCAGACATTTCATTTTTTTCACTCCTCGTTGGTTGCTGGTCGAGCAACCAAATGACGATGCGTGCCTTCTTGATAGCCTGAATGGTGCGCTCGATGCCGATTTGCTCCACTTTGTCGTTGGTTTTGCGGATACCTGCAGTGTCGATGAAACGAAATTGCACACCGTTGATGTCCATCGTTTCCTCAATGGTGTCACGAGTGGTGCCGTGGATGTCTGAAACGATAGCACGCTCGTCGTCGACCAGTTGGTTGAGAAGGGTTGATTTGCCTACGTTTGTCTTTCCGACAATAGCCACGGGAATGCCTTGCTTGAGTGCCTGCCCGGTTTCAAAGGTGCTGGATAAGCGTGCGATGTGGGCCTCAATGGTTTGGGCTAACGTGAGCAACTCTTCCCGATCGGCAAATTCGAGGTCTTCGTGATCGGAAAAATCAAGTTCGAGTTCAATTAAAGAAGTGAGCTTGAGCAACTGATTGCGAAGGGTCTTCAATTCTGAGGAGAAATGTCCGCGCAGCTGGCTCATCGCAATATGGTGGGAAGCCTGGTTGCTTGAGGCAATGAGGTCGGCTACGGCTTCTGCCTGGCTGAGGTCTAGTTTGCCGTTAAGATAGGCTCGCATTGTATACTCGCCAGGTTGAGCCATTCGGCAACCGTTCTGGATGAGCAGGTCGAGGATCTTTTGAACGATGTAACGTGAGCCGTGACACGATATTTCTACTGAATCTTCGCCAGTATAAGAATGTGGGGCTCGGAAGATGGTGAGAAGAACATCATCGATGGTTTCCCTTTTTGACGAAGACTCGGATTGGGAAACGTTAGGAGTTTGTATCTGAACGTGATGGACTTTATTTGAAGGAAGGGGGGTGACATCATGATTGCAGATGGAGCTAGCGATAGTAATAGCCTCTGGACCGCTGATGCGTATGACGGCCAAGGCTCCGCCCGCAGCGGTGGCAGGTGCACAGATTGTTTCGATGTCTTGTGTCATTCTTTTATTCCTTCCAAGGCTGAAGCCAGTTGCCTGAGATCCTCGTCGCTGGTTGCCCAACTAGTAACAAATCGGCAGAGTGTGTGGTCTTGATCGAGTGGTTCCCATGTTTCAAATAGCACGTGTTCCAAGAGCTTTTCTTGCTGCTGACGAGTAAGTACTACGAATTGCTGGTTGGTGGGCGATTCTTTAATTGGTATCTGGTTTTCTATGAATATCCGTCGAAGCCGCATGGCCATCTCTATTGCATGGCAAGAGATGCTGAAATAAAGGTCATTGGTGAAAAGTGCATTGAACTGCACCCCAGCAAGTCTGCTCTTAGCGAGTAATGCACCATGTCGTTTAATGATGGTGAAGAAGTGGGGTGGGGCACCACAGGGAAATACGACAGCCTCGCCACAGAGTGCTCCCACCTTAGTACCTCCAATATAGAAGGCTTCACAATGGCTAGCGATGAAAGGCAGGGTGATGTCGCATCCGCTGGCGGCTAGCCCATAACCCAGTCGTGCACCATCGATGAAGAGCGGTATACTGAATTGCTGGCAGACATCATGAATGGCTGCTATTTCAGAAGCCTGATAGATGGTACCAAGCTCTGTAGGAAAAGTAATATATACCATTCCCGGGTAGGCCATGTGCTCCCAGGTGGGGTCGTCGTGGAAGTTTTGCAGATAGAGACGGAGATCATTGGCAGCCATGCGTCCTTGGTGAGACGGGAGCGTAATGACCTTGTGCCCGCTAGCCTCGACGGCTCCCGACTCATGTACATTGATGTGGGCAGTTTCTACAGAGACAACGGCTCCGTAAGACGGAAGCAACGCATCGATGACGGTAGCATTGGCCTGTGTCCCTCCCACTAGGAAATATATTTCTGCATCAGGACATTGACAGGCGGCGCGTATCTTCTGACGTGCCTGTTGGCTCCAAGTGTCATAGCCGTAAGAGGCAGACTGCTGGTCGTTGGTGTCTAGCAGTTGCTGAAGGATGGCAGGATGAGCTCCGTTGTTGTAGTCGCTTTCGAATGAAGTCATGTTTTCAATTTGTAAGATCGAGATGGAATCTCAATATGCCAATCACTTAGATTCGGTCGAGAACTTTAACGATGAGGGTGTCGATGGTATTCTTGTATGCAGTGTTCATCTCCTGTGCATAGCGGTTGGCGATGACCATGCAGCATGTCATAGCCCTATGTCCGAGGAGCGAGGCTAGTCCTGCCAGAGCCGACGATTCCATCTCAAAGTTGCAAATGCGCAGGCCGTCGTATTCGAATGCTTCTACCTTTTCGTTCTGATCTGGATCAGCAAGGGGTATGCGTATCTTTCGTCCTTGTGGGCCGTAGAATCCTCCGCATGAGATGGTATATCCTCGTACCATATCATCCTGAGCAATCTGCTCGATGAGTTGCTCATCGGCGATAGCTACATAAGGTGCTCCTTTGATGGGGTCCCAATGCATGTGCTGTTTGAATGCCTCTTCAAGTTTAATGTCGCATACGTCGTTGCGGCCACCGTAGTAGTTGAGCAGTCCGTCGAATCCGATGCTTTTGACTGATGCAATGAAAGTACCTGTGGGAGTGTAGGGCTGCAGACCTCCGCATGTACCTATGCGCACGCAAGTCAGTGTGCGATGCTCTTTCTTCTCAGTGCGCGACTGGTAGTCGATATTGGCCAACGAGTCGAGCTCGGTCATGACTATGTCGATATTATCACATCCGATGCCGTGGCTTTGACAAGTGATGCGCTTACCCTGATAGGTGCCGGTGATGGTGTGGAATTCGCGGCTGCTTACTTCACATTCGATGGAGTCGAAATGGTTGGCAACTGTGTTTACACGAGCGGGATCACCCACGAGTATGACGCGGTCAGCCAGTTGTTCTGGCTTCAGATGAAGGTGAAAGCATGAGCCATCTTCGTTGATGATGAGCTCTGATGGTGCAAAATACTTTTCCATAGTCGTAGGGTTTTAGTTTTGATAGGGTATTTGTTTCTCTTTGTTTCTGATTTCCGTCTGTAGCATTTCCAGTTGTTGCTCGCTGTGCAAGATTTCTCCGCGTAGTTTCTGGCGTTCGTCGTCATTGGCAGTGGCGTAATAATTGCGTGCCATTGTAAGTGCTTTACTCAGCACGTCGGCCTGGTGGCGCAAATCATCGAGTTCAGTTTGTTGTGGCGTTCCTTTTATGCTTGAAGCGAGATTGCCTTGTGTGTTGCGGGCCTTCTCAAGCCTTTCGAGAGCTTCTGCTCGGCCCTGCTTGTCTTCCCAGGTATCAGCGATGCGGCTGATATCTGCCAAGGCGTGCATTTGTTCTTCGGAATAGGCTTCAATGTTGTATGTCTGCCTTTTGTCTGAAGGAATAAAGGAATAGATACACACTTTGCCTGAAGGTTGCCGGCGGTCAGTAACGAAGTAGCCTATCTGATTGAACTCGTCGATGGCATAGAAAAGGTCATTGGCCTCTGATGCGAAGGGCATTCCCAAGTTCTCGGGCTTGAGAAACTGTTGCCGTTCGCTGTCATATCGAGTGACGAACACGTCAAAACCTCCTATTGCCTTCTCACCCTTCTGCGCAAAGTAGAGCGTGATACCATCGGGCATAAGGAAAGGGTTGATGGCAGGCGCATCGCCTATTCCATTGACGGGAACTGCTTCTGTCCAGCGGTTGGCTATGAAATCAGTCGCTACTATGAGTGTGTCGGGAGTGGTGGCAAGACGATGGTCGCCCATCTCGTTTGTGAAAGTTCCTAGGCCGTTGCTCTGCGTGAGTTTTCCTATGTGGGGTGAAAGTGGGATATGACGCATGAAGTCGACTTTGTCTACCACCACGCTATCGATGAACGTCACTTTCTGGGTCGAGGCTCTCATCTGTGTGATGCGTGGATCCTCAACGGGCTCTTCTACCTTTGGTGTTTTTACTGCGCGACCTCTCCGCTGGGCATTAACACCTAGCGGCAGGAGCATCAGCATCAGGGCTATGTATGTCTTGTATCTCATTACGGGCATCAGTTTGATTTAAAAGCCAAAGGTACGAATTTTTGCCCGAATATACTTCCTTTCAGTGAAATAATTAAATGTTTTTAATAATCAAGAGCCAGCTTCCTATTCTTCTTCTATGAGTTTGCTGTCGCGCTCCAGTGCATTCCATAGCGAGAAGCGTACTTCTGGATTCATCCTTTCGGCTTCCTCGTAGAGCTTTCTGGCAGTGGTGCGGTTGGTGTCGTGTTCGTATGGACATACCTTGATCTGCCTTTGATAGTGACTCATCTCAGCGTATTGGGCAATCCATCTTTCTGGTACGAGGCAGAGTGGACGGATGATTTGCAAGGGCATCTTTTTCATACGGAGGCGTGCCGGCATGGTAGCGAAGCGTCCTTGGTAGAGGAGGTTCATCAGGGCAGTGTGAAGCAGGTCGTCTTGGTGATGTCCGAGGGCAATCTTGTTGCAGCCTAGTTCCTGGGCGATATTGAAGAGTTGCTTGCGCCGATTCCATGAGCATAGGAAGCAAGGGGGCTTGGGCTTTTGTGGTTGCGATGGAATCGCAACAGACGAGACGGCTTTTGGGGAGGATAAGTCGGCAGGAGGGATCGTTGGGGAAGAGAAACTGGTGGTAACTATGTGGAGGGGGACGGAGAGATTGCTGCAGAATTGCTGCAGGTAGGTGGTGTCAGTCGCATATTGGATGTCCTCCATACGAACGTGGATGGCTTCTACCTGAAAGCGTGGATGCTGAATGCGCGATCGACGGGCGAGCAGTTCGGTAAGCATTAGTGAGTCTTTGCCACCCGACAGGCCCACGAGGATATGGTCATCGTCTTCCAGAAGCTGAAAAGCAACGAACGCCTTGATGAAGCGTTCGTTGATTTTCTTTAGTAACCGTTCTTGTTCTGTCATTTCATGAATACAAGATACACCGCCAGTATAATGAGTATGAATGCAAGGATGTGGTTCCAGTGCAAATGCTGCCCTTGGAACATGATGTTGGCAATGATGGCAAAGACGAAGAGCGATATGCACTCTTGTACGACCTTCAGCTGGACAAGCGAGAAGGGCCCGCCGTTGCCTATAAATCCCAGCCTGTTGGCAGGCACTTGACAGCAATATTCGAAGAATGCGATACCCCAGGAGAAGGCAATGACACCCAGCAGGGGCCATGTCCGGCTGATTCCTGCTTCTGACAATTTCAAATGCCCATACCAAGCCAGCGTCATGAAGACGTTGCTCAGTATGAGCAGGATGATGGTATAGAGTCCGTTCATAATTGCTTGTGTTTGTTGCTGTGATACAGCAACATACTGAACTATTGCTTTTGCAGGTATTCGTCCATGTTCAGGGCCGCACGACGGCCGTCGCCCATAGCCAGAATGACAGTGGCGCCTCCGCGTACGATGTCGCCACCTGCGAAGATCTCTCTGCGGCTGGATTGCATCTCCTCACTGACCACGATGGTGTTCTTGCGTCCCAGTTCCAAACCTGCGATGCTCTTGGGCACCAGGGGATTGGGACTTACGCCGACGGCTACGATGACCTGGTCGACATCGAGGGTGATGGTCTTACCTTCAACGGGTACTGGTGAACGTCGTCCTGAAGCATCGGGCTCGCCAAGCTCCATTACCTGGAGTACGGCAGCACGTACGGCGCCCTGTTCATCAGCAAGGTACTCGATTGGATTGTGAAGCGTGAGGAAACGTATGCCCTCTTCTTTTGCATGCTTCACCTCCTCCAGTCGGGCCGGCATCTCTACCTCTGATCGACGGTAGACGAGTGTGACATCGGCACCCAGTCGCTTGGCAGTACGACAGGAGTCCATTGCCGTATTTCCTCCTCCCACCACGAGCACGCTCTTGGCTGGGTTCAGCGGTGTGTCGGTGGTGGGGTTGGCTGCATCCATAAGGTTTACACGTGTCAGATATTCGTTGGACGACATGATATTGATGAGGTTCTCGCCAGGGATGTTCATGAAGTTGGGCAAACCAGCACCGCTTCCTACGAAGATTCCTCTGAAACCCTGTGCCTCCAGCTGTTCTATGCTGATGGTCTTGCCGACGATGACGTCCGTCTGGAAGTGTACACCCATCTTTGCCAGATTGTCGATTTCGACGTCGACGATCTTATTAGGCAGTCGGAACTCGGGAATACCATACTTCAGCACGCCGCCTATTTCGTGTAGGGCCTCGAAGACATAGACGTCATAACCCTTCTTCACCATGTCGCCGGCGAAGCTGAGACCTGCAGGACCAGAGCCTACGACGGCTATCTTGATGCCGTTAGCGGGAGCAATGTCAGGCAGGCTGATGTTTCCGCTCTCACGCTCATAGTCGGCAGCAAAACGCTCCAGATAGCCGATGGCTACAGGCTTGGAGTTCATCTTCAGGTGGATACACTTGCTCTCGCACTGCTTTTCCTGCGGACATACACGACCACAAACAGCGGGTAGGGCAGAGGTGTCCTTTAGCACCTTGGCAGCTGCAAGGAACTGTCCACGCTCAATATTCTTGATAAACGAGGGTATGTTGATATTGACAGGGCACCCTTCTACGCAGGTTGGCTTGGCGCAGTCCAGACAGCGCTTGGCTTCTGTCATAGCCATCTCTTTCGTAAGGCCGATGTTCACTTCCTCTGTTCGGGTAGTGGCACGGTATACGGGATCGAGCTCAGGCATCACTACACGCTCAATCTGTGTGCGCTCCTTGGGCTTCATGCTTTTCTGCAGTTCCTTGCGCCATTCGGCATTTCGGTCGGTGAGTATGTCGATGGACTCAGTAGTGGAGGGTGTTTCGTCAGTGATTGTGGACGTGAGGGTAGGGGTGGCGATAGAATCGCCACATACTGAACTCAGATGCTCTTCGTAGTGCTCCAGTTCTTCCTGCTCAGCGCGCTTGAAGGTGCCCATACGCTTGAACATCTCGTCCCAGTCGACAAGGGCTCCGTCGAACTCAGGACCGTCGATACATACGAAGCGCGTTTTTCCACCGATGGTCAGTCGGCAAGCTCCACACATGCCCGTACCGTCGACCATGATGGTGTTGAGCGATACTTCGCAAGGTATGCCGTGCTTCTGGGCAGTGAGGTTCGAGAACTTCATCATAATAGGAGGTCCGATGGCAAACACCTTGTCGACATGCTCCTGCTCGATGAATTTCTCAATGCCAACTGTGACGACGCCTTTTTCACCATACGATCCGTCATCAGTCATGATGATGACCTCATCGCTGCTCGCGCGTACATTATTTTCTAATATAATGAGATCCTTGCTTCGTCCGGCCATGACTGAGAGCACGCGGTTGCCTGCTTTCTTCAGTGCCTGGATGATGGGCAACATGGGCGCAACACCCAGTCCTCCACCAGCACAGACCACCGTTCCATAGTTCTCAATATGAGTGGGGTTACCCAAAGGTCCTACAACATCAGCCACATAGTCACCCTCGTTAAGAGCGCAGAGCTTCTTCGACGAAAGACCCACCATCTGCACTACAAGTGTGATGGTGCCTTTATCGATGTCGGCGCCAGCAATGGTGAGTGGCATGCGCTCGCCCTTCTTGTCGACACGCACGATGACGAAGTTGCCAGCCTTGCGGCTCATGGCAATCAATGGAGCTTCGATTTCGAACAGGAACACCCGTTCTGAGAACTGTTCTTTTCTGACGATTTTGTTCATAATTTCTTTCTATGGTTACATTTTGCCTGCAAAGGTACTAATAAGCTAGCAAAGTGCAAAGAAAAATCGTGTTTTTCTTTGCACTTTCAATCAAAAACGGGAAAAGGTGAGGATGTTAGAGATAGCTGAAACTGGTCAGATGCTTTGCCGTTGCAAATAAACACCAATCATTGGCGCAGATTTATCATTCATCGTCACAGATATATCAATTGCCGTCTCAGATTTATCAATCACTGTCGCAGATTTAACTATAGTCGGTAGTTGTTGGGGCTTTACTCGGTAAGTATAGAGCTTTTACTCGGTAAGTATAGAGCTTTTACTCGGTAAGTATAGGGCTTTTACTCGGTAAGTATAGGGCTTTTACTCGGTAAGTATAGAGCTTTTACTCGGTAAGTGTGGAGGCTTTACTCGGTAAGCGTGGAGGCTATAGTGGCTGCGGGGTGATGGTTAGGTTACTGACGACGCGCTGGAACTCACTCCCGATGAGTGAGTCCTTGCGGGCGTCATTGCCAGTGCTGACGGCTTTGGCCAGTTCGTTTGTGAATTTCACTAGCATATTTTCGTCACGGTGTGATTTCGCACGGCGACCATCAATGAAGTATTCCCACGTCGTACCATCCAAAATGTATACTTCCCTGTCTTCGGCATTATATACAGCATTTCTCCATATAGCCCGCAGCATTGCAGCCTGGTCATCGCTGATGGCTAGCGAAAAGGTATTCACCTCTGGCGCTTGATAGTTTTTGGGCTTTTTCCGCAATTTACTTGTGATTATTTGCCTGTTACTTGCTTTATCTATCTTCGTCTTTCTTTTGTGCATTGCCTCATAAGTGGTATACCAGACACTTTTCTGTGCCTTGTTGTAGACCAGTACATGAGCCACAGAGTCGTAGGTTAATGTCCATTCAGGTGAAAATGATGGTATGCACTTCACTCCAAAGGCAGTCGCCTGTGGCATTAGTAGACGCGACATCTCATTGTCAAAGAAAACCCTTTGTGAGCTTCGCCAAGCATCTGATTCGCTGTCAATACGTATAAGATTGTACTGAGCGTTACATACGAGTGGCAGAAAGATGCTCACTGCTGCCAACAGCAATTTCTTTGTTTTGTGCATGTGAGGAAATGTCTACTTCAGAGTGAGTACGACGATGCTATGAGCAGGCATCTTTACGCTGAGACTGCCATCCTTCCCTAGCTTGGCACCTGCAAAATCTGCTGGAGCTACACGATTAGGATTCTGGAAATCGTTGTAGTCGCCTACTGACTTGCTGGTAAGTATGCGGCCACTTACGCTCTTTGCCTTGAAGCCGTCGAGGTCGACGTTGACCGTCTGATCCTTGTCGAGCGATACATTGGTCAGAGCGAAGACGATGCTTCCGTCCTGGGTCTTGGCAGCCGATGCGGAGAGCATGGGGCAGGGACGATAACCAGCATCAGAGGCATTCTCCTTTTTCTTGAAGTATTCCTTGTTCACAGGGATGATTTCAGTCTGCAGGTCGAGGGGCAGATAAATGGCATCCTGGAACGGGGTGTACATCTCGAAGACGTGGTAGGTGGGAGTGAGAGCCATGTGGCCAGTTCCCTCCTGATCAGTGAGAATCATCGACTGAAGCACGTTTACCACTTGTGCAATGTTTGCCATTTTCACACGGTCGGTGTACTTGTGGAAGACATTCAGAGAAAGAGATGCCACAAAAGCATCGCGGAGGGCATTTTGCTGGAACAGGTGGCCGGGGATGGTACCAGGCTCTTCGTCCCACCATGTGCCCCATTCGTCGACGAGCAGTCCGATGCGTCCTTCTGGGTCTTTCTCGTCCATGATGGCTTTGTGCTTCTTGATGACCTCCTCAATCTCCAGACACTTGCCCAGCGCCCAGTAGTACTGGTCGTTGTTGAACTCTGTAGCTGAGCCTTTAGGCCCATTCCATCCAGAGCAGGTATAGTAGTGGAGACTGACGCCGTTCATCTGGAATCCAATATTATTCATGAGCACCTCTGTCCAGTTGTAGTCGTAGTCGCTGGCACCGCTGGCAATGCGATAGAGACGGTTTCCGGGCTGGTCACGCAGG
Source organism: uncultured Prevotellaceae bacterium (assembly GCA_900318685.1). Lineage (GTDB taxonomy): Bacteria > Bacteroidota > Bacteroidia > Bacteroidales > Bacteroidaceae > Prevotella. The sequence goes on along the minus strand of ONLL01000033.1, from coordinate 28,580 downwards.
TAGGTGTTAAACTTGCGATATTCATTCGAATAGTATTCGGGAGTCATGTTTCCACCACATCCCCAGGCTTCATTGCCGATGCCGAAGTACTTCACCTTCCAAGCTTTGTCGCGTCCGTTCTGACGACGCAGACGAGCCATTGGTGTATCACCGTCGCTGGTCATGTACTCCACCCACTGGGCCATCTCCTTTACCGTGCCTGAGCCAACATTACCGCTGATGTAAGGCTCGCAGCCCAGCATTTCGCAGAGGTTCAGGAACTCGTGAGTGCCGAAGGAGTTATCCTCGATGGTGCCACCCCAGTTGTTGTTGCGCAGAGAAGGACGATCCTTCTTGGGGCCGATGCCGTCCATCCAGTGATAATCGTCGGCAAAGCATCCGCCAGGCCAGCGCATCACAGGAATCTTCAGCGCCTTCAGAGCATTGAAGACATCTTTACGGTAGCCGTCGATGTTGGGGATCTTCGACTCAGGTCCCACCCATAGTCCGCCATAGATGCACGAGCCGAGGTGCTCGGAGAACTGTCCGTAGATCTCCCTGTTGATTTTCTGTTTTCCCTGTCCAGTGTGGATGGTGATAGAGGCATCCTGCCCCCATGCCCCCATGAAACATGTCATGATAAGGGCTGCACTAAGAATGATTCTTTTCATATTGTATTTGATTAATGATGTTTCTTGCATGCAAAGTTACGCATATTTTCGCAAAATAGAGCAAAAACCTAAAAAAACTTTGCAAATTGCTTGCATAATTGGCGGAAAAGTTATAATTTTGCAGCCGAAACAATAAAAAGGCAACAAAATGACGAAACGGAATGCATACTTCTACTACTACTTTTACTTTGCAAACACTTGTGAAGCGGAAAGTCGTGCATAGATTTATGTTGAAAGATACCATAGGCCCCCGCTTCACAACATCCAGTGCAGCGGGGACTTTTTTTAAGATAAGAATATGAAGAGAATAGCGATACAAGGAGAGACGGGCTCGTTTCACGACATTGCGGCCCACCAGTATTTCGAAGGTGAACAACTGCAGCTGATCTGCTGTTCAACGTTCGAACAGGTCTATGACAGCATACGTCAGGACCCTACCGTCATAGGTATGGCCGCCATCGAGAATACCATTGCCGGAAGCCTGCTGCACAACTACGAACTACTGCGTGACTCGGGCACGACTGTGGTGGGCGAACATAAGCTGCACATCACTCACAGCATCTGCTGCCTGCCCGAGGACGACTGGTCGACGCTGACTGAGGTGCATTCCCATCCTGTGGCTTTGATGCAGACGCGTCACTACCTCGCCGCCCACCCTCAACTACGGGTGGTGGAGGCCGACGATACTGCAGGCGCAGCCAAGATGATAGCTGAGGGAAAGCATCGTGGCTGGGCAGCCATTTGTCATGCTGATGCAGCGAGGCTATATGGACTGAAGGTGCTAGAAGACGGTATCGAGGACAACAAGCACAACTACACTCGTTTCCTTGTCTGCTCCGCTCCCCAGAAGGCCGATATGCTGCGTCCATTGGTTGAGACAAACAAGTCGAGTATTGTCTTTTCCCTGCCTCACGAAGAGGGATCGCTTTCGGCAGTTCTTGCCATTCTGTCGTTCTACAAGATCAATCTGACGAAAATTCAGTCGCTGCCCATCATCGGCCGTGAGTGGGAGTACCTGTTCTATGTAGACGTGACCTACAGCGACCTGACGCGTTATCGCCAGTCGATAGACGCGATCTTTCCGCTGACGAGAGACTTGAAAATATTAGGAGAATATAAAGGTAATTGAGAACTATGATACAACCAGCAGACAGACTATCCTCAGTAAGTGAGTATTATTTCAGTCGGAAGCTGAAAGAAGTGGCACAGCTGAATGCCCAGGGCAAGGACATCATCAGCCTGGCCATTGGCAGCCCTGACATGCCCCCGTCGGAACAGACTATCGAGAAACTGTGCGAGGTAGCCCATGATCCTTCGGCACACGGTTATCAGCCCACGATGGGCACACCTGAGTTGCGTCAGGCGATGGCAGGCTTCTACAAACGATGGTATGACGTCGACCTCGATGCAGCCAAGGAAATACTGCCGCTGATAGGTTCTAAGGAGGGTATCCTGCATGTGACCTTGGCCTTCGTCAATCCTGGCGACGAGGTGCTGGTGCCTAACCCTGGGTATCCTACCTACACATCGCTGTCGAAAATCCTTGGCGCCAAGGTGGTGAACTACAACCTGAAGCCCGAAAACGGATGGCAGCCCGATTTCGACGAGCTGGAAGAAATTGTCAGTCGGAGAACTGTAGAGGGTCGCTCGTCAGTAAAGCTGATGTGGACAAACTATCCCAATATGCCCACTGGGGCCCCTGCCCGCCTAGAGACCTATGAGCGGCTGGTGCGCTTTGCTCAGGATCATCAGCTGGTGGTGGTCAATGATAACCCCTATAGCTTCATCCTCAATGAGCATCCTCTGTCGCTGCTGCAAGTGGAAGGCGCGAAAGATTGCTGCATTGAGTTCAATTCGATGTCGAAGAGCCACAATATGCCTGGCTGGCGCGTAGGCCTGTGTGCCACGAATGCCGAGTTCATCTCCTGGATTCTGAAGGTGCAGAGCAACATTGAAAGCGGCACATTCCGAGGAATCCAGCTGGCTGCTGCTGAAGCCTACCAGAACAGTGATGAGTGGCACAGGACTTACAACATCGAGACCTATGCCCGTCGTCGCCGGCTGGCTGAGCAGATCATGCAGGCACTAGGTTGCGAGTTCGACAAGGGACAGGTGGGTATGTTCCTCTGGGGACGCATACCCTCTATATATAATAATGTGGAGGAGCTGACCGAGCGCGTGTTGCACGAGGCTCGTGTGTTCATCACCCCAGGATTCATCTTCGGAAGCAACGGTGAGCGTTATATTCGCATCTCCCTCTGCGCGAAGGAAGAGAAAATAGAACAAGCATTAGAAAGAATCAAACACATCATATAACTATGGAACTAGAATTAAAACCATTGAATCTGCCTAGCGACAGCGAACGACCATTCGTGATAGCAGGCCCCTGCTCAGCTGAGACAGAGGAGCAAGTGATGAGAACGGCCCGTGAACTGGCCATGAAGGGATGCCACAACTTCCGAGCCGGTGTGTGGAAACCACGTACGAAGCCAGGCGGCTTCGAGGGTAATGGCGAAAAAGCCCTGCCCTGGATGCAGCAGGTAAAGAAGGAGACCAAGATGCTGGTGGCAACGGAAGTGGCTACACCAGAGCATGTTGAGCTGGCATTGAAGTACGACATCGATATCCTCTGGGTAGGTGCGCGCACCAGTGCCAACCCCTTCGCTGTGCAGGCCTTGGCCGATGCCCTGAAAGGTGTCGACGTGCCAGTCTTCGTCAAGAATCCTGTCAATCCCGATCTGGAGCTGTGGATTGGAGCTCTTGAGCGTATCAATCAGGCAGGCGTGAAACGTCTGGGAGCCATCCATCGCGGGTTCTCCAGCTACGACAAGAAAATCTATCGCAACCTGCCTATGTGGCAGATACCCATTGAGTTGCGCCGCCGTATTCCTGATCTGCCCATCATCTGTGACCCATCGCATATAGGAGGTCGTCGCGAACTGATTGCTCCCCTCTGTCAGCAGGCTATGGATCTGGGCTCCGACGGTCTCATCGTGGAGAGCCATTGCGATCCGGATAAGGCCTGGAGCGATGCTTCGCAACAGGTGACTCCCGATGTGCTCGACTATATCCTCTCGCTGCTCGTCATTCGCGATGAGCATACTACGACGGAGGGAATCCAGCAGCTGCGCAAACAGATTGACGAGCTTGACAACCAGCTGATGGAACTCCTTGCCAAACGCATGCGCGTCTGTCGAGAGATTGGTCAGTACAAGCGTGAGCATAACATGACTGTGCTGCAGGCTTCCCGCTATAACGAGATTCTCAGCAAGCGTGGTGCCCAGGGTTCGCTCTGCGGCATGGGACCTGAGTTCGTTGCTCGTGTGTTTGAGAGCATCCATGAGGAGAGTGTGCGTCAGCAGATAGAGATCATCAATAAGTAGCATGATGATGAATAGATTCAAGCCGACAATCACTGATAACGATAGACAAGTGGAAGAAGTAGTAGAGGAGAACATGATATGAAAATACTAGTAATGGGCGCAGGCAAGATGGGCAGTTTCTTCATCGACCTGCTGAGTTTCGACCACGAAGTGGCAGTCTTCGAACGTGATGCACGTCGTATGCGCTTCACATATAACTGTCAGCGTTTCACCACCTACGAGGAGATACGCGAGTTCCGTCCGGAGTTGCTCATCAATGCAGTCACGCTGAAGTATACCATCCCAGTGTTTCAAGAGGTTATGCCATTCCTGCCGAAGGAGTGCATCATCAGCGACATCGCCTCTGTGAAGACCGACCTCAAGGAATTCTACGAGCAGTCGGGCATGCGCTATGTCTCCACTCACCCGATGTTCGGCCCTACCTTTGCCAATCTGCAGCAGCTCAGCGAGGAGAATGCCATCATCATCAGCGAGGGCGACTATATGGGCCGCATTTTCTTCAAGGACCTCTATCAGCGCCTGGGACTCAACATCTATGAATACACGTTCGAGGAGCACGATAAGACGGTGGCCTATTCGCTCTCCATTCCTTTCGTGTCGACCTTCGTCTTTGCTGCAGTGATGAAGCATCAGGATGCTCCTGGTACCACCTTCAAGCGCCACATGCGCATTGCCAAGGGCGTGCTTAACGAAGACGACTACCTCCTGCAGGAGATCCTGTTCAATCCCTATACCCACGACCAGGTCAGTCAGATACGTACGGAGCTGAAGGAACTGCTGGAGATTATCGACCACAAGGATGCTGAGGGCATGCAGGGATACCTGCGTAAGATACGCGACAACGTGAGACGCGACATCGAGATCAAGTCCTGAGTGGGGTAGGGGGAGGCTTCCTCAGCTCATCTTATGGATGTTTCGCAGACGAAATCGATGTGTTTGCTGAAAATGTTTGGCGTTTTCGTTTTTATTGCTTAACTTTGCACACGAAATCAAAAAAGCTAACCAATGATGGAAGAACTCCTCAGGCAGATGAAGCCCATCACGCTGGCAGAGATGAGCGGCGTGAAGCTGATGAACCGCACTGACACCAAGTTCGTCACCACCATGCCTCAGCTGCTCAGACTGCTTAGCATGGCTAAGGACGACTACTACGTGCAGGACATCGATGGGGAGCGCAATATGCTCTACGACACGACCTATTTCGATACACAGGGATTCTCGATGTACAAGGAGCACCAGCATGGTCATGCGGGCCGTCAGAAGATTCGCTTCCGCACCTATGTCAGCTCCAACCTGCAGTTCATGGAGATCAAGACCAAGAACAATCATGGGCGGACGAAGAAGAAGCGCATAGAGGTGGCTGATATGGACCTTGGCGACGAGCAGAAACGGCAGTTCATCGCTCAGCATCTGCACTTTGATGTCGATGATCTTCAGCCCCATATGCACAACTACTTCCATCGTGTTACCCTGGTGAACCGTGCAAAGACCGAGCGCCTGACCATCGATACCCAGCTGGAGTTCAACAATGTGCTGACGGGCCAGTCGAGGGATATGGGCCATCTGGTCATCGTCGAGCTGAAGCGCGACGGGCTGGTGTTCTCGCCTGTGTTAGAGATGCTGCGCCAGCTGCACATCCATCCGCATGGCTTCAGCAAATACTGCATGGGAGCCGCAATGACCAATCCGTCGCTGCCAGTGAACCGGTTCAAGCAGAAGCTGCGCGACGTGGAGCGCATCATGAGCAAGAAGAGCTGAATATTAGAAACTAAAAACTATTAAAGTATATGATTGAACAACTTTCCTCTATTTTCACGGGTGATTTTGGGAACACCTTGTTGCGATTCCTCATTTGTCTGGTAGTTAACTGGATCATTGTAGATCGCTTCTATTATCGTAAGGCACATCGTCGTGACTTCTACTTTACCTTCATGCTCATTTCAGTGGCCATCTTCTTCCTGGTGTACTTCATGATGGGTATGGATCGTGGAAAGGCTACGATGGGAGTAGGACTGGGACTCTTCGGCATCTTCTCGATCATGCGCTATCGTACGGATACGATGCCAGTGCGAGAGATGACCTATCTGTTTATCATCGTGTGCCTCTCAGTGGTGCATGCCATGATTAACATCGAACAGGAACTCCCCAACCATTTTGCTGACTTGGCCAGGTTGGTGATTATCGATATCATCGTTATCGTATCAATACTGTTCTGTGAACTGAAGCTGAGGACGAAGCCTACCAAACTGGTGCAATACGACCGCATTGAGCTCATCAAGCCCGAGAAGTACGAGGAGCTGAAGGCCGACCTCGAGCAGCGTCTGGGCATCAAGGTCATCAAGGTCGATGTCGGCGGCGTCGATTTCCTCAAGGACACAGCCGTGCTCAAAGTGACCTACGACAGCCAGGGCACCAATGACGTGGACGGAATATTCAAAGTCAGAAAATCACAATGGAGGGAAGTATGAAAAAAGGACGACTGATAGCCGCTGGGCTGACACTGGCCTTCGCGCAATTGCCACTCTGCCATACTATGGCTCAGGGCGATGACTTTGGCCTCTGGGCAGAGACCAACATCGAGAAGAAACTGAACAGGAACATGGAGCTCGAAGCAGGCCTGGAGCTCAGGACCCGTGACGATGTGGGCGAGCTCGACCGTTGGAGTGCCAGCATCGGCGTGAGCTATAAGCTGCTGTCGTGGCTGAAGGCATCGGCGGATTACTCACTGCTGATGGACAATAATCACAAGGTCAACACCAGCGGAAAGAAATATTCTGACTACTGGGGAGCCCGTCATCGACTGAATGTGTCGCTGACCGCCTCTCAGTCCTTTGGCGACCTGAGCATCTCGCTTCGCGAAAGGTGGCAGTACACCTATCGTCCTGAGAAGACCGTCGACCGCTACTGGAACTATACCGACGAAGATGATGACCGCTACTACGGCGATCCTGTGGTCAAGAAAGGCATCACTGAGACCCATACCTATCGCGGCAAGGGCAGCAATAAATGGCGCAATCGCCTCCAGCTGAAGTATAAGCTGACCAAGATGTGGCGGCCCTACGTGAGTGCAGAGAGCACGGTAGGTGGCAGCGGAATGGACAAGATGCGCTATTCGCTGGGAACTGAGATCAGGCTCACCAAGCAGCATTGGCTCGATGTGAAGTACCTCTATCAGCACACCTACAAGGACGATGATTCGGAGGGAAATCGCCATGTAATTGGCATCGGGTATGCCTATAAGTTTTAAAGAATGTTAAGCGCAAGATTTTTTCCTGCGCTTTTTCTTTGATTGTCGAGGAATTGTTGTACCTTTGCACCCGCAAAACAGGAAAGAGCCTCACTTGGTGCGTTAGTTCAGTTGGTTAGAATGCCTGCCTGTCACGCAGGAGGTCACGAGTTCGAGTCTCGTACGCACCGCTCTCTGACCTGTCGAGCAAAAATGAAAATATGGACTGGTGCGTTAGTTCAGTTGGTTAGAATGCCTGCCTGTCACGCAGGAGGTCACGAGTTCGAGTCTCGTACGCACCGCAAATTAAACCAAAGCTCATTGATTACGTCTAATCGATGAGCTTTATAAATTTTAAGATGATGAAAAGACAAATTATAACAATGATGATGCTGGTGCTCGCCATCAGCTGCGTGGCACAGAAACGTACGCTTTCGGCTACGATGTTCAGGGAGTTCAAACCCTCCGTAATTACTTTCTCCGACGGTCATAAACTCAGTCAGCCACTCACCAACGTATTCCTCAAGAACGCTTCGCTGCTCTATCTTCAGGGAGACTACACGATGGAGGCCAACATGGACAATATCATGTCAGTAGACTTCCAGGACGGCCGCTCCTTCGTTGCCATCAACAAGCAACTGGCATATCTGGTCGACTCCGTGGGCAGCAATAGGCTTTATTGCATTGAGCTGTTTGATCAGGAAGGCTATGAGCGCAACCTGAAGAACAACATCAACATCACCAACCTGGACCTGGGCGAACAGATCAGCACGACCACCGTCGACCTGAATAATGAAGAAGACTACAAACTGCCCGTCTTCCGTCATTACTATATGTTCTACAACGGCCAGTTCGTCCGTGTGCATGAGCGTGACCTGGGGCGTATGCTGTCGAAGGAAAAGCGTACGATGATGAAGCGCATCATGGCTCTGCCCGACTTCAGTTGGCAGCGAGAGTCCAGCCTCAAGCAGCTGCTCAAAGCCATCACCGACCAAAACTGATGCTCACAGATGACGAACGGCCAGCTGCTATGGGTGGACGATGAGATGGAGCTGCTGAAGGCTCATGTCATCTTCCTCGAGAAAAAGGGCTACGAGGTGACTACGGTCTCCAATGGTCCTGATGCCATAGACCTTTGCCGTGAACGTAATTTCGATCTGGTGCTGCTTGATGAGCAGATGCCGGGTCTTTCTGGCTTGGAGACCTTGCAGCGCATCAAGGAGCTGTCGCCTTCCACACCAGTGGTGATGGTGACCAAGAGCGAAGAGGAAAACATCATGGAGCAGGCTATCGGACAGAAGATAGCCGACTATCTCATCAAGCCAGTCAACCCCAACCAAATCCTGCTTGTGCTGAAGAAGAACATTCATCGGCGCGAGATAGAGACGGTGGTCACCCAGAGCCAGTATCAGCAGCAGTTCCAGCAGATAGCCATGCAGATCATGGACTGTCGGTCGTGGCAGGACTGGGTCGAGGTGTACAAGCGGCTGGTGCACTGGGAATTGCAGCTCTCAAGCACTGACTCGCAGATGACTGAGATGCTGGCCATGCAGAAGGAAGAGGCTAATCTCGGCTTTGCCAAGTTCGTCAAGAAGAACTATCTCAACTGGATCTCGGGCGAGCGTCCCCTGATGTCGCCTGACATTTTCAAGCGCAAGGTCTTCCCCCTGCTCGACAAGAAGGAAAAGGTGTTTCTCGTCGTCCTCGATAATTTCAGATACGACCAATGGCGCGTGCTGGCTCAGGAGATGGGCGACCAGTTCGATATCGACGAGGATCTCTACTTCAGCATTCTGCCTACAGCCACTCAATATGCCCGCAATGCTATCTTCTCAGGTTTGATGCCCGACAAGATTGCAAAGATGTTTCCTGAGCTGTGGGTCGACGAAGACGAAGAAGAGGGCAAGAACCTCAACGAGGAGCCGCTCATTCGGACTCAGCTGGAGCGTTTCCGTAGGCACGACACCTTCTCGTATCATAAGATCAACACCTCGGCCGATGCTGAGCATCTGATGCAGCAGTTCAACTCGTTTGACAGGTATGACCTCAATGTGGTGGTGTTCAATTTCATCGATATGCTCTCGCATGCGCGCACAGAGAGCAGGATGGTCAGGGAGCTGGCCAACAATGAGTCGGCCTATCGCTCGATCACCCTTTCCTGGTTCCGCCATTCGGTCATAGCCGATTTCTTCAGGCTCCTGGCTCAGAAGGACTGCCGAGTACTGGTCACTACCGATCATGGCTCCATTCGCTGCACCAAGCCAGTGAAGATAGTGGGCGACCGCAACACCAACACCAATCTGCGCTATAAGCTGGGTAAGAACCTGGGGTACGATAGCAAGGATCTCTATGTCATCAAGAATCCTGCGCAGGCTCTGCTGCCGTCGCCTAATCTGTCCACTTCGTATGTCTTTGCGACGGGCGACTCATTTTTTGCCTATCCGAACAACTATAATTATTATGTGTCCTACTTTAAGGATACATTCCAGCATGGTGGCATCTCGATGGAAGAGATGATCATCCCGCTGATTAGCATGACAGGTAAGAGACGCTGAAAAATAGCTGAAATTGTAATCTGAACTTGACAAAAATGAGTGCATCAGATGTTTCCGTCCTCTTTTTGCTTTGACTTAAATCAATTACGTAAGTTTTTGTCGCTTAAAAGTTTGGACGTTTCAAAGAATAATCGTACCTTTGCACTCGAACAGTATATTTTTTGATTTGTTTTAGTAGATTAGTTTTTAAGTAGTTTGTTTTGAGAATCGGTTGTCGTGATGACAGCCGATTTTTCTTCGTATGCAATGATGAGGTTGATGGGTAGAGGACACTGGGGGCTTCCAGATGACGGTCATTCACAGATTCACAATTCACAGTTTTTTTATAAGGGGTACCCTCCCCAATCCTCTTAAGAAAATAGAGTATATCTATATTTAAATATATATATTAATATATAAATACAAATATTAACATTTCTTGCTCAGGTTTTAGGGCTAGGGGGCACGAAAAAATAACTGTGAATTGTGAATCTGTGAATGGCGGGTGTTGGCGTTGTTTGCATGCTCCTTATTTACAGATGGTTACGTGTTTGCGTATGCTGTGATTCTTCACAATTGCGTATAATCCATTGAATGGGGATATTTTTCCAAGTCATATCCTAACTATATTAAAAGTTGTAAACACTATGCGGCTTGATTTACGTGATTTGCAAAGTCAGGCATTTGTTTTTTTGTTTTTCCTACGACCTGTCATCTTGAAGAAGACTCCGCAAAACGAAAACGCACTGACCACTCATGTAGACAAAGAGAACAAAGCTGTCCCCCCTGATTTAGGGTGACAGCTAGAGACGGCGAATGACCATCATCACGGGAGGGGAGTCCAGTTGGAACTGAGCCTCGTAGGGAAGACACCCATCCCCAGGCCCGTACAATCAGGCAAAAGGGTGTCGCGATTTGCGACGCCATCGGATGAGGTAACGATTCGTTATGCCATCGGATGGACACCATAAGCATTTGGCGAACTCATGGTTGCCGACTTCAGACGGAAGGGCAAATGCCTCTGTAATACGTAACTTTGTGCCGCTCCCTGTGAACTAAGTTACAGACCCCACCCCTGCCCCTCCCCTTGGAAGGGAGGGGAGTGCCATTCGGCTTGTTCTCCGGCGGTAGCAGCTCCCCTCCCATCAAGGGGAGGGGCAGGGGTGGGGTCTCTTTATTGTTAGTTTAACGAAAAGTCAGCTGCAGAGAAAGTACCTGTGCATGTGAACACACATCTGCGTTCACATCGATACAGACCCCAATGGAAATATTTCCAGCGGCCATTGGCTATGACTCCCTAAAATAGGGACTCATCGGCTTGGGGACCTCCTCATGCAAGACAGAGCTGACCCGACAAATCGTCTGCTCAGGTGCAGCTCCAACAAAGGGAGTCACGATTCGTTACCCCCTCGATCGGTGACGGTGAACAAATCGTTCACCGTAGGCTTGCTTACTGCCCAATAACCGCAAGGGATCGGCAAATAACGGCAAATAACCGACCCCTCTATCCTGGCATTGCAAGATGAAGCACCATCGCGATTCACGATACCGCCTTTCGGGCCCTGCCTCGACAAAGACGCGAATTTGCGTTCCTGCAATCCGAAGAAGTGCACTGAATCAGTGCGGTGCCTTCTCGACTGATGAAGATGGCCCGCGTATTCCTCTGCATTGACCTGACAGAACGATTCGTTCTCCCAGCTCGTCTGCTTGCCGATTGAAGGGGGTGGACGAATCGCCCTCTCCCTTGCCCTTACATAGCCAGACCAAGCACAATCGCGATTCGCAATGGTGGGTTCTGAGCCTGCATGGATGAATAGTCAACGGACGCAAATCTGCGTCGGTGACCGTACGAAACATACGGTCATCGGCTCAATGAAAGAAGATTTGAGCCGACCTCCCCTGCTAATGAATGTTAACACCCGCCCTATCTCTGTGACATCTTGGCCTGGACGAAATCAGCGCTGAAATCTTCGGGATTACGCTATTTTACTGCGGAAGGGACAATTGTCGCAAATGTCACAAGCAGATCCACCTGAAGCATGCGAAGCGAGTACCAACGTCGCGAAAGGTACGGACCGGACAGCTTACGGTGTGCAACCGGAGGCAAGCGAAGTGGCCACCGCGAGACCAACGGGATGTACTGCAAACGCGCTAGGGATTATATATTTGTTATGCATTTGTTATGCCATAATCGCTGGCTTCCACGTATTTTACTGGGGTTTTGAGGAAAAACATAACAAAAACAAAAAAACATTGTGTGACAGTTTCATGTCACTCTTTCAGAGGAACGTAAGAATCCTTGCCTAGATAATGACCTCTGCGTCTCTGTGCCTCTGTGTTCAGTTAGAACATGTTACGAACACGGAGGACACAAAGACGCAGAGGTAAAAGGTCGCGTCGGGGGGGGGCGGGACTAGCAGCGCTTGCGCCAGAGGTTGGTCATGTCTTCGAGGGTCTTGCCCTTGGTCTCGGGCACGAGCTTCCATACGAAGACGGCGGCGATGATGCAGATGACACCGTAGAGACCGTAGGTGAACCAGTGACCGAAGTCGTCGCCCTCGGTCAGGTGCATGTTGAACATGGGCACGAAGGTGGAGGAGACGATGAAGTTGAAGATCCACTGGAAAGCGACGGCGATGGCGACTGCAGCACCACGGATGGTGTTGGGGAAGATCTCGGAGATGAGCACCCAGCAGATGGGGCCCCACGAGAACATGAACGATGCGCTGTAGACCATGATGCTGATGGCTGTGACCATCTCGAGGCCTGCATGTCCGAAGGTGACGGCAACGCCGAAGGCTCCGATGGCCATACCCAGCGAACCGCAGATGAGCAGTGGCTTGCGTCCGAGCTTCTCGACGGTGAAGATGGCCACGAGGGTGAAGAGGATGTTGATGATACCCATGAAGACGGTGACCATCATCGGGTCTTCCATGCCCATGTCGCCGAAGATGCGTGGAGCGTAGTAGAGGACGGCATTGATGCCGACGGCCTGCTGGAACACGCTGAGCATGATGCCGATGAAGATGCACATCACGCCGTAGGTCATGAGCTTCTCGGTCTTCACGGTCATGGTCTCCTTGATGTTCTGGAGGATCTGCTGGGCCTTTCCGCTGCCGTTGATGCGAGCGAGGATGCCCAGAGCCTTCTGGTTTTGACCGATGCTGACGAGGTAGCGCGGCGTCTCAGGCACGAAGCAGATGAGCAGTGCGAAGAGTCCTGCCGGCACGGCCTCTGATCCGAACATATAGCGCCAGCCTGTGGTGACTGTCCACTGTGCAGCGGGGTTGATGGCGGCTATGCCCTTGCCCATCTCCTCTACGAGCGGCTGGATGTGGTCGCCCAGGATGAAGAAGTTGACGAAGTAGACCACTAGCTGACCGAAGATGATGGCAAACTGGTTCCACGAGACGAGCATTCCACGTATGTTGGAAGGTGCCACCTCGCCGATGTACATGGGGCAGATGGCTGATGCGAGTCCTACGCCGATACCTCCGATGATGCGGTAGAAGTTGAACATGAGGAGCAGCGAGAAAGAGGGCTTACCGTGCTCGAAGAAGAGGAATTCGGGATCCATCGACCCGAGTGCTGAGACGAAGAACAGCAAGCCAGCGATGATGAGCGACTTCTTGCGGCCCAGGCGCGTGGCCAGGAGTCCCGAGAGTGCTGAGCCGATGATACATCCGATGAGTGCTGAGGCAGAGGTGAACCCGTGCCAGCGGTCGGAGTAGTCAAAGTCTTGCGCTTCTTTGAAGAATGCCTGCAGTCCCTTCTCGGCTCCCGAGATGACTGCCGTGTCGTAGCCGAAGAGCAATCCGCCCAGCACGGCCACCATGACGATTGAGATGAGGTAGCCGCGGCTACCCTTGTCAGTTTGTACCATTGTTTTAATTATTTAAGTTGAATGTTAAAGGATTGCAGATCGCTATTGGCACTGCTGGTGCCTATCATCAGCTCGTACTCGCCAGGGACGACGCGCATAGTGTTGGTCTGGGGATCCCAGTTCTCGAAGCGCTCACGGGGAAGGTCAATGCTTACCCGCCGGCTCTCGCCTGGCTTCAGCTCTACACGCTGGTAGGCGCGGAGGGTCTTCAGCGGTCCCTCGGTGTCGGCCGTGCGGCGGATATAGACCTGCACGGTCTCGGTGCCGGCACAACGGCCGGTGTTCTTCAGCGAGAAGCTGACCTGACCGCCGCTATACTCAGGCTTGCCGATGACGAACGAGGTGTAGCTCAGACCGTAGCCGAAGGGATAGAGCGGCTCGCCCTCGAAGTAGCGGTAAGTGCGGCCACGCATGCGATAGTCGAGGAAGTCGGGCAGCTGGGAGTCGTCCTTATAGAAGGTGACAGGCAGCTTGCCGCTGGGGTTGACCTTGCCTGTGATGACCTCGGCCAGGGCCTGTCCTCCCTGCTCGCCGCCATACCAGGCCTGCAAGATGGCATCGCAGTTTTCTGCCTCAGGAGCAAGAGCAATGGCTCCACCCGAGCAGTTGACATAGATGACCTGCTTGCCGGCCTCGTGCAGCATGCGCAGGAAGTCGCGCTGAGCCTGTGGCAGCTCGATGCTGGTGCGGTCGCCGCCCTTGAAGCCGGGCTCCTCGACGCGCATCTGCTCGCCCTCGACGCGGGGTGAGATGCCTCCCACGAACACGACGGTCTTGGCCGAGCCTATCTGCTGGAGAATCTGCTCGCGGGTGGGTGTGTATCGCTTGTAGATGTCGAACTGCAGATTGGCCATATCGGTCTCCTGCACGTACTCGATGACGATGTTGTATTCCTGGCCGCCCTTGACTGAGAACTCGGGCCTGGCCTCCTGGATGCGCTGACGGGGACTCCAGATGTTGACAACGGTGTCGCCGTTGATCATGACACGCACTTTGTCGTCGGCAGCCACATGCAGCTGCAGCTGCTCGTCGTCTGTGGTCTTGAATATGCCTTCAAAGCGGGCGGAGAAATGCTCGAGGCTAACACCGGGTGCAAAGACGGTGGCTCCTCCGTTGTTGAGTTTGATGGGCTCGGCATAGGTGACAGTTGCCACAGGAGCACCCTGCATGTTCTCGTTGTTCCAGTAGGTGCCCTTCATCGTGCGGTAGAAGCTCTCCGACACCTCGCCACGGGTCAGGCCGCAGCCGGGAACGTACTTCACGTTCTTCTTGCCCAGCAGATTCTGGAGGCCCTGCAGGGCTGTGATGGTGGCGGTGGGATAGCCTGAGTAGTTGCCCCACATCATGATGGAGTCGTTGGCATTGGGACCCATCACGACGATGCTCTTCTGGCGGAGAGGCAGAATGCCGTTGTTCTTCAGCAGGACAATGCCTTCGCGGGCCATCTGGAGGGCCAGCTGCTTGTGCTCCTTGGAGGCAACGACGCTCTCGGGAATCTTGGTCCAGTCGACCATGTCGTCGGGGTCGAAGTCTCCAAGACGCATGCGGGCATTGAGCAGGCGGCGCAGGCTGGTATCGATCTCCTTCTCGCTGATCCATCCGTCGCTCACTGCCTGAGGCAGGTGGCGGTAGAGACTGCCGCATTCCACGTCAGTACCGGCCCTCACGCCGATGGCCACAGCCTGCTGTGGAGTCTCCACCACGTTATGATAACGGGGGAGGAAATCGTTGATGGCGCCGCAGTCGCTGGTGATGAGGCCCTTGAATCCCCATTCATCGCGCAGGATCTGCTGCTCGTAGCGGCTCTGTGCACAACAGGGCTCACCGTCGATGCGCTGATAGGCACACATGATCTCCTCGACGTTGCCCTCCTGGACCAATGCCTTGAATGCCGGCAGGTAGGTCTCCCAGAGATCGCGCTCGGGCAGGTCCTCGATGTTGAACGTATGGCGGTTCCACTCTGGGCCGCTGTGTACTGCGAAGTGCTTGGCACAGGCCAGCAGCTTGCGGTACTTGGCATTGTCGGGCCCTTGCAGTCCGCGTACGACGGCGATGCCCATCCGGGATGTAAGGTAGGGATCTTCGCCGTAGGTCTCCTGTCCGCGTCCCCATCTTGGGTCACGGAAAATATTGATGTTGGGTGTCCAGAATGAAAGACTCTGGTATTGCTTGATCTGTCCTGAGCGCTTTGCCTGCTGGGCCTTGACACGAGCCTCGTCGCTCACGGCGTCGAACACCTGCTGCAGCAGTGCATCGTCCCATGATGCCGCCATCGACATTGTGATGGGGAAGACGGTAGCAAAGCCGTTGCGGCCGACGCCATGCAGCGCTTCGTTCCACCATTCGAAATGCGGAACACCCAGTCGCTCGATGGCCGGTGAGCGGTTCATCATCAGTTTTGCTTTCTCTTCAAGCGTCAGGCGCTGAAGGAGGTCTTCCACGCGTTGCTCCGTAGGGAGACTTGTGTCCTGAAAGGGAAGTTTTTGCTGGGCATGAGTGCCCAGGGCAACTGCGAAAGTCAGGGAAAATAGAAAAGTCTTTTTCATATTTATATTGGTAAAGTTTATGGTCTCACAACGAATTTGCGTCCTTCGCAGACATAGATGCCGGCAGGCAGCCCCTCGGTATTAGTGGCGTTGGCACGTACCAGTCGGCCGCGGGTGTCGTAGATGTTGCGCGGAGTCTCAGCCGAGATGACGCTGTCGATGCCCGTGTCGATGTTCTTGACGAAGAGCAGTCCCTCGCTGATGCGGCTGGCATCCCACTCGTAAGGACCTTCAGCCACGATCTGAGGTGTGCCGGAGAAGACATTGGCAGTGAAGATGCGGATGCTGTCGCCCACCTGCAGGTTGCAGAACCTGGCCGGCACAACGCGTATCGTGCCGTTGATGGTCATATTGGCAACGCCCTCGATGGTGCTGCACCCCGTTTGGGTGGCAGTAGCACAGCGCTGGGCCTCGATAATGAGCATGCCATCAGTATTGATGGTGACGTTCTTGTTGTCGATGTAGAGCGTGGTGGGACTCAGCTTGCCGTTGACTACGATAGCGCTGTTGACGAGTGGGGTCGTCTTCTTGTTGGTGCCTGAGAGAGTGCCGTTGGGGCCAATCGTGAGGCGGCCGGTGCCTAGCACACCGTTCGACGATAGTGTGAGCTCGCCCTCGCTGATGGTGGTAGTGCCGGTATTGTCGCTGGCAGCCGTCCAAGTGACCTTGCCAGAGCCTACCTTGGTGAAGTTGGCATTGGAGACGACGCGGACGCTGGTGGCCCAGTCCTGGTCGTCGCCCACCTGCCAGGTGTTGGCACCCACGCTGGCGCCGTTGCTAAAGGTGCAGCTGCCTCCGAGTGCTCCCGATCCTGTGACCTTGCCGATGCGGAAGGTCTTGCCGCTGTTCTGCACGACGACGTTGGCAGCCAGGTTCATCGTGCCCTTAGGCATGCCGGTGGCGGTGTTCAGTGTGAAACGCAGGGCGGCGGCATCATCTTGGCTGGAGTTGGGCTTGAGCGTGCCCTCAAAGGCGCTGAAGTCGCACTGAACGGGGGTGCGCGTAGCGTAATAGTTGGTGCCTTTCTCCGTGGTGCAATAGGCATTGAGTGTGCCCTCGCCAGTGACCTTGTTGGTGTAGGTCGAGCGGTTGGCCATATACCATGTTCCTGTCTTTCCCTTCGGGACGTGGATGGCATAGCTGGTACCGGTGTTCTCGCGGAGCGTGCCTCCCTGATATTCAACGGTGTTGGCAGGTTTATTGCTGTTGACACACTGCACCGTTCCTGCAGCGACGACGAGCCGCTGGAGACTGCCGTTGGCGACGTTGAGCTTCATCCATCCCGTGCCTTTCTTCGTGAGCACAGTGCCCATCATAGCACGGTCGACGATGAAGTCTTGCGCATTGTTGATCACGCCTCCCTCATCGCCTTCGAACTTGATAGCTGATCCGTTGGTGATGGCGGCAGTGGTGCGCAGCTCGGCTCCATTCTCCATGACAAATTTGGCGGCAGCAGTAGTCATTGCTCCCAGGTTGCCCTTGGGCTGATTGGCATTGGCCATTGAGCTGACGCTGACGATGCCTCCTGAGAGACGGTTGCCACCCGTATAGGTGTTGTCATTCTTGATGGTGAGCGTGCCAGTGCCCTGCTTCACGAGGGTAGTATTGCCCACGAGTGCTCCTGATCCACTGAAGGTGTAGCCCTTGGTATTGTTGACAAAGACGGTGTCGGCCTCAATCTCTCCCTCGAGGGTGACGCTGAACTTCTCGGCTGAGTCATCGAAATGCACATTGTCGCCAGTGACGAAGAAGTTGGCCTGACCGTCGTTGCTGAAGTTCTCAGTGTCGGCTACGTTCCAGGCAGTGCTTACGGCTCCCGTCCAGGTGATGTCCTGGGCATCGCGCATGCCGCTAATCTCGAGATAGAGGTTGGAACCTTCCTGCAGCAGCTGGGCCTTCATCTTGGTGTCGATGCCCTCGATGCGCACCTTGTCGAGGTTGCTGATGGGCTGCTCGACGGTGCCGATGAGGTAGCGTCCAGTGGCAACCGAGGGATTGTTGCCTGTGTGGGGAGTGAACTCAAACACAGGCGTAAGGTATTGAGGTCCGTGCTGCCAGTTCTTGGTCTCGATAGTTATCTGCTGAGCAGTGATTTTGTCGGAGGCCAGACCTTCGTTGAAAATGTCGAAGACGATGCGGGAACCAAAGCCCAACTTCAGCGTGGTCGTAGTAATGGTGCCTTGCTTTTCAGCTCCCCCTGGACGCAGTGTGGAGGCATAGTCCATGCTTATGCCGGCCTTGAACTGTCCACCGTCGCTGTTAAGCTCAGCGAAGCGGTTGAGCCAAACTGGTGATGATTCGAAGGTGCCGTCGAAGTTGACCGTTCCTGCCCAGATGTCAGTAGGTCCTGAATGCTTCATCACGGCATTAGGCAGCGTGAGTGTGCCGTCGCCCTGCTTCACCAGGCGTGTGCCGCCACTAAGTCCTCCGCCCTTGACATTGCAGGTGTAGTAGGTGCGCTTGATGCTGGGATTGCCATTGGTGGCAGTGCTGTTGGTGCCCTGAATCCAGGACGGTACGTTGAAGGTGAGGATATAAGGCTCGGCTCCGTCCTGAATGGTGACCTCTGTATCGTTGGTCTCACAGACGATGAGATGGTCGCTGGTGGTGCCGATGGTGCCTCCGTTGGCTACTTCTGTCCTTCCCGTCATCGTAAAGGGTGGGGGAGCCACAGTGATGCCCTCGAGTTCGCCCAGGAAATAGCTGGTGTGAGGTGGCTGGTTGTAGCCTATCGACTCCCACACCATTCCCTGACGATACTGATGATCGTGCCAAAGAGTGTAGTTGCGGTAGTTGGTTTTGATATTGGTTGTATACACGCGTACATATTTATTATCAGTGGTGCGCACGATGATTTCCTCGCGCCAGTCGCCAATGATGTCGCCTGTGGCCGAAGGAGTGTTCTTCGTCCAGTTGCAGTTGGCCGTTCCGCTGGCAGTGAAGACGGTGGATCCGTCGGCCTTGAACACACGAGATGCTCCCTCGCGCGAAGAAGCACCGTCGAGTGCTTCCTCGAGTAGGTCGCCGTCCCAGTAGATGCGCCAGTTCATGGCGAAGCCGCTGGGAGCGTTTGGCAATACTTTGTCAGTGACCGTCGAGACGACGCCTGACTGGGATGAGTGTCCGATGCATCCGGGGTAATCGTTCGAGAAGTTTCCGCAGATGGCTCGTCCGTCGTCGCCGGTCGACTGCAGACGGTAGTAGATCTTCGAAGTGGTGGCGTCGCGGTAGTTCATGGCAGGATGGTCTTCGTTGCAGGTGAAAATCTCCTGTCCGTGCCGATAGGGGTCGAAGTCTGAGCAGTGCTGGGCATCGCCGTGTCCCAGTCCTGTGGTTGACAGCCCCTTTCCGTTGTCGTCGATAACCATAGATCCAAAGCAAATCTCATCGCGTCCGTCCCAGTCGACATCGGCGATGCCGAAGTTGTGGAATCCCTGTCCGGTATAGGCGCCCATCGATCCGCTGCTCCATTCCCAGTAGAGCGTCAGCTGGTGTGTGTCAGGATTGACTGAGAATGCCTTCATGTGATGCTTAGTGTAGCAGCCGCGACCCAGGAAGATAAAGGGATGGCGACCGTCGAGGAAGGGAGCGGCGAAGTAGTGCTTTGTCGAACGGTGGCCGTAGCCGTCGCCCCAGTCATCAGCGCTTCCTCTGGGTAGCGGGTAGCTCATCCATAGCTGTCCGTTGGGGCCGATGGGGTAGGGTTTTCCTGTCAGTCCGTCCAGATAGAGCAGAAATTCGGCTCCCGTGTTCGTGTAAGTCATGTTGGCAGTCTGCAGTACTGTGTTGCGGGTGTTGACCTTCATGTTGCCTATCTCTGTCGTAGTGCCGTCCGCATGATGGATAATCATATTGTCTGCACCACGCATCAGGATTTCTGCCCGTCCGTCGCCGTCCCAGTCATAGCCCACGGCATCATACTGCTCGTCGGGGCCGCTGACCATATTGGGACCCAGGTCGATGTACCACAGGCGCTCGCCTTGCAGCGTATAGCACTCAATATGGTTGTAGGCCGAGTCGTTGGCAACTGAACTGCCGTCGGGGCCGTAGTTGCGTTTCATGATGAACTCGGAGACACCGTCGCCCGTGACGTCGGCGAGGGCAATGTCGTTGATGTTGTAGTCGGCAGTGATGTTCGTTCCGCGACGTGAGTACAGCGACTGCACGGCGAACTGCTTGTACTGAGCGCTCCAGCGGGTGACCTCAGCGCTCTTCTCCTGCTCGACGCCTCTTACTACGGCTGCTACCTGATACTTGGAGGATGCTTTTCCTGCTGTATCGCTGTAGTTCGATACTTTCAGGGGAGTGTCGTTCACCTTCACGCCGTCGCGATAAAGGTTGTACTCAGTGTCGTAGTATTCTTCGCCGAAGATTCTCCAGCTGATGAAATTGCCTGATCCTGAGGCAGCAGGTATGGCCACCAGGCCACGGTCGAGGATGTCGGTAGTGCGCTGAGCCAGTGTGCCCAGTGTGCAGAGGACCAGCGCTGCCAGGGTGATGAATAGTCTCTTCATGTTCTAGGATTGCTTTCGTTCGTCTTAAATTGTGTGCAAAGTTACTACAAAAAAATGAAACGGCCATCGTTTTTACTTTTTTTATTCATTTCTGTGCGAAAACAGCCCTGCTGCAAAATAATTCGCCCAAAAGTTTGCCAATTGACAGATTATTCGTACCTTTGCAGCGCATTAAGAAAATTAAGGTAAGAAGATATGAGCAAAGTGATAAAACCCATCGGCTATGAGCGGCTGCTCGATATGCGTCAGACAGAGCAGGGCATCAAGCTGATCAAGGAGTTCTTCCAGCAGAATCTGTCCACTGAGTTGCGTCTGCGTCGTGTGACCGCTCCGTTGTTTGTGCTGAAAGGTCTGGGCATCAACGACGACCTGAACGGTGTCGAGCGCCCTGTGTCATTCCCCATTCGTGACTTGGGCGATGCCCGTGCCGAGGTGGTTCACTCGCTGGCCAAGTGGAAGCGTCTGACGTTGGCTGAGTATAAGATTGAACCAGGCTATGGCGTGTATACAGATATGAATGCCATCCGTGCTGACGAAGAGCTCGACAACCTGCACTCCCTCTATGTAGACCAGTGGGACTGGGAAGCCGTCATTCGTCGTGAGGATCGCACGCTGCGCTTCTTGAAAAGCGTCGTCGAGCGTATCTATGCTGCCATTCGCCGTACGGAGTACCTCACCTGTGAAACATATCCGCAGCTGAAGCCGTTCCTGCCTGAGAAGATTCACTTCATTCATGCCGAGGAGCTGTTGCGCATGTATCCTGACAAGAGTCCCAAGGAGCGTGAGGATGCTATCTGCGAGGCCTACGGAGCTGTGTTCGTAATCGGCATCGGTGGCAAACTTTCGAATGGCGAGAAGCACGACGGCCGTGCTCCTGACTACGACGACTGGTCGACCATTGCTGAGGACGGACGTGCAGGTCTAAATGGCGACATCCTTATTTGGTATCCTGTGCTTGGACGGTCGTTTGAACTCTCATCGATGGGCATACGTGTCGACAAGGAGTCGCTGCTGCGTCAGCTTAAGCTGGAGCATGAGGAAGAGCGCGAGCAGCTGTTCTTCCATCAGCAGCTGCTGCAGGACAAGCTCCCACTGAGCGTGGGAGGCGGTATCGGCCAGAGCCGTCTGTGTATGGTTCTGCTCCACAAGGGTCACATCGGCGAGATCCAAGCCTCTATCTGGCCCGAGGAGATGCGCCAGGAGTGCCGCGAGTTGGGCATGCCGCTTATCTAATATTGTGAATAATCGTAAAATGTAAATAGTTAAATTGTAAACTAATATGATGCGAAGCAGAACAGCAAACTGGTTTGAATGTAAGATACGCTACGAGAAGACAATGGACGACGGTCTTCAGAAGAAAGTGACGGAGACATACGTCGTCGACGCACTCAGTTTCACTGAGGCTGAGCAGCGCATCACTGAGGAGATGTCGTCGTATATCAGTGGCGAGTTTGAGGTAAGCGATATCAAGCGTGCCTCTTATCATGAGATTTTCTTCAGCGACGATGGCCTGGCCGACCGTTGGTACAGGGCCAAGCTGCAGTTCATCACCATAGATGAGAAGACTGAGAAGGAGAAACGGTCGAACGTGAACTACCTTGTGCATGCTGCCACTCTCAACGGAGCCGTGAAGAACCTCGACGAGGTGATGGCAGGCACGATGATCGACTATGTCATAGCCGGAGTCACGGAGACCACGCTGATGGACGTCTTTGAATATAAGAAGAAGGAAAAAGAGGACAAGCCTGAGTTCGAGGAGGAGTGATGTACGACGTCAAGCAGCATCTTCGCCAGGTGTGCGATGCCCTTCCTCAGGGCGTGCGGCTGGTGGCCATCAGCAAGTATCATCCTGCTGAAGAGATCATGGCGGCATACGATGAGGGCCAGCGTATCTTCGGCGAGAGTCACGAACAGGAGATACGCCTGAAGCATGAGTCGCTGCCGAAGGACATTGAGTGGCATTTCATAGGCCATCTGCAGACGAACAAGGTGAAGTACATCGTACCCTATATCACGATGATCGAAGCCGTCGACTCGCTGCGCTTGTTGCGCGAGATTGAGAAGCAGGCATCGAAGGTGGGGCGCACGATTAAGGTGTTGCTCGAGCTGCACATCGCAGAGGAGGCTACGAAATACGGCCTGACGACTGCCGACTGCCTACAGCTGCTTGACGACGGTGAATGGCGTCAGATGCAGCATGTGCAGATCTGTGGACTGATGATGATGGCGTCGAACGTCGACGACGAGGAACAGATAGCTGCAGAGTTTGAGACGGCAGCCCGTTTCTTCGACGAGGTGAAGGCCCGTTACTTTGCTGATGACGATGCCTTCTGCGAGCGTTCCTGGGGCATGAGCGACGACTATCCCATCGCCGTCCGTCACCGTTCCACGATGGTGCGTATAGGCACTGCCATCTTTGGTCCGCGTGTCTATTGAGACCGTTGAGTTGAAATCCCCAAATAATTAATTGTTGAATCGATAATTGAGCAAACCGATATATCTTATTGAAGAGCAGAAGCTTAGGAGAAACCTGTCACTCATAGCTGATGTGGCGCGCAGGGCTGATGTCGAGATTATCCTTGCTTTCAAGGCTTTTGCACTATGGAAGACCTTTCCCATCTTCCGCGAGTATATCCACAGCACTACCGCCAGCTCCCTCGGCGAGGCACTGCTGGCATTCGAGGAGTTCGGAGCGCCTTCGCACACCTATTCCCCAGCTTATTGCGAGGACGAGTTCGACCGCATTGCCGCCTGCTCGAGCCACCTGACGTTCAATTCACTTTCACAGTACTCCCGTTTCCATCAGCGTGCTGCAAGATGCTCGCTGGGTTTGCGTGTTAACCCTGAATATAGTGAGGTGGGCACGCTGCTCTACAATCCTTGTGCACCTGGAACTCGCTTTGGTGTCACTGCCGACCAGCTGCCTGAAGTACTGCCCTCTGACATCGAAGGATTCCACTGTCATTGCCACTGCGAGAGCGGTGCCGACGTGCTGCAGCGCACGCTGGTACACATCGAACAACATTTCTCTCGTTGGTTCCCACAGCTGAAATGGCTCAACCTGGGTGGCGGTCACCTCATGACACGGCGTGACTACGACGTTGAACTGCTCGTCAGTATCCTCCGCGGACTGCATGAGCGCTATCCCTGGCTGCACATCATTCTCGAACCTGGCAGCGCCTTCGCATGGCAGACAGGACCGCTGGTAAGTCATGTCGTTGATATTGTCGAGAACAAGGGCATACGTACGGCTATTCTCGACGTCAGTTTTACTTGCCACATGCCTGATTGCCTGGAAATGCCCTATTTCCCTGATGTGCGAGGAGCGGAGCATGTTGACGAACCGCAGAACGGCTTTTTGCAGTCAACCGAGGGGGCAGGAAAAGTGCAGGACGGATACGTTTATCGCCTTGGCGGCAATAGTTGCCTAAGTGGTGATTTTATGGCTTCTTGGCGCTTTGATCACGAACTGCAGGTGGGTGAGGAAGTCATCTTCGAGGATATGATACACTATACCACCGTCAAGACCAACATGTTCAACGGTATCACCCATCCCTCCATTGCCATTCTCCGTGACGACGGCCGCCTCGAGCTTCTACGTGAGTTTGCCTACGCAGACTACCGTGACCGTATGGATTGACGAAAAGGTTATGGCCGCGTACTATGGGTTGAACGTCCGTCCTCGATGGACCGAACAGCCGTCCGCGACGAGCCGAACGTCCGTCCGTGATGAACTGAACGCCCGTCCGCGACGGACCGAATATCCGTCCGCGACGAGTCGAACGTCCGTCCGCGACGAAGCGAACATCCGTCCGCGATGAACTGAACATCCGTCCGCGACGAGCGAAACCAATTCTAACTTGATTATTGGCTTTTTCTCCCTTTTTGAGGGTAAAAAGGGAAATCTTATATCAATTAATGAACGGCGTTTAGAAAAAAACGGGCGATTCATGGTGATTTTACGATTTTTTTAGGTAACTTTGCAGCCGTTTATAAACAGAAGTAAATGAGTAACGAGCTTTTAACTCCGGATTATATCTTTGAATCGAGCTGGGAAGTGTGCAATATGGTGGGCGGCATCTATACCGTCCTTTCTTCACGAGCAAAGACGCTGCAGAGCGCATTTCCCGATAAAATAATCTTTATAGGACCCGATGTCTGGAAGGAGAAGCAGTGCCCATATTTTCGCGAGGAAGCTGCCCTTTATGCCGAGTGGCAGTGGACAGCCCGCGAACAGGGACTGAAGGTGAGGGTAGGACGCTGGACGGTGCCTGGAGAGCCTGTGGCCGTGTTGGTCGATTTCACTCCCTACTACGATCAGAAGAATGAGATCTACGGCTGGTTGTGGGAAAACTTCGGTGTGGACTCCCTCCATTCTTATGGCGACTACGACGAGGCCTCGATGTTCTCTTATGCGGCCGGACTGGTGGCTGAAAGCCTGTATAATTACATTAACGCCCAAAACGTCATCTACCACGCCAACGAATGGATGTGCGGACTGGGGGCACTCTATCTTAACAAGAAGGTTCCGCAGATAGCCACTATCTTCACTACCCATGCTACGAGCATCGGACGTTCGATTGCAGGCAACCAGAAACCGCTTTATGACTATCTTTTCGCTTACAACGGCGACCAGATGGCAGGCGAGCTGAACATGCAGTCGAAGCACTCCATCGAGAAGCAGACGGCTCACTACGTCGACTGCTTCACCACTGTTAGCGATATTACTGCACGCGAGTGCCTGGAACTGCTCGATAAGCCAGTCGATATGGTGTTGCCCAACGGCTTCGACGATAGTTTCGTGCCCAAGGGTCCTGCCTACGGACGCAAGCGCAAACTTGCTCGCCGCCGCCTGTTACAGGTGGCTGGAGCATTGCTTGGTGAAGACTTGAGCGATGACATAATTATCGTTTCAACATCAGGACGTTATGAGTTCCGCAATAAGGGTATCGATGTCTTTGTTGAGGCCATGAACCGTCTGCTGCGTGACCGAGACTTGCAGCGACAGGTGGTTGCTTTTATTGAAGTGCCTGGATGGGTGGGAGAACCCCGTAAGGATCTGCGGGAAAGGCTAAGTAGTGGGCTGCCCTATGACACTCCTCTCGAAGTGCCCATGATTACTCACTGGCTGCACAACATGGGTCACGACAATGTGCTGAACATGATGAAGTTCTATGACATGCACAACCGTCGTGACGACAAGGTGAAGGTGGTGTTCCTGCCCTGCTATCTTGACGGCAATGATGGCATCCTCAACCTCTCGTACTATGATGTGGTGCTGGGCAACGATCTCTGCATCTATCCCTCCTACTACGAGCCTTGGGGTTATACACCGCTTGAGGCTGTTGCCTTCAAGGTGCCCTGCATCACCACTGACTTAGCTGGTTTTGGATTGTGGGCCAACAAGGTGTTTGGACATACGGGTGAGTTGCAGGACGGCGTGAAGGTGATTCATCGCACGGACTACAACTACTCGGAGGTGGCCGACATTATCAAGGACACTGTTGCCGAGTACTCGCATTTCACGGCTAAACAGGCCGAGGCATGCCGCCAGAAGGCTTCGCAATTGTCGAAGAAGGCTCTGTGGAGCGAGTTCATACAGTACTACTACGAGGCATACGACGTGGCGCTGCGGCGCAGGAACCAGCGGCTGGGCGGACGATGATCGGCTTCAGTCGGGTGGGGTGAGGACCTCGTTGATCAGATCTTGAAATAGGTAGAATAGAAAAAATGGTAAAAAAATTGTAAATAGTAACAGACATATGAAAATCAAAGCAGACTATGCGAACGCTCCTCAGTGGAAGGAGCTGACCGTGAAATCGAGCCTTCCTGAGGAGCTGAAGTGCCTCGACGAGATTGCCCACAACCTCTGGTGGGTGTGGAACTATGAGGCCCGCGACCTCTTCCGCGACCTCGACCCACAGGTGTATCACGACGTGAAGCACAACCCCGTGCTGCTGCTCGAGCGACTGAGCTTTGCGCGCAAGGAGGCCATCGTGAAGGACAAGGCCCTGATGAAGCGCATCAAGGCCGTCTATGAGCTCTTCCGCGCCTATATGGACGTGGAGCCCGACAAGAAGCGCCCCTCAGTGGCCTATTTCTCGATGGAGTACGGCATGCACTCGGCCCTGAAGATCTACAGCGGCGGCCTTGGCATGCTGGCAGGCGACTATCTGAAGGAGGCCAGCGACTCTAACGTCGACATGTGTGCCGTGGGATTCCTCTATCGCTTCGGCTATTTCACACAGAGCCTGTCGATGGACGGACAGCAGATTGCTAAATATGAGGCACAGAACTTCACCCACCTGCCCATTGAGCGCCAGCTCGACGAGAACGGACAGCCGATGGTGGTCGACGTGCCCTATACGAACTATATGGTACACGCATACGTGTGGCGCGTGAACGTCGGACGCATCAAGCTCTATCTGCTCGACACCGACAACGAGATGAACTCCGAGTTCGACAAGCCCATCACCCACTCGCTCTATGGCGGCGACTGGGAGAACCGCCTGAAGCAGGAGATCCTGCTGGGCATCGGAGGCGTGCTGACGCTGAAGAAGCTGGGCATCAAGAAGGACGTCTACCACTGCAACGAGGGACATGCCGCACTCTGCAACCTGCAGCGCCTCTGCGACTATATCGAGGAGGAGCACCTGACGTTCAACCAGGCTATGGAGCTGGTTCGCGCCAGCGGACTCTATACCGTCCACACGCCCGTGCCTGCCGGCCACGACTACTTCGACGAGGGCCTCTTCGGCAAGTATATGGGTGCCTATCCCCAGCGCCTGGGCATCACGTGGGACGAGTTCATCGGAATGGGACGCACCAATCCCGACGACCATAACGAGAAGTTCTGCATGTCGACCTTCGCCTGCAACACTTGCCAGGAGGTGAACGGCGTATCGAAGCTCCACGGATGGGTGTCGCAGAAGATGTTTGCCAACATCTGGAACGGATACTTCCCCGAGGAGAATCATGTGGGCTACGTCACCAATGGCGTACACTTCCCCACCTGGTCGGCTACGGAGTGGCGCAAGCTCTATGCAAAGTATTTCTCAGAGAACTTCATGTTCGACCAGTCGAACGAGAAGATCTGGGAGGCCATCTACCAGGTGCCCGACGAGGAGATCTGGTCGACGCGTATGGCGCTGAAGCAGAAGCTCGTCGACTATATCAAGGAGCAGTTCCGCGACACGTGGCTGCGCAACCAGGGCGATCCCTCGCGTGTGCTGTCGTTGCTGGAGCGCATCAATCCCAACGCGCTGATCATCGGCTTCTGCCGCCGCTTTGCCACGTATAAGCGCGCCCACCTGCTGTTCACCGACCTGGAGCGCCTGTCGAAGATCGTGAACAATCCTGAGCGCCCCGTGCAGTTCCTCTTCGCCGGCAAGGCGCATCCTGCCGACGGTGCCGGCCAGGGACTCATCAAGAAGATCTACGAGATCAGCCAGCGCCCCGAGTTCCTCGGCAAGATAATCTTCCTCGAGGACTACGACTTCCTGCTGGCTCGCCGTCTGGTGAGCGGTGTCGACATCTGGATGAACACGCCTACGCGTCCGCTCGAGGCTTCCGGAACGAGCGGTGAGAAGGCTGAGATGAACGGCGTCGTCAACCTCTCGGTGAAGGACGGCTGGTGGCTCGAGGGCTATCGCGAGGGTGCCGGATGGGCATTGACCGAAAAGCGTACCTACGAGAACCAGGGCTATCAGGATCAGCTCGATGCTGCTACCATCTATAGCCTGCTCGAGAACGAGATTGTTCCTCTCTACTACGATAAGGACAAGAAGGGCATTTCTAAGGGTTGGATCAAGGTAATCAAGAACTCTATCGCTCAGATTGCTCCT
>ONLL01000013.1 GCA_900318685.1 uncultured Prevotellaceae bacterium | reverse complement strand
TCTAGCAAAGCTACAAAACTTAAACCGTATTGCATCCATCTGCAAGAATTATTTCATGAAAATGGAACAATCTCTATAATCGGATGCAAAGGTAAGAGGCTCCTGTCACATTGAGGATTCAAAGATAGTCTTCTGGGTTAAAAAATCGCAACTTTTCCTTTCAACGCATTACGCAAAGATAATGCCCTCCATCCCATACGACTAATAAGAGTTGAGAATGTGATGCGGTCGTGAGCCGGCACTTCCAACTGATAGGTGTCTGTCTGAAGATCAGCCTCGTCAGCCAAGTCAGATGGGTCATAGAAATACCCCGTCTCAGGTAACATGTCATCAGAAATGTCTTGTGGTTGCAAAATGGTTGTTGCTGTCAGCACCTCCTGCTTGGCAGTAACAACATACAATGCATTCTCAACTTCAGGATGAACGTATGCCTCACGAAGATCGAGCTGGCCACCTACAAATGCCATCAACCGAGGTTCGGAAATCTGCACTCCCAAATAAAGATAGCCTTCTTCTGCATCATTCTTATACAAAGTGCAGAGGTAGTTGGTGCCTGTTGCATCGGCTGCCACCAGTATCTGTGGCACATCGTAATATTCAAGAATATTTATAAGTATTAGAGGTCTCATAACTGCAGCATTGTTAAATTTGACATTCGGAACGATTTAGTCCTCCACCAAGTATAATGGGAAAGATGCACACCCGTTTGTTTCACCACACCATCATCCGGATTCAGCGTTAGTGCTATGATACCCTTGAACTGGCGAAACATTGGGAGTTTCAAATCCTTACGCGCTTTGGCCTCATTGTCAATGAGTGATAATCCCACTGCCAATGGGAGCTTTTCGCCCCAATTTCGTTGAGGATCTGTCTCAGCGTAAGACTTGAAATCATCTGCCGTATAAGAATCAATCATACTAGCCAAACGGAAAAACGGATGTTCGCTGGGGACAAACACGTCCTCAGGCGGGCAACCTACTGGCATTTGGCAAGCCCATTCTGGCTTGAATTCTTTGCAATAGGCATTAATCTTATATGGCGTCAACATCGTTTTATATCTATTATTGGATGCAAGGATGCGATTGAGCGAAAGCAAAGAATCATGTTTCATTTCTTGTCTCTCTTCGGTAGCACGCGTCACCTTTCGGGATGACGAGCAGCCGAGCATTAGCATCTTCGCACGCTTTCGCGTGCAAAGTTACATTTTTATTTTGAAAAATGCAACTATTATTCGATTTTTCTATCAGATACTCACATTCTTGTCCAAGATAGACTTGTCGACGTGACGTGACAGGGGACAGTTCCTGTCACACTGCGCGACAGCTCCACGCCCCCGCTCATCTCCGTGGCCGTCCATTTCTCGTTGATCTCCTTCAGTGTGATGCCCCCGGCGTCATGAATGGTGTTCACCAGCCAGATATATTCCTTGAAAAGTAGCGGTGTAGTCATAGAAGTTCTTATTTGTGGTGACGAGTGATCTAACCCTCCGTCACCGTTATACTATCAGCCTGCAAAATTACAATTTTCACCGCACATCGCCAAAAAAAAAGGAAAACTTTTGTCTTGTGGATCAAAAGAGCCGTCGCTGTGATTCCACCAAGCACTACTGGTGTATATCAGGGGCAGGTCATTTGATTCAACATATCATTTGTCGTGTCCCTATGATTCCTTCTATTGATTGATTAAAATGGCAAATCACTAACGCCAATCCCTTCGGGGCTCATCCTAAAGAAACTTTCATTCATATCCTTTAAACGATTATAATATGAAGAAAACGCAGACTTCAAATCTAAGAAATCTGCAACTTTACGACTATTCATATTCCCGTTAATGACATTTATTATAACAATATGAAATGGACAATATGTCCTTATTTGCTTGGAGTCCCTGTATAGAAGAAGTATTGCACTCTTTGTTCTCTCGCACTTCACAATTTCTGCTAATTGTCCTTTCTCAGTTTCGTAAGAACTACTTACCTTTAGTTGCGTATAAATATCTTCAATTGTCCTAAATCTTTCGAATGGGAGGCTATCCTGCGACTGTTTGCTCAGAGGATGGCCTACTGGTTCTTCGTGTTTTTGCTTAATTAGGGGGATTTCTGTATAATTCCCCTCCCTTATATTCCCCTTCCGGTAATCATCATCCAATTGTTGATGGCGTGTATCATATGAAAAAGGAGTATCTGAAATCTGTTTATGCGATGGCACATCTGCCTCATCTTTTAGTCTTTTACCTCTATTGCACACCACATAGTCTACCCCATCTTGGGAAAAAATCTTTTTCGAATATATACATTTCCCAAGAAAAGGATGATATTTACACCGGGAATTACAATCAGACTTGAGTCTTACCTCGTATTCTGGGTTTTCCTTCAATTCCCCAGTCTTTACCTCATTTTCTTTCTTAGGGATAAAAAAATTAATTCGTTTCATATTTGATACAGAAATGACTCCATTGCTGAAGTGTTGTTTGCCCGTATCAATGGTTAATTCGTTGCATTTTTTTGCAGGCTTGATTTGTCCTAAAACCTCAGTACTGCCTATATGGAAAAGATACGGTATTCCATTTGAAGAAACTGCTTTTATTCTTGCATAGAGCCCATCTTCTAATACAGATACTGAGAGGTCTCTCAAGATAATATTATCACCGTTAGGTACTTCTAATTCAGGGTTTTCTTCAAACTGCTTTACGATTGCCGATACTTTATCTCGATATGTATTTTCTAACTTTTTGTCATAGATTGGATTGTTTATCCATTCCCTGCTTTCTGTTGATTCAAGTAAAAATGATTTTAGACCCTCTAATGTTTGCTCACTTACATCTATTTCTAAACACGTAATGTTGGATTCTATCAACTTAGCCTTTTTGGATTCGTCAACTACGTGGGTGTTTTTTATTTCAATAAACCAGCGCAATCCGTCTTCGGTTATGCCAACAAGATCGGGTTGCAAATCTTTTCGTTCTACGCGTTGTTCAACTTCCACGTGCTTAAACGAAAGCTTCTGCTCATTTATTACTTTGTATGCTGGCGCCATCACAGCTTTTTCCTCTTCAATAATCTGCTCTGCTAAATGGTGCAAAGCAGTCATGTATGAGCCATGACAATCAGAACCTTTTTGATGAGCAAAATGAGGCTGACGTCCACCTTCATGCCCCAACCTGGCTACCAAAGATTCATTACATTTAGGACAACGGCAATTACAAGAAAGCCCTCTTTCTACACAACCTATGGAGACCATCTTTCCTGATGAATCTAAAGCATAGGTCAATTTTGGTTCCTTGTTTCCGTATTTCATATACTACTTTGAAAATGAGAGTATTACGACCAGAAATTAGTACTCTGCATCATCTGTTGCCTGTTCTTCTGTTTCTTCGGTTTTTTGTTCTGTTAATTCTTCGATTTCCTCGATGAAATTCTTAATGGATTCTTGTATCAGATCATATTCCTCTTCCTTCAAAGAATAAAGGACCTTTGTAAAATTCTCATCTATAAAAAATACCGAGTTGCCTATCAAAGTGTTGCCGAGGTTATTATCAGCTCGGTAGTTATGTACAGCCTTATAGCCAATGAACTTTCGATCTTCTTGGAGCATTGAGACTACCTTATCGTATATCTTACGGCCTTTTGTCTTTAATTTTTCCAACTGGGCATTTACTTCATCATATTCCTCTTTCGCTTCCTCATATGCATATCTTTCATATTCCGTTTGATAAGGATTATCCCACAATGCCATTTTAGATTTTGCATCTTTGGCTTTCTCCTCCAACTGTTGATAATCGGATGTGAATTTTCCCAATTTGGCCATTTCCTCATAAAGTGCAGGATCATCATAAGGTGAGAATGCACTGTCCACTTTTGTTTCAACAGACTTATAAGTGTCCGGTTTGTACAAAGTCTTCTTCAGACTCTCCTTAATTAATGTCTCTGCTTTCTGCTCCTGCGACTGACTGCATGCAATCAGTAACATAGATAATAGTACATAAGAAAAAATCTTTTTCATGTTGTATGTTTTAGTTATTAGTATTTCTTATTCTTCAGAGTCCCCCACGGAATAATTCCACATTCAGTTAAGATAATCATGGGACGGTTCTTTAATCTTCTTTTCGGATCAGAGAACCGTCCTCTGATGCTGTCGATTTACCCCCCCGCAAAGTCCAGCGCATTCCGCTTGATAACGAGCGGATAGCGCTCGGGATGCTGCAGGCTCTCAACTTCGAGGTCTACGTCAAGGTCGGGCCACTCGATGGCTTCGGGGCTGCTCATCTGAACGTTGAGCACGCTGCGAATGGGAGCGTCCTGCATCCAAGGGATGCGGTTGTACGACAGAAAGTAGTCGCGACCCAGCACGGAGAGCATGATGCCCTGTGCATTAATCATCAATACGCTTGCCGATGTGCTGGAGGAATTGCTGTTTGAAACTATCTGCATACTTCTCTACGATTTTTTTGATTTCATTTAACTTGTGTTCGGGAATGCCAGTGTTCTTGGCCAGCTCTACGCCGGGCTCCAGCCAATACTTGGCCTCGTGACCGCCATTCGCAATTCTACTGCAAAGATAGTGCAAATCGGGCGAAACACAAAATAAATCGCGATTTATTTTAGGTTTGCCCATATTTTGTTATGCATTTGTTATGCCATAATCGCTGGCTCCCACGTATTTTACTGGGGTTTTGAGGAAAAACATAACAAAAACAAAAAACAAAATGTGACAGATCCTTGCCGAGAAAAAAGTGAAGAAAAAGCTTGGAAGCTCTCTTTTTTTCCCTATCTTTGCTACGCAAATATGCCATTAACAACAAAGTTGAATATGGAGCGACCATCATGTTTTTTCCGCTCGGTCGGAAAGTTTCTTGTTAAGATTTTCCGAAAAATATTTTGCTATTCTAAAAAAAAATGCTACCTTTGCTGCCAAATTGAGAAACGATGAGAATAATAGCAAAGAGTACGCTGGTGGAGTATTACACCAAGAATCCTCAGGCAAAGTCCGCCCTGGAAGAATGGTACGAGAAGACCAAGAAGTCGGAATGGACTTGCTTTGCTGATATGAAGAACACTTTTAATAGTGTTGATGCTGTGGGCAATCAGCGATATGTCTTTAACATAAAAGGCAACGACTATCGTTTGATTGTACTGATACTCTTCACTCCGAAGACGGTATATATCCGATTCGTTGGAACACACAAGGAATATGATGCTATAAAGGACATTCAAAATATTTAGGAGTATGGCAAAGATAAAGAGTGAGGCTGCTTACCGGGCAGCATTGCACAGGATCGACGATCTGCTCCTGCTGGTGAACGACAATACGCCAGAGGACGACCCCAACTATCTGGAACTGGACATGATCTCGGATATGGTGGAGGAATATGAGGACGTTCATTATCCCATCAGTAAGCCGACATTGATCGACGTTATCAAACTGAGGCTTTACGAGATGGGGATCACTCAGACGAAACTGGCAGAAATGCTCGGACTGAGCAATGCGCGAGTCAGCGAAATACTAAACGGAAAGAGCGAACCCTCGCTGAAAATTGGACGTGAACTAAGCCGGCAGCTGAACATCGACCCTGCAGTAGTGCTTGGTGTGTAAATGATGTGAATTTGCCATATAGAAGATTTCCGTATTGTCGGTTCTTCTATGGGTATGAACTACGGATTCTTGGTGCGTTAAGATCTCCAGGGGGGACGGATGATGCCCTGTAAACAGAAAGTGAGCATCCTGTCTCAAGAGAGGATGCTCACGATGAGGCTACAGGTTGGCTTTCAGCTCTGCGCCTTGATAGTCGGCGGTCTTCTGGCTACAGGTTGACTTTCAGCTCTGCGCCCTGATAGTCGACGGTCTTCTGGATGCCGTTGGGGAGTACGAAGGTGAACTGGCGCTGCTGCAACATGCCGGGATAGCTGCCCTGCCGCTGGCCGATGGTCATGGTGCGGCTGCGGTCGCTCCACTTGAAGGTGATCGTGGAATACATGCCGCGCTCGTAGTTATAGCTGTCGCCCTCATCCTCGTAGAGCGTGAACGATCCGTCGGCACCGGGATAGACGCGCAGCTCGAGTGCATCCCAGATCTTCTCGCCGGCATACTGCATCTCCGGGCCCAGGGGCACGATGCCTCCGGCACGCACGAACATGGGCACGCGGTCGAGCTGTGTCTCGATGGTGAGCGTCTGACCTCCCCAGTACTTGTTGCCTGTCCAGAAGTCGTACCACACGGTTCCTTTAGGCAGATACTTCGTGGCCGTACGTGGCGCCGTGAAGTCGCCTGCCGTAGACTCGCCGGCAGCTGCTGCCTCGTGGTTCCATCCCGACATGGCGTCGCCACGCACCACCTGCTCCTTGGTGTACTGTGCCTCGACGATGGGGGCTGCAAGGATGCTGCTTCCGAAGAGGAACTCGTCGGCTATGTCCCACACCTTGCGGTCTGCCACGAAGTCGCTAAACAGCGGACGCATATAGCTGCCGTTGCCAGAGGTGACCTGCCAAGCGGTGCTATAGAGATAAGGTATGAGGCGATAGCGCAGGCGGATGGCCTTCTCGATGGCGTCGTAGACGGTCTCGCCCTTCTTGCCGAACTGCCATATCTCGCGCGGAGCGGCTTCACCGTGACTGCGGAAGATGGGGCAGAACAGGGCGTACTGCATCCAGCGCACATAGAGCTCCTGATACTGCGGATTGCGTGGTGCTGAGCCTGCACCGCGGTTGTTGTAGGACGAGCAGAAGAACCCGCCGATGTCGGTATTGAAGTTGGGATTGCCTGTGAGGGTATAGCTCAGTCCTGCAGGCAACTGCTTGCGCAGCATGTCCCACGATGAGTTCACGTCGCCGCTCCACATGTTGGAGCCGTAGTGCTGCTGTCCGGCAAAGGCCGAGCGGGTCATGATGAACACGCGCTTCTCGGGCTGGGTGTTGTCGGCCGACTGCAGCGTCTTGCGCTGGGCCTCATACACGCCCTTCACCGTCTCCAGGGGGAAGGCATTGCGCAGGCGGCGCCAGGTGCTGCTGATGCCGGCTTTCTCGTCGTACTGCTCGTCCTTGGGGTTGAAGAAATCGGGGTCGGTAGAGTCCATCCACCAGCCGTCGACACCCATGTCATAGAGGTTCTTCAGGTTCTGCCAGTAGATGTCGCGTGCCTCCTTGGAGAAAGCGTTGTACACACGCACTCCCGAAGGATAGTCCATCTTAGGAGGCCAGCCGGGTATGCCGCTCTGCGGCCATGTCTCGAAGCTGTAGAGCAGTCCCTTGGCCACCAGCTGGCGATAGGCCTTGGTCATCGGTCCGAAGCTGGCCCAGATGGAGATCATGAAGTGGGCGTTCTTACGATGCACCTGTTCTATCATCTGCCGGCCGTTGGCATAGTCCTCGGCGAGGAAGTCCATGGCGTTCCACAGGTAGTTGGAGCCCCAGTACTGCCAGTCCTGGATGATGCCGTCGAGGGGCACCTGCAGCTCGCGGTACTTGTCGACGACGCCCAGCACCTCGCTGACGCTCTTATAGCGCTCCTTGCTCTGCCAGTAGCCGAAGGTCCAGAGGGGGAACATGGGCACATCGCCGCTCAGCTCACGCATCTGCCCGATGACGCCGTCGGCCGAACCGCCATACATGAGGTAGTAGTCGACGCAGTCGCCCACCTCCGACGAGAAGCTCATGCCTGCCACGGGATCATCGTCGAACTGGGTGCGCGAGTAATTGTCCCAGAACAGGCCGTAGCCCTTCACCGACTGGAGCACATTCTGGAAGTCCTCAAGGTTCGACTGCTCCATGAGCTTGTGCTCGCCACGACGATTGATCTTGCCGTTCTGGATGGTGCCAAGGCCATAGATGGCCTCGTCGCGGTCGAGCAGGAACGTCTGGGCGACGCGGTAGCTGCCGCGGTCAGGACCATTGGCACGCTCATCGAAGGTGGCTCCATGCTTCTCGCGCAGCAGGGTGCGTCCCTTGGCAGCGAAGGTCAGCGCACCTGTGCGCCCGTCTATCCTGACGGTCAACAAGCTGGATTGCAGCGTGTTGCCACTCTGACGCACAATCACGTCCTGAGGCTCAGCCGTCACCACAAGGCTCTTCTTCTCATAATCATGTCCGACGGGGGCCTTCACCACCCTGACGATGCCTGGAGTGTAGAACTCCACGCTCACCTTCGTCCCGCCAATCTCATAGTCGACGGGTTTCGCGGTTGTGGCTGCCGTCGCCATCCATAGCACGGCCACCACCATTGCTAGTCTTTTTCCCATAGTTGTTCGTTTTGTCAGTAATACTATTTCCGCTACAAAGGTAAGCATTTTTTTTCAAACCACCAAATAAATGGCTGCCAAAGCTTACTTCACTACGAAGTCGAAGGCCTGCAGGTCGCGGTCGAGGGAGCTGGTGCCGACGAGGATCTGGTAGTTGCCGGCATAGACGCTGAGCTCGTCGATGGCCTCATCGTAGTACTCGAAGGCCTCGCCGTCGAGGACGACTGTAGCCGTCTTGGTCTCACCAGGCTTCAGGCTGAGCTTCTGGAATCCCTTGAGGGCCTTGATGGGAGCGTCAGCGTCGCCGAGGCGCTTGACGTAGACCTGCATGGTCTCGGTGCCCTCACGCTTGCCGGTATTGGTGATGGGAAGGGTGACGGTCACCTTGCCGTTCTTCTTCATCGACTTGGCGCTGAGCTTGCCTTTGCCAAGGGCGAAGGAGGTGTAGCTGAGGCCGTAGCCGAAGGCATACTGGGGCTGTCCGGTGAAGTAGCGGTAGGTGCGGTTCTTCATCGAGTAGTCGAGGAAGTCGGGCAGGTCGTCGTTTGAACGGTAGAAGGTGATGGGGAGCTTGCCGCCGGGGTTGAAGTCGCCGAAGAGCACCTCGGCCAGAGCCTCAGAGCCACCCTCGCCGGGATACCAGGCCTCGAGCAGGGCATCGTACTGACCCTCCACACTTCCGAAGGCGATGGCCGATCCGGAGCAGTTGACGAAGATGACGGGACGGCCCGTCTTGTGCATGGCCTTGACCAGCAGCTGCTGCACGACAGGCAGCTCGATGGTCTGCTTGTCGCCGCCCTCACCCTCCATACGTGCGCTGATACCTCCGATGATGATGATGGCATCGGCAGCGCTGACCTCCTTGGCCAGATCGGTGAAGTCGGCAAGCTTGCGCTCGCAGATGTCGCCGCGCAGCATGGCGAACTGGCCATTGCCGCGACGGTATTCAACCTCTACGTCGTAGGTCTTGCCCTGCTCCACGGGGAACGACTTGTACTCCACGCCACGGCCACGGCCGAAGCCGAAGCCACGACGCTGGCCACCGCCCTTGTTCTCCTCGATGACCTGGCCGTTGACCTTGAAGATGTAGCCGTTGTCGGTCATCAGATTGTACTTCATCTCGCCAGTGAAGGTGGCCGTGTACTTACCCGTCATGCGCACGGAGAGATTGTCGTTGTCGACACCCTCGGCAAAGCTCCAGCCTCCGAAGGTGGAGAAGTTGAGCTCCTGCGTATAGTAGGCGCTCTTCACAGGGTCGCCCTCCAGGTTCTTGTTGTTCCAGAACTCTATGAACAGGCCCTTGCCGCCGTTGAAGTCCTGGATGTGGTGCACGGTGGTGTACTCGTCGTTCAGCTCGCAAGCCTTGTTGTAGATAATCTTCGCACCGGGCACGGCATTCTTGATGCCTTCGAGCAGCGAGTGCTGATGGGCCTTGGTGGGCGTGCCGCCGTAGTTGCCGTTGAGCAGGTCGATGTCGTCGGCATTAGGACCGAGCACGGCGAGTGTCTTGATGCTCTTCGAGAGTGGCAGCACATTGCCCTTGTTCTCGAGCAGCACCATAGCCTCGCGGGCAGCCTGCACGGCAAGTGCGTGATGCTTCTCGCTGCTGATGACCTCGGGACCAAGCTTGGCCCAGGGCAGCATCTCGGCGGGGTCGAACATACCCAGCTCCACGCGGCCGGCGAGTGTATAGCGGAGGTGACCGTCGAGGTCGCTCTCCTTGATGAGGTTCTGCTTCAGTCCTTCGGTGAGCGACATGAAGACCTTGCCGCACTCGAGGTCGGTGCCGTTGAGCACAGCGTCGACCGATGCGCTGAGTCCGTCCTTGTGGGTCTCGTGCTGGCCGCGGTTGAAGAAGTTGTTGATGGCGTCGCAGTCGGTGAGCACGATGCCGTCGTAGCCCCACTTATTGCGCAGGATGTCGATGAGCAGGCGGTCGCTGGTGCAGCAAGGCTTGCCTTCGAAACGCTGGTAGGCGCACATCACCTCGCGCACATGGCCTTTCTTCACCAGTGCCTTGAAAGCGGGCAGATAGGTCTCCCAGAGGTCGCGGTTGGTGGGCTCGACATTCATCGAGTGGCGCAGGGGCTCGGGGCCGCTATGCACGGCATAGTGCTTGGCGCAGGCATGAGTCTTCAGGTAGTGGTCGTCGTTGCCCTGCATGCCGAGCACGGTCTGCACGCCGAGTACGGCATTCAGATAGGGATCTTCGCCACAGGTCTCCTGTCCACGTC
Organism: uncultured Prevotellaceae bacterium; assembly: GCA_900318685.1. GTDB lineage: Bacteria > Bacteroidota > Bacteroidia > Bacteroidales > Bacteroidaceae > Prevotella. The sequence goes on along the minus strand of ONLL01000013.1, from coordinate 74,286 downwards.
CCCAGCGGGGGTCACGGAAGATGTTGACATTCGGGCACCAGAACGTCAGCTCGGGGTTGCCGGGATAGTAGGTCTCGCCCATTCCCACATGCTTCACGCTGTGGTCGGAGCGGTTCCAGTTGGCACGGGCCTCGTCGCTGACCTGCGAGAACACATCGTAGACGAGCTTCTCGCTGAAGGCAGCAGCCATGCCGATGGGCTGCGGATAGACGGTGTAGTCACCCTGACGCACACCATGACAGGCTTCGCTCCACCAGTTGTAGGAGGGGATGCCCAGCCGCTCGACGGAGATGCTCTTGTTCATCATCAGTCCCACCTTCTCCTCGGGAGTGAGCAGGGAGATGAGGTTTTCCACGCGTTCCTTGGTCGTCAGCGACGGATCTTGGAACGGATACTTCACTTGGGCCTGAGCCGACGATGCAGCCAGGAATGCGGCTACTGCCGCGAAAACGATTCTCTTCATATAATGATTCTCTTTATCTTGTATTGTCACTAAACACTCAAAACTCAGTTAAAACCTGACGTACTTGACGGGCTGCCCTTCGCCCTTGAGCACATCGGCAAAGGTCTGCGGACTGATGGTGACAGGCCCGAGCATGAACTCAGGGATGTTGTAGCAGCGCAGGAACTGACGATGATAGTCGGGGTCGGCCGACGGCAGCTCGAAGGGCTTGGCGAAGTGCCCTGAAGCATCGAGGTGGGCGAAGAACGGACGGGTGTAGTTGCCATCGTCACGACGACTGCTGAACACAATCCACCGCCCGTTGCTCGACCAGGTGTGATAGCTCTCGGTGTCGGGGGAGTTGACCTCGTCGAGAGGGCGTGCCTCGCCTGTCTGGAGATCCAGCATCCAGAGGTCGGCATCGTGGTGCCAGATGTGGAAATAGCCGTAGCTGCCCATCGTGAAAAGCAGGTATCGCCCATCAGGCGAGATGCGTGGGAGAACGGCACTCATGCCTCTCTCCTGTACCTCCAGCGTATCGCCTTCGGCAGCGGTGAGCAGCGTGTCGGCAATGAACACCGGCTCGGAAGGACCGAAACGACGGGTGTCGGGGTCGAAGCTCTTCTTATAGATATTGTAATGGAGGTCGGTGGCCCGAAGCACCACCTCAACGTTCTTGCTGATGGTAGAGTCCTGACGCTGGAAATCGGCGCTGCAGTAGTAGAGCGTGCGCCCGTCGGGAGCCCAGGCGGGGAAGACCTCAAACTTGGTGGTATCGTTCTCGAGATTGGTCACCTCGTCGCGGTCGATGTCATAGGCGATGATGTCGCTCTCGACATCGAACACCTCAATCTTATTTGGATCGGTAGTATGGAAACTCTGGTGGGTAAGGTCCGTGGAATAGACAATGAGCTTCAACCAGGGATGCCAGGCAGGATAGACACCTGCCGAGAGGATGGAGTCGTTGCGCATGTTGACCTTCTTGATGTCTCCATCATAGGCGATAATGGTGCCCCCACTCTTCTGACGTGCATGAAACTGCATGCGCTGGGGGTTGAACTGCTGATAGCTGTGGCAGTTGATGCACTGGCCCTCCTTCTCGAAGCCACAGAGCATGTTGTCGTAGATGACGCTCTCGTCATAGTTCTCCAGGCAGCGCTGGCTGATGGTGAGGGCCTCGTAGCTGACAAACGAGGGAGGTATGAGGCGATAGCTGAGATAAGGGTCGATGCTATCGGGCGAGACGTAGATGCTGAAAGGCTTGTGGTGCTGCCACTGGTCGCCGCTGCGGGTGTAGACATCGACCTGGATGGCATCGCCCTGTGCCTGCGCAGTCAGAGTGCGCCAGTCAGAGAGGCTGGGCTGCATCTTGTCGGCACAGACAATCTCGGTGCCACCGTGGCTATAGCGGGCTATCATCTGCTCGGCATCGCCGTCGTACTCGAAAGTGAGCGGTGCGATGTTGACCGGCACGGTGACATCGACATAGTCGGGATATATGGCCGGCAGGGTGCCCGTCTCAGTATAGCTCTGAGGCACGGACGTCGAGCAGGACGCAAGCAACAGCAGGGACAGCAGCAGGCATGAGAGTAGTATCATAGCTTAGTATTCAGGTAGTTGGCTCATAGTATAATAGTCGTAGTAATAGGTCTGTCCGAAGGCTGGATAGAGGGCCTCACGGGCCACCTCTACGTCAGTATCATTGTATTTCGGGGCAAACTGCATGAATCGGCCGAAGCTCTCCTTCACCGAATTGTCGAAAGGCATGCGGTCGAGGTCTTCCCTACCCTGCAGCTTGCCATAGAGATAGGCAGCTTCCTGATAGTAGCGAGGCAAAGACTGACCAGGATGAAGGCGGATATAGTCGGCGAAACGCTCCCAGAACTCCTGGATGTCGTGGGTCCAGAGGGTGGCCAGCAGCGCCTGTTCCTGGAAGACAGGGTCGTCGGCATAGGTGCTGATGGCGAGCCGCTGCATAAGGAACCGCTCGATATTGCCCTGGTCGGAACTGAGCACATTATTATAATGTAGCATGTGGGAGACAGCCGACAGCTCAGCATCAGCGGCAATCTGGTCTGGATGGCGCAGCAGGTTCTCGGCCCAGTCAGCCCAAGAACCGAAGAAAAGGGTCTGACGGAGCAGTCCGAGGTACTTGCGGGCCAAGGCCGGCTCATGGCTGAGGATGGCACATTTCACCATGTTTTTCAGGTACTCGGGGCGCCAGTTGAACTCCACGCCCATCTCTGTGCAGAGGCGGTTGCAGTAGTTCAGCATGCCATACTGATAGTAGATGAGCGGTCCGCAAACCAGCATCAGCCGCATGTCGAAAGGTGCATTGTAGGCTTTGGAGCCATTCCGGAAGAGAAACATCTCGTTGCCCTGACGCCCGAGGCGCGACAAAGCCAGGTTGCGCATCATCACGATGGCACGTGTGGGCTCGTCGCTCTGCTTGCCGGCCTCGTCGATGACACCTTGCCAGTCAAGCTGCTCAATGCTATGCTGCATGGCCAGCTCGTGGTGGTAGTTCTCGTCCTTGTACCAGAAATGTGCCACTACCCATGCCAGCAATGCCACGACAGCCACTTGTCCCACGAGGGATGCCCAGGAAGACTTCAACTTGCGCGGTTCCTTCTGCCTAGGCCCATAGGTCAGAGCCATCACTACGAAGAAGAGTGCCAACAGATAGTAAGGCAGGTAATAGGCATGGTACTCCTCGGTGACATAATAGAGGGGCAGGCCAGTATAATAGATGTTCGCGAGATTGGTCTGGTAGTAGACGTAACGATAACAAAGCAGAGGCACGACCGCCGCCGCCAGTACGGCAACGAGGCAACATGCCAGAGCACCTGACTTGCGGTCAAGCTTCCAGCTCCACAATCCCATCAAGAGGGCAGCCGCCAGCCCGTAGATACCCATCAGCGGATAGCCGACGGCTGCCGTGAGAAAGATATAAAGCGGACGCAGGCAGTATTTCGGGGGTATACAACGATAGCCCCACAGCAGCGCCACCACAGCGGTAGTGCCGATGGTAGCGGCAAAGAAATGCCCGCGCAACTTCAGAATATAAATCCAGTAGCCCTGATCGACAATCGTAATGAGCAACAGAGCGACGGGAACAAGCATCAGCACTGCCCAGCGCCCTGACACACGGAAGGTGCGCTGTATGAGCCACATCAGCAGCAGCCACCACAGGCACAACACCGTCACTCCCAGCCAGGGATAGTAGAGAAACTGGGTGAAGAAGGCACTCAACCACGTGAGCAGTCCTCCCGACACCACAAGTTGCTCCTTGAAGAAAAGCGAGGAATGGAGGAAGAGGTTCATCTCCTGCACCTTCCACAGGAAGTGTGGCTCGCAAATGAGCAGCACGCCAGCCACCACTGCCAGGCTTCCCACCCATAGGATCAACGCTGAATACTTTTTCATCAACTCTGTACTCAATACTATTAACTGTGAACCAAGAACTGATTAGAAACCGCCACCCTGGGGGAAGCCTCCACCGAAGCCACCGCCACCAAAGCCGCCACCGAAGCCGCCTCCTCCACCGAAGCCGCCACCACGACGATTGCCACCACCATTACGGCCGCCACCATTACGGCCACCGCCAAAGCCTCCCATGCCTGGGAAGGTGTTGGCAGGCTCCTTGCCAATCTCGGTGAGCAGCTTGACCAATGCGCGACGGCGCTGCGTCCATGTAGGATAGTCGTCAGCCTTCAGCGAACGGATATTGAAGCCAGGCATCTGCATGCCCCCCTGACCACCCTGCGGCATGAAATCCATAGCGCTGGTGGTGAGGATAACGGGCTTGGTCTTGCCCTCTGCCAACAGCTGGTCGGCAATGGCATCGGCACCGCCAATCTTAAACCAGCTCTCCATCGTATCATCCTCGCCAGGAATAAGCTGGACAAAGACGGGCATCATCATCTGGTTGGCAGGAATAGGCGAGGTGTACCAGGCCTCCTGGCGCTCCATATCGTAGCTGGTGCGTCCATGCTCAATTTCGCCCTGAGAAGCGAAGTTGAAGGGAGAACGGGGATTGTCGGCAATGCTGAACTTAAAGCCGCGGTCGGGCGAGAGATACATATTGCTGGGGTCGGCGACAAGCGTTCCGTCGACGATGAAGCAGTACTCGAAGGTCTCATAGAGATAATCGCTCATCGAACAGCTCCACACGCCATCGCTGTCACGCTGCATCTCGATGCCGTCGGGCAGCATCTCACACTGCAGCAGCACCTTCTTGGCATCGGGAGCCTTGAAGCGGAAGGTGATGGACTCCTCGCCATACTCAGGAGAGATGATAGGACGCGGGAAGAGACGGGCCATCACGCCTGGTGTGAACTGCTGCTCCTGACCTGTGGCAGCCGGTGTCGGCTGTGCGCCCTTCATAGCCTCCTCGGAAGCTTTCTTATTGAAGAGCAGCGGGAGGGTCTTGCTCAGGAAGTACTTGGCATTCATCCATGTATGGCCGAACTTGTCGGAAGTGAACTCCTTCACGCTGGTGATGCCCTTCTCATCGAGGAAAGCCATATAGTCGCGGGCAGTGCCATAGAGGAAGTCATCGGTACCGACGCCAAGCCAGAAGAGGTTGATCTTCTTGTTGGTGGCATCAGCATTGTCGTAGACTTCAGGAATAGTAGTCGAAGTGAAAGAGCTGTAGGAGCAGAGGTAGGAGAACTTGTCGAGGTTGGTCAGACCGTTGAGCAGGGCCTGATTACCTCCACGCGAGAAGCCTCCGATGGCACGGTTGTCACGGTTGTTCACCGTACGGTAGTTCTTCTCGATGTATGGCATCAGGTCGTTGATGAGATCCTTGCTGAACACATCATTGCCAAAGTTCATCTGGGGGGCGCCACCGGCATCACCCTTAGGAGGCAACAGCTTCGTAGGATTGCCATAGGGCAGCACGACGATCATCTCCTTGGCCTTCTTCTCGGCGATGAGGTTGTCGAGGATATAGTTCACACGTCCCACCTTGTAGTAAACCTCCTCGGTGTCGGTAGTGCCGCTGATGAGGTAGAACACGGGGTACTTCTTCTGGTCGCCCATGTTGAACTGCATGCCCATCGTAGTGTAGCTGGGCGGCAGATAGACTATGGCGTTGTTGGTGCCGCCAAGGCTCTTCGAGAAGTAATGGATATACTCCACACGTCCGTGGGGTACGTCCTTGATCTCATGGGCCAACGAACCGTCCTTTGACTTGATCTCCAGCAGGCTGTTCTTGAAGCCTTCGTTGGGGAAGTACAGCGGATTATTCGGGTCCATCACGCTAATGCCGTCTACGACAAAGCAGTAAGGATACATGTCGGGGGCAACAGGACCAAGGGTCACCGTCCAGGTTCCGTCGTCACCACGGGTCATCTCCTTGCGTCCGGCAAACTGCACATCGACCAAGACCGACTTAGCCGATTCGTTCTTGTACTGGAATGTCACCGTACCGTCGGCATTGCAACGCGGCTGTGCCGATGCTACGAAGGCACAACCGAGAAACATGGTTAATAATAATGCTTTCTTCATAGTGGTATAATTTAGTACGATTTAGTTAGTTGTTACTTTTTCATAGCTTCCTTCAGGAAGTTCACCATCTTCTGGAGGTTCTCCTCGGCATACATGCCCATGCCGTGGCCTCCCTCAGGAATGAACGTTGCCTCGGTCTTGACGCCGGCAGCCTTCAGCAGCTCAAAGAATTTCTTTCCCTGGCAGCAGGGCACCACATTGTCCTTCTCACCGTGGAAGATGATGATGGGGGGACACTTCTTGCTGACATAGTTGGTGGCACTGAGGGAAAGGTACTTGTCGGGCTCTTGCGAGAGCTTCGAGTTGAGCAGCACATCCTCAGGACTGTTATCGCCCATCTTCATGGCATCGCCGCAATCCATTGCAGTCAGGTCGACAGGCCCCGACCAGTCACAGGCAGCATTGACATAGCTCTCTTGATCGAGATGACAGCCCACATTGCCCTCGAGGTCGATGTCGACAGTGCCCACCTTGGTCTGCTTCACACCGCTGGTGGTAGCAGCGACAGAAGAGAGATGTCCGCCAGAAGAGAAGCCGCTCGTGGCGACAAATGAAGGATCGAACTTATACTTTTCTGCCTCACCGCGAACAAAGCGGATGACGGCACGGATATCGTGAATCTGTGCGGGCCACTTGGCATCCATGCTCGAGCGATGGTTGGGACATACCACAGCGAAGCCTGCATCGAGCAGAGCCTTGACAATAGTGCCCAAGTCGGCATTACCCTTGCCGTTGTTGCTGAACCACGCACTGCCATAGATGTGGATGACAACGGGATAGGATGCCTTCTCCTGCTTAGGGAGATAAATGTCGCAGGTGTGATAAGCCTGGGCGTCGCCTGCATAGTTGACATCTTTCCACTCCTGAGAAGTCTCGAGTTTAACCTGTGGGCGCTGGAAACCGCCAAAGACTCCAAAGCCGCCTCCCGGCTGTGCCGACATAGTCATGCCAACACTTGCCATAATCACTGATAGCAATAACTTTTTCATAGCATTCATTATTTGTTTGTTGAATTATTAATTACTTGTTGAACTTCCACCAGTCGAGATGGGTCTCTCCGCTGGCATTGCTGAAGCAGATATAAAGATCGTGGACACCAATGGCATGCTTCACCTCTGAAGTGAAGGTCTGGTAATCATCCAGCGACTTGGTCGGAGTGATGTTAAGTGTGCCGATAATCGATCCGCAGACACCGTCCAGACGGAGTGTGACAGTACATCCCTGGGTAGTGGATGCCACGATGTTGAAGCTCTTGGGAATGGTGTTGCCGAAGTCCACACCACGCAGACGGATATATTCGCCGTTGTCGATATGAGTGACATACATGTTCTTCCTGCCCGTAGAATACGGCATGTCCTTCACCACGCCCGTGTTGGGGATGCCCATCTTGGCACTCTTCAGCCCATAGCCCCAGGCCATCGTCTCGGCCTCGACCCTCTGGTAAGGATTCAGCCATTGCAGCTGCTGCATAGGCTTCTGGTCGAGCCAGTAAGGCACTTCCTGTATCGTGCCGTCGGCATTGTAGGTGATCTCCGTGGCACTGACGCTGCGACGCTCATGATGGATGAAGGTCTCCAAGTGCATCAGGTCATAGTTTTGTCCGAAGATATAGCTGTGACCCTTATAGTCTACGATGCCAGGATGATTACCACGGTCACGCTCGGTGGGACGCATAATGTATCCCTTGCTCTCCCAGGGACCCGTAGGCGAATTGCTCATGGCATAGCCCAATGCCTCAGGGCAGCAGGTAGTGGCATACGACAGGTAATAATGGCCGTTGCGCTTGTAGAACCAAGGGCCTTCCTGATAGTGCTCAATGTGATAGTCGAGCTTCACGATATCGCTCTTCAGCGAGATCATGTCGTCATTGAGCAGGGCATAATAGGTATTGGGGTTGCCCCAGTACATGTAGGCCTGGCCGTCATCATCGGTGAAGACTGTCGGGTCGATGTCATCCCAATGCTCCTTCTGCCACACCAGCGGCTTGCCCAGCGGGTCCTTAAATGGTCCGTAAGGCGAATCACTGACGAGTACGCCGATGCCATGTCCGTGGAGCGGAGCATAGAGATAGTACTTGCCGTTGCGCTCCACCGTCTGGATGGCCCAGGCACCATTCTCCCTACTGCGCCACTCAAAATCCCTCAGCGAGGCCACAGCGCCATGCTCCGTCCAGTTGACCATGTCGGTAGTCGACCACAGGAGCCAGTCGTACATGAAGAATCCAGCCGAGTTCTTTTCATTGGCATCGGGAATATCTTCTGGTGAGGCATCATGTGAGGTAAACACAAAAAGTGTGTCGCCCACGACGATGGGCGAAGGGTCAGCCGTATACTTTGTCTGGAACAGCGGCATGTTGCACTGCTCGGGCTGAATCACTTGTGCTGTCTGGGCTTGAGCAAACTCGCACAGGCAACACATTCCGGCTATCATTAAATACTTTTTCATCTTCTGTTTTTACTTTGGGTTTTGATTTTTTCTCGTCTTTATTAGGTATTATCAGAATTTGGCTACAAATTTACGAAACTTCTTGCTTCCACACCCCCATCGAATGTATCATTTATTTTAAAATATGTTACACACGATAACTCCTTTAATGTTTTTGAAGCAATTCGCCCCTTCAAGTTATGAAAATAATTTGTACCTTTGCACACAATTATAAGACACACACGCATTATGATTACTGCAATTGCATCGGTAGCACTGATCGTCAACGAGCTGATGGCAGCTAACGTTGGCGAAGTATTGAGCCCAGCTATTAACTTCGACAGTTGGATAGAACTCTACAACCCTGGCGACGAAGCCGTCAACCTGGGTGGCATGTATCTCAGCGACGATGCCAGCAACCTGAAACGCTGGCAGATGCCCCGTGACATAGGCAGCATTCCCGCCAAGGGTTACTTTGTCGTTTGGCTTGGGTCGAATGACATCAAAGAGACACAGGCCAACTTCAAGCTCGACTGCGACGGAGGCACCATCTACCTCAGCAATGCCCAGGGACAGCTGGTCACCAGTCAGGAATATCCTGAGGCCATCAGCCACACCGCATGGGCCAGGACATCTGACGGAGGCGACACATGGGGATGGACAGCAAATGCCACCCCTGGCGAGAGCAATGCCACAGCAAAGTTCGCCGACAAACGACTGGACGCTCCTGTCGTCAGCATTGGCAGCAAGCTCTTCACGGGCTCACTCAGCGTCAAAGTCGACATTCCTGAAGGAACGACCCTGATGTACACTACCGACGGCAGTCTGCCCTCTGCTCCCAAGAACGCAGGCGAGGAAGTCTCACCCTGGACGGACTATGTCATCAACGGCAACTGCGAAGGAACGGATGCCTCGTCCTTCGTATGTCGCGACGGCAATGGCAATGGCGATGTGAACCGCATCACCGACGGCATAGGCGTGGATGGCTCACGTGGTGTGAAAGTTCACTCCGTATCAGGAGCTGCCAACGAGTGGACTACCCAGTTCTTTGTCTACACCCCCGATCACGTTTGGAATACTGGCGAGCACTACCGTTTCCGCATGAGCGTTCGTGCCGACAAGCCTTCGCGCATCAACGTTCAGGCTCACAGGACACCTGGCGACTACATCACAGGCAACATGCTGGACGGTAGCTACAATGTCACTACCGAATGGCAGGAGATAGTCTATGAAGGAGACGTAACCCAGAGCCAGGCCGGCGAGAACTGGAGCGGCGGAGGCGGCTGGTGGGGCGGCTGGGACGAAGGTGACGTCACTTGCACGCTGCAGACCATCGCCTTCAACCTGAACTACCAGAAGAATACCGACAACAACTTCTATTTCGACAATATCTCGTGGGAGTCGTTCGACGATGGCTCTGCCAACTCAGATGCCAGTCAGGAGAGCAAGGACGGATTGTTCACCGTCTCGAAAACCACCAACTACACATTCCGCCTGTTCCAAGACGGCTTCCTGCCCAGCGTACCCGTCACTCGCAGCTACATCCAGACCAGCAACAATTACACGTTGCCCGTCATCTCGATCGTAGGTGACAAACGACACTTCACTGACCCCAAGATCGGCCTCGACTGCGACGGTGACGGCACCAACGGCAAGACTGGCAACGGACAGGACTGGCCACGCAACTACAACCAGCCCTGGGAACGACCCGTGAACTTCAGTTTCATCAATACCGACGGCGAGATGGAGTTCAACCAGGATGTCAACATCAAGGTGTCGGGCGGATGGACACGCTCGCAGCGCTACCGTTCCTTCAAGCTGAAGTCGAGCAAGATCTACGACGGACTGAACCGCTTCGACTATTCCTTCTTCCCACAGAAGCCATACATCCGCAACAAAACCATCCTCGTGCGCAATGGCGGCAATGACATCTGGACCCACAACGCCCGTTTCCTCGACCCTGCCCTTGAGACCATCATCCAGCGCTCGGGCATCGACCTCGACGTACAGTCATACGTACCTATTATAGAATATGTGAACGGCGAGCTGCGTGGAGTGCTGAACCTGCGCGAGCCCAACAACGACAAGTTTGCCTATGCCAACTGGGGCTATGACGACGAAGAGCTGGACGCCTTCGAGAACATGCAGATGAAGAATGGCACAGACGAGGTCATCAAGCGCATCTTCGAACTCGCCAAGCACGTCAACGATGCTGGGGTGTACGACGAGCTGGCAACATTGCTCGACATCGACGAGTTCACCAACTACATGGCCGTCACGATGTACCTCGACAACGACGACTGGCCCAACAACAACATCAAGGCATACCGCAGTCAGAACGACGGGCGCTACCGCTTCATCAGTTTCGACTTGGACTACGCCTTCGCCCTGCGCAATTTCAATACGCATAATGACAACCCCTTCCCCTATTTCCTCGACTTCAAGACGGCCAGCACGGTGAACGGAGAAGGCAATTTCAACAAAGATATCGTCAACCTGCTGCTCAACCTGCTGAATCACGAGGGCTATCGACGCAAGTTCATCGACACCTTCTGCATCGTGGCTGGAAGCGTGTTCGAGCCTACCAAAGCCAATGCCATCGTCGACGAACTGCTGGCCAAGGTGAAGCCGATGACCGACCTCATGAAACAGCAGCGCATCAATGACGGCCACGAGCCTGAAAGGGCTGCCAACACCATCAAGAGCAAGCTGAAAGGACGCTCCGACAGGCTCACAGGATACCTGAAGAACTTCGAACCTGTGAAGCTCAGCGATGCGACCAAGCAGAGCGTGACCCTGAACGCCAATACAGAGGGAGCCCGCCTGTTCATTAATGGCATAGCAATACCCTATTCCGACTTCCAAGGACAGCTCTTCGCTCCTGTCCTTCTCCGTGCCGAAGCTCCTGGAGGCTATCGCTTCACAGGATGGAAGAAGGGCAACGCCATCGTGAGCACAGAGGCTGAGATGAGCCTGCCCACAGGCAGCAGCGTCAGTCTGACAGCCACCTTCGAACCAATGTCGGCCGACGACCTCGCTGCTCAGGGCATCACGCCAGTTCGCATCAATGAGGTGAGCGCAGCCAATGGCATCTATGTGAACGAATACTTCAAGCGCAACGACTGGGTGGAGCTCTACAACACGACATCCAGCCCCATCGACATCGAGGGAATGTACCTTAGCGACAATCCCGACAAGCCCCTGAAATACCAGATTACAAAGGGCGACACCAAGGCTTCGACCATCATCCCTGCCCACGGCTATCTCACTATCTGGTGTGACAAACTTGACCCACTATCGCAGCTGCATGCCTCCTTCAAACTGGCAGCTGAGGGCGGCGAAGTCATCCTGACAGCCAAGGACGAGTCGTGGAGCGACCACCTGGCCTACGCAGAGATGAAGAGCGATGAGACGGCAGGACGCTATCCCGACGGCAGCAACGAAGTCATCGCGATGAACATCCCCACGATTGCCAAGACCAATATCACGTCGAGCTATGCCGTCAGCATCGAGCAGCCCGGCCAGACTGGCATTCGTGACCTTGCCGCTGAAAGCAACGGCCTCAGCGCTCGCTACGTCGTAGGCAACTTAGTCATCCGCAGCAATAGCGACAGCGATGTTACTATCACTATCTCCAACTTGGCTGGACAGCACGTAGACCAGCTGCCGGCAACCATCCTCTCAGGTATGGCCGAGGCATCGCTGGCCCATCTGCCCAACGGCGTCTATGTGGCTCTGATTACCGACAAGCAAGGACATAAGGTCAGCTGCAAGTTCATCAGAAAATAAAGATGTGAATATACTTGACAAATGCCCTCTCATATTTTAAAAATTCTGAGCAACAAGTCCGTTGGCTGAAAATGAGCGAGTTTTGAGCGAGTTCATAATTCTCTGACAATGAGCATATTGCAAAAGGAGGGCATTTTACGTTTTTAGAGGTGGTGACTTTGGTCACGCCCGACGGCACTTTTGGTCACGTCCGTCGGCCACTTTGGTCACGAAGGTTACGGAGATTGCTATGCAAAGTCGCTTACTAAGCACCACAAAGTCGCCTTCCGGCGAGACCAAAATCGCCTTCTAGGCACTTGAAGGTCATTTTTGAGCCTCATCGCCGCCAGCAACGAGCAATAAGAATGGCAGTTTTCACCCTCTTCCTTTTCTAGAATGGTATTTTTCGAGAGGCCTTTTTTCGACCAATTTTCTTGACACCAAAACCCAACTCCCATCGCCAGAATAGAAACCAACTCCCCTCCCATCGTAGGGGAGGGGCAGGGGTGGGGTCAGTATCTTCCCAACAGGAGAAGCATTAAAGCTCCCACCCCTACCCCCTCCTCTTAAAGGGAGGGGAGCGGCTGCGCCCAAAAGGGCAACAGTTAGTTATAGACTACGCTATTATTATTCACGACCTTATTTGGGAAAAATCACCCGATAATTACCACTAAGGTGCATAAAGGCAAACAGACGCAGCAAACCATCATAATAAGCATCGAAGTAACCGTCCTCAAAGGGCTCATGACGGGCATTCCACAAATGCTCTACAAACTCGCGGCTCTTCTCATGAGTACACATCAGCGATGCAGCTGCCGAAGTAGCCACGAGGCCAATGCTGTGACGCAGCTTTCGGAATCCTCCTGCCTGCAGAATCTCATTGTCCTCAGGCAGCGATCCGTCGACGCGATACTGATCCACGAACTTGTCGACACCCTGTGAGTAAAGGAAGTTCTGTATGCGCTCGCCATACTGATGCTGCCACTCGCGATCGACACCACTCCAGCAGTAGTCGAGCGTAATGTTCATAGGCACTCGCCAGGAGTCGTAGCGGAAGTTGGAGCCTCCGTTGCGCCGTCCGCCAAAGCCCTGCATCAGTGTGCCGTCATATTGGCACATATCAGGATTCAGGCCAGTCTTGGCGTCAGTTGCCTTGTGCAGGAACTCACGCGACTTGGCAGCACAGTCGAGCCAGTAATCGGAGCGCCCGTCGCCAGCCCACGTAGCCCACACCTCGTAGAAGGCAGGAATGTGGTAGGAGGGGTCTGTGTAGCGCTGTCCGAAACCATCAGGAGTGAAGGTGATGAGCTTTGTCTCAGGATCAATGAGGAACATCTTCTGTGGACCATTCTGCTGACCTCCAAAACCTCCGAAGCCTCCAAAGCCAGGCCGGGCCTCAGGGGTATATTCGCGAGGCATCGTGCAGTCGAGGATACGTCGGGCCTCAGCCTTATAGTTGATGCCCGTATCATCGCCCCAGCGGTTGGAGGCGAAGATGAGCGATGTGATGAAGTACAACTCACCATCGCTGGCGGCTCCGTCGCTGTTGTGACTTCCGTCAGTCTTGCAGCTCCAGGCGAAGTAGCCTTCGCGAGTGCCGCTCTGATGCTGCATATACTTACGGCTCCAGCGCCAGAGGCGGTCGAAGATATCTTTCTTGTCGAGCTGTACGGCTATCATCAGACCGTAGGACATTCCTTCAGTACGCACATCATGATTCTTGATATCAGAGATATAGGCCATCGTGTCGCCCACTTCGAAGTAGACCTTGTTGGGTCCCAGGAACACGTCGCTGAACACCTCCTGCAACTTCTGGTCGACCTCGGCCTTAGAATGTCCCATCTCGACAAAGAGGTTACGGTACTTGGCATTCTTGAAGGGCTCCGGCTGTGCCGATGCCGTGAGTGTACACATTATTAATAATAAGGGTAGGAAAATCTTTTTCATGCTGGAATAACTATAAGCGTGCAAACACTTGATGAAAAATGCTGGCCCCGTGTCTTTCGGCACAGGACCAGCACAGGTATCTGCTAAACTTGAGAGATTTGATTACTTAACAATGTACTTCTTGCCATTCATGATGTAGAGGCCCTTAGCAGCCTGCTGCACGCGGCGGCCCATGAGGTCATAGACCTGGCCATTCTGCTGGTCAGCGGTGACGCTGTTGATTCCAGCGAGATCAGCATAGGTAGCTTCGTCGACGAACTTCACGTTGTAGACATAGAGCCATCCGCCGAAGTCGAAGGCAATGCGCGTGCTGGCACTCTTGCCTGCGAACGACTCCTCGCCGAGGTTATCGATGCGGAAGTTGCACTTTGTACCGTCGATGGTGTCGTCCTCAACTGCCACGCTAATAGCACCGTTGTCATCCTGCACACCCTCATAGGTGAACAGCGTACCCGTAGATGCAGCAATCATCACAGCCGAGAGGGCTTCGCCAGACTGCACCTTCATGTGGTCTTCGTCGATGAGGGCGCTAATCGAAGAGGGATTCAGCAGCAGAGCCTCCAGACAGGGTGCAAAGTCAACCGTAGCGGTGAATCCATTGGTATTCGAAGGATCGGGCACAGCCAGATAGAGGTCTTCCTGTCCTACGACACACTCCGACTCGAGCAGCATAGCACCATCGCAGTAGAGTTCGATGTTACGGAAGTAGTAAGTATTGGGGCTGTCTTTCAGCACGTTGCAGTTGAAGGCAACGGTCGAACCGCCATTCTGGTTTCCATCAACTGTTATCTCGAACTCGAAGTGCTGCCACTCCTCAGTGAGCGAGAGGTTGCCGAAGAGCGAATACCACAGATAGTCGCCAGGAGCACGGTGAATCTGCGTCTCAATATCAGTAGGCACGTCGGCACGGGCATCGATGCAGAATTTCATCTTCTCACCCTTCTTGAATACATGGCGGCCCGACACGAAGAACTGCGACTGCCAGTTGGTGAGTTCCACATCCACACCATTGCTCCAGGTATAGCGTGCCTGGCCATCCTCGTTGGTAAACGTGGCAGCCACCGACCTCATTGAGAGTGCAGGCTGTCCGTCAGTAGGATCATTCACGATACGTGCGGGAACATCAGGATTGATACGGTTACCGCTATCATCAAAACCATCACCCTCATAGTCGCCATCACGTCCAGTGAACGGAGTGCACTGCTGACCGCTGGCAAAGGTAATGATATCATTCGACTGCAGACCATTGCGAATCAGGCTGACATAGCCCTGAGGATCGGGCAGCGGCTCTGGGTCTCTGACTTCAAGCTTCACATCATCGAAATAGAAGATGTTACCAGCCACATCAGTGGAGAGGTTGAATGCCACAGACTGGAAGGCCTTTTCGTTGGCTGACTGAGTATGATCGGCAGTAACATCGGCCTCAACGGTGATTTCCTGCCATTCAGTAGTGACGTTCACATTGCCGAAGAGTTGATAATGGTTATAGTCACCAGGCGACCAGTGAGCCTGGGTCTCGAAATAACCGTCGTGCTCGGCCCTGACCCTCAATGTCATTCTTACCTGCTTGCCCTCAGGGATAATCTCAGTGGAATAGACAAAGAACTGGCAGTCCCAAGATGCGAGTGCGCCGTTTGCCTCAACGATATTCTCGGCTGCGCGAGCAACTTCTTCGCTACGTGCGACAACCACAGCGCAATGGTTGCCTGGGGTGGTGGGATCTTCAATGATATTAGCGAAGCCCTGGAACTGGTCGGCTCCTACCTCGGGATCGCGGAACTCATGGCACCAGAAGCTCGACCAGTCCTCCGACTGCTCGCCTTCCATGTTGCTATTCGTCACCTTGTTCTCCCACATTTTCTGTGCAAAAGCACCACTGCTCACTAGCAGCATGCCTGCAATAAAAGTAAAGATTCTTTTCATAATGTTTTGGTTTTTTAGGTGAATAATTCGAAATTCTGCTGCAAAGATAGAGATTTTTTCCTTTTCATAACGCTTTTAGTGTTACACGAAGTTTCAAAAATGTATCAAATCTTTGCTCATATTGAGAAAAATGCTTATCTTTGCACCCGAAATGTTACACCAGACAACGAATTAAGTTATAAAACCATGAATAAAGCACTACTTGTGCTAGCGTCGGTGGCTCTGTGCTGCATGAATGCCGATGCTCAGTCAGGAAAATACTTCAACAGCGAGCGACAGCTGTCCAGCAGCTTCGTGTCGCAGGTGTATGTCGACCATGAGGGATTCCTCTGGGCAACCACCCGCGATGGCATTAACCGCTACGACGGCTATCAATTCCGTGTATTCAAGCGCGAGAACCCCGCTGACAGCACCCTATATAGTAATTATGTGAACTGCATGATGCAGGACAGCCGTGGGCTGTTCTACTTCGGCATGTACGGTGCCCTCCAGACCTGGGACGGCAGCGAGTTCCACAACGTGGCGATGAAGGATGCCGAGGGCAACAATAGCTACTGCTATGCCCAATGCTTCCTCGAGCGCCGTAACGGCGACGTGCTGGCAGGCACATCGGGACTGGGAGTGATGAAGTTCAGCGACAGCCAGAACGCCCAGCAGATAGGAGGGGCGCTGGCACAGCTGCACACCGTGAGCTCAGTGATTGAGGACCGCCAAGAGCGCCTATGGATAGCCACCGACCGCTTTGGACTAGTGTGCTACGACGGACAGACCATCCGCAAATACCTCCAGGAACGCAACGACTTGAACGGTCTCTGCGAGGACTCCTACGGCACCATCTACGTGGGCACGTCCAACTCTGGTGTATACATGCAACAGGGCGAGCAGTTCGTTCATATCGAAGGTACGGGGACGAACGCTGTGTCAGCACTCTATTGTGACCGCAACGGCAGGATACTCATCGGCTACGACGGCGAGGGCATCGCCATTTTCGATCCGCGCGACCGTCAGCTCACCGCCAACCCCTACTTCAGCATGGAGGTCGACCTGACCAGAAGCAAGGTATACTCCTTCACCGAAGACACCAGCGGTAATCTCTGGATAGGCATGATGCAGAAAGGCATCTATCTGCAGCCAGCCAGTTTCCGCGGTTTCCATTATATGGGCCGTAAGCTGGGCAACCAGAACACTATCGGCAATGCCTTCGTAGCCTGTGCCACGACCGACCATCTGGGACGCACCTGGGTGGGTACTGACAAAGACGGCATCTACTGCATCAGCGCTGACAAGAAAAGCGTGCGCCACCTCAAGGACGGCTACCCGTCGGTTGTGATGACCCTCTGCGAAGACAGTCAGGGACGTATCTGGGCCGGCTCCTATCAGGAAGGCTTCGGATGGATTGACGGACAGACCCTGCAGTACCACCGCCAGCCATACCCTGATGACCACCTCATCGTGATGGACATCAAAATCGACAGCCACCAGCGCCTCTGGATGGCCACGATGAAGTATGGCCTGCTGTGCATGGACCTCAACGACCAGCACATCACCAAGTATGTAGCTGATGAGAATGCACCCAGCGACCGCAGCATAAACAGCATCTCCAACGACTATGCTTCACAGCTGTATCTCTCGCCCGACGAAAAGCGCATCTATGTATCCACGTCGCTTGGCCTCTGCTGCCTCGACATCGACAGTCAGAGCTGGACCAAAGCGTTCGGAGGCAACTGCCTGAACTACAGCCAGCCCACTAGACTGGCAAAAGAGTTTGACGGCGAGCTCTGGGTGGGTGCCAACACGGGGCTATATCGCTATGATCTCAGCGGACACCTGATTCAGCTCTACACCCGTGCCGACGGTCTCACTGACAACGGAATATCAAGCATCGAGCGCGACCTCGACGGAAAGCTGTGGCTGAGCACTAATCACGGTCTGAACCGCCTCGACCCTAAGACGAACACTTTCGAGAACTACTACGTGGACGATGGTCTGCAGAGCAATGAGTTCGGCGACAACGCCTCCTGCATCGCAGCCGACGGCACCATCATCATGGGTGGCACAGGCGGACTGACGTGGTTCAACCCAAAGGAGATACAGCACACACCCTGGAAAGCATCCGTACAGCTCACAGGATTCTTTGTCAATGGCATGCAAGTCAACGCCAGCACCCTCTCCGACGGGCACGCCATCACCGACACCACCGTCATCGCTAGCAATCACTTCCAACTGGGATGGCACGACAACAGCTTCGCCATACAGCTGTCCACACTTACCTTCGACAACCCTGAGCACACCACATATTTATATAGTATCAATAACGAGCCCTACATACGCCTGCAACAGGGTATGAACGTCATCTCCTTCTCGCACATGCCGCCAGGCACCTACAACTTCCGCGTGAAGGCCGAGCGCAACAATGAGACAACTGAGGAGCGCGCGTTCACCGTCGTCGTCGGACGTCCGTGGTACAAGAGCATCTGGGCTTACATCATCTACGCCCTTCTTGCTGCCATAGCCATCTGGTCGTATCTCGCTTTCCGCCGCCGCAAGGAGCAGGATCACCTGCGCCTGCAGGAGCACATACATGCCGAAGAGATGGCCGACGCCAAGCTGAAGTTCTTCATCAACATGAGCCATGAGATACGCACACCTATGACGCTCATAGTTACGCCCCTCGTAGAACTTATCAAAGAGGAGCAGGATCCGCAGCGACGTGCCACCTACCTCACCATCAAGCGCAATGCCGACCGCATCCTTGGAGTCATCAACCAAATGATGGACCTCCGCAAGATTGACAAGGGACAGATGCAGATGCGCATGACCGAGACGGACCTCGTAGGCTTTGTCAAGGATATCCACGACCTTTTCAGCCATCAGGCCCGCTCCAAGCAGATTAATCTCACCCTTGAGCACGATGCCGACCGTCTGCCCGTATGGATTGACCGCAGACATTTCGACAAAGTCATCGTCAATGTCCTTTCCAATGCCTTCAAATTCACACCTTCAGGAGGAAACATTGACATTAACATCACACACGACCAAAATCAAGCCAGAATAGCTATCAGCGACGATGGCGAGCAGATACCACCCGACCAGCTCGAGCGCATCTTCGAGCGCTTCTACCAAAGCCCCACACGTGTCAACGACCGTAACACCGGCACTGGCGTGGGACTTGATTTGTCAAGAGCACTCGTAGAGCTGCATCACGGCACTATCACTGCCTGCAACCTTTCACGTGGTTGTCAGTTTGTGGTCACCCTGCCCTTGGGCAACGCCCACCTCAAACCTGAAGAAATCGTCGTCGAGAAAAACATCGACGACAGCGAGAAGCAACAGCCTGACACCGCCGTCATCTCACCTGCCGAAGAGGAGGACAACACTGAGCAAGAAACAGGAAACAAGCGCCGGGCAGCCGACAGAAAAGTCATCGTTATCGCCGAGGACGACGATGAGATACGCCAGTACCTCACCGAAGAGCTCGGCCACGACTATACCATACACGCCTGTGCCAATGGACGCGAAGCCCTCGGACTCATACATCGCGTTCATCCCGACCTAGTACTCTCTGATGTCATGATGCCTGAGATGGACGGCACCACCCTCTGCCAAAAGCTCAAAATCAACATGACCACCAACTTCATTCCCGTCGTGCTGCTCACAGCCAAGAACAGCGAGGAGGACCGCCTGGAAGGTCTTGAGACAGGTGCCGACGCATACATCAGCAAGCCATTCAACCTTGACATCCTCAAGCGCACCATCCTCAACCTCATCAACACCCATCAGTTGCTACGACTGAAGTACGAGCGCAATGATGGCCTCGAAGAGCAGATTACGGAGGTACAGCGTCCCAAGTCGCCCGACGAGAAACTCCTTGAGCGTGTGATGAACGCCATCAACAACCACCTTGACGACTCCGACCTCTCCATCGACATGATTGCCGACGAGGTTGGCATCAGTCGCGTACACCTGCATCGCAAAATGAAGGAACTCACCGGACAAACCCCTCACGACTTCATACGCAACATACGCCTCAAGCGTGCGGCCACGCTTCTCGCAGGACACGGCATGAACGTCACTGAGGTGATGTACGCCTGTGGATTCTCGAACAGCACCTCCTTCAGCACCGTCTTCAAGAAATTCTACGGTATGAGCCCACGCGACTATATGCGAGAACACGACAAACAATAACACCCCCTTCAGCACTATGAGAAAAGGAATCCTACTATTTGCCGCTCTGACCGTCTGCACCACCCTCAGCGCACAGATCAAGCTCCAAGGGCAGCGCCCCACCATCGTAGACTTCTTCCTCAACTACATCGATGAGCCTGAGGATGAACTCACAGGCAACCTTGCCAACTCATGGGAGCTATACAAAAACAGCAAGCCTCAGCCTGAGGGTGTCACCTTCATCGTCGACACTCGCAATGGATACATCCGCCAGGAGTGTTATGAAGAATACAACAACACAAGATCCTATTTCGAGATGTGCTACTGGAACTGCGCTGACGGCAAGCATCGCCTCGTGGCTTACAACATGCAAACGCTTACCAACGGCAAACCCACTACGGGACAGTTCGACGGCACCTACTTCGCCCTCTACGACAATGCCAAGCGCACCCTCGAGCCCATTGAGTCCGAGGACCTCAGGCTCGATCTGGACTACGGCATCGACTACGGCAGCTACGGCTACGACAGCGATACCAAGCAGTATTTCTGGGGCTCCAAAGCCGGCAAGGTCACCAACATGACCAAGGAGGAGTACGACCGCTGGTACAAAAATCGCCCCCTCAACAATGTGGCCCTGCCCCGGCAGGGTAAGGACATCATCCTCACCACCTATCGGGGCACCAACAAAACATCCATCACCTGGAAATGGGACGGCAAGAAGTTTCACCTATAACACCTATTAGTTATGAAACGCTCATTCTTTTCAGTTACTCTCATCCTCCTTTTGGTGTTGCAAGCATACGCTTACAAGAAGCAGTCCATCGACATCACTGTGGGCGGAAAGCAACGGAACATGGTGGTATTCACCCCCAACTCACTACCAGCCAAATCACCCCTTTTCATTGTCACTCATGGAATGAACCAAGACCCGGAATACCAGTACGGCTCTGACAAGATGTATGAGATGATTGACACGGCAAAGTTTGTCATCACCTACCTGCGCAGTGATGGCAACACTTGGGACATCGGCGGCACAAAAGACCAGAACTTCGTCATCAAGACCATTGACGAGATGGCCACCCGTTTCGACATCGACAAAGAGCGAGTGTACTGGTCGGGATTCTCGATGGGATCGATGCTTATCCACCATTGCATCGGCAGCATGCAGGACAAAATCGCTGCCTTCGCCCCCACCAGCGGCATCCAGTTCTCAGAGCAGCCGTGGAACAACTGCAAGAAGCCCGTCAACCTGCTCGAGTGCATCGCTTATGGTGACGATGTGTTCGGCTACGAGCAATATGGCATTCATAGCTACATAGAGAACTATGCCAAGCATGACAAGCACACCAACTACAGCAAGACCACAGGCTACAAGCCCATCAGCAGCAGCTGGTACAACGGTGACCTAGAGAAATGGACTGGCGGACCAAACGGCGGCGAGGTATGGCTCTACTCCTATAACAACGGCGGACACTGGCCCATGGACCTCAACCGCCATCTCATCTGGAACTTCTGCAAGCGTTTCTCCCTGAACATGCCTTCGGTGAGAATCACTCAGCCGGCAGGCGAGACCACCCATCTTTGTCTGGCTCCACAGGGTGAAGCATCCTTTCCCGACGTCACTGTCACAGCCACCGCACAAGTTCCCAAGGGTAATGTGGCAAAAGTCGACTTCTACGATGGAAAGACGCTTCTGGGCTCAGCAACTGAATCACCCTATACAGTCACAATGGCTGCCCCTTCAGCAGGCAAGCACACCCTGCGTGTAGAGGTGACCGGTGACAATGGAAAGACAGCGGAGGCATCCTGTCCCGTCAGCTTCCTGACACCACAGACAGGCTATACGCTTAGTCAGCGCTTCAAGACTGAGGGGACTGTGCCTCAGGACTGGTATGTGTCCAACGGTTCAACCAAGCGTGTGGGTGGCGGTCTGCCATACACTAGCGGCCCTCGTGTTCTGCGTTTTACCAATTCTGCCCGCTCCTTTGAATATGGACTGCTCGTTCAGAATGCCACTACCAGAGCGAAAGCCGCCTGGGCAAAATTCGGCGACAACACAGCCCGTTCCTGTCTGACGCTACATCCAGGACGTTATGCCGTCAAATACAAAGTATGCAACTGGAATCAGCCAGAGTTTACTCCTGTAATCATCGCTATTGAGACTCCCGACGGACAGGAAGTGGCTTCGCAGACCTACACGCCCACCGTCAACATCGGCAACAATACCGCCAACAAGTTCACAGGAGTTATTCAGCAGACCTTCGAGTTTGACATCCCTGAGACTGGCGACTATGTCATCGCTTTCTACACTGATGCCACACGCAATGCCGACTTCGTGCTGGGACAGGTCAGCATCCTTCCCAAAGAGTTCTTTGCAGCAGGCATCAAAGCACAATCCTCTATTCGCCACGAGTCTGATGCTGTGTATGACCTGTACGGACGACTTGTACGTCGCTCCACCTCTGGAAGGTTGAAAAACGAAAAAGGCCAGTTGAAGCGTGGCGTCTATATCATAGGCAGCCACAAGACTATCATCCGATAAAGACAAGGCAAACCCCAACAGCAGCTGGCTGCGGGATTGGCCCTCGCCCAACGACTTACCCATGCTGACAGAGAACACAATGGAGAAGCTGCGAGTGCTCGCAGAGTCGGCGAAGTACGATGTGTCGTGCTCGTCGAGTGGTACTGTGCGCTCTGGCAAGAAGGGAATGGTAGGGTCGACAGTTGGCGGCGTGGGCATCTGCCACTCGTTTGCCGATGACGGCCGCTGCATATCACTGCTGAAGGTGATGCTGACGAACTATTGCATGTATGATTGCGCCTACTGCATCAACCGCAGGACCAACGACATCAAGCGCGCGACGCTCTCAGTCACAGAACTCGAAGAAATCACGATGGAGTTCTATCGCCGCAACTACATCGAGGGACTGTTTCTCTCGAGTGGTGTGGTGCGTAACCCTGACTATACGATGGAGCGGCTGACAGCTATCGTTCGCGACCTGCGCACCGTCCACCGCTTCAACGGATATATCCACCTGAAGACCATTCCTGGGGCTTCGCAGGAGCTGCTTACGGAGGCAGGACGCTATGCCGACCGCATGAGCATAAACATCGAAATACCCAAGGAAGAGTCGCTGAAGGCATTGGCTCCAGAGAAAGACCATAAGAGCATCTTCCTGCCCATGTCGCAGATTCAGCAAGGGGTATTAGAGAACAAGGAGGACCGCAAGAAGCTGCGCCACGTCCCTCGTTTCGTACCTGCGGGCCAGTCAACGCAGATGATTGTGGGAGCCACGAAGGAAAGCGACCGCGATATTCTCCTGATGTCTAACGCTATGTACCAGCAGCCCACGATGCGGCGTGTCTATTACTCTGGCTACGTCAGCGTGAACACCTACGACCCCCGCCTGCCTGTGTTAAAACAGCCTCCGCTGGTGCGTGAGAATCGTCTCTACCAGGCCGACTGGCTCATGCGCTTCTATCATTTCAATGTCGATGAGATTGTCGATGATGCCCACGCCCACCTCGACCTTGATGTTGACCCCAAGCTTGGCTGGGCCCTTCGTCACCCAGAGGCTTTCCCCGTCGACATCAACAAGGATGATTACGAGCGCATCCTCCGTGTGCCTGGCATCGGCGTGAAAAGTGCCATTCTCATTATCAACAGCCGCCGTTTCAATCGTCTTACATCGTATCATCTGAAGAAGATGGGCGTAGTGATGAAGAAAGCCAAATACTTTATCACCTGTGGTGAGCTCACCTCTGCTTTCTCCCAGCCCATCGTCGGCATCAACGAACTTCATCCTGAGCGGCTGCGCCCACTGCTGATCTCAAAGGCCCAACAGAAGCGTGCTGCCGCCGAACAGCAGCTCATGCTCGACTTCGGAGAGTGACGAAGAATAATCTGCCGCACCATGATTACTTATGTGTTTGACGGAACAATAGACGGCCTGCTGACAGCCGTCTTCGACAGTTTCTTCCTCCATCAAGAGCCACAGGTGCTGTTGGCAGCGGGCGAGCAGTTGCCACTGTTTGCCGACGAGCCGCATGTGGTGGTGACCGACAACGAGAAAGCCTCTCGCGTCTGGAAAGGACTGGAGAAGCGTCTGTCGGCAGCAGGCTTGCGCGTCATTACCCTCAGCTGGCTCTCCGAGGAGCGCGCACTCAATCAGCCGCTCTTCAATTATATCTGCAAGGTGTTCCGGCAGCCTGCAGGTGCACGAAGCATCGAGCAAAATGCCTCCGACCTTGATGTGCTGGCCGTGCGCAACACTTGCCGCCGCGTACTCCACGAGCAGTTGCGCATGAAGCAGTTCATCCGTTTCCAGAAGGCGAAGGACGGTACCTATCTCGCCGTAGTCTCTCCCGATCACAATGTGCTGCCGCTCATCATCGACCACTTCCAAGACCGTTTCAACGACCAGCCCTGGCTCATCTATGATGCCAAGCGGCACTACGGCTATTATTATAGTCCAAGCGGCATCTCCCCCACTCTCTCCTCCGAAAGGAGAGAAACTGCCGATGCCTGCGACACCCCGCTCTTAGGGGGAGAGAACATAGGTGGGGCTATCCGCGTCACCTTCGAAGACGAGGCCTCTGTCCCCTTCGACCTCACCGACGGCAAGCTTAATGCCGATGTACTCAGCAGCGACGACACACTTTTCCAACAGCTCTGGCGTACCTATTTCAAGGCCATCTGCATTCGCGAGCGCATCAACCCTCGCAAGCAACTCAGCGATATGCCTCGCCGTTACTGGAAATATATGACTGAGAAAAACGGATAAGCTCCTGCACCAATAATTACTCCTGCCAAGAGCATACAAACACAAAAACACCGACAGCCGCTGGGCCATCGGTGCTTGATACCTGTAAGGGTTGAGATTAGTCCTCTTTCTTCACAGCAACGCGCTTCTCCTTGATGCGGGCAGCCTTACCCGTGAGCTTGCGCAGGTAGTACAGCTTGGCGCGACGCACCTTACCGTGCTTGTTCACCTCGATGCTGTCGATGTTGGGCGACTCCAGGGGGAAGATACGCTCCACACCCACGGTGCCTGACATCTTACGAACGGTGAAACGCTTCTTCTCACCGTGACCGCAGATCTTAATCACCACGCCACGATAGAGCTGGATGCGCTCCTTCGAACCCTCGATAATTTTGTAACCAACGGTGATAGTGTCGCCAGGTGCGAACTCCTCGAACTTCTTGCCGGCTTCCTTAGCCTTGGCACGATTGCTGGTTGCAAATGCTTCCTCAGCAACTTTAATTAAATCCATTTTAAAGTATTAAATAATAAAATTGTTGTATCGTTCCAACGCAACATAGCGGGCAACTCTCCTATCTTCCCACCATCGGTTACGCCGAAAGCGGGTGCAAAGGTACGAAAAAATTTGGTAACAACAAAACTTTTTTGTATTTTTGCACAAAAATACTGATGCATATGAAGAAAACGACACTATTTCCTGCCCTGTTAGCCCTCGGAATGGGGGCTGTGGGCTGCACTTCCCACTATCAGATTGCCAGCGTCAGCCGCCAGCGGATCGTTGTCGACAGCCGCTATGACAGCCACCCCGATGCGCAGGCGACGGCCTTCCTGGCTCCCTACAAAGCGAAGGTCGACTCTGTGATGAGTCCCGTGATGGGCGTAGCTGCCCGCGACCTGGACAAGCGGCGCCCTGAGGGCGAGCTCTCCAACCTGCTCAGCGACATCATGGTGTGGGCAGGCAAGGACTACGGCGAACAGCCCGACTTCGGCATTTACAACATCGGCGGCATTCGTGCTGCCCTGTCGAAGGGTACTGTGACCTATGGCGACATCAACGACATTGCCCCGTTCGAAAACAAGATCGCCTTCATCACCCTCACGGGCGAACAGACGCTGGAGCTGTTCCGCCAGATTGCCAAACGTGGCGGCGAAGGTGTGAGTCACGGCGTGGAGTTGGTCATCACTGCCGACGGACAGCTGCTGTCAGCCCGTCTGAATGGCAAGGAGATAGATCCAAAGGGAGCCTATCGCGTCGTCACCATCGACTACCTCGCTCAGGGCAACGACGGACTGTCGGCCTTCAAGAACGGCTCGAACCTGAATTCCCCTCAGGGTGAGTCCGACAACTCACGCTTTATCATCATGAACTACTTCAAGGCGCAGCACGCCCAGGGTAAGGAAGTCGATGCGAAAGTAGAAGGTCGTATCGTAGTGAGAGAATAAACAATGAAAAACGATAATAATACCGCTATGAAAAAGTTCATCATAACAACATTATTAACAGGCAGCGCACTCTTCACGTGCTATGCCCAACAGCGCACACTCACCATCCTGCACACCAACGACACTCACTCTACCATCCTGCCGCTGAACAAGAACTTGGCCGACACGGTGGTGGCCGACCGCGGCGGGTACCTGCGACGTATCGCTTTATTAAAAGAGGAACGCGCGCAAGACCCTGAGCTGCTGCTCTTCGACAGCGGTGACTTCTCACAGGGCTCGGCTTTCTACTCGATGTTCGAGGGTGATGTCGAGATTGGACTGATGAACCAGATGCATTACGATGCTGTCACCATCGGCAATCATGAGTTCGACTTCGGGCTCGACAACATGATCCGCATCTTCAAGAAAGCCACCTTCCCCATCGTCTGCTCCAACTACGACTTTGCCAATACAGAGCTGAAAGACATCGTCAAGCCCTACATCACCATCAAGCGCAAGGGCATCAAGATTGGCATCTTCGCCCTCTGCCCGCCACTGGAGGGGATGGTGTTCACCAAGAACTACGGTCCGCTGCGTTTCCTCGACCCCATCGAGGTGACCACGCAGATGGTCGACATCCTGAAGCGCCAAAAGAAGTGCGACTACGTGATCTGCATCAGCCATCTGGGATGGGAAGTCACAGAGTATCCTGACAACCGAGTGATAGAGAACACGCGAGGCGTCGACCTCGTGCTGGGCGGCCACTCCCACACCTACTTCCAGGATCTGCAGTACGTCAACAACCTCGACGGACGCCCTATCCCCGTCGACCAGAACGGCAAGCATGCTGCCTTCATCGGTAAGCTACTGCTGACCTTCAACAAGAAATAACAATCACACAAGCAAACACCAAACTACATCTACTATGACTACTACAAGAAAAGCCTACCTCCTGCTGCTCCTTCTGCTGCCGTTCGCTACGGTGGCAAAGGCACAGTCAGGACTCAACGCGCGCCAGTTCAACAAGTTCTGGCAAGTGGAGTCCGAGTCGCCCGACTATCGCGTCACCTTCCAGGGCGACACTTGCGAACTGCTCGCTCCTAAGGGACTTACCCTCTGGCGCCGTCAACAGCTGCAGGCCGACTGCGCCGTAGAGTACGACGTGCAGGTGATGCAGCAGACTGCCGACGACCGGCTGAGCGACATGAACTGCTTCTGGATGGCCAGCGACCCTGCCGCCAGCGACATCTGGAAAAGAGCAAAATGGCGCAGCGGCATCTTCGACCGCTGCTACTCTCTGCAGATGTACTACCTAGGCTATGGAGGCAACCATAACACCACCACCCGCTTCCGCCGCTATACGGCCGACGAGCAGGCCATCGGCGACGAAAGCCTGCGCCCAGCCATCCTCAGGGAGTATACAGATGCCGCCCACCTCTTGCAGCCCAACCACTGGTATCACGTCAGGCTGCAGACAACAGGCGGACGCACGCAGATGTGGATCGACGGTGAATGCATCGTCAGCTATCTCGACCCAGAGCCGCTCACCAGCGGCTGGTTCGGCTTCCGCACCACCCTCTCCCGCTGCCGCATCGCCAATTTCCGCACAGAAGCCATCCGCCAGCCCTCGCTGCTCACGGGCATTCCCCTCCACTGGATAGGAGCCGACCAGGCTCAAGCCGACACGGTGCCCGTCACCTTCGGCATCCCCTTCGAGCAGGGCGAGGTGAAGGACGTGTCGCTTCTCGCCCTCTCCGATGGCACTCCTTCCGATGCCTGGATCAATGCCACCTGGCCCGACGGCACGGTGAAATGGGCAGCAATGGCGGCTGTGGCACCCTCAGGCAAAGACCTGCAGGTGGTGAAAGCCGGTAAGCAAAAACAGCCCCAGGCCGGCATGCAGGTGACAGAGACCTCCTCCCAGCTAGTCGTCACCACGCAGCAGTTGCAGGCCTACATCCCCAAGCAGGGCAGCGCCATCATCGACAGCCTCGTCATCGACGGCAGACGCGTGGTTAGCACAACACACCTTCTGGCCACCACAGCCAACGACAGTCAATCATACACAGGACACATCACCAGCGCACGGCTCGAGCGCAAGGGGCAGGTGGCCACCGTCCTCCGCCTCGACGGCGAGCATTGCTCCTCCTCGCGCCAGTGGCTGCCCTTCACCGTGCGCCTCTACTTCTATCAGGGCAGCCCGCAGGTGAAGCTCGTCCACACCTTCATATACGATGGCGACAGCTGCTCACTGGCCCCGGGACTAGGCTGCGGCAGCGACTTCATCTCGTCATTGGGCATACGTTTCAACATACCTATGCGCCTTGAGAACTACAACCGCCACATTGCCTTCGCCACTGACAACGGAGGCGTATGGACCGAGTCAGTGCAGCCCCTCGAGGGACGGCGCCCGCTCTTCACCCGCAATGCCCAGCAGCGACAGATGGAGGGACTGCGCGTGGCAGCCTACGACGAGATGAGTCCCTCCGACCGCCAGCTCATCGACAACTGGGCTTCGTGGGACGGTTTCCGCCTGTCGCAGCTCACCGACAATTCCTTCGCCATCCGCAAGCGTGCCACCAGCCGTTCGCCTTGGATAGGCACCTTCACTGGACAGCGAGCACCCGGCTATGCCTTCGTAGGCGATGCGCTGGGAGGGCTGGGCATAGCGATGAACGACTTCTGGCGCTCCTACCCCTCGTCCATACAGGTCAACAAGGCTCGCAACAACGAGGCCGAGCTCACGATGTACATGTGGAGCCCTGATGCCGAGCCTATGAACCTGTGCCACTACGACACCATCGCCCACGACCTGACCGCCAGCTACGAGGATGTGCAGGAGGGACTCAGCACCCCCTACGGCATAGGCCGCACCACCACGCTCTGGCTCCTGCCTCAGAGCAGCTGCCCCAACCGCGCTGCCGTCAGTCATCAGGCGCGACGCCTGGACGACGAGCCACACCTGCTGCCCACGCCTGAGTACCTGCATCAGAAGCGGGCCTTCGGCATCTGGAGCCTGCCCACTGACACGGCATCAGCCGTTGAGCGTCGTCTCGCCCAGTACATCGACTACTATCGTGAGGCCGTGGAGCAGCATAAGTGGTACGGATTCTGGAACTACGGCGACTTCATGCATTCCTACGACATACGGCGCCACGAGTGGCGCTACGACGTGGGAGGCTTTGCCTGGGACAATACTGAGCTGGGCACACCCATGTGGCTGTGGTACTCGTTCCTGCGCACAGGCCGTGCTGACATCTGGCGTATGGCTGAGGCCATGACACGCCACAATGCCGAGGTCGACACCTATCACATCGGTCCGCTCGCACCGCTGGGATCGCGCCATAACGTCAGCCACTGGGGATGCGGAGCCAAGGAGGCACGCATATCGCAGTCGGCATTCCTTCGCTTCTACTATTACCTCACGGCCGACGAGCGCACGGGTGAACTGATGCACCAACAGACCGACTGCGACACCCTGCTCTATCACCTCGACCCCATGCGACTGGCCGAGCCACGCGAAAAATACCCCTGCACAGCCCCGGCACGCCTGCGCTTCGGACCCGACTGGCTGGCCTATGCAGGCAACTGGATGACAGAATGGGAGCGAACAGGCAACCTGCGCTATCGCGACAAGATACTGAGCGGACTCAACAGCGTCAGCAACTTCAGCGACGGACTCTTCACAGGCAATCTTGCCCTGGGCTACGACCCTGCCACTGGCGTCATCAGCTACGAGGGCGACCCCAACCGCAAATCCACCAATCATCTGGCCACCATCATGGGAGGCTTCGAGGTGATGAACGAGCTGCTGCCCCTGTTGCCCTCAGCCGAGAAGCAGTGGCCCGGGCTGGCCGCCAAGTTCAGCAACACCTGGCTCGACTATGCCCAGCGCTACAAACAGATGTCGCGAGGCTCGTTCCCCGTACGGCGTCTGCTGGCCTACAGCGCCTGGCAGAAGCGATCGCCGCAGCTGACGGCCGAGGCCTGGCGCGACCTCTGGGGGCGCATCGAGCACACCAGCGCGCCCGCCTTCCGCATCGACCGCATCGAGCCGCCACAGGTACCTGCGCCCATCGACTACTGGTGGGGCATCAGCACCAACGACGCAGCCCTCTGGAGTCTCGACGCCATCTATATGATCGAGACGCTTCAAGACACAACATTCTAACACTTTATATCAAATGGGAAATATCAAGATCATGAAAGGTGCATTCAGCCGAAAGTACGTCCCAACAAGAAGGGTTGTATGGCCAATGTTTCCATCTTTTCCAAACTCCAGAAAGTTAAAATGTTAAACAAAACACAAGAATGAAATCGTGATTAGCGAAAACGAACAAACCTGCAACAAATAAATTCAGCGTTCTGAGAGTATAAATCTCCCGGAACGCTTGTGTTTATTCCATAAGCGGGTGATTTGCGTGCACTGGTGGTTTAACGTGATTTGCAAAACCTATTTGTACCCCGACCGAGAATCGAACTCGGAACTAAGCTTTAGGAGAGCCTTGTTATATCCATTTAACTATCAGGGCAGTGTTGGTTTTCGGGTGCAAAGGTACAAATAAAGGCGCAAACTACCAAAGAAAAATACGTTTTTCTTTCTTTCTGGGTTGTGAGAGGGCTTATGCTAGAGCGCTGAGGTATAGGTAAGCGTGATGGTTTGCCGTGCCTCGAGGGATGCCTGCACGTCGATGATGCGCTGGTTGCGCGAGCCTCGGAAGAGTAGTGTCTCGTCACGCTGCTCGCGCAGGAAAGGTCCGTCGACGAGCACATCGATCTGTTCGAGCAGCGCCCGCTGGCGGGGGTTGGTGATCAGCTGCTCAAAAGTGAAGCCCGTGTAGCACCAGATGTCCTTCTGCGGTGTGCGCTGCCGTATGGCATCAGCGAGCTCGGCGAAGCCCTCGGGCTGGTACATCGGGTCGCCTCCGGTGAAGGTTACTCCACGCGTATAGGGGTCGGCCTCGATGATTCGCATCAGCTCGTCGGTGGTGGCAGGCCTCCCACCACTGAAGTCCCAAGACTGCGGGTTATGGCAGCCGGGGCACTGGTGGCGGCACCCTGCGCAGTAGATGGCCGTGCGGAATCCCGGCCCGTCGACCATCGTGTCCTCAATAACGTTTAGTATCTGCAGCAATGTTCAATCTTCAATGTTCAATGTTCCATGTTCAATGCTCCATCATCAAACAGTCGCTGATCGCCGTCGTCGATGTGAGTGACGCGGTCGTTGAGCTCAGCTAGCTTGCCTGAGTTCCATCGGTCAGTGGTTCCCACGAGGTAGCCTGTGATGCGCTGCAGACGGTCGATGTTATGTGAGTGGCAGCGGGGGCATTCCTTGAGGTCGGGCGTGGCGTTCTCATATCCGCAGTCCATGCAACGGTTGCGGTTGTGGTTTACGCTGCCGTAGCCCATGTCGAGGCGGTCCATCATGTCAACGACGCTCATGATGACCTGAGGGTTGTGGGTGGCATCGCCGTCGATCTCTACGTAGAAGATATGTCCGCCGCGGGTGAGGTTGTGATAGGGAGCTTCCACCTCAGCCTTGTGGCGTGCTGAGCATTTATAGTACACGGGCACGTGGTTAGAGTTGGTGTAGTAGTCGCGGTCGGTGATGCCTTTGAGCGATCCGAACTCCTTGCGGTCGCGTTTGGTAAAGCGGCCTGCCAGTCCCTCAGCAGGTGTGGCCAGCACCGAGTAGTTGTGATGATAGCGCTCGGAAAACTCGTTCACGCGGTCGCGCATATAAGTCACAATCTTCAGACCCAGCTCCTGCGCCTCCTCGCTCTCGCCATGATGCTTTCCGATGAGTGCCACCAGACATTCGGCCAGTCCGATGAATCCGATGCCCAGCGTACCCTGGTTGATTACGCTCTCCACGCGGTCGTTGGGCGATAGCTTGTCGGCACCAATCCAGAGACTCTTCATCAGCAGCGGGAACTGCTTCACGAGGGCAGTCTTTTGGAACTGGTAACGATCGTCGAGCTGCTTGGCCGTCACTTCGAGCATGTGGTCGAGACGAGCGAAGAACTGTCCGATGCGCTGCTCTTTGTCGGCGATGTTCATGCATTGTATTGCGAGCCGCACGATGTTGATGGTGGAGAACGAGATGTTGCCGCGTCCTATAGATGTCTTCGGACCGAAGCGGTTCTCGAACACGCGTGTGCGACAGCCCATTGTGGCCACCTCATGCTCATAACGCAGGGGGTCGTCGGCACGCCACTCGTCGGTCTGGTTGAACGAGGCGTCGAGGTTGAGGAAATTGGGGAAGAAACGCCGTGCCGTCACCTTGCAGGCGAGCTGGTAGAGGTCGAAATTGCGGTCCTCGGGCAGGTAGTTCACGCCACGCTTCTTCTTCCAGATCTGTATGGGGAAGATGGCCGTCTCGCCGCCGCCCACGCCTTCGTAGGTCGACAGCAGTATCTCGCGCATAACGCATCGTCCCTCAGCAGAGGTGTCGGTGCCGTAGTTGATGCTGGAAAACACCACCTGGTTGCCGCCGCGCGAGTGGATAGTGTTCATGTTATGAATGAATGCCTCCATAGCCTGATGCACACGTCCCACAGTCTTATTCATCGCATGCTGGCGTACGCGGTCGATGCCGGTCAGTCCGTCAAGCGGCTGCTTGAGGTAGTCCATCAGCGGCTCGTCGTAGAGGGCGGAGAAGTCCTTGCCATAGAGGTCCTCCAAGTATTTCACCTCTTCTATATATGTGAGGCGCACGAAGGGGGCTAGATAGAAGTCGAAGGCGGGTATGGCCTGCCCGCCGTGCATCTCGTTCTGGGCGCACTCCATCGAGATGCATGCCAGCACAGATGCCGTCTCTATGCGCTTGGCAGGGCGCGAGGCACCATGACCTGCTATAAAGCCACAGTTGAGGATATGGTCGAGCGGATGCTGCACGCATGTGAACGACTTGGTGGGGTAGTAGTCTTTGTCGTGGATATGTAGCAGGTTATCCTTCACAGCATCGCGGGCCTCGTCGGAGAGTAGGTAGTCGTCGACGAAGGGCTTTGTCGACTCTGATGCGAACTTCATCATCATGCCGGCGGGGGTGTCGGCATTCATATTGGCATTCTCTCGGGTGATGTCGTTCGACTTCACGTTGACGATGTCAAGGAAGATGTCGCGTGTCTTGGCCTTGCGGGCGATGGAGCGCTGGTTGCGGTAGGCGATGTACTTCTGAGCTACGTCCTTGCGGCTGGACTTCATGAGTTCAAGCTCGATGGCGTCCTGGATGTCCTCCACGCTCATCTGTGCCTTTCCACGTTGAGCCACATGGTCGGTTATGAGATTTATCAGGTGTTCGTCCTCACCCTTGTCTGTCTGCATCATGGCCTTGCGGATAGCAGCCATGATTTTCTGTTCGTTGAAGCCCACGATTCGTCCGTCGCGCTTCACAACTGTCTGTATCATACGATAGTATATTCTTTAGCTATTAGTGTTATACGAAAACTGTTGCAAAGATAGCAATTTTCTTCTGATTACACCTCCTCCCGGACGCTCTTTTTCAGGTTAAAAAATGTCAATGAGCAGCGCTTGTGGATGGTATTCTTCTGTTTTCCAAAATATTTGCTTTGATTGTTTTGTGGTTTCGTTTATTTTCAGTAACTTTGCAAACGAAGATAAAAAAATGCTATGAAGATGAACAGACATTTCTATGGATGGATGGGACGGCAGCTGACAGTTGCCGCATTCCTCATGTTAGTATGCAATGGTCTGAATGCCAAGCCAATCAGCCGCGCACAGGCGCTGCAGCAGGCCGCTCAGTTTATGAAACAGCAGCATGACGGCCGCCGTCTAAGTCCTGTGTCGCTAGCTGCAGCAGGCACAACGACAGAGGACAATTGTCCGTACTATGCTTTTAACCGTGGCGACGGCAATGGCTTCGTGATCATTGCCGGCGATGATGCTGTGGCTGAGAGCGTGTTGGGATATACCGACAATGGTCAGTTCGACTATGACCAGTTGCCCCCGAACATGAAGGAGTGGCTCGATGACTATGCCCGCCAGATAGAATGGCTGGCCACTCATCCCGTGCAGGGTGCCGTGCGCCGAGTGAGCACACATCCGGCAGTGGCACAGCTCATGTCGAGCAAGTGGAACCAGGGGGCGCCCTACAACGATGAATGTCCGGAATACTTCAACCAGGGACGCTCGGTGACGGGTTGCGTGGCCACAGCCTATGCCCAAATCCTGTACTACCAACGCGAGAAGATGGTCACTGAGACACAGGCCGCCATGCCCGCCTATACGGGTTATACCGCCCATCCCACCTATGGTAACCTGCACGTGAACGGCATCCCTGCCGGATCGCCCATTGACTGGGACGCGATGACCGACACCTACAGCAACAACTCGTCGGCACGGTCGAAGCAGGCTGTGGCACAGCTGATGCACTACTGCGGCGTGGGCGTGAAGATGGACTACACTAACTCTGCCTCAGGGGCACAGTCGTATGAGGTGTACAACTCGCTGCGCAACTACTTCGGTTTCGGCAATAGTGTGCGTTACATCAGCTATCAGACCGTCAGCACCGATGACGAATGGGATGCTCTGGCCTATCAGGAGCTGGCTGAGGGCAGGCCTTTCTATATCAGCGGTTCCAATGATGAGGTCGGACATGCCTTCGTATGCGACGGCTACGACGGCAACCGGCGCTACCACATCAATTGGGGATGGGGCGGGCAGAGCGACGGCCACTACTACCTTTCGAACCTCACGCCCGGACAGCAAGGCATCGGCGGTTCGAGCGACGGCTACAATGCCTACCGCGAGATCATCATCGGCATCGAACCGGAGAACTATATGGACAAGACGATGAACTTCAGCGATGGTGTTGCACGTAAGCTCTGCACGGATGCCTGGGACCAGAACGGTGACGGAAAGCTAAGCTATGGCGAGGCTGCTGCCGTGGAGTCGCTGGGCAAGGTGTTGGCAGGCAGTGCAATCAAGACGTTCAACGAGCTGCACTACTTTATCGGGCTTACTACGATAGATGCCGAAGCCTTTGAAGGGTGTAACCAGCTGACCACCGTGCAGTTGCCGAAGCAGCTGAAGAGCATCGGCGACAGAGCCTTCAAGGGATGCGTGAAGCTACATACCATCCGCCTCACCGACGTGCTGACGGCACTGGGTGAGGAGACCTTTAGCGGCTGTAAGGCACTGAAGAGCATCGATCTGCCCATTGGCGTGCGTATCCTCGAAAGCCGCGCCTTTGAAGGTTGCGATGCCCTTACGTCGATGACCCTTCCCACGGGTATGAAGCGCCTAGGCGACGGCGCCTTTGCCAACTGCCAGGGCTTGAGTGACTTCACAGTGAAGACCATGCGCCCCGAGAGCATCGAGATGGGCAGCGGTGTGTTCGACGGTGCCAGTCTGCAGCAGGCCACCCTCAATGTGATGCAGGGCACACGGGCTTTCTTTGCTGCCGATGCGCAGTGGCAGGCCTTCGGAAATATCAAGGAACTGCGTGACATCAGCTACGGACACTTTGCAGCCCTCGCCGAAGGACAGCAGATGTACCTCCATCATGTGGGATCAGGCCGCTATCTGACGAAGGGTGAGGCCTGGGGCACTCAGGCTGTCGTGGACACGGGCACCACACCCATGCGCTTCGTACTGCGTCACCTGTCGAGCATGCCCGAAGGCGTCTATCAGATTACCAGCGACGATACAGGCCGTGATGGCCATTTCCTCTTCCGTACCTCCACAGATGTCAATGTGGGCCAGGGAGTGCAGGCAGCCTTTGTCGACGGTGCTTCGCTCACAAAGAATGCCTATTGGAAGGTAACCGACCTAGGTGATAATACTTATACGCTGAGCATACCCGAGGGATATACCAACTATCAGGAAGGCAACTGCTGGGGCGTGCAGACCGACCACAAGAGCAATGCCGCATCACCCACCTGGGGTGTATATAGTGATGTGCCCTATGAGGGTCATGAGCTGGACTGCCAGTGGCGCTTTGTGCTCTATGATGCCAACCTCACCGCCAACTTCCAGGCAGCAAAGGCCCTGCAGGCACTGGTGGACATGGCCGACGCCCGTCACGTCAAGTGCGAAGCCGAGCGTGCTGTGCTTGAGAACATGGAGAGCACTACGCAGCAATTGCTCGATGCACAGAAGACTCTGCGCCAACGGCTCAACTTGGTGAACTTCGAAGATGAGCTGGTGCGCCAGCGGTGCATTGCCAACTTCGACATTGATGCCGACGGTGA
The DNA here is from genome assembly GCA_900318685.1 of uncultured Prevotellaceae bacterium. Taxonomy (GTDB): domain Bacteria; phylum Bacteroidota; class Bacteroidia; order Bacteroidales; family Bacteroidaceae; genus Prevotella. Next base: position 37,705 of record ONLL01000013.1, on the reverse strand, counting down.
GCTGAGCAAGACCGAGGCATCGCAGCTCGACAATCTTGGTACGCTGTTCTATAACACGGCCATCACCACCTTTGATGAGATGCAGCTCTTCACCAGTCTCACCACGCTTTATGGCAACAGCTTCGAGAACTGCTCCAAGCTGGAGTCTATCGTACTGCCGGAAAGCATCGAGCGCATCTACTATCGTGCCTTCCGCAACTGCTCGAGCCTGAAGAGCATCAACCTGCCTGAATATCTCAACACCTTGGGCGATAATGCGTTCGACGGCTGCCGCGCACTGACTACAGTGACTGTGACCAATCCTGACCCGTCGACGATTGCCCTAGGCAATAATGTGTTCCGCAACATCAGCCTGCAGAATGTCACTTTACAAGTGCCTGCCGGGTCGAAGGATCTTTATGAGCAGGCTCCAGTCTGGAAAGACTTCGGCAATATCATTGAGGTCCGCACACGTACGAAGCCACAGTTCTCGCCCATTAGCGAAGGTGTGGTGGGTTATATCTACAACGTGGCTACCCGCAAGTTCATCGACAAGGGTGAGGCTTATGGCACACAGGCCGTGGTCAGCCGAAAGGGCATGCAGTATGAGTGGCGCCGCACGAAGTCGATGGACGAGGGACAATATTTCCTCTACTCATCGCAGACAGGTAAGGACGGCAAGGTGCTTTTCCGCACCAGCAGCGACACGAAGGTGGGCGAAGGCGTGAAGGCATGTTTCGTCGACGGCAATACCGGCACCAGTGCCTATTGGCAGGTAGTGCCCGTGGGTGAGAACATCTATACACTGCAGGTGCCTGTCGCAGATGCCTCCTATGTCGAAGGCGAATACCTGGGCACGCAGAGCGATCATCGCAATGATGCCTATTCGCCTACGGACGGTATTTACAGTGATGTGACCTATCTAGGTCATGAGAAAGGCTGTCAGTGGGCTTTCATCACCCTCGACGATATGAAGGCTGCCGAAGAACTCGATGCCACCATTGCCGAGCTGAAGACGCTACTGTTGAAGTGTGAAGAGCAGTCAATAGCGAAGGACGAGGAACAAGCCGTCTACGACAACTTGTCGAGTACAGCCCAGGAGATCCGTGATGCCGTTTTATCACTGCGTGATAAGCTGCACTACATCACTTTCGCTGACAGCCGTGCCCGGGATATCTGTCTGGAGAACTGGGACCAGAATGCCGACGGTGAGCTGTCGCGTGAGGAAGCCGCAGAGGTAAGGGAGCTGGGCGAAATCTTCCGCAACCAGTCGAGCCTGAAGAGCCTCGATGAGCTACGCTATTTCACCGCACTGACGGAGATACCTGAGAATGCTTTCCGTAACTCGTCATCCCTGCTGAGCATCTACCTTCCACAGCAAGTGACATCACTGGGCAAGTATGCCTTTACAGGATGCTCGGCCCTGAAATATGTCGTGGTGATGAACGAGGAGGGCGTCGTGCCCTTTGCTTCATGCAATGTACCTAGTGCTGCTACTATCTTTGTGCCAGGGAAACTTGTCGAGAGTTATCTGGCTTCCGATAAGTGGCAAGACTATGCCGTAACGGAGTACACAGGTATTCCTGTGGTGAAACCTCAGCCTGCTAGCCGCATCTACGGACGTGCCGTCGCCCCGCTGAAGTTTGAGGTGAAAGGTGCTCCCATTAATGGCGAGCCAGAGATGAAGTGTGATGAGATCACCGATGCTACAACACCCGTGGGAACGTATGTCATCCACACCTTACCAGGTACCATCACCTCGAGGGGACTCATCTGTGAAGAGGGTGAGTTCAGTGTGACACCTGCTGCACTGACCATCACGGCAAAGTCGTATACGCGTAAACAGGGTGAAGAGAACCCGGAGTTTGAAGTGACCTATAAGGGATTCCGCAATCGTGAGACATACGAGGTGCTCACGCAGCAGCCCGTTGTCAGCTGTGAGGCCACGCCCGACAGTCCTGCCGGTGAGTATGCTATCACTGTGAGTGGTGCTGCAGCCCAGAACTACGAGATAACCTATGTTGATGGAATGCTGACGGTGGTGGCCTCAGATGCCATTGCCGGCATAGCTGTCGATGCTGAGGGCGATGGCGTGGCCTACGACATGCAAGGCCGACGCGTGAAGTCTCCGACGCGTAAGGGGGTCTATGTCACGAGCCAAAAGAAAAAAGTAGTAAAGCGATAACTGATGAAAAAGAGAATCTGCATATTTATCGGGAGCATTGCCATCGCCGTAAGTGCCGGTGCCCAGGGCCCCGGCTCGTCGGGCAGTTATTATCAGGATGCTGACGGTAAGACTGGTGCGGAGTTGAAAACCGCCCTCTGTGCCATAATCTACAACCGCACAGAGCGTACATACGGTGACTTATGGACCGATTTCTGCACTACTGACGTCCGCGATGACGGGAAGGTGTGGGACATGTACTCTGGCATCAGCAACTTTACCTTCGGCACAGATCAGGACCCGGGTAGCGGTAACAAGGAGGGACAATATTACAACCGTGAGCACTCATGGCCCAACAGCTGGTTCGGGGGAAAGGTACAGCCGATGTACACCGATCTGCACCACATGTACCCCACGGACAAGGTGGTGAACAATCGTCGCTCGAACTATCCGTTCGGCGAAACAGCTGGTGAGGACTATATGTCGGCCAACGGTTTCAGCAAGCTGGGTGCCTGCACCTATCCGGGCTATAAGGGTAAGGTGTTCGAACCCAACGACGAGTACAAAGGTGACTTCGCGCGTACATATTTTTATATGGTGACGTGCTATGAGGAAAAACTGTCAGACTGGTATCGCAACTATGGTGACAAGGAGGGCGTACAGCCCACCATCGATGGTTCGACCTATCCCGGCTTAACCGCCTGGCAGCTTGAGATGCTGATGAGCTGGGCTGAGCGGGATCCCGTCAGTGAGAAAGAGACAAAGCGGAATGAAGCGGTCAGCAAGATACAGAACAACCGTAACCCCTTCATAGACTATCCTGGTCTAGAGCAGTATATATGGGGCGACAAGCAGCAACTGCCCTTCAGCTATGCAGGATTCGATAGTGGTGTGCGTGAGATAACCCGCAATTTTGCCCTGGGTTCCTCCAGGCTCTACGACCTGCAGGGTCGTCGTGTGACAGATCCTCAAAAGGGGCTTTATGTGAGGAACGGCAAGAAATACATTGTCAGATGATCAACGAGGCCACTCGACGCTTTGTGCGTGAGCATGCTGACGATGACGTGCGCCAGTTGGCCTTGCGCGGTTGCAAGGACGCGAACGTCGACCTTACTATGGCACTGCAGCAGATACAAGGCCGACAGACAGCCCGTAGCAAGTTACCTTCATGGGCTGCTGTCAACGATATTGTTTATCCTCCACATCTTTCTATGGAGCAGTGCTCCAGTGAGCTCACGGCACGCTACAAAGCATCGGTGGCTGAAGGCCTAGGAGGAAACCGGCAGAAACTGGTTGACCTTACAGGAGGCTTTGGCGTCGATTTCTACTGGATGGCACAGGCCTTTCAGACTGCAGTCTATGTCGAGCAGCAAGCGTTATTGCGGGATATAGCTGCAGCCAATTTTGCGACTCTTGATCTGAAGGCAGAAATTGTGGCGGGAGATGCTTCCGACTATCTCCATCATTTGGACAGTGCCTCGCTGATTTTCCTTGATCCCGCCCGTCGTGACAATCACGGAGCTCGCACCTATGGCATCACTGACTGCTCGCCTAACGTGCTGACGATGAAGGATGAACTCCTGAGTAAAGCCGACCATGTCATGTTGAAGCTCTCGCCCATGCTTGACTGGCGCAAGGCAGTCGTAGATGTCGGGCTGCATCGGGTAAAGGAGGTACATATCGTAGCGGTAAAGAATGAATGTAAGGAACTGCTGTTGGTGCTCTCCAATACTCCGTCTGATCATCAGAAGGTTGTTTGCGTTAATGACGGCAGTATGGATATATTTCCTTTGGACGGCGATGAACCTCTCGTGACGACTTGGCAGGGATCACTGGTAGGAGCCTGGCTCTATGAGCCTCATGCCGCACTGATGAAGGCCGGACTCTTCGGCCAGTTGGCGCAGCGTTATCACGTGTCGCCATTGGCTCACAATAGTCATCTCTTTGTCGCTCAGCAGCCGGTTGAAGGATTCCCTGGGCGCTCTTTCCGCATTGTTGACTGCTCGTCGATGAACAAGCACGAGTTGCATCAGAAAATCATGCCGTTGCGGCAGGCTAATATCAGTGTAAGGAACTTCCCGTTGACTGTGGCTGCGCTGCGCCAACGGCTTAAACTGAGCGAGGGTGGCAGCAACTACGTGTTTGCTACCACCCTCGCCTCGGGTGAAAAGATATTGATTGTGGCTACTCGGTGATGGTACGCTTCACCTTCTTCTCCACTTTCTTCATCACGGTCTTCTCGACCTCTACTTCCTCGTAGTCGGTCACTTGACGCTTACCCTCAGCATCGATAATCACGCAACGGTTCTTGTCGTTGTCCTCCGGGAACGGCTGGACGGTATCGCCCTTAGAGTCGATCACGATGTTATCGGCATTACAACCATGCTTCTCTATCAGGTCCTTCTTGAAGGTCTCAGCACGCTTGCGGGCGTACATCTCGTTGAGACGGGCATTGCCGGTACCTTTGTCGGCATAACCCACGATCATCACCTTTGATGTGGGGTTCTCCTTCATGAACTGTGCCACCTCTTTCTGAATGACGCTCGGGTCGACGTTATCGCTGATGCGGATGGCATAGAACACTTCCTTGTGCAATTTCACTGCCTCGGTCTTCTGGATGGGACGACGCTCCTTCACCATCTCCTTCACAGGCACTTCTTCCCATACGGTCTCCTCAATCTCACGGGTGACGGGGATGTGAACAGCAGGCTTCTTGCCCTTGTAGCCGAAGCGGTAGGTCAGGCCGAGCATAGCAGTAAACTGCCAGTCATCCTGGTCGTTCACCTTCGAGTTGAAACGGTCGTCGAGCGAGTTTGCATTCAACTCCAGCGACAAACCCAATGGCTTGCTCTGGTTGGTCTCCAGGCGCAGACCAGCTCGCAGGTTGTGGCTCAGATGGTTGTCCTCCCATGCCAGAGGAATGCGCTTCGGAGCGATGCCCAGATCTGCTAGTTCATCATTGTCCCATGCGTAGTTCAGTCCCACACCACCCAGCAGGATCACATTCAGAGCATGACTCTGACTGCTGCAGAAAAGATTCGAGAGATTTACCATCAAGTCGAGATCGGGAGTGACGTACTTCCATTTGTAATACTGGTCTAGTCCCACGAAGCCGCTCTTTGACTGCCAGGCATTCACATGTAGGCGTGCACCTACTACCGGAGTGAAGTAATGTCCCAGGGAGAGGGCTGCCGTCGGGGTGAACAACTTATCCATCGGGGCGTTGGTAGAGGTTAGTTGTAAGCCTCCCTGTGCCTCCACGAAAGAGAATGATTTCCATTCTTGGCCCTGTGCTATAGCAGAGCTGCTCAGCAGCAATGTGGCTGCCAGTGTCATCAGATGTTTGTTTTTCATTGTCCTAGATATGTTTGTAATTAGTATTTTGACTGCAAAGATAGCAATTTTTCCCGAAACGACAAGAAAAGTTGCAAAAAAATATTATTTTTTGCTGAAATATGCGAAAAAAACCTTACCTTTGTACGTTAATTCATATCAAATACGCAAAAAATGGCAACGATAGAGATAAAGAAAGTGGAGAGCAAGCGCGACCTTGACCGCTTTATCCAATTGCATTATGATTTGTATAAGGGCAGCCCTTATGATGCTCCTAACTTATATAGTGATGAGGTTCAGACGCTTTCTCCCTGGGCGAAAGATCCCAATGCAGCCTTCGAGTTCTGTGACGTGGAATACTACCTCGCTTATAAGGACGGCAAGTTGGTGGGACGTGTGGCAGCCATCATCAATCATCGTTATAACGAACAGTGGCAGCGTCCTGCTGTCCGCTTTGGATGGTTGGACCTCATTGATGATATTGATGTCATGCGTGCTCTCCTGGGTGCCGTCGAAGACTTTGGACGTCGTCACCAGATGAAGGAGATCATTGGTCCTCTCGGCTTCACCGATATGGATCCTGAGGGTATGCTTACGCATGGCTTCGAGGAACTTAGTTGCATGGCCACGGAGTACAACTATGCTTATTATCCTCAGTTGATGGAGCAGATGGAGGGCTATGAGAAAGACAACGACTATGTTGAGTACAAGCTTTTCGTGCCTAAGGAAGGCATGCCCGAGAAGTTCCTTAAAGTGTCGGAGATGATTATGAAGCGTTATAACCTTCAGATTAAAAAGCTCACAAAGCATGATATCTTCGGACCAGCGCAGTACGGACAGAAGGTCTTCGATGTTATCAACAAGACCTTCGGACGGCTCTATGGTTACAGTACCATGTCACAGCGTCAGATCGACCAGTATATACGCATGTATTTCAAGGTGCTCGACCTCAATATGGTTACGCTTATCGAGGACCATTCGATAGACTCCCATCCCGTGGTGGGTGTGGGCATCACCCTCCCCTCACTCACGAAAGCCCTGCAGAAATGTCGCAATGGCCGCTTGTGGCCTTTCGGATGGTGGCACATCATTCGTGCATTGAAGTTCCATAAGACGGACATCGTCGACTGCCTGCTTATAGGTGTATTGCCCGAATATCGGCAGAAAGGTGCTAATGCCCTTCTTTTCTATGATCTTATTCCCATCTACCAGAAACACGGTTTCCTTTGGGGTGAGACACATGTAGAGATGGAGACCAACGGCAAGGTGCAGAGCCAGTGGACCTATCTGGAACACGAGCAGCACAAGCGCCGTCGCTGTTATAAGAAAACTCTCTAACCCTTTTATATTCAGACTATGAAAGCGATACAGAATTTCGAAGAACTCATCGATCACCTCGCCAGACGCGACAAGCCTAGCAGGGTGGCAGTAGTGTGCCCATACGACGAAACCACGCAGGGAGCAGTGGCTCAGGCCATGGAAGCAGGATTTGTAGAACCCGTGCTCGTAGGAGAGACGGAAAAGATGGGCAATGCCCTCCCTGGTGTTCCCCGTGTCGATGCCTCTGACGATGATGACGCTGCAGCACGTGCAGTAGCCCTTGTACGCCAGGGACAGGCCGACGTGCTTATGAAAGGCCTGCTGAATACTGATAACCTGCTGCGTGCCGTGCTTAATAAAGAGACTGGCATTTTGCCGCAGGGGCGTGTGCTCACTCATCTCACCTGTGCACAGATGCCTCAGTATGACAAACTGCTCTTCATGACCGATGTCGCCGTCATACCTTATCCCACACAGCAGCAGCGCGAAGCACAGCTTGCCTACCTCCTCAGCTTGTGCCGTTCGATGGGAATACGTGAGCCGGCTGTGGCTCTAATCAATTGCTCTGAGAAAGTAAACGCCAAGCACTTCCCCTTCACTGTCGAATATCAACAACTCATTGAGCGTACAAAGGCTGGTGACTTTGGACCTTGCATCGTCGACGGACCTCTCGACCTGAAGACGTCTCTTTCTGCAAAGGCCCTGAAGAAGAAAGGACTCTCCTCGCCCCTGCGTGGTCATGCTGATGCGCTTATCTTCCCCGACATTCAAGCCGGAAACGTGTTCTATAAGACCATCACCCTCTTCTGTCGTGCCACCACTGCAGCTATTCTCGCAGGACCCGAGGTGCCCGTGGTACTCACCTCACGTGCCGATGACATCCAGTCGAAGTTCTACTCTCTTGCGCTAGCTTGCATATAACCTCATCCCAACGCCTATGCTCATCCTTGTTGTCAACCCTGGCTCTACCTCTACCAAGATGGCCGTCTATGAAGACGAGATGCCGTTGGTCATGCGGAGTATTTCACACTCTAATGAAGACTTGGCACATTTCGACGACGTCATCGAACAGCTTGACTATCGCAAGCAGCTCGTGCTTGACGAACTTCAGCGTGTCAATCTTCCCCTGGAGTTCGATGCTGTTATCGGACGTGGAGGACTGGTGAAACCCATCGCCGGCGGTGTCTATGAAATCAATCAGAAGATGCTCGATGATACCTATAGTGGCATCGCCATGCACAACCATGCATGCAACCTCGGGTGTCTCATCGCTCATGATATAGCCTGTTGCATACCACGCTGCAGGGCTTTCATAGCCGACCCAGGCGTCGTTGATGAACTCAATGACTATGCACGCATCTCAGGGTCGCCACTCATGAACCGTATCTGTATCTGGCACGCACTCAACCAGCGAGCTATTGCGCGACGTTTCGCTCAGGAGATAGGTAAAAGCTACGAAGACCTCAATCTCATCATCTGCCATCTTGGAGGAGGCATCTCCGTGGCTGCCCATGACCATGGGCGAGCTGTCGATGCCAACAATGCCCTTGATGGCGAAGGTCCCTTCTCGCCTGAGCGTGCCGGCAGTCTTCCTGCAGCTGATCTCATCCGTCTCTGTTTCAGTGGTAAGTACAGTGAGAAGCAACTCCTGAAGCGCATTGCAGGAAAGGCTGGACTCAACGCTCACCTTGGCACTGCCAACGTCAAAGAGATTGAGCTTCGCATCCGCGAATATGGAGATAAACATGCCGAGCTCATCCTCAATGCCATGATTTATCATGTGGCGAAGAACATTGTGGGTCTTGGGGCTGTATTCTGTGGTAAAGTCGACGCCATACTCCTCACTGGAGGTCTTGCACGTTCAGAGTACGTCATCAGCCGATTGCGACAGCGCATCGACTTCCTTGCACCCACCTACTGCTTCCCTGGTGAAGACGAGATGGAGGCATTGGCACTCAACGCACTTGCTGTTCTCAGGGGTCAGCGCACCGTCATGGAGTACGATTAAATGTTCAAAAACGCAAGAACTTTAACCAAAAAGAGAAATACTAGTCAAACTGGACAACATTTGTCGCTATTTGAGTAGCGAAATGTGAAAAAAAATGGTGAAATTTGTGGCCAAAACTGAATGAGTATGGCCTACGTATCCCCGCAAGACAAAAAACGGCACGTTGAGCTGGGCAGCTTCATCGTCGACTACAACGATGTCGATGTCCTTCTCCTAGAGAATGTTAGCGACATCGCGCCTCTTTATCCATTGAAGCCCATGACTACGCTCATCGCTGTCTGCAGCAAGGGGCGACAGAGGCTTACAGCCAATAACCAACACATTGAGATCACTGAGGGCAAGGCACTCATCTGTCCACCTAACATACAGGTCAGCGGAGGAGAGCACTCACCGGACTTTGAATGTAGTGTCATCTGCATTGCTGATCATCTCGTGCGTGGTTTGTTGCGCGACCGTATTGACGTATGGCAGCATGCCGTCTACATCAATCAGCTTAATATCTTCACTATGACACCCATTGGCCGGGAGGAATTCAAGTCCTACTTCGCCCTCATCAATTCCAAGCTGCATCGAACCAATCCTCCTGCTCCTTATGACATCCTGCTGGCTTTGCTCCGAGCCCTGCTTCTTGAGTTGAGTTGTATGCTTGAGAGCGCCAATGGCATTCACCATGAGCAGAAACCATCGCAGGGGAAAGTGCTTTTCAATCGTTTCCTCAGTCTTATCTCCAACAGTCAGGTCAAACGACAGCCCGTCACTGTCTATGCCAGCCACCTTGCCATTACTCCGAAATACCTCACCATGCTCTGTCTGAAGTATAGTGGCAAGACTGCTTCCGAATGGGTGGCACAATACACCGTTGAGGAAATCCGGTTCTTCCTCCGCAGCTCCCATCTTAGCATCAAGGAAATCTCTGCTCGTATGGGTTTCTCCAACATGAGCCATTTCGGCTCCTATGTGCGTAAGCACCTTGGTGTGTCGCCCAGCGAATACCGCTATAACAAAGATCTGTAAAACTTCAGCCTTCATGGGTGGTGGGGAGAGGTCATAGCCCAACAATGGCCTCCTTTGCCTGCATTATATATAATATGTGTGCAAAGTTTCATCTTTTTTGAGAAAAAGCGGAAGAAAATTTGGTTTTTTATTTCCTTTTCACTATCTTTGCACAAAGTTTTACTACTAAAGACTCTTTGAGACTATGGCAAACGTACCTACCCCCCACATTGGTGCCCAGCTAGGCGAGATAGCTGAGACCGTAATCATGGCTGGCGACCCGCTGCGCGCCAAGTTCATGGCAGAGAAATTCTTGGAGAATCCTGTGCAGTTCAATAGTGTGCGTGGCATGCTGGGGTTCACTGGCATGCATAATGGCAAGCGTGTGAGCGTGATGGGCCACGGCATGGGCATACCCTCCATCGGTATTTACACTTATGAGCTCTACAACTTCTACGGCGTGAAGACTATTATCCGTGTAGGTTCGGCAGGGTCTCTGCATCGCGACCTGCACGTGGGCGATCTCTGCATCGCCATAGGTGCCTGCACCAACTCAAACTATGGCAGCCAGTATGAATTGCCTGGTGTGTTCGCTCCCATTGCCGACTTTGAATTGGCCCGTCGTGCTGCAGATGCCTGCGAACGCATGGGTTATTCCTATAAGGTGGGCAATGTGCTGTCGTCGGACACGTTCTATACGGAGAATGCCCACAACGACCGCTGGATGAACATGGGTGTGCTGGCCATTGAGATGGAGGCTGCAGCACTCTATATGAATGCAGCTCGCTCAGGCAACCGTGCACTAGTGATCCTCACCATTTCCGACCATCTGCTGACGGGTGAGGCAACCACTGCTGAGGAGCGTCAGAATACGTTCACCCGAATGATGGACGTGGCGTTCTCGCTGTAGCTAGACTCATTATTTTATTGTCCTTCTATGGTTCCTCCCATCCTGCAGATAGGTGGTGTCCTGCTGTCGTCGGATATCCTCACCGAAGAGTTCTGCTGCGACCTTGAAGCATGTCATGGCGCTTGCTGCGTAGAGGGCGACGCAGGGGCTCCCGTTACCCTTGAGGAGGTGGCGTCGATAGAAGATGCCCTTGACGTGGTTTGGGGCGACTTGAGTGCATCGGCACAGGCAGTGATTGATCTTCAAGGCGTGGCTTACACTGATCGTGACGGTGACCTCGTCACGAGTATCGTTCGTGGCAAAGACTGCGTGTTCACCTGCTATGCACCATCAGCTACTGCCGATGCACCTCCCAATTGCCTTTGTTCACTGGAACGGGCATTCCGAAGTGGACGCTGTAAGTTCTGCAAGCCCATGAGCTGTGCGCTCTACCCTGTTCGTGAAAAACAATTCAGCGATGGTAGCGTAGGGCTGAACTACCATCGCTGGGAAATCTGTGAGAGTGGCAGGAAGAAGGGTCGGCAGCTTCATCTTCCTCTCTATCAGTTTTTGCGTGAGCCTCTTATCCGTCGCTTTGGCGAGCAGTGGTATCAGGAGCTCTGTGATGTGGCAGAGGAGGTGAAAAAGCTCAGGAAGTGAGCTGCCAATAGTTGAACAAAATAACCATCCCACGTAAAGAAAATTGGTCAAAAAAGGGGTCTCTCCGTCGAAGCATTCTAGGTAAAACATCCAGCGAATAGCCACCCTGCGCCCCTGACTGAGGCGATAACAGGGTTGGCAAAGCGCAAAAAGCGAGTTTGGGGTCGCTAGTATGGCACTTTGCTATCGTTCCCATGCTGGGAGCGTGTCATTCCCACGGTGGGAATAATACCAAAGTGCCATACTAGCCATCGCAAAGTTCCATACTAACAACATACTAACAACCCCAAAGTGCCATACTAGCGAGCTCAAAGTGCTATACTTTCGACTTCGTTTTCGAGTTTGGCTTTCACTTTTCTTGCGGAAAACGCTGCCCAAAATCACCATTTTCGACCCTCAAAATGCCCATTTTAGGACTTTTTTGAGGATTTCCGAGTGCGCACAAACATGCAATGCACTCATTCACAGCCACTTGCAAACATCTTCAGAACTCGCCCATTTACGACCAAAGGGCCACAAACTCGCAAGAGAGCCCTTCTGGAGAGCCCTTTTATAAAGACTTTTCCTAAAAGCTTGTCAAATAATCGAACTACCAACTGATGGGCGTGATGCCATTTTGGCGGAGGTATTCGTTGCAGCGTGAGAACTGATGCTGGCCGAACCATCCGCCTCGGTTGGCAGAGAGCGGCGAGGGATGAACGGACTCCAGCACAAGATTACGCTGACGGTCGATCATATAGGCCTTGCCACGGGCATAACCGCCCCAAAGCATATATACTATATGTTCGCGCTGGCGTGCAAGAGCCATGATGGCAGCATCAGTAAATGTGCGCCATCCCAACAGGGCATGACTGTTAGCCTCGTGGGCACGAACTGTGAGAGTAGCATTGAGCAGTAGTACCCCTTGTTGTGCCCAGCGGGTTAGATCGCCACTCTGGGGCATTGGTATGCCGAGGTCGGCCTCTATTTCCTTGAAAATATTCTGCAGCGAGGGCGGATACATCACCCCATCCTTCACTGAGAAACTCAGTCCATGAGCTTGTCCTGGTTCGTGGTAAGGGTCTTGCCCGATAATCACCACTTTCACCTGATCGAAAGGGCATAGGTTGAAAGCATTGAAGATAAGCGGACCGGGAGGATAGCAGGTACACGTTTGGTATTCCTGCCTTACCTTTGCCGTGAGCTGCTCAAAGTAAGGTTTCTCAAACTCAGCAGCCAACTGCTGTTTCCAGGATGGTTCTATCTGTACATTCATGGTTCGTAACCCTTTTGTTATTTCGCTGCCTCCGGATAGCTGATGCGAGTGTGGTAGATGGTCTTGAGCTTCTCGATGAGTACGGTCTTCGCATATTGTATCTCACGGAAAGTAATGGGACACTCGCGGAAATAACCGTCGTTGACCTGTGAATCAACGATGCGGTCCACCAGCTGTCGGATGGTCTGCTCAGTATAGTCGGGCAATGAGCGCGAGGCTGCCTCCACGGCATCTGCCATCATCAGGATGGCCTGCTCTTTGGTGAACGGATTGGGACCAGGGTAGGTGAAGAGCAGATCATCGACAGGTTCGTCAGGGTGCTCGTTCTTGTATTTGATATAGAAATACTTCGTTTTGCCCAGACCATGATGAGTGGCAATGAAGTCGCGTATCTGACGTGGCAAGTGGTATTTGTCGGCCAGTCGCAGACCTTCAGTGACGTGTCCGATGATGAACTCAGCACTGTCGATGTAGCTCAAACGGTCGTGAGGTGAGATGCCTCCCGACTGGTTCTCAGTGAAGTAGATGGGATTCTGCAATTTGCCGATGTCATGATATAGCGCTCCCGTACGCACCAACTGCGGATTGGCATCCACCTTGCGTGCAATCTCTGCAGCCAGATTACCCACCTGGATGGAGTGGTTGAACGTGCCTGGTGCCACCTCGCTCATCCGTCGTAACAGCTCCCTGTTAGTATTCGACAGTTCGATAAGCGTGATGTCGCTGACGAATCCGAATGCCTTCTCCACGACATAGAGCAGGGGGTAGGCACAGAAGACCACGATGCCGCAGAAGAACAGATAGGTGTAGTCGCTCTTGTCAAGTGTCGAGATATCGCCCATGCGGATAAGGTAAAGCGACAGACGAGTGGTCATGGTGGCAAGCATGAAGATGATAGCTGTCCAGAAGAGCTGTGAACGGCTGCTGAGCTCGCGCAGTGAGAAGATAGCAGCCATACCGCCCACTGTCTCGACTGCGATGAAGTCGAGTGGATACTGCAGCATCGACGCACTGATGAGCACCACCGTCATGTGTGTCATGAAGGCCGTACGTGAGTCCATGAACACCCTGACGAAGATGGGCACAATGGCAAACGGCAAGATATAGACGTGCAGCAGACTATGTCCCACGAGCAGTGCCACCAGTCCTACGAAGATGATAATCAGCGCATAGAGCATGCAAGCAGAGCGCAGGCGGCTGAAGTAGTCCTTGCGATACATGCCCAGATAAATGGTGAAGGCAAGGACGAATACCAGGACATAGAGAACCCTGCCCAACAAGGTGAGTCCATTCTCGCGTGAGTTGTGGCGCTGCTCGTTCTCCTGTTCATACGACATCAGCACCTGATAGGCATCATCGTCGACGATATCTCCCCGGCTGATAATCTTCTGCCCACGCTGCACCACTTTGCTGCTTGGTGCCACGCTGCGGATGATATCTTCACGAGCCGACTGGCTGTGCACACTATCGTAGATTAAGTTGGGCACCAGGAACTGGTTGAGGTCCAGCTCCTGCAAGGCCTCACCATAGTGGCGAACTGTGGAATCCTGTATCAGCAGTTCATAGGCCTGACGAGCTGTAAGCACTTGCGTGACGCTGACACTCGTGGCATTCTCGCCGTCCACGCGCCAGAACGTATGAGTGGTGTCATTGCCCAGAGGCTCCTTCGTGTCTACGATACCACGCTCGTAGAGATCATTCAGACGATTGCTGATGATGATCTTGAAACTGTTGCCTGGCATGCTTTTCAGACTGCTGCAACGCTGACGGAAGGCTGCCCGCTGACGTCGTGCCACATCATCGTGGAAGGTGTAGTAGGGCTTGAAGTCCTTTAGCGCTGCCTCTCGTTCGCTGGCCAGCATGACATCGCTCTTATACACGGGAAAGTCGAACATGGCCGTCATGTCGGAATAGCGCCAAGGAGTACCTTTCTCTACCTTGAATGAGAAGTGAGTGTCACGAGGCATGAACCACACAATGGCAGCTACTGTCACGATGACAAAAGCAGCACGAACGGCAAGGTCGCGCCATGAAAGTTGGGTCTTAAGATTGAAATTTATCATGCTTATATTGCTTTCAGACTGCAAAAATAAGCATTTTTGTCGGCTTTGCCATAAAAAAACGGAAGAAAATGCACAACCTGTCACTTTTTTTTGTATCTTTGCACCAACTTAATCAAAAATACAACCAGAAAGAGAAATATGGCAGAAAGAAGAGTAAGGGTCCGCTTTGCACCCAGTCCTACGGGTCCGCTTCATATTGGCGGTGTGCGTACCGCCTTGTACAATTATCTGTTTGCACGCCAGCATGGCGGTGATTTGGTGTTCCGTATCGAGGACACCGATTCCACCCGTTTCGTGCCTGGAGCCGAGGCTTATATCATTGAGGCTTTCCGCTGGCTGGGCATCCAGTTCGACGAGGGCGTATCCTTTGGCGGCAACTATGGCCCCTACCGTCAGAGTGAACGGCGCGACATCTATAAGAAATATGTTCAGGAGCTGCTGGAAGCAGGACGTGCATACATTGCTTTTGACACTCCTGAGGAGCTGGAGCTGGTGCGAAGCAAGATTGAGAACTTCCAATACGACAGCCGTACCCGTATGCACATGCGCAACTCACTGACCTTGTCGGCCAGCGAGATAGAACGCTTGCTGAGACAGGGACACCAGTATGTGGTGCGCTTCCGAGTCGACTCCGGACAGGATGTCGTTGTCGACGATATGATACGTGGCGAGGTGCATGTGAAGAGCGATATCCTTGACGACAAGGTGCTTTTCAAGAGTGCCGACCAGCTGCCAACCTACCATCTGGCCAATATCGTCGACGATCACCTGATGGAGATCACTCATGTCATCCGTGGTGAGGAGTGGCTGCCGTCAGCTCCCCTGCATGTATTGCTTTATCAGGCTTTCGGATGGGAGGACACCATGCCTCGTTTTGCCCATCTGCCGCTATTGCTGAAGCCTGATGGAAAGGGAAAGCTGTCGAAGCGCGACGGCGACCGTCTGGGATTCCCCGTCTTCCCACTCGACTGGAAGGATGAGGAGGGCAACGTCGTGGCATCGGGCTATCGTGAGCAGGGTTACTTCCCTGAGGCAGTGGTCAACTTCCTGGCACTGCTGGGATGGAATCCGGGTGGTGAGCAGGAGTTGTTCTCACTCGATGAGCTGGTGCCTCTGTTCGATATCACGAAGTGCTCGAAGGCTGGTGCTAAGTTCGCCTACGAGAAGGGAATATGGTTCAACCATGAGTATATCCTCCGCAAGAGTCCTGAGGAGATAGCCCGTCTGTTCGAGCCTATTTGTCGTTCTCATGGTGTCACCGACAGTTTCGAGCGCATCGAGCAGGTCGTCGCCATGATGAAGGATCGTGTCTCGTTCGTCAAGGAGCTGTGGCCGCTGTGCTCTTTCTTCTTCGAGGCTCCCACTGCTTACGATGAGAAGACAGCGAAGAAGCGCTGGAAGACCCCCTCCAACTCCCCCGAAGGAGGAGAGCCGGGCTCTGCCCTGACGCTGACCGAGCTCTGCACCCTCCTTGAACAGCTCGACGATTTCTCGTTGGAGAATCAGGAGAAAGTGGTTCACGCATGGATAGAAGAGAAGGGATACAAACTGGGCAACGTGATGAACGCCTGGCGCCTGGCACTCGTAGGCGAGGGCAAGGGTCCCGGCATGTTCGATATCTCGGCTTTCCTGGGTAAGGACGAAACGTTGCGGCGCACACGAAGAGCCATAGAAGAACTGGGCTAATGTACAACGTCATCATATACGCATACCTCCTGGGAGTGGCCATCTATAGCCGCTTCAATGAGAAGGTGAGGAAGATGTGGCGCGGCGAGCGCGATGCCTTCCGCGTGTTGCGTGAAAAGGTCGATCTCACTGCCCGCTATGTGTGGTTCCATGCTGCCTCTTTGGGTGAGTTCGAGCAGGGCCGCCCATTGATGGAGCAGATACGTCGCGACCATCCTGAGCTGAAGATCCTGCTCACTTTCTTCTCGCCTTCAGGCTACGAGGTGCGTAAGAACTATCAGGGTGCGGATATCATCTGCTATCTTCCCCTCGACACCATCCGCAATGCCCGGCGCTTCCTTCGTCTCATCCGTCCTGAGATGGCGTTCTTTATCAAGTACGAGTTTTGGTACAACTACCTCCATATCCTGAAACATCGTGGTGTGCCCACCTATAGCGTGTCGAGCATTTTCCGCGACGGGCAGGTGTTCTTCCGTTGGTATGGCCGTCAGTATGGGCGTGTGCTGAAGTGCTTCACCCGTTTCTACGTGCAGAACGAGCGCAGTCGTGAGTTGCTTGCAGGCATTGGCATCGATTGTGTCACCGTCGTTGGCGATACCCGCTTCGACCGAGTGCTGCAAATCAAGGAGCAAGCCAAGGACCTGACGATCGTCGAGCAGTTTGTCCAGGAGCATCCCAAGGTGTTCGTCGCTGGCAGTAGTTGGCCGCCTGATGAGGAAATCTTCATCCGTTATTTCAAGGAGCATCCCGGTTGGAAGCTGATCATTGCCCCGCATGTCATTGACGAGGAGCATTTGAGGCAGATTGAGAAACAGCTGGAGGGACTGAAGGGCATCCGATACTCGCAGGCTGAACAGGACGCCCATAACTCTCAACTCTCAAACCTCAACCCTCAGTACATCATCATCGATTGTTTTGGACTGCTCAGCAGCATCTACCGCTATGCCACTGTATGTTACATTGGAGGCGGCTTTGGTGTCAGCATCCACAACACCCTCGAGGCAGCTGTCTGGGGCAAGCCCGTCGTTTTCGGTCCAGAGAATCAGAAGTTCCAGGAAGCCCAGGGTCTCAAGGCTTGTGGTGGAGGCTTCGAGATATGCGACTATGATTCCTTCGCACGGCTTATCGACGTTTTCTCCACCGATGAAACCTTCCTCCATGAAGCAGGACAGCAGGCTGGTGACTATGTGGCAAGTCTCGCAGGAGCTACACAACAGATATTGTCAGACGTAGAGATATAAGGTATGGAAAAGAGAACTTCACTGACGACCACCATCTTCACCTTCGTTTGCAGCGTCGCCATGCTAGGAGCATTGTTGCTGCCGTTGGTCACCATTCGGAGCTATCATTTTGGTATAAACGACCTGCCGCATAAGATTGACAGACTCGTACATGGCGGATTTAACCAGATTGTGGGCTATGTGCTTCTCGCGCTGCTTGTTCTCGCACCGACGATACTGTCTGTGTTCACCATTTTTCATCGTCGCCCGCCTCTTGTAGTGGTTCTTCTGCCAGCCATCGTTGCATTGTTGTTCAATATTCTGCTATGGATAGCGCCCCAGGCTGCACCTGCCATTGGCATGTATGTCTATCTGATCATAGCACTCATCTGCCCATGTATTGTTACCATCGAAAAAACTTGACTTATTTCCAATCCAATTAATTATTAACCTCTTAAAACTAAATGTTATGAGTAAATTAACTAAAGAACAAGTCAATTTGTTTACTATCGCTGCTGTTGTCTTGATGTTAGTGGCATTCTTCTTCGTTAAGTACGGGTTTTCTGCCCCAGTTGGGCTAATTGGCAAAGTGGGCTGGTTTGGTACTATCACGCTGATTCTTGCCTTATTAGCTCCTATTTATACATGCCTGTATGCATTTCGCGATCAGAAGGCATTAGAGCCACTGAAGCCCATTTTTGTGCTTAGCCCAGGTTTGGCTTTTGCCCTGCCGCTCATCGCATTGGGACTTTGCCTGTTTGCTATGCTTGTGGATGGAGGCTGGCCAATAATCCTCTACGGATTAGGCGCAGTTTGCGTCTATTACATTGGGCAGAAAAACAAGTAATACGCTATCATGCGTATTGTCGTCCTACTGTTGGCTGTTTCAATGACTGTTTCCTTGAAGGCACAGTCCTGGCAGCAGGTGTACGACGAGATGATGACCATCGACGACGATGAGGAGAGTGGCGAACTGCTCTATGACAACTATGAACTCATGGAGCAGCTTGCCGCCCATCCCCTCGACCTCAACAGTGTCACACGCGAAGAACTCGAGCAGCTGCCCTTCCTCTCGTCAATGCAGGTGATGGACATAGCGGAGTATCTCGACCGCTATGGTCCTATGCGCTCGCTGGGAGAACTGCGTATGATACGTTCGCTCGACCGTCAGCAATTGGCTTTGCTGCCGTTCTTTGTCTATGTGACTGGGGAGGCAGATCATGACAAGCCCGTCAGATCGCCACTCGACAGCCTGCTGCATTGGGGAAAGAGCTCACTGTGGGCCACCATTCGCATACCCACCTATCAGCGGGCGGGCGACAAGAACGGATACCTGGGCTATGCCTATCGCCACTCCCTGCGCTATGAATGGAGCAGCGGACGCTATCTGAGACTGGGACTCATGGGTGCCCAGGATGCTGGCGAGCCATTCTTTGCTGACAAGAACCGCTGGGGATATGACACCTATTCCTACTATCTGCAGGTGAAGAAGATGAGCCGTCTCGACAACTTCATCGTAGGCAAATACAAGGTAGCAGCGGGCATGGGTCTTGTGCTGGGACAGAGTTTTCGCTTGGGAAAGCTGGCCACGCTGCAGTCGCTGGGACGCAGTGTCAGCACCCTCCGTCCTCACAGCTCCCGCTCTGAGAGCGATTATTTCCGTGGAGTGGCGGCCACTTTCAACCTGGGACAGCACTTTCAGTGGTCGGCTTTCGTGTCGCATCGTCCTATCGATGCCACTCTGACCAGCGACGGAGCCGCTCAGACGCTCATCACGAGCGGCTATCATCGCACTCCCGCCGAGATGGAGAAGAAAGGCAACACCCACCTCACATCAGCAGGCACACGTCTGGCCTATCATCATGGGGCCTTGCGATGGGGAGCCACTGGCGTGACTACCAAGCTCGACCGTACGTTGCAACCCCAGCGACAGACCCTCTTCCGTCGCTACTATCCTCATGGCCGCCATTTCCTGAACATGAGCGTGGACTATGGCTACACCCACCATCGTTTTGCCTTCAGCGGCGAGACTGCTGTCGACGGCCATGCCCGTCTGGCCACGATCAATACACTGAGCCTCCAACCTTCATCACGCATAGGCATGACAGCCATCCAGCGTTTCTACAGCTACCGCTACACCACCCTTCACGGACACAGCTTTGGTGAGAGCACGGCCGTGCAGAACGAGAGCGGCATCTATCTGGGAGCCACGTGGAAGGCGACGGCACATCTGCAGCTGCAGGGCTATGCTGACCATGCCTACTTCCCCTGGGCTCGCTATCAGGTGTCGCGGGAGTCGCATGCCTGGGACTTTTTGCTGCAGGCCTCATATGACTTCAACAGCCGTTGGAGCATGCTAGTGCGCCACCGATCACATCTTCGCCAAAAGGACAACGACGACAAGACCGCCCTGATATCCGACGACAATCATCGCGAACGCATCGCACTCTCCTACGACGACAAGGTGTGGGCCATGAAGACACAGCTCGACCTCACGCAGAGCAAATACAAAGCCTCGGATCATGGATGGATGCTCAGCCAGCAGGCATCGCTCACACAAGGCAGATGGCATCTCTATGGCTTCCTTTCCTATTTCAACACTACTTCCTTTCAGAGCCGCATCTATGCCTATGAACGACAGATGCAGCACGATTTCTATTTTCCTACCTATTATGGCAAGGGTTTTCACCTGGCTTTACAGGCATCGGCCGACATTGGCAGCCAGCTGCGACTGACGGCGAAGGTGGGTCATACCAGCTATAACGACCGGGAAACCATAGGCAGCGGACTGCAGCTCATACCCCATTCCCACCAGACAGATGTCGATATTCAGCTACGCTGGCTGTTCAAAAACGGCCGTTAAGGGGCTTTTTAATCATAAAAATGCCAAAATATTTGGCTTTTTCGCACAATTGCAGTAACTTTGTAGCCTCAAAACGATCCAAAAAAATGAAAAAACTACTATCTACCCTGATCCTGCTGCTGACCGTAGGCCATGTGCTTGCCCAGCAGACCGAGCTCACAACCGCTGAAGCTAAAAAGCTTTATAAGGCCACAACCAAGAAGCGTGTCAGCGTCCACGATCCGTCCATCGTGTATGATTCTGCCACGAATCGTTATTATATCTTTGGCACCCATCGTGGCTGTGCCCGTACCTCCGATTTGCAGAACTGGACCAGCTTCAGCTCTCCCTGGAAAGCGGGCAATAACAACAATGCCGGCAACAATGTAGCCTTCGTCACTCCTGCTGTGAAGAAGGTGATGAAAGGCGGCGTGGAAGTCGATTTCCCGCAGTTCAATGCAATGGACTGGGCAGCCCGCAGCGATGCCGGCTACAACATCAACGGCAACATGTGGGCTCCCGACGTGATCTGGAACCCGACGATGCAGAAGTGGTGCCAGTACCTGAGTGTGAACGGCGACCGCTGGCACTCGAGCATCATCCTGCTGACGAGCGATAACATCGAGGGCCCATACCTCTATCAGGGGCCTGTGGTCATTAGCGGCTTCTACGACAGTCAGCATCCGTGGAAGATCACCGACCTGGAATTGGTGCTGGGCACGCAGGCGTCGCTGCCCTCACGCTACAACACCAGTGGCTCATGGGGCAACCGCTATCCCAACGACATCGACCCCTGCGTGTTCTACGATGAGGAAGGAAAGCTGTGGATGGCCTACGGGTCGTGGTCGGGAGGCATCTGGATGCTCGAGCTGAACGAGGAGAATGGCCTGCGCGACTACGACGTGGAGTACAAGCTCGTGGGTAGTGGCGACGACATCACCACCGACCCTTACTTCGGCAAGAAAATTGCGGGTGGACACTATGTCTCAGGCGAGGGCTCCTATATCGAGTATGTAGGAGGCTATTATTATCTCTTCGTGACTTATGGCGGACTCGACTCCGTGGGGGGCTATGTGATGCGCCTCTTCCGTTCGAAAAAGCCCACCGGACCTTATGTCGATGCTGCCTCACGCAATGCCATCTTCGACAGCTATAAGATGAACTACGGCAAGAATGCCGACAATCGTGGTGTGAAGGTGATGGGAGCCTACGACCACTGGGGATTCATGTCGGGCAGTAAGAGCGGCGAGGGCGAGCTCTCACAGGGTCACAACTCCATCATCGCTGCCCACGACGGTCGCACGTATCTGGTCTACCACACCCGCTTCAATAATGGCGGCGAAGGCCATCAGGTGCGCGTCCATCAGATGTTCCAGACCAAGAACGGCTGGCTTGTGGCCTCTCCCTTCGAATACAACGGTGACACACTGACCGATGCCTCCATCGCCTCCCGCGAGCTTTTCACCAAGGAGGAGATCGCTGGCACCTATCAGGTGCTGGTGCATAAGTACGACATCGACTACAAGAACCGCGAAGTGGTAGAGCCGGTGAAGATTGTGCTCAACGAAGACGGCACGGTCACAGGAAAATACGCAGGAGTATGGTCGACGACCGAGGGCACGAGCTACCTCAGCATCCGCCTGGGAGCCACGACCTACAACGCCGTCATCATCGAGCAGCAGATGGACCAGCGGAGCATCAAGACCATCGCATTCACAGGGCTGTCGACATCGGGTGTCACCGTCTGGGGCTACAAGATGCATCCGAAGTATGCTCTGGCCTGGCAGCTGAACAACCAGAAGATGCCGTTCTACTACGGTCAGCGAGTGAAGGCCGACGTCGACTTCGACGGGCTGTGGCAGGGCGATGAGAACGTGACGGTGGCCTGGACCAGCGGCCGTCCCGACATCATCGACGAGCACGGACACTTCAACAATACCGGCCTGGCCGAGGAGACCGAGGTGCCCATCACTGTGCGCATCACCTCCTGCAATTACTACTGGCAGTTCGAGACCATGATCAAGGCCCAGCCCGATCCGAACATCGATGCCATCGACGAGGTGGCCGACAGCCCCTTCACCCTTCCCAATGCCGTCTACGACCTGCAGGGACGCAGGGTGAACACCCGTGATCTGCGTAGTGCCGACTCGCTGAAGGGTCTTTACATTGTCAATGGAAAACTTATACTCAAGCGATAACCATGAAGAAAATCATCGTACTACTGCTACTGACCGTCGGCTGCTGCCTGTGGGCCGTCCCTGCCGATGCAGCGAAGAAGAAACAAGTG
The DNA here is from genome assembly GCA_900318685.1 of uncultured Prevotellaceae bacterium. Taxonomy (GTDB): domain Bacteria; phylum Bacteroidota; class Bacteroidia; order Bacteroidales; family Bacteroidaceae; genus Prevotella. Next base: position 15,006 of record ONLL01000013.1, on the reverse strand, counting down.
AAGCAGCTCTCCGACCGCGAATACTGGTGTCAGGAGGCCTACAAAATGGCACAGCCCGTGCTCGAGAATATGGCCAAGGGCGAGCTGCAGCAGAATATGAAGACCGAGTTCAGTCCCTCGTTCGACAATCGCAACCGCAAGGTGGTCTATATGGAGACCTTCGGCCGGCTCATGGCCGGCATCGCTCCCTGGCTGTCTCTGCCCGACGATGACACTCCTGAGGGCCTGCAGCGCCGTCAGCTTCGTGAGTGGGCACTGGCATCCTACAAGAACAGCGTCGACCCGCAGTCGCCCGACTACCTCTGCTGGGGTGTGAGCGGTCAGAACCTGGTCGATGCGGCCTACATCGCCGAGTCGTTCATCAGGGCCTACGATGCCCTGTGGGTGCCCCTCGATGAAGTGACCAAGCAGCGCTATATCAGTGAGTTCAAGAAGCTGCGCTCCATCGAGCCTCCCTACACCAACTGGTTCCTCTTCTCCTCCGTCATCGAGAGTTTCATCGCCAAGGCCGCCGGACTGAAGGAGTACGACGACTTCCGCGTGATGATGACCATCCGCAAGGTCGAGGAGTGGTATGTGGGCGACGGATGGTATGCCGACGGCCCTGTCTTCGCCTTCGACTATTATTCGAGCTACGTGTTCCATGCAATGTATCTCGAGACGCTGCAGAACATGATCGACGCCAAGGCCAACACACGCCTGGAGTATAAAAAATACTACGACCGTGCTTTGAAGCGTGCCCAGAAGTTCAGCATCATCCTCGAGCGCTTCATCTCGCCCGAGGGAACCTTCCCCGTCATCGGCCGCTCTACTCCCTACCGACTGGCAGCTATGCAGCCCCTGGCCCTGATAGCCTGGTATCAGAAGTTGCCCAGCGACCTCAGCAACGGACAGGTGCGGGCAGCCCTCACGCAGGTTATGCACCGCATGTACGACCAGCAGCAGAACTACAACGACGGCGGATTCCTCACCATCGGCTTCTGCGGCTCACAGCCCGAGACTGCCGACTGGTACACCAACAACGGCTCGCTCTACATGACCAGCCTCTCGCTGATGCCTCTCGGACTGCCTGCCGACCACGATTTCTGGACCTGCGAGGCCCAGCCCTGGACTCAGGTGAAGGCTTGGGGCGGACAGCCCTTCCCCAAGGATCACCGATGGGCTGACGACATTCAAACCCGTGACCGATGGTGATACGCACGCTTCTCTCCCTCCTCGCCCTCCTATGCTGCAACACTGTTGCAGCACAGACCTTCTACGTCTGTGAAGGCCCCGATACACGTACGGCCCAGCAGATCGTCTTCACTGACGGTTCGATACCTACGGCCTCCGTCGACAGCATCACACTCAGCGTGCCCAGAGGTCAGCGCTTTGTGGGTGGCGACATCTCTGTGCTCACTAAGTACGAGCAGCAGCAGGCCACCTATCTCGACCGCGACGGCAAGGCCATCAGTGATGTGCTCACCTTCCTCCGCGAGCAGGGATGGAACACGATGCGGGTGCGGCTCTTTGTCGACCCTTCGCAGGACAGCGACAAGAACGTGTGCCAGGACCTCGACTATGTCACCTCGCTTGCTCAGCGCATCAAGGCGGCAGGACTGCTGCTGATGCTCGACTTCCACTATAGCGACACATGGGCCGACCCCGGCAAGCAGACCGTGCCTAAGTCATGGAAGGACTTCGACCTCGCCCAGCGCATCTACGACTACACCCGTGAGTGCCTTGCCCATCTCGTAGCCCACGATGCTGCCCCCGACTTCATCCAGACGGGCAACGAGATCTCCTTCGGCATGCTCTGGGAGAGCGGACACGTGAGTGCCAACAGCGCCTGGACGGCCTACCTCGACACCAACTGGAGCACCCTCGCCACCTATCTCCGTCAGGCCTCGAAGGCTTGTCGGGAGGTGTGTCCCAGGGCTCAGATCATCATCCATACCGAGCAGTGTGCCAACAATCCTACGCTCGACGTGGCCTTCTTCAAGCGCATCGCTCAGTACGGCATCGACTACGACATCATCGGAGTGTCCTACTATCCCTATTTCAAAGGACCCCTTGGCAATCTCGATCGTGGACTGACCCAGCTCGAGGCCAACTTCCCCACCAAGCAGATACAGGTGGTGGAGACGGGCTATCCTTCGAAATGGGCTGTGGGAGGCACTTCCTACGACTACACCGCCACCTATCCCTATACCCACGAGGGACAGCGCCGACTCACTGCCGACCTCATCACCACGCTCCGCAAGCACCCACGGGTCAACGGCCTCTCGTGGTGGTATGCCGAGGCCAATGCCAAGGGCTGTACGGGCGACATGAAGAACGGTTGGTACAATGCCAGTCTCTTCGACAACGAGACGGGACGGGCCCTGCCTGCACTCTACGAACTGAAGAGATTCAAATAATTGCTGATACTTAACTTAATTATTAACAAATACCAAAATCAAAATGAAAAGAACCCTTACGCTAACAATTCTCGCACTGCTGGCCATCGCGTCCGTCAGTGCACAGGGCTACCGCCGTTGGGACTTCACCAACTGGAGCGCACAGACCGTAGCCAACCTCGCTCAAGAGGCAACAAAAGGTGTCACCGAAGGAGCCTGGTCGGATACCGAGAAATCCAATGGCGACAATCCTCAGCCGGGCAACTGCTATTGGTCGTATTCCACAGATAACTGCGTAGACGGAACGCTGATGGCCAACGGCGCGCCCATCGTCGAAACAGAAGGTCTGGTTTTCAATCCTTCATACGTCGGCCGCCGTTCGCTGGCCATCGCCGTCAACTATCCTTCCACTTCGCTTGGCGAGTATGGAGGACCGAAGTACCTGTGGCTGGGCGGAGGCAATGCCAAGAGTGCCAGCGCACGACTCTACTGCTTCATCATCCCTCATGTGATGGTAGGACAGAAAATCACCATCACCGCCGAGTCGCATAAGCCTAGCGAAGCTCGTGGCGTGTCACTCTTTGCCGGTGACTGCACCAACGATGCCATCCAGATAGGCGAGAGCTTCAAGCCCACCACCCTGGATACCTACACCTGGGAAGAGGGATGGACACTGCCCGAAGGCGCACAGGCCAACGAGGATGGCACCGTAGATATTCAGGTCTACAACACACATGGCTGCCACATCTATAAGCTGGAGGTCGGCGACGACTCGCAGATGTCGAAGGTGGCATTCCTCTATGGAGGCAAGCTCGACGAGGACTTTGCCTACGGACAGGTCACCAGCAGCTTCAAGTACAAGGTAGAGGCCATCGAGGCCAACGGACCTCTCACGATGGACCTGGCTGAGAACTACGACGCCATCGTCATCAGCTCAACCGTCACCAATGCCGAGGCCCTCGCATCGCTCAACACCGTATCGCCCTTCGTGCCCACGCTCAACCTCAATCCCAATGTCTACAGCGCCTGGGGAGTGGGCGAAGTCAAGGATGCAGGCACGCAGTTTGCCGTCGTGGCCAATGCCAACAGTCCCCTCTATCGTGACATCGAGCTCATCGAGGATCCCGACAACGAAGGCACCTTCGTGCTGCCCCTCGCCAACAGCGCCACATTCATGAGCCCCACGCTCGCAGGACGCTTTGCCAACGACGATGTCATGGCCTGGGCTATGGGCAATCCCGAGGTAGTGGCCATCCACCAGCACAACATGAGCCACAACGGCTACATCTACATCCCCTACACACAGGAGCTGCTGCTCGATGCCGTATGCGACGGCATCATCAACAATGCAGTAGTGATGCTGGCCAACACCAAGGTCAAGGTGTCGCAGGCCACCGCTCCCTCCTTCTCGCTCGAGTACAAGAACATGAACACCAACGTCACCATCAAGAGCGGAGTGCCCGGAGCAGAGATCTTCTACACCATCGACGGATCGACACCCACGGAGAACAGCACACGCTACACCGAGCCCTTCAACCTCACCAGCGAGACCACCGTCAAGGCCATCGTACGCGGCGACGGATACCTGATGAGTGAGGTGGCCGAGCAGCTCGTCGACATGCGTCCGCAGATCGCTTCGCCTGTCATCCAGCTCGACCAGCAGGACGGAAAGACCATCGTCACCCTCAACCACGACAACGCCGAGGCAGCCCTCTACTACAACTACTCCGGCTCCAACGTCACCTCGCAGTCCACTCGCTACACCGAGCCCATCGCCGTCAGCCTCACCGGCCGCACCATCAGCGCCTTTGCCGTTGCCGAGGGCTTCGTCAACAGCGATCCCGTCTCGGCCGAGGTGAAGATCCAGAATCCTCGCGTACGCATCGACGTCATCGCCCACATGGATGCCAACTCAGCTGAGTACAACGGCGGCAGCACCTCCACGGCCTACTACTTCTCGTGGGGCAAGAACAAGAACGGTGACAACGGCTACCGCTACTACAACCCCGACTCGAAGGAAGAGACCGTCACCGTCGATCCTGAGACCGGCGAAGAGGTCATCACCACCACCTACACCGAGATGAACCCCGAGGAAGAGAAGGACTTCGAGAATGGATGGATGGTACGCTCGCGCGGACAGCTCACCATCTGGGAGAACCAGAACACGGGCACCGACTTCGGCAACACAGGCGGCTACAACTATGCCACCGTCGATGACCAGAACCCCGACTTCCCCGCCACCAGGTCATACATCAACCTGGCCGACAAGAACACTGAGCCCAGCGACGCCACCTTCCCCTACAACGCATACATCGTCAGCACACAGAAGTTCAAGGGACCGTTCGACATCGTGGCCAACATCGGCAGCATCACCAAGCCCGAAAACGAAACCTCACACCACGTAGTGCTGCAGGTATCGGCTGACGGCAACCAGTGGGACAGCCAGTGGCAGACTGCCGGTGACACCATCGTCATCCAGAACAGCGCCCGTCTGACCCGCAACTTCGTGCGCAGCTACGACGGCATCGACGAGGTCTATGTGCGTGCATACCTCTGCGCCAACAACTCGAAGGTGGGCTTCTACGACATCTACATCGCCAACGAGGGTGAGCTCTCGAAGCAGCGTCTCGAGCAGCTCAGCGACGGCATCGACGAGGTCGTCACCGCCCGTCCCGTCCTCACCGACCTTTACTTCGATCTCCAGGGCCGCCAGCTCAGCTCCAAGCCCCAGCGTGGCCTCTATATCCACAATGGAAAGAAGGTCGTGATTAAGTGAGTGACGAACCGAGCGAAGCTCAAGGTCGTGATTAAGTAACCCTACTTACCCTTCCAAAGCAAGTTCCCCTCCCCAACAAGGGAGGGGAGCTTTTTGCTTGCTAAGAACCTCCGCTCACAGGATCATCTCCATGCCGGTCTTCTGCACCTGCATGCCCATACTCTTGTAGAAGCAGAAGGCGGCATCGTTGCCCTCCCAAACGTTGAGGGTGATGTTGTGACAGCCTATCGAGCGGGCATAGTCGCACACAAACTCGTACAGCGCCTTGCCCACATGCCTGCCGCGAGCCGCCTCGTCGACGCAGATATCATCGATGTACAGCGTCTTCACGTCGCACAGCAACTTGTGACCGCTCACCTCTGTCAACTGGCAGAAGGCGTGGCCCAGCACCTGCCCGTCGTCATAGACGAAGACGGGCTTCGTGTCGTCGTCGAGCAGCGCCTCCAGCTCCTGCTCGTCATATTTGGTGGTGTGGGGCTTGAACAGGTCGGGCCTTATCACATGATGCACCATGTTCACCTGATGCAGCAGTCGGATGATGCTTGCGATGTCGTCTTTGCAGGCTTTTCTTACCATAGTCGTCGTTGTTTGATGAGTATTTTCGCCGGCAAAGATACGCAGAATATTTCAATCTGTCAAGCATTTCGCCCTTTTTCTTCAGAAATGCGCATCCCATCCATCCTTTAATAATCTATAAAAAGACACTTGCCTAGGTGCGACTTTCATAATAAAACCAGTACTTTTGTTATTAATATCACAAGGAATAAGTAAGATGAATGTGGTTCCCGAATGAAAAAAAGTTCGTATTCGGGTTAGCATTTTGAACGTCTCAAGGGTATTACAATAAACGACGTGATGGAAAGACAAACGATCCAGCGGCTGTTCAGGCAGCACTACGCCAAGATGCTAAGGGTGGCGCGCACCATTCTCTACGATGAGCAAGAGAGCAAGGATGTGGTCAGCGACATCTTTGAGGGCTTGCTTCGTGCACAGACGCTGCTGCAGCCCGGCACTGAGGAGCGCTACCTGCTGACCAGCGTCCGCAATCAGTGCCTCAAGCGCATCCGCCATCTAGAGGCGAGGCTCCGCATGGAGGCTGCCGCGACCGCCCAGACACCAGAAGCAGAGGATGAAGACGAACGCCTGACGGACATCGTTGAGTTTGTTGTCAGCCATCTGACAGCACAGGAGCAGCGCATCTTCCACCTTCGTTTCAGCAAGGGATGCAACTACGATGAGATTGCCGCTGCCGAGGGCATCAGCCGTGTGGCAGTATGGAAACATCTTTCGCACGCCTTAAAAGCGATCAGAAACTACTTTAATCCGCAAGACCTATGAGACCCAATGACCACAACCAGCAGCTTTTCCGCGATATGCAGGAAGCGCCCGATAAGTATTCCGACCAGGAGATAGAGGCCATGATCGACGATCTTGACCGGGAGCCCGACGTAGACGAAGCTTGGCAGCAGTTTGCCCGGCAGCACATACCTTCAGTCCGTCCCGTCAACGCATGGCGCAAGGTCGCTGCCATTCTCATCGGCATATTGACGATATCAGGTCTCTCCATAGCAGCCGTTCATATCATGCGCCAGGCTCAAAGAACGGAGTCCACGCAGCCTACTGATCCCATAGCGGCAGCAAACCCTCCACTCTCCACTCACCACTCACCACTCCCCCCAGATACAGCCACCATTCATCCCGTCACCTTCGACAATGTCCCCCTCGACAAGATGCTGGCCGAGATTGCCGAATACCATCACTCAGAGGTCGTCTTCCAGAACGAGGATGCCCGCCAGCTCCGATTCTATTTCGTGTGGTATCGGCAGCAGCCGCTCGACAAGGTCATAGAAACGCTCAACCACTTCGAGCGTGTCGACATTGTGATTGACGACAAGAAATTGACCGTGCGATGAAGAAGCTGCCGACCCTCCTCGTCTTCCTTGCCTTCGTGGGGTTAGCCACTCTACCGGCCCTCGCCCAGAAGGTTACCCACACATTCCGCGATGTGTCCATATCCGATGCCTTGCGCCAGCTCAACGAGCAGTCCACCGACTACGCTATTATCTTCCTCTATAATGAACTGGAGAACTTCCGTGTGACCACATCATTCCGCGACAAGCCCCTCCCTGATGCCATCCGACAGATGATAGGCTTCTATCCCATCCGGATGACCGTCGCCACCGACGATGATCCTGACGTACAGGGAAAGCCTAGGCACCAGATCTTCGTGGAGTGCACCCACAAGGCCGACCGCCACCTGACGGGTACCATCATCGACGAACAGGGGCGGCCTGTGGTGTATGCAAATATAGCCGTGCTGAATCCTGCCGACTCCACCCTGCTCAGTGGCGGCGTATCGAACGAAAGCGGCTACTTCGCCGTTCCATACGATGCTCCTCCCTCAGCCGGCGAAGCCATTCTCGCACGTATCTCCTGCGTCGGCTTCACGACCGTCTATCAGCTTTCTGACAAGCCCGGACTGGGAACTGTCAGGATGCACTACGCGACCCAGCGGCTAGAAGGCATCACGGTGGAGGGTCAGGCGCCCGTCTTGCGACGCGAGTCTGGAGCCATTATCCTCGATGCTCGCCACATAGCCGGAGCCATCAATGCCGGCGATCTGCTGCCCTACGCGCCAGGCATCATCATCGACGATGAGGACATCAGCCTGCTGGGAGCAAGCGGCATCATACTGTGCATCAACGGCAAGGAGCAAAAGGTACAGGCCAGGGATATGCTGCGGCTCCTGCAGAGCTATCCGGCTGCCGACGTAGAGAGAATCGAGGTCATACAACATCCTGATGCCAGCTACTCTGCCGAAGGCCATGCAGGCATCATCAACATCGTCCTCAGCAAGCACGGCAACGACTTCATAGGCGGCTCTGTGGCCTATGCACGCACGCAATACGAAAAGCATGGCGACGAGGCCACTGCCAGCATCGTCTACAACAAAGGCATCATCTCAACCTCGCTGAACCTCGCTGCTTCCAAAGAACAGACCATAGACCGCAAGACCAGCACCGTCGACTTTTCCGACACACAGCGTTTCAGTACAGCCGACGAGTTCACCGGCAGGAAGAGCTACACGCTGCGCTGGCAGCTCGACTGTCAGGCATCAAGACTGCTGAGCCTGGGTGCCTACGTAATGCTGGCCGATGGTGAGCGCCAAATCGACACCGACAGGCTCTACAACTATCTGCCGCTCAAGCCATATTCCCACAACAGCATGACCACCCAGACAAGCCAGGGAGAAGACACGAAGACGTGGGCGCTGAACATCAATGCCATCCAGAAACTGGGTGACAGCGGACCCCGAATCAGTTGCAACCTCGACCACTATCGGATGCGGATGGACGACGGTCGGCATTCCGTCTGTTATGAGACATTCGTAGGCAGCAGCCCCGATATCATCCGTCTCAGCGATACACTCACCTACAACTATATCAATACCATTGCCCAGACTGTAGACAACAACTCCGCCAAACTGGATGTCAGCTATGCCGGCCTTAGCCTAGGCAGCCAGTATATTCACAACCGCAGCCACCTGGACTTGGACAATTCGGGTACGGGCGAAGCCTATGCCCACGTCACATCCCACTATACCGAACAGATCCTGGCAGCCTATGCAGCATACAGCGGGACATTCGGCAGCGCTTGGACGCTTAGCCTCGGAGCCCGCTATGAGCATACCTGGACAAAAGGGAGAAACCGCCCTATGGCCTTTGACTACAATAATGACTACGGCAAGCTGTTTCCCCACCTGCACCTCAGCTGCCAGCCCAATGACTCCCACACCTTCAGCCTGAGCTACAGCAGCAGGATCATCCGGCCCAATATGATCAGCATCAACCCCATCAGAGTGTGGAAGGATGCCAACAATGTATCTTCCGGCAATCAGCGCCTGAAGCCCACTTATCTGCACAAGGCGATGATGAGCTACGCCTACAAAGGAGCACTGGGCCTCGACCTCTACTATACCTTCCAGCCCGACAGAATCGACGTAATTTATCAGGTCGAAAAGTACAATATCTACAGTTCCTGGGACAACATCACCGATGAGCACCGGCTCGGCATCAACGCCTTCTGCTGCTACGACAAGACGCGATGGCTGGCCGCCACACTCATGCACCGGATATGGTATTCCAGAACCGACCGCCTGCCACGCGAGATCATCCCAGGCAGACTCCATCGAAGTCTCTACTCACGCATAGAAGATGTGTCGGTCTCAGAAACACTTCAAGCCGCCTTCTTCTTCGACCGCGAGCGGAAATGGACGGCAACCATCGATGCGACATTCATCTCGCCAGAAAAAGACGTCACCAGAAAACTCGACGCCCGCTACAAGGTCGACATAGGAGCCCAGTATCGCTTCTGGAAAAACCGGCTGACCCTCGGCCTCAGCTGCCGCAACCTGTTCGCGTCGCATGTCAAGGGAACGGAATACATCGGCACCAAGATGATGGCATTCGACAACAAGCTCAACTACCGCATGATCCTCCTTTCGCTCACCTGCCAATGGGGAGCACGCCTGCGGCATCACCAGCACCACTATGAAAGCGATGAGATGCAGCAACGTATGGTCAACGACTTCTAAACAACTACAACCATGATACCAGCAGACAACAACGTCGCCGTGCTGCTCATCTTCTTTACGCGTACGGAGACACTCAGCCACACCTTCGAAGCCATCCGGCAGGCACGCCCCTCCCACCTCCTGCTCTATCAGGACGGACCGAGAAACCAGCGAGAGGCCGACAAACTGGCTGTGGCCAGAAGCATCGTGGCCGACGACAAGATTGACTGGCAGTGCGACGTCCAGCGAAGCTATCATACTGAGAACGCGGGAGCCTGGGCCTCCAACTATCAGGCACAGCGATGGGCATTCTCCCTCCACGACAAGTGCATCGTGCTCGAGGACGACTCCACGCCCGCCGTCTCCTTCATCCGCTTCTGCACCGAGCTGCTCAACCGCTACGAGAACGACGAGCGCATAGCCATGATTGCCGGCTTCAACCACGAAGAGTTCACCGCTGCCCCCTACGACTATCTCTTCACTACGGCGATGCCAGTATGGGGATGGGCCTCATGGCGACGAGTCATCGACCGCTGGGACAGCCAGTACTCCGTGGTCGACGACACCTTCAACATGCACCAGCTCGAGGCCAACGTACACAACCGCAAGGAGGGATGGAAGGAGATGCTCACCAAGATACGCAAGCACAAGCAGGGAGGACAGCCCATCTACGAGACCCTGCTCTGGTCTGCCTGCACGCTCAACTCAGGGCTCACCATCGTGCCCACGCGCAACATGATCCACAACCCAGGCGTCTCGGCCGAGTCGGCTCACTTCCAGCGTTCGCTGCGGTCACTTCCCAGGCGCATGCAGCAGCTGCTGTCAATGCCCAGTCACGAGATGCAGTTCCCCTTGCGCCATCCGCCTTACGTCATTGAGAACGTAGAGTACAAAAAGCGCGTATTCCAAATCATGGCCTGGGAGCATCCCTGGATCAAAGTGGGCCGCAGCATGGAAGAGCTCTATCGCAACCTCCGCTATGGCAACTTCTCCCAGATACGCCATTCCGTCGTCCACCGCTTCAAGAAGGCCATCGGCCATTTCGACTACAAGTGACGCTCCTCCGCTCCGCACTCTCTTTCCCTCACTTTTTCCAGCGTATTTCCCCTGCCAAGTCTTTTGTCCTTAGCAAGGAAATGTCGGGCTGCGCCAAAATGTCTAATTTATCATTTACCTCTACTAAAAACTACGCAAATTGCTATATATTAGCAGTTTATAGACAATTTTACATCTATTTATCTTCTACTTATCCTCTACTTTACCTCTACTTATCCTCTACATTACCTCTACCAGCTGTCATTTCGTCCTAAACCAATGATACAGCTGAAGGCACGAGACGCTGCGCTCGACCTCTGGTCGCTTGCTACCAAAGGGACGCAAGAAGGCGTCTCCACTCCATAACCGTGAGTACGAGCATAGCGAGCACCAACGAATATAGCGCACAGTAGCGAAAGCACTCTAACGGAGTGCCCCCATCACATCGCACGAGCGTCCCTTTTTTGGGGGTAACGTATACGTGACAATAGGGGTGAACCCGCCAAAGTGGTATGCTTTCAGACTCGAAACATAGAGGTTGACCGAAAATTCTCTAGAGAATTTTAGCCTTACCTTACGGGTAAGCACCCGAAAGTGCCGTTGTAACGGCAAAATTCTCTAGAGAATTTACGAATGAGCTATATTCCTGGCAGTTCGTATGATGCTGCGAAATGAATCAGAGGGTAGCAGTAAAAGCATGTATGTGTCGGGGAGGAGCCAAGTTTTGGGGGATGAGGCGAGGATCAGTAGAGGACAGGTAGAAGTAAAGTAGATGATTACCAATTCTTCAATGCAACGTATGACTTCACCTTTGCCGGTGGTCACAAACTATCACAACGCATCCAGCTTCGTAATTTTGCCAAGGCATTGAAAAAGGCAATGAGGGAGAGAGTCATGCGTAACTTTGCCGACTGGTTTGATGCGTTTGACACGTTGGAGGAATATCTTGAATCTTTACCATCAGCAGTCTCATATAGTAAACGCTGTTTGAGTGAGAAAATTATATTTCAACGTATATATATGTTTGTCCCTAACGTAGAAGATACCATGCTGATGTAGTATAGAAATTGCGCAAATATGGAATGCTGGCAAAGACCCCCCACAGACGGCGTGGCCTGAGATGGAACTTCTGCTTGTAGTGGGGATTGATGAGCCATAGTGTTCTCCTACAGATAGTAAAGCCTGTATCATCGGCCAATTGTTTAAAATGTTCTACAGAAACTCGGGCATCACGAATACTCATCAGTTCGTCAATGGTCGTGACTGTGGCTCCACTTAGTTTGAGCAGTCTACGGTATAATGTTTTGGGTAAGAGGTGAATGAAAGGTAGCTTCGAGGCAAAGCCAACGCTGATTTGCTGATGTCCTCCAAAGGGATTTTGCCAGGCAGGAAAGCCAAAGAATACGAGGCCATTCTCTTTGAGGAACGACTTGACGCGACGAAGAAATGCTCTCTTACGAGACGGTTCGATATGCTCTATGACATCGTGCATAAGAATGATGTCGAAACGTTCGCCCTCCGTCCCAGGCTCCCGGGTAAGAGTAAAGTCCTGACAGACGAAAATTCCCTGCTGATGGAACTCTGCAAAGAATGTCTTTGCTTCATCGATGCGTCCTTGACTGATGTCGATGCCAGTCACGCTGCAACCAGCCTCGGCAAATGGAAGTAGATTCCCACCCTCGCCACATCCTATTTCCAACACACGGGTTTTGTGTGTCAGCGGGAGGTACGATTGTATATAGTTCAGATAGTACTCACGGGCTGTGTTTGCCTGTTCTTTGAAATACTGTATTCGATTTAGATGTCGCTGTTGCATTACTTTTCTTGTCTTGATTCTCTATAAGGATAGATACCACAAGACAAGAAAAGACTGCATGGATTTGATACAGAATCACCATGTGATGCGTATTCCTAACGGCAACGAGAACGAGAACGGATGTTCCGTGTGGTAGGTCTCTATGCTGCTGCCTGTTGGGATGTAGTATTGCAGGCTTGGCTCGGCAAAGAAGCCAACCGTGGGAGTGAAGTTGTACTGTAGGCCGATACCTGTACCAACTGACCACTGTAGCGGAGCATGGAGTGTAGACTTTTCAGCCAGCTCTATCGCACCATTCAATATGTAGTTGGTGTGACAAGTACCAGAAACGGGTATTTCCATCTTTATGCCGAGACTTCCATAAACATTCCACGACCTGACATTATATATATTATATGCGCCCTTCAGTGGTATACCGAGATAGTGAATCGTCTGCTGCTCGCTGATGCAGTTGCCACTGCTTCCTGTCTCAAAGTCTGATGTCAGGCGGCTATAGCTAAGCCCCGTCTCCAGACCAAGCCGGGCGGATAGCTGATACCGCAGAGCCAGCGACCACGTGATGGGCATATAATGGTGACTCTTGCGCTCGATACAGTCCGTACTGGGCTGGCTGGCATTGTTTTGCGCAATCTGCTTCAGAATATCTCGGGTGTGGTTGCCGTCATCGGGGTACCCTGCCAAGAAATCAGCGTAGTCGCTCCACTTATCAAACGTAACAGGAATAGTACTGGTGATGTCGAGGTGTGGCTTTTCTGTAAACCCAAATGGACGGTTAATGCTTTGCTCATTCATTCCGCCCGAATATGCCAAATCTATTGACCACTTAGGCTGATGGCTCCTATTATCCGTCGGCAGTTCTGGTAATATCTCGGCGATGTGCGTGTCATTGTTATGGCGTATGTCGGACAGAGGCTTGTCTTCGTGTATGCTTGTGGTCGTGTCGGTCTGTTCCATACGCTGCGGAATCGTGTCGCCCACTGTCATTGTGCCGGCTTGCTGATGATTGATGGGGATCACCGCCATTCTGAGCGTTGTGTTTCTTGGTGCATTGGGAATCACAGGACGGACTACGGGCGGCTTTTTCGTCTCGTCCTGCTTCGTTGCTATCGTTTTGGTTTCATTGGGTTGCTTGTCAGTCCTGAGCAAGAAGTAAATGACGGGCAACAATAGTGGCAGTAGCCACAACAGCCAATACTGCGCAAGCGATTTTTGCAGCATTTTCTTGGCCCTTGTCAGTTGTGACGATGACGAATGGGCGGCAATGCCCATTATTTCTGCAATCTCCTTGTGCGACATTTCCTCGATGACTGCCAGACGGAATACCTGACCATAGCCATTTGGCAAAGCATCGACAGCTGCCATCAGTTCCGCCATCGTGGGTAGCGGTCTCTCTTCCGTAGTTGTGTTCTCCTGTGTAATATCTGTATCTGCAAGTGCATCGAGCGGGAGCATCTGCGGCTCATGGTGTCGCACCTTGTAGCGCAGGGCCACATTGGTGGTGATGCTTGTCAGCCACTGTTCAAAGCGTCGCGGGTTGCGCAGTTGATTCATTTTGGTAAAGGCCAGCAGAAATGCATCGTGAGCCAGTTCTTCAGCCACTTGGTGGTCACCCACGATGCGTTGGCATATCACCTTCATTCGTTGGTGATATGCCCTGTACAGGCTTCCGAGTGCCACCTCGTCGCCCTGTACGCCCCGTGCTACAAGTTGCTCTATGTCCATCAAAAACGCATTGTCTCTATGGATATAGATACCACTCTGCCAAAAAGACTGCACGTGAATCACAACTTTTTGGTTTTTTTTATTTTTCCCTAAAAGGAAGCGCAAGAATGTCATATTCCTGCGCCCTATTTCGGATTGGTAGTTTGTTCTTTCGAGCCGATGAATTAGTTGTTTGAATTCAAATCTTTCTTTTTGAAGAGTCAGACCAATACTATTCGTTAAATGTCGATTTATTTATCTGTCTGACTTCATTTATTCTGCTTTGAAGATAATATGCATATAGTTCCCTTTCTCATAGCCGAAGCGCTGTATGAGAGTGGAACCGTCGTAGATAGCTTCCAGTTGCAGGGTGATGCCGTTTTCGGCAAGTGAACGGAACGCTTTTGGCTGTTGCAGTTCGTCCTTCGTAAACGTGTAATACTGGCTGTTGTTGTTAAACTCCAAGCGAATGTGGTGGTCGGCTCCGCCGTAGTTCAAGTTCAGCAGCATGACATTGGGAATGAAAGCCCATTTGATGTGCGAATAGTCCGTATCGTAGTCAAAGCCGTAGCGGGCTGTGATGGCCTGTGGGGAGGCTCCGGCGAGTGCATGGCTCAGCCCTTCATCAGCATCCACGACCTTTGAAATCAGCGAAACGGGGAAGTCTTGAAAGAATACATACTGCATCTTATTGTCGGATACATCAATCTGCACGTCACCGAATGTT
>ONLL01000029.1 GCA_900318685.1 uncultured Prevotellaceae bacterium | reverse complement strand
ATGCCTCGCAGCTGGCCAAGCTGGAACGTGAGTTCGCCAAGGAGGTGCATCTGCTGACGGCTGCCAAGCGTCTGCGCCTGATTGCCAAGGACTTTGTGCATCACTACAGCGACTTGTGGACTTCGGGCAAGGCGATGTTCGTGTGCTATAACAAGGTGACATGTGTCCGAATGTTCAACTATGTGCAGGAATACTGGCAGCGCGAAATCAAGGTATTGGAAGAAGCCATCGCGAAATGCACTTCGCAACAGGAGGCACAGGAGATGCAGCGCAAACTGGAATGGATGCGCGAGACGGATATGGCCGTGGTGGTTTCGCAAGAGCAGAACGAGGTACAGACGTTCCAGAAATGGGGCCTCGACATCAAGATGCATCGTGAGCGGATGGAGAAGGAGGAACTGGACAAGCAGTTCAAGGCCGACGACTCACGGTTACGCGTGGTGTTTGTCTGTGCTATGTGGCTGACAGGCTTCGATGTGAAGACGCTCTCGTGCCTCTACATCGACAAGCCCATGAAGGCGCACACGCTGATGCAGACCATTGCCCGTGCCAACCGAGTGGCGGAAGGAAAGACAAACGGTCTGATCATCGACTATATCGGCATCGTGAAAGCCCTGCGCCAGGCATTGGCTGATTATACTGCCAACCCTGTGTCAGGGATTGCAAATCCCCGACAGCCAGGAGGCAATGACCCGACCATCGACAAGAAGGAACTCATCAAGCATGTGCTGGAGACGATAGCTGCTGCTACGGCTTTCCTGAAAGAGCATGACTTTGTGTTGGACGATCTCATCAAAGCTGAGAATTTTGAAAAGCTGTCGCTACTGAAGAAAGCTGCCAATGAGATGTGCGAGACGGCTGAAATCAGGAAATCCTACTGTACGTTTGCCTCTACGTTGTTGAAGCTTTGGAAATACCTGGACCGTGAGGATATTACGCCCGAGATGAAGCAGCAGAAGGATGCCATTGAAGCCATCTACAAGGAACTGCAGCAGAAACGCAAACACGCCGACATCACAGACTTGAGCGTGGCTATCAACGAAATAGTGAATGAGCATCTGGAACTCGATGGTGAAGGGGCTATGGCAGCTGAGTCAAGACGCTTTGATATCAGTTGCATCGATTTTGATTTGCTCCGTCGGGAGTTTGCCAAGAGCAAGGAGAAGAACCTTGTGCTGAAGGACATTCAGGAACTGCTCCAAGAGCGCATTGCCCGGATGCTGGCCGAGAATCCCTCACGTATCAACTTCTATGAGATGTATCAGGAAATTATTCACGACTATAATCAAGAGCAAGACCGTGTGTCAATTGAGAATATATTTGTTCAGTTGATGGAGCTTTCCCATCAACTAACTGAGGAACAGGAACGTTATGTCCGTGAAGGCTTCGAAAACGATGAGCAGTTGTCGATGTTTGATGTGCTGATGAAAGATGACTTAACAAAGGAGGACATCAAGAAACTGAAGAAAGTGGCTGTAGAACTGCTAGAGAAGATCAAGCAACTTTTAGCTACGATGGATCATCCTTTCGACAAGCAGGAAACCAGGGCATCGATCATCATCACCATTCGCGACATCCTCTGGAAAGAACTCCCAGAGAGCTATTCTGACGAAAGCATTAACTACTACCGCGATGCTGTATACAACTACGTAAGTCAGCATTATGGTAACGTAGCATAATTCTAGCAAGCAGATGAGAGATGAAAGGTTCTACATCGGCCTGGTCTCGTCGAACTGTACGCGGTAGGGCCACTGCTCGTTGTTCTGCTTCCACGACGAGGCATCGCGGTTGCGATCCCAGGGATGCTGCCAGTGGGTGGTGGGAGCACCCATGACGACGAAGAACAGGCGGGTGCAGCTCTCAGGAATGGTGAGCTCGGCCGTTCCCTGCTGGTCGGCCTTCACCTCGCCGTAGGTGCGCGTGCCGTCGCTGCTCAGGGCCACGAAGGCATAGCGCCAGCCGGCACGGGCAGGGTAGACATAACGATAGCCTGGGGCATCGGTGAGTCCTGTGAAGTGAGCCTTGACGACGGTGCCCGCAGCAGGTCGCCGCATGTTGATGATGCTGTAGCCATAGTTCTGTATGCAGTGAGCGGAGTCGATCTGATAGGTGTTGGTCGAGGCGTCGACGGTCTTCAGGTAGTTCTTGTGCTGACCTATGCGATGGCTGGCCCGCGAGCGCACGCCGTCGATGTCCCAGGTGGCCATGCGCATGTAGCCCTCCATCATCTCGTCGTTGAACTCTTCCTGCGACAGCCCGTTCATGCGCTTGTAGGTCTGCACGGGATCCTCTGACTTGTTGGAGGAGCGCCACAGACGGCCTATGAAGTCGCGTCCGTGCTTCATGGTCCACCAGTCCTGGATGTAGCAGCAGGCATAGCGCCAGTCTTCGTGTAGGAGGTTGAGGTGGTGTGAGGTGAGGTGCTGCTCGAAGTACTCTCCGTCGGTGAACTGGCGCTCCGGGAAGATCTGGTAGGCCTGCCAGTCGGCGCAGCTCTCCCACCATCCGCAGTCGCCACCTCCGTCGCCGTTGAATCCCCATCGCCATCCGTGGCTCATGCCCAGGTCGGCTGATACGAGATACTGGAAGGTATGTCCCACCTCATGTGCGATGGTATGTCCGCCACGCGCATTGGCTGCCCAGGGATTGAAGTGCCCCAGTCCGGTCTTGCTCCATGTGCCATCGTATTCCTGTCCGTCGTCGCCCGATGCGTCTGCCCTCCAGTCGGACTGGTAGGGTATGTAGAGCTGGATCTTGTATTTGTCGGTGGTCGAATGGCCGGGCACGATGAATCCGAGCTCCTCGACATAGCATTTCCAGCATCGCTCGGCCACGTTGAGCACATTGTAGGCATTGGCAATGTCGCTGCCTCCTGGATGCTTGATGCGGGTGGGGTCGCTGCCGTAGCGCACGTCCCAGAACACGGCGAAATGCTCGCTCTCGAGGGAGTGGGCGAAGTTATAGCCCGAGGTGGCATTGTTGTTCTCGTAGTTGGTGCCGCTGTAGGTGTTGGGCTTCAGGAGATAGCGTCCGGGATTGGCGAAGACCACCGTCGACTTGTCGGCGATGATGGACTGCGTCTTGGTGCCTGTCGGCATGTAGATCTTCAGCTGTCCGGTCTTCACTTCGATGGAGTCGGCGCCTGCTATGCGCTGCACGGCATGGCGGCGGAAGCGGTTGTCGTAGCGCACCCAGAGTGAGTCCTGTGCCAGGAGGCGTGCAAAGGGCAGGGAGAGCAGTGCGATGAGCAGTAGGATATGTCGTTTCATAGTTGTGGTCCTTTCTTACTTGATGATGATCTTCTTGCCTCGGACGATGTAGAGGCCCTTCTTCAGGCTACGTTCATCCACGCGCCGGCCCTGCATGTCGTAGGCTGCGGTGCCGGCTGTCGGCTCGTCGCTTAGGACGGCTGCGATGCCTGTGGGATCAGTGAGGTCCTCGCCGATGCCGTCGATATAGAATCGCAATGACTCATGGGCGCTGGCATTGGCATCCTCGACCCAGCTGCGGAATCCCTTCTCCTCGGTGTTCTCGCCGATCTGACGGAAATAGCCTTCGTCGCTGACGATGTAGCGAGGCGTGTTGTTGGCCACGATGGAGTAGGTGGCATAATGGCCGCGCAGGCGCAGACGCACCTGACTGTCGGCTGAGCGCATCACTATGTTTCTGGGCATGACCTCTCCGCTGGCCATCGTCACGGCGGGAATGGCATAGACGGGGCCTGCTACCTTGGCCTTGCCATAGACCACGCTGGTCTGCTGTCCTGGGGCGATGTCGGGCTCGCGTGTGGGCTTGAGCAGATAGTGGTAGCCGGCATATACGACGATGTCGTCGCTGCTGAGATCGACGGTGGCGAACTCGAGTGCAGGCTCAGGACTGCTGACAGCTCCGTAATATTCCAACAGCTGGCAGTCGTCGCCGAAGGCATCGCGCAGCTGGCTGGCGGTGAGGTTGAAGGGCACGGTGAGACTGTTCCAGCGTCCAACGTTTAGCGAGCGACGGAAGGCCAGCAGTCCGCTCTCGACGGAATACTGCGATGCAAAGGTTGTGCTGTCCTCATCGACGGAGAAGCGGGTGGGGGTGGTCACACGCATCGAGGCAGTGGCCATAGGGAGGGTGTCGCGGCCCACTATGAGCTGTCCGTCGCTGCAGCGAAGCATCACGCTCTCTCCGCTGGGTATCAGTGCGTTGGCGGTTGTGCCCTGGCCGTCCTTGACCACGAGGTTTCGTGAATTCTGAAGCATGGTGATGCGGCTGGACTGCGCGCCTGCTGCCAACGTGAGCAACAGGAGGAGTGCTAAGGTGATTGTTCTCATTTCTGTCATAGTATAGCGTTTAGTATCCCAGCTCCTCGCCAACAAGCACCACGATGTGCCTGCCACGTGGCGAATTGCGCAGGAAATGGACGTAGTTGCAGATGCTCTCGGGCGAGTTGCAGTTGTGGCACACGCCATCCGACTGGCAGGGCGTCTGTATGTCGAAGCGGGCGGCGTTCGTGGGCGAGGCTGTCGAGCGTGCCCTGGAGAGTGCTGCCTCCACGGTCTGAGCCACCTTGTTCATGCCGATGACGAATATCACGCGCTTGGGTCCCCAGGTGATGGCGGCCACACGGTTGCCATTGCCGTCGATATTGACGATGACGCCGTCCTCGCTGATGGCATTGGCACTCGATAGGTAGACGTCGGCAGAGAATGCGCGCTCATAGATCTTCACCACCTCGCTGCGGTCGGTCAGCTCGTCGCGGTCGAGCACTTCCAGTGTGCCGCGCTGCTTCAGCGCCTGAGGGATGTCTATGTCGCGAATGGTCATCGAGCCGCCCCAGGTGACGCTGCTCCCGTCGGCTATGAGCGAGGAAACTTTCTGCACTGCCTCTGCTGCCGTCTTACAGTAGAAGGCCTCCATGTTGCGGCGCTTCAGATTGCGGATCATCCGCTCTGCCAGCCTTTCGTCGCGTAATTCCTTTGGTGTCATATGGTTGAATTGTAGTTAATCATCAGGGGCAATGCAGCTTACTGGCTGTCATCAGTGCCCGCTATTTCTTAATTTGGGTACAAAGTTACGAAAAAACGAGAGAAGAGCAAAGGAAAATCCGTTTTTCTTTTGGTTTTTTGCGCAGTAATTCGTAATTTTGCAGCACAAATATCGTCACAACAAAAACAAATGAACAAAAACATGAAACTGATCAGTTGGAACGTAAACGGCCTGAGAGCTTGTGAGGGAAAGGGCTTTCGTGACATCTTCCGCGAACTGGATGCCGACTTCTTCTGCCTGCAGGAGACGAAGATGCAGCCTGGACAGCTCGACATCGCCTTTGAGGGCTATGAGTCCTACTGGAACTCGGCCGAAAAGAAAGGATATTCGGGCACTGCTATCTTCTCCCGCCACCAGCCGCTGAGCGTCAGCTACGGCATAGGCATCGACGAGCACGACCACGAGGGGCGTGTCATCACGCTGGAGATGAGCGACTTCTACCTTGTCACCGTATATACTCCCAATGCACAGGACGAGCTGCGCAGGCTGGACTACCGCATGCGCTGGGAGGATGACTTTCAGGCCTACCTTCGGGAGCTGGACAAGCGGAAACCCGTCATCGTTTGTGGCGACATGAACGTTGCCCATGAGGAGATAGACCTGAAGAATCCGAAGACCAACCGCCGCAATGCCGGCTTCACGGACGAGGAGCGGGCAAAGTTCACGCAGCTGCTCGCCACAGGCTTCACGGATACTTTCCGCTGGCTGTATCCCGAGGAAGTGACCTACTCGTGGTGGAGCTACCGTTTCCAGGCGCGACAGAAGAATGCCGGTTGGCGTATCGACTATTTCGTGGTGAGCGACCGCCTGCGTCCTCGCATCGCCGATGCTAAGATACACACACAAATCCTGGGCTCCGACCATTGTCCTGTGGAGCTCGACCTTAAATAGAACATGAGCCATGATGAAACGACTGATGCTGATATTTGTAGCCCTGGCGGCAATGGGAAACACGGCCGCTAGCAGCGTGCCAGAGGTGAAGTGGGACCGTCACAGCCTGATAATCGACGGTAAGCGCGTATGCCCTGTGATGGGCGAGATCCACTATTCGCGACTGCCGGCCGATGAATGGCAGGAGGAGGTGAGGAAGATGAAGGAGGGTGGGGTGACCATCATTGCCACCTATGTCTTCTGGAATCATGTCGAGGAGCAGCAGGGCATCTTCCGATGGGACGGACAGCGCGACCTGCGCCGTTTCCTGGAGGTATGCAAAGAGGAGCAGATGCCTGTCGTGCTGCGTGTGGGACCTTTCTGTCATGGTGAAGCTCGCAATGGCGGCATCCCCGACTGGGCCTTCGACACAGGCTGCAGGATGCGCTCGCAGGACCCCAAGTTCCTGGCTCTGGTGGAAAAGCTCTATCGTCAGATCTTCTCGCAGATTTTAGGCCTGCAGTGGAAGGACGGCGGACCCGTGATGGCTTGTCAGTTTGACAACGAATATCGAGGATCGGGCGACTATCTCCTGGCCCTGAAGAAAATAGCAACGGACATAGGCTTCGACCTGCCTTTCTACACCCGTACAGGATGGCCTGAACTGAGCAAACCGGTGCCCTTCGGCGAGATGATACCCCTCTATGGCGACTACGCCGACGGCTTCTGGGAGCGCTCGTTGGAGGAGACGGCTGGCAACTATTACAAGGCCTTCCAGTTTAAAGCCTTCCGTTCGTCGACAGCCATCGCCTCTGAGCAGTTTGACTACTCTCAGACCTCAACTCTCGACTCTCAAGCCTCAGTCCAGGCTTATCCCTACTTCACCTGCGAGCTGGGAGGAGGTATGGCCACGGCCTATCATCGCCGGCCCTACGTCTATCCTGAGGATGCCTACTCGATGGCCCTCTGCAAGCTGGGGTCAGGATCGAACCTGCTGGGCTACTACATGTATCACGGAGGCACCAACCCTGAGGGACTGACCACCCTGAACGAGAACCAGCGCACACGTGCCACAAACCACAATGACATGCCTGTGGTGACCTACGACTTCCAGGCTCCGCTGGGCGAGTTCGGACAAACATATCCGCAGTACTACATGCTCAGGCCGCTCCATCTGTTTATGCACGACTGGGGCGAGGAGCTGGCCACGATGGAGGCCTCGTTCCCTGCACCTCAGGATGTGAAGAAGGGCGATGACAGCCAGCTGCGATGGGCCGTCAGGTCGAGTCTAGCCGTGAAGGGCGGTCAGGAGCAGGGATTCATCTTCGTCAACAACTACGAGCGCCTGCAAAACCTCACGGCGAAGAAAAACGTGCAGCTGGAGGCCTGCGGCGTGCAACTGCCAAAGCTGACGATTCCTGCCGGCTGTATGACCATCTTCCCTGTTAACGTCAGCGGCATCCGCTATGCCACAGCTCAGCTCGTGGCCCGTAGTGGCGACAATATCTATATGATGCAGATTGATGGTGTGCCCACTACCATCTGCATGCAGGACGGCAAGACCCTGCGCAATGTAAAGCCACAGGGCGGACAGAAGCCTGTCTACAAGAACATCTACCTGCTCACTCGCGAAGAGGCAGAGCACTGGGGACTTCCGAAACCCGAAGCAGCCAAGGCTGCTGTAGATGTCGCTTATAATAAGGCAGGTGAGGCAGGGCCCTTGCGCAACATAACGATTGGCGTGCAGCGGGTGGCTGAGGAGCCTCAGGACGATGACTTCGCCAGGGCTGCCGTCTACAAGATTGAACTGCCTTCGTCGATAGGCTCGTTCTGCCATCCCATCCTCACCATCGACTATCAGGGCGACTGCGCCCGTCTGTATGCCGACGGCAAGCTTGTGGCCGACAACTTCTATTATGGCCGTCCGTTCCTCTATGGACTATGGCGGCTGCCTAAGGGTGCCAAGGAGCTGGAGTTGCGAATCCTGCCCCTGCAGCAGGGTGCCCCTGTCTACCTGCCACGCGAGGCCGACAAGACTTCTGGCGAGCGCGTGAATAGTATATGCATCAAAGAAAAATGGTAAGAACGATGAAGAAACTGATTTGCATCCTATGCCTGATGGGCTGTCTGAGCAGTCATGCCCAGAAAATCATCAGTCTGGAAGGCCCCTGGGACTTTGCCATAGGCGATGAAGAGTCGTCCGGACACAAAGCCAAGGATAATGGCATTGCACTTCGCCAGCATTACAACGACTATGTGATGCTGCCAGGATCGATGCTCACCAACGGCAAGGGTACTCCTGTGTCGGTCAATACGCAGTGGACGGGCTCGCTCTACGACTCCAGCTACTATTTCAACCCTCGTATGGAGAAATATCGGCAGGAGGGGCAGATGAAGTTCCCCTTCTTCCTCACTCCAGAGAAGCACTATGTGGGTGCTGCGTGGTACAGGAAGAAGGTGTATGTGCCAAAGGACTGGAAGGGCAGCAGGATGACGCTCTTCCTGGAGCGTCCCCATATCGAGACCACTGTCTTTGTAAACGGAAAGGAGGTTGGCCATGAGATGTCTCTCTCTACTCCCCATTGTTATGATGTGAGCAGCTATATTCGCACAGGTAAGAACAACGAGATAGCCATCCGTGTCTACAACGGAGCCGAGAATGTTGGCGTTGGTATGGACTCACACTCCGTCACTGATCAGACCCAGGGCAACTGGAACGGTATCGTAGGCCGTATAGAGCTGCAGTCGCAATGGAAGAAGCTGAACCTCAGGGATGTGCGCATTGTGCCTTCTAGTGATCTTGAGTCGTTCAAGGTGATTCTTGATCTTGAGAATCATATTCCCTACGTCCGCGTGATGCCTTTCAACTCCTATTATGTTGAGGCAACGGTATCTCCCATCGTCGACGGCAAACCCGGCAAAGCCCTGAAGAAAGAATCGATTATAGTAGATGGGATTCGTCACGTAGTATTCAATTTCAGCGTTAAGGGCTATAAACTCGACCAGGCATTAGGCAGAGTTCAGCTGATCGAACCTTGGGACGAGTTCCACCCCAACCTCTACGAACTGACCGTCAGGGCTGGAGACGATGTCTTCAAGACCAATTTCGGCCTGCGAAACGTCAGCATAGAAGGTCGCCAGATGATGATCAACGGACGCCCGCTGTTCCTGCGTGGTACGGTAGAGAGCTGCTGTTTCCCAGAGACAGGCTATCCGCCTACCGACAAGGAATCTTGGCTGAAAATATTCCAAAAATGCAAGGAATATGGGCTGAATCATATGCGATTCCACAGCTACTGTCCGCCTGAGGCCGCTTTCCAGGCCGCTGATGAGGTGGGCTTCTACCTCCAGCCTGAAGGTCCGTCATGGCCTAATCACGGAGTAAAACTGCGTGGTGGACAGGTCATCGATCAGTATCTGCTCTCTGAATCGAAGCGCATCATCGATGAATACGGCCACCATCCCTCGTTCCTGATGATGGCTGCCGGTAACGAGCCTGCAGGCGACTGGGTCAGATACTGCAACGACTGGGTGAAGCAGATGCATGAGTATGACTCCACTAAGGTGTATTGCGGAGCCAGCGTAGGAGGCGGATGGGCTTGGGACGACGGGTCGGATTTTCACGTCAAAGGCGGGGCCCGTGGACTGGACTGGGACCGCCGTGCGCCTCAGTCTGACGATGACTATTACACTCAGATTGAGTTCCCCAGGAACTACAAGTCACAGACTCCCAACCAGAGCCCCATCATCGCACATGAGCAAGGCCAGTGGTGCGCCTTCCCTGATTTCAGCGAAATTGACGACTATCCTGGAGCCTACAAAGCTCGCAACTTCGAGATATTCCGCGATCTATTGGCAGAGAATGGTATGGCTTCGCAGGCCGAGAAATTCATGATGGCAAGTGGGCGACTGCAGACACTATGCTACAAGTACGAGATAGAGCGCAACCTGCGTACGAAGGACTACACAGGCTTTCAGTTGCTCTCACTCAACGACTACAGCGGACAGGGATCGGCTCTGGTAGGACCGCTCAATGTGCACTGGAAGGAGAAGGGCTACGTCAACGCCCGTAAGTGGCGCGAGTTCTGCCATTCTTTGGTCATCTTGGCGCGCTTCCCGAAGTTTGTCTTCTCCAATGCCGACACGCTTAGTGTGCCCATTGAACTGATGAACGCCACCTATGGCAGCGTGCGTCGTGTGCCCATTAATTATGAGGTGTGGACTGACAGCAGGGAGCTTTTCATGCGTGATACGCTCCCCTCACGCCCCATTCCTATCGGCAAGGGCAATGAGCTGGGCGTCATCCGGATGCCCCTCAATAGTGTCACCCATCCCACGAAAATGGTTCTCACCGTGGCTGTGGCCAATACTTTCAGTAATACATGGGAATTCTGGGTCTATCCCAAGGATGTCAGTCCTGAGCCGACAGCCAACGACTCTGTTCCCTTCGTCATTGCCCAGACGCTCGACGAGCAGGCTCTGTCAGCCCTTCGTGCAGGCGGCACCGTGCTCCTCACGGCTGCAGGGCGTGTCACTCTGGGCAGAGATGTCGTCCAGCACTATCTGCCCGTATTCTGGAACACGTCGTGGTTCAAGATGCGCCCGCCCCACACCACGGGAGCCTATATCGACAAGAGTCACCCGCTGTTCAAGTATGACTTCCCCACTGACGACTGGTCGAATCTGAACTGGTGGGAGCTGCTCAATCGTGCGCAGGTGATGAACCTCATGGAACTGCCCAAGGACTATCAGCCGCCCATCCAGCCCATCGACACTTGGCATGTGTCGCGCAAGCTGGGAATGCTCATTGAGGCTCGTGTGCTCAACGGCCGCCTGCTGATGACCACGATGGACATCAACAGCGATCTCGACCATCGGCTTGTGGCGCGTCAGATGCGTCATGCCATCCTCAGCTATATGCATAGCGATGACTTCCAGCCGACGATCACTCTCACTCCCGACATTATCCGTGACTTCTATACGAAAGAGGCTCCGCCAGTGAATATGTTCACTAACGAATCCCCTGATGAGTTGAAGCCGAAACTCAACTAGAAGTTCACACCACAGCTGAGCAGCAGACATCCATTGCGCGAGCTGTTGAACGTGTCGTGGCAGATGTTGCTCAGACCAAGGTCGTAGGCTAACTCAGCATAGAGGTGTGCGAACTCCACGCCACAGCCCATGCGCAGTCCACCGTCGAAGCGCTTGAAGAAGTCATCGTCGAAGCTGCTCAGGGCCTGATGCTGGCCGAAGTCCTTCACCTTGCCGCCCACGCCGCATGCCAGATAGCCGCCGATGAAAGGCTGCACAGAGAAGTCGCGGTCGGCACGATAGTCGTATTTCAGCAGTAGCGGCACCTCCAGGTAGTTCAGGTCGTAGGTGAATTTGCTGCCACCGAAGTGTCCTCGTCCTCCCTTTTCTGTATAGTTCAGTCCAGTCTCGAAATAGAGGGGCGAGGCAGGCACCATCTGGAAACCGGCCGCAAATCCCATCGACACGCCTGATGACAGCCCGCTGCCGTCGAGGTAGCTGTCGTCAGAACTGACCGACGACAGAGCCAGTCCCACACGCAGGCCGTAGTAGGAATTGGTCAGTGAGTGGCGGTAGGAACGTGGGGGCCCGCCATAGCGGTATTCTGAGACCACAGGCCTACGCTGGGGATAGCTCCTGCGAGGGCCGTACTGTGCCAGCATCGGCACGGCGAGCACAAGGCTCATGATGATTGTCATTGTACGTTTCATATTGTCTGTCGTTTAAAAGGTTTCACGTTGCAAAGATACTTCAAAGCATTGGCCCTGAAAAGGGAATTCGCCTATAATCGATTAGGTTTTTCCCTATACTTTTGAAGAGAAATCGGCACGAACTATTGCCCGTTTCAAAATAATTGTGTAATTTTGCAGGCAAAATGCAAAGTAAGAGCACATGAAAAAGAGTTTAATGATAGTGATGGCGATGCTGCTTGGCATCACATCCGTATGGTCTCGCCCTGCTACACGTGGTGTGGCACAGATCACACAGCCTGACGGCTCCACCCTCAGCATCCGCCTCAAGGGCGACGAGTGGCGACACTACAACACCACAGCCGACGGCTATGCACTGACCAGAGACACCAGAGGATACTATGTCTATGCACAGCTCGACGACAACGGACAGCTGGCACCCACCACCCTCGTGGCACACGACGAAGAGAGACGGTCGGCGGCCGAGCACTCGTTCCTGCAGCTCACAGGACGCATCGCGCCACGCATCAGCGAGCAGGCACAGCAGATGCGCCGCCAGACGGCACAGAGCCGGCAGCGCAGCCTCGCTGCCAACCGTGCGCAGCACTACGACTACGCCAACTTCAAGGGGCTCGTACTGCTCATCGAATACAACGACTGCAAGTTCCAGAACGAGGACTACCGCGACATCATGGAGGCCATGATCAATCAGGATGACTACGAGGGTACCGACAAGACGAACTACACCGACCCGTGGACCCATCAGCAGGTGACCTGCACAGGCAGCATGCGCGACTACTTCCGCGACAACTCCGAGGGCATCTTCGTACCGACGTTCGACGTCGTGGGACCCATACAGGTCAACCGCAGCATGTACTATACCGACGTGGAGACCCAGGCCGACCCCAGCCGCAAGGGCATGCGCAGCCTGCAGCTGATGATCGACGCCTGCACGGCGGCCGACTCGCAGGTTGACTTCAGCCAATACGACCGCGACGGCGACGGCAAGGTAGACATGGTCTACTTCATCTTTGCAGGACTGCCATCCTACATCCAGGGCAACGACCCCCGCCTGCTCTGGCCACACCAGTCGGAGATGAACTATCTGCGCACCGTGCGCAAGGACGGCGTCATCCTCGGACGCTATGCCTGCTCCACCGAGCTCTTCGGATATCAGAGCAACAACTGGAGCGTGCTCGAGGGCATCGGCACGATGTGCCACGAGTTCAGCCACGTGCTGGGCCTGCCCGACTTCTACGACACCGACAACGAATACGATGCCGGCCTTTGCGTCTCACCGGGATTATGGTCGCTCATGGACCACGGCTATGACGATGCAGGCAGGTGCCCCGTGGGATACTCCCTCTACGAGCGCTACGCACTGGGCTTCGCCACACCCGAGAAGATCAGCGCCCCCGGCCCCGTCACCATCGGCAGCCTCGACCAGACGAATGCCGGCTACCGCATCGACACGCCTCAGCGCAACGAGTACTTCCTCCTGGAAAACCGCCAGCCCAACAAGTGGGACGCACAGCTGCCCGGACACGGGATGCTCGTCTTCCGCGTAGACTCCACCAATGTCTACATGTGGTACGGCAATTCCGTCAACGACAATCCCGCACATCCCTATTATGAATTGGTACGCGCGGGAGGAACCCACAGCACGATATACGGCTACACCGACGGACAGAGCGACTCCTTCCCTGGCTCCAACGGAGTCACCCAGCTCGACAACCTCACCTCGCCCGCCAACCTACGCTCGTGGGCCGGGAAGAACAGCCCCTTCGGGCTGACCGACATCCAGGAGAAGGACGGCGTGATCACCTTCGACGTCTTCGATGCCAACGTGCTCCAGCAAGTCACCCTGCAGGACGAGGCGATGGTGGGAGTGGGCACGTCGCTCCAGCTGACACCTGTGCGCACCCCCGACTATGCACCCTACACGCTCGCCTGGAGCAGCAGCGACGCGGGCGTGGTCAGCGTCAGTGACGACGGCCTCATCACCGGCATAGGCGAGGGCACGGCCGAAGTCACCGTCACCGCCAACGACTCGCTCACGGCCACCTGCACCGTCACCGTCCGCCAGCTGCCCGTCGCAGCCGACATCGCATCATTCCTGGCACTCGATGACGATAGTGAATCACTGATCATGCTTAAAGATGCTCAGGTACTTTACACTTATAGCAACAACATCTATCTGCGTGATGCTTCTGGAACTATAGTCCTCAGCTCAACAGGGTTGAAAGTCGCTAAGGACGACATTCTCAACGGAGCTGTCTACGGGCAGCGTGCCACTTCCAACCGCATGCCTGCCCTCAAGGCCGTCAAGGAACTGACAACTAAGGCTAGCTTCATCATCAGCAAGGGTAATGAAGCCCAGCCCGTCAGCCTGCACATCAGTCAGCTCGACTCCACCTGCTATAGCAACCTCGTCACCGTCACTAAAGTACAACTCGTGAGCGACGGAGGTATGTTCGCTGTCTTAGGCGACAAGCGCTATCGACTTTACAACACATTCAAGATTAACGGTATCAAGGTGCCCACCGACCTTACTAAGCGCTACGATGTCACGGCTGTCTTTGGCACAAATACCCTCAAGGGCGAGATCATCGACGAGCTTTACTTGTTGAAGTCGCCTGCTGCTGTCAGCTACAATGCCCTCACTGCTATCAGTCTTCCCAGCGAGCTTCAGCTGCCCGTGGACAGAATCTATCAGCTCGAACCACAGTTCACTCCCAGCAAGCCTGACGTGTTCCTAAAGTGGACCTCGAGCAATGAGCAGGTGGCTACTGTTAATCAGGATGGACTGGTCACCACCCTCAGCAACGGTATCACTACCATTACCGTCGTTAACCTTGACAATGGACTCTCAGCACAATGCCAGCTCACAGTGGGCGAGCGCGTGGTGAAGAACGACATAGCCGACTTTAAAACGCTCGAAACGGGCAAAGAGGCACAGCTCACCCTTACTGATGCTCTCGTGACCTTCGTCTACAAGAATGATGCTTATCTGCGCGATGCTACTGGTGCCATTCGGCTGGCATCAACTGGCCTCGATCTCAAGGTGGGCGACGTGCTTAACGGCTATATATACGGTCGCTATGGCATCAATGATGAAGTTCCTGAACTACAACCCATCAGCGGTTCGACCAATGCCGATGGCTATACCATCACTGCTCAGCAGTCTGTAGAACCGCGTGAAGTGAAAGTGGCAGAACTCAGCTCGGCTGACTATGCCGATCTGGTCATCCTTCGTGAGGTTCAGATTACTACCGTTGACAACCTGCCTGGGGCCTATGTCGTGGATGGCGACCATCAGTTGCGCGTCTACAATACATTCGGTCTGAAGAACCCCATACCGACTCCTTACTTCGAGAAGACCTTTAATCTCACGGGAATCCTAACTGCTGCGAAGGTGAGCAATGTGCTTGTCAACAATCTAGCCCTCACGGATAAGGCCGAGGAAATACAGATACCCGATGCCATTTCCGACCTTACAAGTCTGCCTTCCACATACAGCATCTACACGCTCGACGGGAGGCTTGTCTATCGTTCTCTGTCGAGTGAAACAACTGTACCTCACCACCTTCATGGATTCTACATTCTCCAGAAGGGTGGGCAGACTATTAAGGTCTACTTGGAATAACCTTCTGTCAAACAGAAAGTTTCGTTAAGTTCTAATGTTTTGTTGTAAGGAGGCGATGTCCTCCTTACAACATTTTGGAATTTTGTCGTCGTGTTTCTAAAACTTCCACCAGGGCTTCTTCTTGTGACGCTGATGCAAGTCCTCGTAATCGGATAGGGTAGCGCTGCGCACCTCTTCATCGATGATGTCGTGCCAAGTCTTATGACGGCTGATCATGCGGTAGATGGTGCCCCAATCGGGCAGACCTCCTATGTTGCGGTCGTCGATGAAGTAGTCGATGCTGTTCAGCTTGCGACTGAAATGGGGATTATTGTCGGTGGTCTCCTCAGGATAGTCGCGATTGACAGCATAAAACTCTACTCCACGCTCGCGACACCAGTTGATGGCATCGTCGAGCAGCTGCCCCTCCCGCACAGACCACAATATAAGTTTGTGGCGGTCGTTGATGAGCATTTTCAGCGTGTCGATAGCGAAAGGTCGCTCCTCGCCAATCTCTGGGTAGCGATGCTCGACGATTGTTCCGTCGAAGTCTATTGCAATAGTTGCCATGAGTCGTGTTTATTTCTTGATGGAGTCATCGTCTTTCTTACCATAGTGGCTCTCAGCGTAATTACCATAAGAGCCATAGTTGCCGTATCCGTAGCTGCCGTAGCGTCCGTACTTACCATACTTGCCGTAGCCGTAGTAATAGCCGTACTTCTTCTTCGACATGTCGACGCCGTTGAGCACGATGCACATGTTGGGCAGTTTCTTGTCTTTGTTAAGCGAGTTGACGAGTCCAAAGCTGGATTTGGGTGTATAGTCGGCACGGCAAACGAAGACAGAGACATCGGTGACGCGTCCTATCTGCAGCGTGTCAGTGACCAGTCCCACAGGAGCTGTGTCGAGAATGATGTAGTCGTATTCCTGGCGCAGCATGTCGACGATGGCTGTGAGATTGGGGCGTGCCAAGAGCTCAGTGGGGTTGGGAGGAGTGGGGCCAGCCAGCAGCAGGTCAAGGTTGGCATTGATGCCTGAAGGCCTGATCTGTGAGCGCAAGTCTGCCTCGCTTACTTTTTCCTTTACCAGCAGTGGTGTGATACCAATCTGACGATCGGAGATGCTGAACAGTCGTCCCAGTGCCGGCTTACGAATGTCGAGTCCCACGAGGATAACCTTCTTTCCCAGCAATGCGAAGCTCACGGCGAGGTTAGCGGCATTGAAAGTCTTTCCTTCACCCGATGTGGACGATGTGAAGAGTATGACTTTCTGGTCGCTTTTCATCATGAACTGTATGTTAGTACGCATCGAGCGGAAAATCTCGTCGATCTGGTTGTTCTCATTCTCTCGTACAACGATACCTGCCGAGCTCTTCACCGATTCGCTGGCTACAGCAACATCAGCGACGATGGGCAGCGTTGTGAGCCTTGCCACATCCTCGTGTCCTTCAATCTTATAACGTAGCAGCTGGATGAGATAGATAATGATGAGTGGCAGCAGGAATCCGATGACGAGTGCTGCGAGCATGATAATGGATCCCTTGGGGCTGACCTTGCCGTGATAGACGGGGTCGTCGATGAGTTTTCCCTTGTCGGCAGTAGCAGCCAGTGAGATAGAGTTCTCCTCGCGCTTCTGGAGCAGCATTAGGTAGAGTCCTGACTTCACCTCCTGCTGTCGGCCAATCTGGGTGAGGATGCGCTCCTGCTCAGGAGTATTAGAGATGCGCTGGCTGTAGGCAGCATACTGGCTTTCGATGCCCTGTCGCTGGATGTCAGCTGTGCGCCGTGCCTGCATTAGGGCCGTCTTGATGCTGGCAGTGAGGTTGTCGAGCGTGTTGGTCAGGGTGATAACCTGAGGGGCGTTCTCTGATGCTGAGCGTAGCAGTTTGTCGCGATCCTGTACGGTGCGGTTGTATTCGTTGATGAGCGAAGCAGAAATAGGGTCGCTCATACCAACGTTCGAAGGGATAATCTGATATTTGTTGCTGGGGTCGTTGACATGTTCGCGCAGGTAGTCGAGCAGCATGATCTGCGTGTTGGCATCAGCTAGCTTCGTTGCATATTGGCTCGACTGCGTCAGTGTCTGGTTGGCATCAAGGCGAAGCTCAGTGAGGTTGTGCATACGCTTGTACTCTTCAAGCTCGCTCTCTGTCGAACCCAGCTCGGCATTGATTTTCTCCAGTCGGGCATTGATGAATTCCTCAGTCTTCAGCGCAATCTCGTTCTTGTCGGCATTGGCCTGACGGTTGTAACAGATGGCCAGCTGCTTCAGGTAGTCGTAGGCACGCTCAGCGCTGTTGTCGTTGATAGTGAGCTGTGCGATAGATGTCATCTTGGAGGTGGGCTCTACAGAGAGTCCCCTGGCATACCACGAGGCGACCAGCTTGGGTGATGTGATGTTGACGAAGAGCACATCGCCGTGATTCATCGGCCGCACATATTCGTTGACATTCGATGTGAAAGTAAGCATTCCGTAAGGAGTCTTCAGCGTGTCAGGAGTGTTCTTGAAGCTGCCCTTGAATGGCTGGTCGCACTCTGTGCTCTCCACGTCGTAACCGGCTCCATGACGGGTAATCTTAAATGTGAAGCTAGGCTCAATGGACTTGGTAAGCAGCTCGAGCGATTCAGGGTCGAGGTCGACATTGATGGGCTGGCTCTTGTATATGAGCGACTTCTTGATCCTTCCCTCGCGGCGGTACTCGACGTATAACTTGAGGTCTTTTACTGCCTCGAGCGAGAGGACGCGCGACTTGAGTATCTCTACCTCGTTTTCGATACCTGTCGAGTTAGACACGAAGCCGAGATCCTGCATGTTAGCCAGGATCTGACCGTTGGAGCGGCGGTTGCTGCTCTCTTCCTTGATGAGCATCTTGGCTGACATCTGGTAGACGGGGTCAGTATAGCGGAGGTAGATGAGCGCTCCGCATGCAAAGATGAACATTGATATGAGGAACCACTGCCAGTTGAGAATGAATAGGCGAAGGATGGTGCGGAAATTGAATGACGACTCCTCGTCCTGCTGGTTGATGATGTCGAACGATTCAATACTGCTTTCTGTTTTCTTTATCTCTTCCATTTCTATAATAAAATGTGTATATTAATCTTGTTTGCCATTTGCCAGACGAATGAGATACTGGCCATAGTCGTTTTTCTGCATGGGGCGCGACGACTCGATGAGCTGCTCACGGCTGATCCAGCCGCGCTTGAAGGCAATCTCCTCCAGACAGGCCACTTTCAGACCCTGACGCTTCTCAATGACCTCGATGAAGGTTGATGCTTCGGCCAGCGAATCGTGGGTGCCAGTATCGAGCCACGCAAAACCTCTTTGCAAGGTCTGCACCTTGAGCTTCTGCTGCTCGAGATACACTTGGTTGACGCTGGTAATTTCCAATTCACCACGTGCGCTTGGCTTGATGCTCTTAGCTATCTCCACCACGCTATTGGGATAGAAGTAGAGTCCCACCACAGCATAGTTCGACTTGGGGTGTACCGGCTTCTCTTCGATGCTCAGACAATTGCCCTGACTGTCAATCTCGGCCACACCATAGCGCTCAGGATCGTTGACGTAATAGCCGAAGACGGTGGCCAGCCCCTGCTTTTCAGCATTCTCGACGCTCTGCTTCAGCAGTCCGCTGAACCCTGATCCGTAGAATATATTGTCGCCCAGTACCAGGCATGCGCAGTCGTTGCCTATGAACTTCTCGCCAATGATGAAGGCCTGAGCCAGTCCGTCAGGCGAGGGCTGCTCAGCATATTCAAATCTTACGCCGAAGTCGCTGCCGTCACCCAACAGCCGACGGAAGCCAGGCAGGTCGTACGGCGTAGATATGATCAATATCTCACGTATGCCTGCTAGCATCAGAGCCGAGATGGGATAATAGATCATCGGCTTGTCGAAGATGGGTATCAGCTGCTTGCTGATGCCTTTAGTAATAGGGTAGAGGCGTGTGCCGCTCCCACCTGCTAAAACTATACCTTTCATACAATTTATATGCAATATAGGGTGCAAAGGTACAAAAATCTTGGGGAGTATAAGCAAATAGTCGAGTTAAAAGGAGTTAAACAACATGCGTATTGCCGTTTATTTTGTACCTTTGCACACAATTTAATGAAAAAACATGGGAATATTAGGAAAGATCTTCGGTCGGAAAGCGACTGATAACAACGTGAAAATTGGTGGCATGGAGGATTTCATGACACTTATCCGAGTGTATTTTCAGGCAGTGATGGCTGCCGACCTGCACATTACAAACCTCAATGCGCTGCCTGACCTGCGAACGTTCAAGGTCACGCTCAAAGTGCCTACCCAGCAGGGACGACTTGGGGTGGGCGAGAAGGCCAAGTGCAAGAAGATGCTCAAGGAGATGTATGAGATGGACGACCAGTTCTTCAAGGAGATTGACCAGAGCATCAACCGTCGTTGCCGCAAGATACAGGATGTGCAGACCTATCTGCTTCAGTTCCAGGCCTTCGTGCAGGATCTGATGATGCTCACAGGCAATCTGATGAAATTCAAGCTACGCATGCCCAGCTTCTTCAAGAAGGCCATTTACGGCATGACTGAGAAGACCGTGCACGACATCTACACGAAGAATGACTACAAAGATGCCGGCGTGATAAAAACAGTTGTCAGCGTGCGTGAATACAACAAGAAGCTTAATTTCTCAGAGAAGTGGGCCACTGATTTCGTCTATCGCGTAGTTATGCTGGCAAAGAAGGAAAAAAGGCCGCAAAACGATAGTAAATAATTAATAAATATTAAATAAACGGCTAAAAGGCGGCTAGTTACGCCTTTTTTGACTACCTTTGTCGAACAAATTCGTAGTCATGAACCAGAACGAGAAAGATTTGACCGCGTTCCAGACACGCGTACGGCAGATGATTCTTCGCTTCAAAGAGCTGAAGCAGGAGAACAAAGATCTGTGGGCGACAATCGCTGAGAACGAGCGTGTCATCGACCAGCTCAAGGCTAAGGTCGCTCAGCAGGAACGTGACTACGAGTCGTTGAAGATGGCCAGGATGATGGAGATCTCGGATGGCGACCTGGAGGGTGCCAAGGAGCGCATTGCCGGCCTCATCAGAAGTATCAGCAAGTGCATTGATGTGCTGAGTGATGAAAAGTAGGAAGCGATGGCAGAAGAAAGTAAAGAAAAACTCAATATAAGGTTGCATGTCTACGACGAGGACATAGCTATGGTACTCCACAACCGCGAGGATGAGGTGTACTATCGTGCTGCGGCCAAGCTCATTACAGAGCGTTATGGCGCTTACGCCCAGGTATACAAGGGGCGCAAGAGCGACCATACGATTGGCCTTATGACCCTCATCGAGATAGCCCTGAGGTATGAAAAGGAGCTAGGAAAGAACGATACCGCCCCTTATGATAATATTCTTCGCCAGCTGACTTCCGAAATCGAAGATGCACTCAAGTGAGTCAAGGAAGTGACAGCATTGAGAACGAGAATATTAATATATAGTTTATGGACATCTTAACAATCATTATTGCCGTCGTGGCGCTAGCTATAGGCTTCGCCTGCGGATATTTCGTTTTCCTCAAGGTCATCAAGGGGAAATACAACGAGATGGTGGAGTCGGCCAACAAGGAAGCCGAAGTAATCAAGGAAAAGAAACTGCTTGAGGTCAAGGAGAAGTTCCTCAACAAGAAAAGCGAGCTCGAGAAGGAAGTGCAGCAGCGCAACCAGCACATCCAGCAGAGCGAGAACAAGCTCAAGCAGCGTGAAATGTCACTCAACCAGCGTCAGGAAGAGCTGGGACGTCGTAAGAACGACCTCGACAACCAGCAGCAGCGTATCGACAACGAGAAGAAAGCCCTCGCCCTGAAGCAGGACGAACTGGGCAAGATGCAGCAGAAAGAGCGTGAGAAGCTTGAAGAGCTCTCTGGACTCAGTGCCGATGAAGCCCGCAGCCGCCTGGTGGAGAGCCTCAAGGATGAGGCCAAGACTGCTGCCGCCAGCTATATCAATGAGATCATGGACGAGGCCAAGCTCAATGCCAACGCTCAGGCCAAGAAGATCGTCATCCAGACCATCCAGCGCGTAGCTACTGAGACTGCCGTCGAGAACAGCGTCTCCGTCTTCCACATCGACAACGACGAGGTGAAGGGCCGCATCATTGGTCGTGAGGGTCGCAATATTCGCGCCCTTGAGGCTGCCTGCGGTGTTGAGATTGTCGTCGACGATACCCCAGAGGCTATCGTGATCAGCGGTTTCGATCCTGTACGCCGTGAGACCTGCCGCCTCGCTCTCCATCAGCTGGTGGCCGACGGCCGCATCCATCCTGCTCGCATCGAGGAAGTGGTGCAGAAAGTGAAGAAGCAGCTCGATAACGAGATCATCGAGACTGGTAAGCGCACTGCCATCGACTTGGGTATTCATGGGCTCCATCCTGAACTCATACGTATCATCGGTAAGATGAAATATCGCTCCAGCTACGGCCAGAACCTGCTGCAGCACGCTCGCGAGACAGCCAATCTCTGTGCTGTGATGGCTGCTGAGCTGGGCCTCAATCCCAAGAAAGCCAAGCGTGCCGGACTGTTGCACGATATTGGTAAGGTGCCTGATGAGGAGAGCGAGATGCCCCACGCACTTTATGGAGCCAAGATTGCTGAGGCCTTCAAGGAGAAGCCCGATATCTGCAATGCTATCGGTGCCCACCACGATGAGATGGAAATGCAGACCCTGCTAGCTCCCATCGTGCAAGTGTGCGATGCCATCAGTGGTGCCCGTCCTGGCGCACGCCGTGAAATCGTTGAGGCTTACATCAAGCGTCTGAACGACCTCGAGGCCATCGCTATGAGCTATCCTGGTGTCACCAAGACCTATGCCATCCAGGCTGGTCGTGAGTTGCGTGTCATCGTTGGAGCCGACAAGATGGACGATGCTGAGGCAGAGGCACTCAGCGGTCAGATTGCATCGAAGATTCAGAATGAGATGACTTATCCTGGACAGGTGAAGATCACTGTCATTCGCGAGACACGAAGCGTGGCTTATGCAAAGTAAATCGACAGGTAACAATTAGGAAGATTCCTCTATCGCCAGCTCCTCCTGCCCCAGTTGTTGAGACAGGAGGAGCTCGCTTTTTGCATGACTCCAGGCTCTTGCTGCGAATAAACTTGACAAATGCCCTCTCATATTTTAAAAATTCTGAGCAACAAGTCTGTTGGGCGAAAATGAGCGAGTTTTGAGCGAGTTTGTAATTCGCTGACAATGAGTGGATTACAAAAAGGAGGCTTTTGGGCGTTTTGGGGGTGGTAACTTTGGTCTCGCTAGTCGGCCACTTTGGTCTCGTCCGTCGGCCACTTTGGTTACGAAAGTCGCGGAGGAAGCTATGCAAAGTCGCTTACTAAGCAGACCAAAGTCGCTTTCCGGCGTGATCAAGATGGCTTTCTAGCCAAACGAAGGTCGTTTTCGGGCTTTGACAGCACTAGTGACAAGCGTTCAACGGGTTCTTTTTCGACCCATTCCTTTTCTAGAATGCACTTTTTCAAGGTACCTTTTTTTGACTAAATTTCTTGACGTTGGACTACAAATAAAGTTAGGAGGATAACGAGCGCACTCATTATCCTCCTAAGAATATTGCAGTCGTATTGAGTAGAGAGGCTATTCCTCCATCTCGCCCTCAATGTAGAGCCTAGTAATCTCCACCTTTCCGTTCGTACGAACCGTGATGGACTTCTTGAAGTGACCAAGAGCCTTGCCGGCACCGTTATAAGTCACCTCTATCTCGCCACTCTTGCCAGGAAGAATGGGCTCCTTGGTGTACTTGGGCACAGTGCATCCACACGAAGCGACGGCCTGGTTGATGACTAGCGGCTGCTCGCCCACGTTTGTGAAGGTGAATTTGCAGGTCTTGACAGGGTCTTTCTCTGAGAACTTGCCAAAGTCGTAGGTGAGGCTGCTGAACTTGATTTCGGCAGGATTCTGTGCAAAAGCAGTGGTGATACTGCCAATGAGCAATAGTGCGAAAAGAATGAGTTTCTTCATGTCTGTAATGGTTTTGTTCGTTTCTTTGACGCAAAAGTACTGCTTAATTTTAATAATCCGCACAAAAGGAGTCTCTTCCATGCGGATTTTTATGTTTTTTTAATAGTATGTAGTGTTTATTTAGCGAGCAGTTTATAGTATTCAGTCGCTCCAAGGAGAACGCAGCCAGTGCCGTAATCCTCGAAGTCAGGTATGCGTGTGTAGCTCAGCGGCTGTCCTGCTGAGGGGTCTTTGCCTGTGCCCTGCATCCATCCGATGAACCCATTATTGTGAACGGCATTCTTGGCAATAGCTGCCCAGGCACGGTCGGCTACTGGACGATAGACTTCGGCCTTGAGGTAGCCTTGCTGGATGCCCCAGCAGATGCCATAGAGGAAGAGACCCGTGCCTGAGGTCTCAGGCATTGCGTAGTTGGTGGAGACGAGGCTGGGATTCCAGAATCCGTCTTCGCGCTGGCAGTTGCGCAGTGCCTCGCTCATGAGCATGAAGTCCTTCTTCAGCTCCTTGTACGCTTTGTCTTTCTTTGGCAGCTCGTTCATGCATCTTACTAGAGCAGCATACACCCAGCCGTTGCCTCGGCTCCAGTAGCATTGCTTTCCGTCGGGCTCTTTGTAGGGAGGCACATAGTCGGCATCGCGCCACCACAGTCCTTCCTTCGTGTTGAAGAGTCCTCCGCCACACTCATTGCGGCTCCATCGGTACATCTTCATGCCGTGATCGCGATAGCGGCTGTCGCCCGTCAGACGATACATCTGCATGTAGATGGGCATAGCCATCTGGATGGCGTCGATCCAGGTCCACCAGCCGTAGAGGCTTTGGTTCTTCGGACTTGATGTGACCATCTGATGCTCGATGTTCTCCTTCACGTGCGTGAACATCTTTATATCTTTTGTCTTGTCGTATCGCATGAGATAGGTCTGGGCACAGCATTGGTCGTCAGCATCGCAGGTGTTGATGCCGTTGCGAGGTGTCCACTGGTGGAAGTCGGCCCAGCGATCAGTGTAGTCGATGTATCGCTGCTGTGGGTCGATGTCGTAGAGGGCCATGAGCCCTTCATAGTAGACGGCACGCGTCCAGAGGCTGGATGGCCTGATGCGTCTCCAGTTGGTAGGAACGGTAGGATCTTCATAGTGCTGCATGAAGTAGTCGTTGACGCGTCGGGTGACGTTCATCACCTCGTCAGCAGTAGTCTGGGCGGATGCTGTCAGCGATAGTGCTGTCAGTGTTCCAAGTAGCATTTGTTTTAGTTTCATGACTTAAGTATGTTTTGTTAGGTAGTTTTGTTGATGCTTATGATGTGGCTCCTGAACATGCCGTCACGAGCTGTTGTGAGGGCTAATTGTTCGTTGTACGCTGCAAAGGTACGAATAAGAACTTGAAAAGCAAAGGAAATTGTGAGTTTTTTTGCTTTTATCCTTTGTGGTATGCGGATTTTTGAGTACTTTTGCAGTCAGATTCGAAAAACAACAAGAAGAATATGTATAGAACAAAGACATGTGGCGAGCTTCGTCTCGCCGATGCCGGACAGGAAGTGACACTGGCCGGATGGGTACAGCGGACGCGCAAGATGGGTGGCATGACGTTTGTCGACCTTCGTGACCGCTATGGTTTGACACAGTTAGTATTCGATGAGTCGAAGGATGCAGGTCTTTGCGACCAAGCCAACAAGCTGGGCCGTGAGTACTGCGTGCAGGCTGTGGGCGTAGTGAGTGAGCGACAGTCGAAGAATCCCAAGATGCCTACTGGCGACATTGAGATTCTGGTGAGCCGTCTGACGGTGCTCAGCGAGAGCATCACGCCTCCGTTTACCATTGAGGACAATACTGATGGTGGCGACGATATCCGCATGAAATATCGCTATCTGGACCTGCGCCGTCAGGCCGTGCGCCAGAATCTGGAACTGCGTCATCGCATGACCATTCTCATTCGCAACTTCCTCGACTCACGCCAGTTTATCGAGGTCGAGACGCCTATTCTCATCGGTTCCACGCCTGAGGGAGCACGCGACTTTGTCGTGCCCAGCCGCATGAATCCAGGTCAGTTCTATGCTTTGCCTCAGTCTCCGCAGACGCTGAAGCAGCTGCTGATGGTCTCTGGATTCGATCGCTACTTCCAGATTGCGAAGTGCTTCCGTGATGAGGACCTGCGTGCTGACCGTCAGCCTGAGTTCACGCAGATTGACTGCGAAATGTCGTTCGTCGAGCAGGAGGACATCCTTGAGGTGTTCGAGTCGCTGGCACGTCACCTCTTCCGTGAGGTACGTGGCATCGAGTTGCCTCCCCTGCAGCGTATGACTTGGCATGAGGCCATGCGTCGTTTCGGCTCTGACAAGCCCGACCTGCGCTTCGGTATGGAGTTCGTAGAGCTGATGCCCCAGCTGAAAGGCACGGGCACCTTCCCTGTGTTCAATGATGCCAATTACATCGGCGGCATCTGTGTGCCTGGCTGTGCTGACTACACCCGCAAGCAGCTCGACCAGCTCACCGACTTCGTGAAGCGTCCCCAGGTGGGAGCTAAAGGCTTGGTATACGTGAAGTTCAATGCCGACGGCACAGTGAAGTCCTCCATCGACAAGTTCTATGAGCCGGAGGTGTGGCAGCAGGTTAAGGAGGCAATGGGTGCCAAGGATGGCGACCTGGTGCTCATCCTCAGCGGCGACAATGCCAACAAGACCCGTATCCAGCTGTGCACGCTGCGTCTGGAGATGGGTGATCGTCTTGGCCTTCGCGATAAGAACAAGTTCGTCTGCCTCTGGATTGTCGACTTCCCACTCTTCGAATGGAGCGACGAGGAGCAGCGTCTCATGGCTACACACCATCCTTTCACGCTGCCTAATCCTGACGACATACCCCTGCTCGACACAGCTCCTGAGAAAGTGCGTGCTGTGGCCTACGACTTCGTGTGCAATGGCGTAGAAGTGGGCGGAGGCTCGCTGCGTATCCACGACGGCAAGCTGCAGGAGAAGATGTTCGAGATCCTCGGCTTTACGCCTGAGAGAGCTATGGCTCAGTTCGGATTCCTTATCAATGCATTCAAGTATGGAGCACCTCCTCATGGAGGTCTGGCCTTCGGTCTCGACCGCTTCGTGTCGCTCATGGCTGGTCTCGACAGCATTCGCGACTGTATCGCATTCCCCAAGAACAACAGCGGACGTGACGTGATGCTCGATGCTCCTGGCGAACTCGATCCCAAGCAGCTTGAGGAACTTCAGCTGAAGCTCGATCCGCAGGAGAAGCAGTAGTATTTACTTACCAACGACCAATAGCTATGAAACTAGAAAAACTATTATTGACAGTCATGACCGTTATGTCTCTGACAGCAGCTGCACAGCCGCGACAGCGAGGACCTCAGCTACGTGCTGACAACATTGATGAAGTGATGAAGGCTATGCGACTGGAAGAAAAGGCCAGCCTGCTCGTGGGTGGAGCCAACAATTTCTTCAGCGAAGGGGCTGTGGTAGGAAACGAGAGTAAACTCGTGCCAGGTGCTGCGGGAGTCACTGCTCCCATCGCGCGCCTGGGCATTCCTGCCACTGTGCTTACTGACGGGCCTGCTGGTGTGCGCATCAATCCTACACGCGAGGGCGACAGCCAGACCTACTATGCCACAGGTTTCCCCGTCGGCACCTGCCTGGCTTCGACTTGGAACACCAGCTTGGCTACTAAGGTGGGCGAGGCTATCGGCAACGAGACCAAGGAGTATCGCTGCGATGTCATCCTCGGACCTGGCATGAACCTGCATCGGAATCCTCTCTGCGGACGTAACTTCGAGTATTATTCTGAGGACCCGCTGCTGACAGGCAAGATAGCCGCAGCCTACATCCAGGGCGTGCAGAGTCAGGGTGCAGGAGTGTCGGCCAAGCATTTCGCTGTCAACTCGCAGGAAACCGATCGCACCAGTGTCGACGAGCGACTCTCTCAGCGTGCTGCACGCGAATTGTATCTGCGT
Source organism: uncultured Prevotellaceae bacterium (assembly GCA_900318685.1). Classification (GTDB taxonomy): domain Bacteria; phylum Bacteroidota; class Bacteroidia; order Bacteroidales; family Bacteroidaceae; genus Prevotella. The sequence goes on along the minus strand of ONLL01000029.1, from coordinate 19,548 downwards.
GGCTTCGAGATTGCCGTTCGCGAGAGCAATCCCTGGACCATTATGGCATCCTACAATAAGATCAATGGTCAGTACTCAATGGGCAATCGCGATCTGCTGACCAGCATCTTGCGCGATGACTGGGGCTACAAAGGCATCGTCATGACCGACTGGATTGGCATTCGCGAGGGACTGCCCACCATCACTGAGGTGCAGGCAGGCAACGACCTGATGGAGCCTGGTCAGCAGGCACAGATACAGGAAATCGTCGATGGCGTGCTGAGTGGGAAACTCTCTATGTCTGATGTCGACCGCAATGTCCGTCGCATGTTGGAGTATATTGTCAAGACACCCAGTTTCAACAAGTATCCCTATACCAACAAGCCTGACCTCAAGACTCACGCTGAGATTACGCGTCAGACAGCTTGCGAGGGCATCGTTCTATTGAAGAACAATGGCACGTTGCCTTGGAAGGGCTCTGTCAAGACGGTGTCGCTCTTTGGCGAGAACTCCTATGACTTCCTCTCTGGCGGCACGGGCTCTGGCTGCGTGCATACCCCCTATGTGGTTGACTTGGTCGAGGGTTTGAAGAATGCAGGCATCGAGTCATCCGCTACGCTCACCAACCTCTACAAAAAGTATGTGGAGTTCGCTCGCATCAAGTTCCAGGCCGAGCGTCATCCAGCCAAGTGGTATCAGCTTGAGGAGTTCGGACAGCAGAAGTATCCTGAGATTGGCATTAGCCCCATCCTTATCAATAATGAGGCAAGGGAGAGCGATGCTGCCATCATCACCATCGGACGGCAAGCCGGTGAGGGTGTGGACCGTGACATCGATACTGAGTTTAACCTTACTCCTGACGAGCAGCAACTCATCAAAGATGTTTGCCGGATCTTCCATGCAGCAGGCAAACCAGTACTCGTGGTAATCAACAGCGGCTCCGTCATCGAGACCATCTCGTGGAGCGGCTATCCTGATGCCGTGATCTGTGCCTGGCAGCCAGGTGAGGAAGGCGGAAACTCTATTGCCGACATCATTACGGGCAAGGTGAATCCTTCAGGAAAGCTCACGATGACTTGGCCTGTGGCTGCCACCGACCATCCGTCGACGCAGAACTTCCCTGGACAAATTGACTTCTTGTCCTTCCAGCTGATGAAGGCAGACAGAAGACCCGTTGCAGGACATGATTACACCAATCACGAGGAGGATATCTACGTAGGCTATCGCTATTTCGACACCTTCCAGAAGACGGTTGCCTATCCTTTTGGATTCGGACTCTCCTATACTACGTTCGAGTATTCCAAGCCTGTGGTAAAGGTTAATGGCGACATGATCGACATAAGCGTCATTGTCAAGAATACAGGCAGCGTGGCAGGAAAGGAAGTGGTGCAGGTATATGTGGAGGCTCCTAAGGGACAAATCGAGAAACCTGCCAAGGAGCTGAAAGCCTTTGGCAAGACACGCGAGTTGCTGCCTGGCGAGTCTGAGACACTCACGATGCAAGTTGAGCGCCGCTACCTCGTTTCCTTCGACGAGGCTGGCAGCCAATGGCTGGGTGAGGCAGGCAACTACCTTTTCCTCTTTGGAGCAAACGTTAGCGACATCCGTTGCCAGGCCACAGCCAAGCTCTCCCAGTATCAGGAGCCTGTCAGTCATGCTCTTGCCCCTCGTCAGCCACTCAGTCTCATGCGTCAATAATCATTCCTAAAGCAACCTAATCCAATGAAAAGAATCATCCATCTGCTGCTGATATGGGCATTCGCCCTGACGGCAGGGGCACAAGAAAGCCCTGCACTGCAAATGCTGAAGGCCGATCCCAGACGGGCCTATGGCACTGACTATCCCTATTCCTTTGAACCCGTCGCTCTGACTAAGGCACCAAAAGGCTATAAACCGTTCTATATCAGTCACTACGGACGACACGGGTCACGTTACTACTGGAACAATATGCTCTATCGCGACCTTGACTCGCTGCTCACAAAGGCTCACAATCTGCATCAGCTCACTTCTGAGGGCGAGGCCTTCCGCGTGAAGTTCATGGCAGCCAAGGACGAGCTGGCCAACAGCGTCAGCGAGCTTAGTGACCTTGGGTGGGACCAGCATCAGCGCATTGCACGCATAATGTACAATAGTTTCCCTGAGGTGTTCAAGCGTGGAGGTGATGTCTATGCCATCGCCTCACTCTCTGGTCGCTGTGTGCTCAGCATGGCATCCTTTTGCCAGGAACTTGTGCAGTGCAATCCAAAGATAGAGATACGCGAACAGTCGTCGCGCAACACCCTTGATGGTGTCGTGCCTACTGACAGGCAGAATCCTCTGCATCGTACCTTCCCCAAGTCAAGGCCGAAGTTCGAGGACAACCGCGGGCAGTTCCAGAGTCATGACTCGCTGCGTCAGACTGTTATACGCCGAGTATTCACAAGCACAGAAGGCCTGCCTGGCAATATCAATGCTATCGGCAGCAATCTCATCAATCTCTATACCTCGTTGCCTAGCATCGGCCATGAAGGTATGATGGGCAACATCATTACCGACGAGGAGATTGCAGCGCGATGGGAAGGTGAGAACCTGGGATCGTATACTTGGGTGTTCGAGCCCAGATACGACATGATACCTATCATTAATGATATCATCACCAAGGCTGACGCCGTCATCAATGGCACTACGAAGCGCCTGGCTGACCTGCGCTTTGGCCACGATACCTGCCTGGGACCTCTCACCGTGCTCATGGGCATCAACGGAGCCGACAAAGATCCTGCCGACCCCTATGAGGTGAAGAACTGCTATCAGAACTGGCAGACAGGCAAGGCTTCTAATCTTCAGCTCATCTTCTATCGCGGCAAGAAAGCTGGCGACGATATCCTCGTCAAATGTCTTCTCAACGGTCGTGAGGCTACGCTTCCTCTGCCTGCTGACCAGGCTCCCTACTATCGCTGGGCTGACTTCAAGCAGTTCTATACCGACAGGTGCAGCAATATCTGATTAGCAATTCACGCAAATTAAAAGACCGTTCTCTTGGAAATCCTTCCGATAGCCCATTTCCGGTCGCCGCTGACGTCTAAGTTCGGAATCCCCCGACAGAGCGGCCTCGTCAGTGAGTTGGAGGGAAGCATCGTCTTTGAGCCTGAATACAGGCAGAAGGATGCTTTGAGAGGTCTTGAGGACTTTGACTATCTCTGGCTTATCTGGGAATTCTCAGCTAACAGCAATGCAAGGAAGAGCCTGACGGTACGCCCTCCACGTCTGGGTGGAAATCGCCGTATGGGGGTGTTTGCCACTCGCTCATCCTTTCGCCCTAATAATCTTGGCCTCTCCTGCGTCCGCCTTGACAGGGTGGACGAGGAGGCTGGCCTTGGGCCTGTTATCTATGTAAAGGGTGCTGACCTGATGGATGGCACGCCTATTTACGACATCAAACCTTATATAGCCTATGCCGACAGCCATCCGGAGGCCCATTGTGGTTTCGTGGATCAGTCGGAGTGGCATGAACTGGAAGTCGTGATACCCGAGTCAGTGGCCTCGTCGTTTACTGCTGAGGAACTGGCCTCGCTGACACGGCTGCTGGCCCTTGATCCTCGTCCTCACTACCACGATGATGCCAGCCGCGTCTATGGTATGCCTTTTGCTGGGCGCGACATTCATTTTCAAGTGCAAGGGCAACAGCTGATTGTACTTGATCATTAACATTTTTTATTCTTTAAGGGTTTAAACTATTCTTGGGTTGCAGCGTCAGAAGTATAGTTGCAACTCGAAAACATTAACTAATTAATAAGAAAGGAACAATTATGAAGAAAACAATGATGGCTATTGCAGCCGCAATGATGATGAGTGCCAGCATGATGGCACAGAACGAACAGCCTCAGGCACAGCAGGCTCCCCAGATGGACAGAGCTGAGATGTTGAAGGCCCGTACAGAACAGATGGTGAAGGACTACGGTCTCAACGAGGAGCAGGCCAAGAAGCTGGAAGCCCTGAACACCGAGTATGCCGAGAAGATCCCCATGATGCCGATGATGCGTGGACAGCGCGGTCAGGGCCAGCGTCCTCAGGGCCAGATGGGCCAGGGTCAGCGTCCTCAGGGCCAGATGGGTCAGGGACAGCGTCCACAGCGCCAGCCTGGTGACAGCACTCGTCGTGGTCAGCGTCCTCAGATGGGTCAGATGGGCCAGATGGGTCAGGGCCAGCGTCCTCAGATGAACTTCGAGGAGATGCGTAAGAACATGGAGGCCTACAATGCTGAGCTGGAGAAGATCATGACTCAGGAGCAGTATGCCAAGTATCGCGAGAGCATGGGTCGCCGCATGGGCGGTGGTCAGCGTGGTCAGGGCGGCTTCGGCGGTGGCAACAGACCCCAACGCAATAATCAATAATAGCCATACTAACAATGAGCCCGCTTCTGGCGGGCTTTTTTCTTTTATGGGCCTCTTGAGCGGTTTAAGGACGCTCACGCGAGGCAGGTGACGATGCTGAAGGTTGTTGAGACGCAGCGCTCTTTGCCTGGTTGGGGGAGGTGTTCTTCAGAAAGCGTGCTATGTCGTCCTGCACTTGCTTGAATCGGGGGCAATTCTGGTAGCCGGTACTCTTCTTCAGCATGACCTTGATATCCTGCTGTGAGTTTTCGAAACAGGATAGTTCGTTGCGTTTCTGAGTGCCATGAGCGCGTGCCTTGTTGATCTCTTCCTCATGAGCCTGGCGCAGGTAGTTGCATACTTTCGTCATAATTGGCGACACGACAGTATCGAAGAGGTGGTGCCCCTGGATATAGAGATAGGTTGTTTGCGGAGTGATGCCCAGCTTCTTTATTTCATCCTTCGTCTTGAGATAAGGCTCCTTGGCTTCAGGGAATTCGCGTTGCAGCTCCCGCACTTTTACTTCTACCTTGTGACGAATATTGTCGAGCGATCGCTGTGGGTCGTGGATGGTGAAGCCACTAGGGTCGGCAATGCGGTTGAACTCGCTGATGGTGAACTTGTTGTGCACGCCATAGCGATAGCCCATGATGTTCCAGATGAAGAGGGGGAATATGACTTGGGAGAACTGCTCAAGGTAGGCCTGAAAGTCGAATATGCGGCGGTCGATGAGGGTGACAGCGACGCATACATCGTGCAGTGCTGGCGCATAGCATTGAAAGTTCTCTATGGCGTAGACATAAGTATGGAAGATGTATGGGCATTCCAGCACCTTCTTCGATTGTGGCGTGGCTCCTTGAAGCAGGAAGTCGAAGTCAGCATCGACGCAGGCAATCATGTCGCTGCCCAGACGGTCGTCGCCACTGCTATAGTCATCTTTTGTGACGAAGTTCATGAGTACCGACTTCTTGCCTCTGGAAAGGTTAGTCTTGGAGGGGAGCATCACCTCGAAGTAACGCTTGTTGTTTTCGAAGCGTGATAGGACGGTTCGCCAGAAGTATATGTCATCATAGCTCTCGACGTAGACAATGATCTTACGTCGTGCTTGCTTTCCCCGCAGGGCGTTTGCCGCCTCTGCGTAACTGCTGTTGATATTATCTCTCAGGCGTTTCACGGCTCAACATTCTATAGATGACTAACTCGTAATGTCGCTGACCTCAGTGACCTGGTCTACCCATCCGTTCATCACAACGGCAGGCGAGTGAGTGGTGAGGATGATCTGGACGTTGGGATTGAGTTCGAGGATAAGGTCGATGAGCCGTTTCTGCCACTCAATGTGTAGGCTTACCTCAGGCTCGTCCATGAAGAGCACGTAGGGCAGGTCATCTTCGACGAGGACGGTGAGCAGGATGACCAGCATCTGCTTTTCACCGCTGGATAGCTGGTAGGGCGTGAGCATCTCGCCTATCTGGGTGAAGCGTATCTCGTTCTCATTGCGCACGATACGCTTGCCTGTCTCCTCCAGGAGGTCGTCGAGGATGTCCTGGAAGCGAGTCTTCTTGTGGCTGAGCTCTTGGGCGGCCTCGGCATGTCCTTCCTGTAGTTCGGCAATGATGCGGTTGCCGATGTTCACCTGATAATCGAGGTACTTGCGCTGCAGATGGTAGAGCTGAAAGTCGAGCAGCGACCCTCCTCCGCCCCTGATGACAGGCAGCACCTGGCGCAGTGCACCCTCCTCGTCGGCAATGACCTGGGTGAGGCTGCTGTCGATGGAGCGTATCATGTCGTAGCGTATCCACTTGGCATCCTCGGGCACCACTTCCAGCCTGACGCCCTTGAGCATGTGGCTGGGAAACTCGCCTCCCTGTGAGAGGCCTTTCACCACTTTGTTGATGATGGTCGACTTGCCTTGTCCGTTGATGCCACTGAGGATATTGACTCGGGGGTCAAGGTCCCACACGATGTGCTTCTTCCCGCTCCAGAGCGAGTCGATCTCGATTCTCTTGATATAGTCGGCGAACTTCTGCATAGGTCATAGGTTTTTACAGGGCAAATTTACGATTATTTTTGCAAATGACAAAATAAAAGGGCATTTTTCTTTTGCTTTTCGCTCACTTATTCTTACCTTTGGCCTGCAGCCGAAGGTACTTTCGTTCGGAAAAGAAAGAAAAATGGCTTTTTCTTTTGCTTTTCGCTCACTTATTCGTACCTTTGCAGAGTAATTAACAACTAAAACGACTATGATCAGAAAGATTTCCATGACTATTGTGCTTGTGCTGACAGTCATCATGGCTCATGCTCAGCAGCTGGCTTTTCCTGGTGCTCAAGGATGGGGACGTTTTGCCACAGGAGGACGTTCAGGAACGGTGTACCATGTGAAGAACCTCAATGACTCGGGCACAGGGTCGCTGCGTGATGCCGTCAGTCAGCCCAACCGCATCGTTGTGTTCGATGTGGCAGGAGTTATCCGCCTGCAGGGTCGTCTGACCTTTGCACGCAATCTCTATGTGGCAGGGCAGACTGCACCAGGCGAGGGCATCACCGTCTATGGCAATGGCGTCTCCTTCTCAGGTGCCACCAACAGCATCATACGCTATATGCGCTTCCGTATGGGCATCAATGGTGACTCGGGCAAGGACTGTGCCGGCATAGCCAATGGCACCGACATGATTTTCGATCACTGCTCCTTTGCCTGGGGAAGGGACGAGACCTTCAGCATCAATCCTGACGGCAAGGGCACGACTCCTGAGAACATCACGCTGCAGTACTGCGTCGTGGGTCAGGGACTGATGGACCACTCGGCAGGAGGACTCATGCAGGCCGATCATGTGACACTGCTGGGCAACTTGCTCTGCGACAACTCTACTCGTAACTTCAAGGTGAAGGGCATCAACCAGTATGCCAACAATATCGTCTACAACTGGAAGAACGGCGCTTACATCATGGGAGGCGACTCAGAGGGAAAGTCGTATGTTAACATCCAGTCGAACCTCTTCGTCAATGGTCCTGCTGTGGGAGGAGCTGCCTTCACCGGCGGTAATGCTGACTTCCATTGTTATGGCGACGACAACTGGCAGGACCGCGACCGTGATGGCCAGTTCAATCCTCAGATAGTGACCGACTATAATGCAGCCACGCGTGAGCCTGTGCCCTATGACTATCCTGAGCTTCAGCTGCTGGAAGGCAAGTCGCTGCTCGAGACCAACCTCCCCACCGTCGGAGCCTCACTGCCTTATCGTGACTATACCGACTGCTATATGGCTGCCGAGGTGCTGAGCTATGGCAAGCGCGGACAGCTCATTGCCAGCGAGAACACCTTGCCTTATGGTGCCCCGTCCACTTGGAAGGTCTGGGCTGGAGAGAAACGTACTGACACCGACGGCGACGGCATGCCCGACGAATGGGAACAGCAGAATGGCACCAATCCCTCAGCAAACGATGCAATGACAATTGCCGATAATGGCTATGCCAACATCGAGAACTACATCAATTCGCTCTCGCGCGACAATCGCCAGTACTATCTCCGTCCGCCGCTTCTCTTGCAGTTGGCAGCATCCACTCAGACCTCCATCACCCTTTCATGGCTCGACTATACCGACAATGAGCAGGGCTTCATCGTGGAGATAGAACGCAACGGGCAGTTTGAAGAAGTAGCTAGAACGAAGGCAGGCAGTCAGGGATGCGTCATCAATCAAGGCCTGGAGCCAGGTAATATATATAATGTTCGCGCGCGCGCATTTGATGGAGAGCACTACTCTGCCTATACCGACGTGCTGGAGGTGAAGACAAGGCCTGAGCAGGTGGATATCATCGATTGCGACAGCTTCGTGGGCGATGATGCCGGCAACTGGCTCATCAATCCTGAAGAAGACCTGACCATCACGCTCGACGAGCAACAAGAGCGAAAGGCTGTGGTGGTGCGTTCCGATGCCCATGTCACCATCGAGGGCCAAGGGGGCATTGCAGGCAGTGCTTCGCTGAATAAGGCTGGGCAGGGCGTGCTCACTGTCCGTACTAAGAACACCTATACCGGAGCCACCGTGCTTCATGGCGGCGTGATGGAGCTCGCCTCCATAGCCAAAGGAGGACAGCCTTCGTCTATGGGCGCTTCAGCTGAATTTGCACAAAACTGGATCATGGATGGCGGCACCTATTCCTATATAGGTCCTGATGCTGTGACCAATCGCTCGGCTCATCTCTATAACGACACCGAACTCAGCATCGACCATGCTGTTCTCACCTTCGAGGACGGATCAAGTCCGACGGTATTCGAGGGCGACGGCAATCTTGTCATCTCAGGCAATGGACAGCTGACGGTTGCAGCCAGGAGTCTCTTCGCTTTCAATGGCGACCTCGTGCTGCGTGGCAGCAATGTCTTCCTCAGCACTACCGACATAGCCAAGCAGGGAATAGGCAAGGCACGAAGGCTGGTGATGGAAGGCGGCAAACTTTCGACCAAAGGCGAGTCGGCTGGCTACGAGACCTACTCATTCCCCATCTATGTACCTGCAGGCGACGAAAGTAACCAAGTGCCTGTGCTTGCTCCTAACCGCAATTGCTACATCGACTGCACGGTAAGTGGTACGGGCACGCTGCAACTCGACATTCCCTACCTCCGTGAGTACATCCGAGGCAATTGGTCTCAGTTCAAGGGACGTCTCATTGCCAACGGTGTCAACCCCACCAACAGCGAAGGCAGCCTCCTTCTCTTCAATTCTGCCAATACCGATATGCCCAACACGGCAGTAACCCTCAAGGGCAATGCACGTGTCTGCGCCTGGGCCACCAACGGCACCTTCGAACTGGGAGGATTGTCGGGAGCAAAGGGCACCTATCTGATGGGATCGAGCAAAAACACGAAGAACTTTGAATGTACGTGGCAGGTGGGTATGGCCAACACTGACGAGCAGTTCGACGGAATCATCAACAACTGGGACTGCAGCGGAGCTGATCGTGGTGGTACTGTCTCGATCGAGAAGCGAGGCACAGGCGACTGGCGACTCACAGGCCAGAATCCCTACAAGGGCACTACTGTGGTGTCTGCCGGACGGCTGATTGTCAACGGCACTAACTCAGGCACGGGTGCTGTCACGGTCAAGAGTGGAGCCACGTTGTCAGGCACAGGATCGCTGGCAGGACGCGTCACGGTCAATAATGGCGGCACTGTTCATGCAGGCGACACGCTCACCAACATCAAGACACTGACGCTGAATGGAGGCCTCAATGTGCAGCAGGGTGGGGTAGTGGAGATCCCTCTCACCACAGCCGGCAATTTTGCCCGTTGCAATAAGCTGAAGGTTGTAGGTACGATGAATATCTCCAACGCTGTGCTGAGCCTCGACATCTCAGAAGCTCCTCAGATAGCCGACGACAAGTCGTTCACAGTCTTCGACCTTACTAATGCAACGGTCACCGGAACTGGATTTGCCCGCATTGAGCCAGAGCGGCCCTCTCCGACGCAGGTTTGGGACACCTCCCAGCTTCTCACCACAGGGCGTCTCTTTGTGCGCAGTGCCGAGGATGTGGGGGTAGTCGACATTTTGAACAGTGAGCCACACTCACCTTCGGCATTCAACCTCATGGGTATGCCTGTAAATACTAGGTCGGCGGCACCAGGACTGATCATTACTGCCGACGGCAAGAAGATTATCCAAAAACGGTAATAAGAAAAGAGGGCTGCCAATTGGCAGCCCTCAACCAACACAAAAACTAAACTAGACTTAACTAAAGCAACTTAGACTTTCACAAGCCCTTGTTTGCGACTGCAAAATTAAGCAAACTTTTCGATATGACAAAGTTTTTTGGCATTATTTTTTCTTCTATTGTGAATAATTATTAAATTTTGGATGTTTTCGACAGTAAATACTGATCTAGGATGGTTATTGCGGCCATTGCTTCGACCACTGGCACTGCTCGAGGCAGCACACAAGGGTCGTGACGACCGTGGGCAGTGAAGGTCGTGACGTTGCCTTTCAGGTCCACTGTCTGCTGTTCCTGCAGCAAGGTGGCGACAGGTTTGAAAGCCACACGGAAGTAGATGTTCTGCCCGTTGCTGATGCCTCCCTGTATGCCTCCGCTGTGGTTGGTTGCCGTCACGATATCATTGCCCGACATGCAGAAGACATCGTTCTGCTCGCTGCCACGCTGGCTCACCCCAGCAAAGCCCTCACCATATTCGAAGCCTTTCACGGCATTGATGCTGAGCATGGCATGGGCAAGGGCAGCATGCAGCTTGTCGAACTCAGGCTCGCCAAGCCCTTTGGGACAGCCTTTGACCACACATGAGATGACCCCGCCGATGGTGTCACCCTCGCTCTTCACCTGCTGGATGAGCTGCTCCATCAGGGCGGCCTTGTCAGGATCGGGGCATCGCACGGCATTCTGCTCTGTCATCGACAGGTCGTAGCTGCGGTAGTCATGCTCAAGGGCGATGCTGCCCACCTGCGAAGTGTAGGCTTCGACGGTGATGCCCAGCTGCCTCAGCGCCAGCTTTGCCAGTGCCCCTGCCACCACGCGGCTCAGTGTGATGCGTGCCGAAGAGCGTCCTCCTCCCCTGTGGTCGCGCGTACCATATTTATAATAGTAGGTGAAATCGGCATGTGAGGGGCGGAACAGGGTGCGCAGACTTTCGTAGTCCTGCGAATGCTGGTCCTTGTTGCGCACGATGAAGCCGATAGGGCATCCTGTGGAGCGTCCTTCAAACACACCACTCAGCAGTTCCACCTGGTCGGCTTCCTGTCTCGATGTGGTGATGGCACTCTGGCCAGGCCTGCGACGGTTGAGCTCGCTCTGAATGAATTCCAAGTCAATGTCGATGCCGGCAGGCATGCCGTCGACCACTCCGCCGACAGCAGCACCATGACTCTCGCCGAAGGTGGTCAGGGTGAAGATGTTGCCAAAGGTGTTCCTCATCTTAGTGGTGACAGTGGCCACAGCCGCAGCCGTCGTCGTGCTTATGCTGGCCGCAGTCGTCGCCATGATGGTCGTCGCATCCTCCGCAGTCGTCGCAGTTACAGCCCTCGTGGCTCAGGTGGTTGAGCATGTGCTGAATCTCTTCGTTAGTGGCGTCGCGGTTCTCCAGTACTACACCTGTGAACTGCAGTGTCTCGCCTGCCAGCGGGTGGTTTGTGTCGATGGTCACGCCATCCTCCTCCACTTCCATCACCCTGGCCATGAAGCGGTGCTCATCCTCGTCCATCAGCGTGATGACGGCTCCAGGATAGATGTTCTCATGGTCGAAGTGGCCGTTGATGGTAAACATCTCGCGCTTCATCTTGTGCACTCCCTCATCGAAATACTCACCGAAAGCATCGGCAGGCGTCAGGGTGAAGTCGAACTTCTCGCCAGGCTGCATGGTCAGCAAACGCTGTTCGAAGGCATCGAGCGAGAACCCGAAACCGCTGATAAACGTAAAGGGGTTGCCCGCCTGGGTCTGCTCTTCCAGGTGCTTGCTTCCGTCCTCATCGATAGAGTAGAGCTGATAGCTCACTGAGATGTACTTGTTTTCCTTGTTGTCCATTTCTTCTTATTCGTTAGTTTTCAGGCTACAAAGGTACAAATAAGTGGCCAAAAAGCAAAGAAAAAAGCCATTTTTCTTTCTTTTTCGGACAAAAAAGCACCTTCCTGCGATTCTTTGATGTGAGTCAAAAAAAGGAGTGTTTGCGCACACAATTCCCCGAAAGCCTTTGTCAGGTCCGAAAATCGCCGTACCTTTGCACCGTCAAAAGGAACAAAGAGCCTTGCGACACAGGATAACACATTATTATTAAAGTAGGGGCTAAGCACAGCACAAACAGGATAACAAACACAAAGTACAATGCCCCGAGTAAAGAAAGAAAGGATTAGAAAGATGAAAAAGATTGTTTTGACGCTTGTAGCCATGATGACTATCACAATGGCAAACGCAGAGAACGAGGAAAAGAACGCAGTGAAGGCCGTCAATGCCTATGACATGACGGTGAACATGCGAAAGCTGGCTGTCGCTCTGGGTCTGACACTCGACCAGATGGAAGCCGTGCAGGACATTCATCATCAGTTCTGCAACGAGATGTTGCTCGCTTCTCAGGCTGAGAGCGACGAGCGCGAGAAGCTGGTCAATCAGGCAGTGAAGAAGGACGTGCAGTATATGCGCTATATCCTCGAGGACAAGCAGTACAGGAAGTACCTCCTGCTGCTCAACACCACGCTCACCAACCGTGGCCTGCGCTAAGAAAAGAGAACACATTATTCATTAACATTTATCAATGGCAAGTCCTGCTGGCATAAGCTGGCAGGACTCGTCGTTTATTGCATGTCCAGGAAAAGTCAGAAGTATATGAGTTGATGAAGAAAACTATATTGGTTTGCCTCTGTAAGTACTATACTTTCGTGTGCTAATCATACTACTTTTGGAGGGTAAACATATTGTTTTTCTTTATGGAATGGCCGACTAATGGTAACCGAGACGGCCTTCTTGCATACGAACGACAGCCTTCTTGTAGTGGCTCGACAGCCTCGTAGTATAGCAAGGACAGCTTCCTTGCTGTACAAGGTGGCTGTCGAGGTACTTCAAAAGTGCCGTGTTCGATTGATGAAACACATCTATTGATTTTTCAAAAACTAATATCACAAATATCACCAATGAACTATAATTTTGATTTATAATTGATTAAAGTGTGATATTAATGGTGATATTATGATATTAGAAATCAATTTTTAACATAAATTACTTGAATTTTCGACGATTTTTTAGTAGTCCTATAGTTGCAGCCCTTCTACGATGTGCTCCCGACTCCCTCACTCGTCGTCGCAGCCGTTAGGGCACGGGGCCCCCTCGTTGCAAAACAATAGCAAAAAGTGGCAGGGAAATGCCATTTTTAGCCCATTTAATATCACAATGTCACCAATAATGTCACCCTGTATATCACTGAAATTCATTTAGTTATATGCAGTGTGATATTGGTGATATTAGGTTTTTAAAAAAACATAGTTCTGCGTCAATTGTTTATTCGTAGCTCTGGCTTCGCCGAACTTCTAGGACAAGCCAAGCGAAACAAGTCTAGAGTCCTTTTCACTCGGAAATGAAAAGAAAAGCAAGCTTTCCTTTTGCATTTCGCTCGTTTATTCGTAACTTTGCATCCGAAAAGAGATTCGTAGAAGTGTGCCAATGAAAACGTTACTCGAAGTTTGTACGGGCAGCCTGGCCAGTGTCGAGGCTGCTGCGGAGGGTGGGGCAGAGCGCATTGAGCTGTGTGCTGCCTTGCCGCTCGACGGCCTGACACCCTCACTGGGCACTATAAGGCTGGTGCGTCAGCGCTGGCCTCAGTTGCGCATCCATGTGCTGGTACGTCCGCGTGAGGGTGACTTTGTATATTCTCAGGCTGAACTGCGCGCTATGGCCCTCGACATTGAAGCTGCCAAGCCTTATGCCGACGGATTCGTGGGCGGGGCACTGACGCCGGAGGGTGACATCGACATGATGGCTACTGAGGTGCTTGTGCGCCAGTCGGGTGACAAGCCGTTCACCTTTCACAGGGCCTTCGACCATTGCCGCCAGCCGCTGGTAGCCCTCGAACAGCTCATAGGGCTGGGCTGCAGCCGCATCCTGACCTCTGGCCAGCAGCCTACGGCCCTTGCCGGCATCGACTTGCTGCGAAGGCTGAACGATGTGTCCTCCGGTCGCATCATCATCATGCCCGGCGGGGGAGTGAATGCTGAAAATGCCCGCCTGATACTGGACCAGACGGGCTGTAGTGAGATTCACGGCTCGTGCTCTGGGGGCAGCGGCGTGACTTCGGCCGACGAGGTGCGTGCCGTAAGGGCTATAATTGGCTGATGACCTTCAGCAGCTGCTCGCCCAGGTTGATGGTGTAGCCCTGCTGTAGGAACACCACACGATTGAACGTGTCGCAGATGAGGAACAGCGGCAGCGAGTTGCTCTTCAGCTTCATTTCGCTGCGTATCTCCTGCAGGATGGCTCCGTTGAGGTCTGTTCCCCACACCACTGTGGAGGGCAGTTGGCTGAACTCGGCGAAGTTGAAGCGGCGGGCCTCTGCCTCGTCCTGGAAGAGCAGTACGATCTTCCTTCCCCATTGCTCGAATGCCTCCCTGCAGGCTGCGATGTCGCGCAGGGCGTGGTTGGTGGGCTCCTGATTGGGTGCCACGATGGCCACGATGTAGTAGCCTCGGCCTGTGGTAGAGAGCAGCGACTTGATGGCATCCTCCTTCAGGTCGTGATAGCGGTTCTCTGCATTCTGCGATCCGATGACCTGCACCTCCTCCTTGTTCTCGCGCAGGGTGAAGGCGATGGTGGTGTCGCTGCTGAGCGTGAAGAACTGCATGTGCGACAGCACCTTGCCGCTGGCCATGCGTGTGCCTGTGGTCAGCAGATAGTCGCCGGGCTCGAGCTGCACTCCCTGTGAGAAGTCAGTCTGCCAGGTGGCTTCCTCAGGATAGGTGAGCAGCTGAGGCATCCCGTTCTCCATGCGGCTCAGGGTGAAGTGGATGTAGTACTTGGGATTGTCGAAGTGGGCGGCAGGATGATAGTCGAGCCGCAGACTTACTGTGCGGCCCTCGCCGTCGGAGTCGCTGGCAAAGGCATCGTGCCAAGTGCCATCGGCAAAGTACTGGGTGCGCCCATCCACCTCGTTGATGCGAGCTGGCATGCCCAGGCTGCGTGCTGCTGAAACGAAGAAGATGCTGCGGCCCAGGGGGTCGGTCACCCGCTGGCGATAGACATTCATGGGCTGCATGCGCAGATGTAGTGGATTGTGGTCGGTGTCGATCGAGAGATGCACGTTGCACCATTGCTCCAATGCCTCAGGCGGCTGTATGTCAGCGAGTTGCTGACGGAGGAAGGCCTTGTAGGGTGTCAGCCATTCGTTCTCCACACGGGGGCAGAGCACATACTTCAGGTAGATGTCGGATGTGCTGACGGTGTCTGTCTCGTTGTCCTTCAGCACGGCCAGCTCTACATCACGCAGGTCTTTCTTCGACAGCACGTCGAGCAGGCGCCGGGCCATCACTTTGTTGGCAGCTTCGTCGAGGAACTGCTGGATGACCTGATGGTTGCCCCGCCACTCTTCGACGGGCATCGTCTGCTCATAGGCCTGACGGATGCTGTCCTCCCGGGCCAGCCGTAGGTTGCATTCATCGCGCTGGGCCTGAGTGACTTCAGGGGGTGTGGCGCTGATGACAGGGGGAATCATGTCGAGGTCGGCAGAGCTGAGACGTCCGTCGAGCGTCATCCTTACCTCCTTGTCCTTGTCGAAGGTGACCTTGAGCGTGCTGGCACGTCCGTCCTTTGAGGCCCATAGCAGCATGTCGCCGCGTCCTGCCGTGAGTGATGCACGGCCTTGGCTGTCGGTGGTCTTGCTGGCTACGGTGTAGAACTCGGCATAGTTGTAGAGCTTGAAGTCGACCTGTGCGTTGCTGACGGGCTTTCCGTCCTCGCCGGTCACCACCACAGTCACTTTCGACGTGGGGGCATAGTGGTCGATGACGTTGATCTCTGTGTAGCAGGCCGTACGGCTCATCACCTCCTCAGGGCCGTCATAGTCGCCGAACACCTTGGTGTGCATCAGCATGCCTCGCGAGGCACTCTCGTTGAACCATCCCAGGTCGAGCACAGGCTCAGGCTCGCAGGCTCCCAGGAAGTGCCACTGCCCGTCGGCCCAGGCTTCCACCCAGGCATGATTGTCGTCGGTATGAGCCCAGCGAGGTGTATAGACCTGCCGGGCAGGGATGGCCACCGCTCTCAGGGCAGCCACCAGCAGCGTCGACTCCTCACCACAGCGGCCATAAGCCGTGCGGATGGTGGCCAGCGGACTGCTGGTGCGGGCATCGCTGGGACGATAGGTGACATGCTCGTGACACCAGTGGTTCACCTCGAGGATGGCCTCCTCCATCGACATGCCCTGCAACCTGGGCTTCAGCTCGCGGAAGAAGACAGAGCGGCAGGAGTCGAGCGTCTCATTGTTCACGCGGACGGGCACAACGAAATGCCTGAACTCGCGCTCTGGCACCTGGCTGCCCCAAGGCATCTCAGCACGTGCCTGCAGGGCCAGCTCCACCTGCCGTTCATAATACTCACGCGGATAGTCGGCTTTGTCGGGCAGCGACATGTACTGATAGAGGAAGTCCACATAGGCCTCCTTCTGCCGTGCGTCACGATGGCAGGCCATGCACAGCAGCACGGCAGCCACCGCCAACAGTATTCTCTTCATATACAGCTACTTGGCCTCGCCGTCGCCGTAGATGTAGCCAAAGGCTCCGCTGGTGTAGTCGAATATCTCGCCAGGCTGGAAGAAGCGCTTCAGCTCGATCTCGGCATTCGACGTTGAGTCGCTGGCATGCACGATGTTCTGCTGGTTGCTCATCGAGTAGTCGCCACGAATAGTGCCAGGAGCTGCCTCACGACCATTGGTCGAACCTGTCATCGTGCGCACCACCTGCACGGCATCGACACCTGAGAGAGCCAGCGCCACCACCGGCGATGCCTGCATCGAGGCAGCAAGGGCAGGGAAGAAGGGACGGTCGACCAGGTGGGCATAGTGCTCGCGCAGGATCTCGTCGCTGAGCTGCATCATCTTCATTCCTGCGATGCGCAGTCCACGACGCTCGAAGCGGTTCACGATTTCACCTATCAGCTGGCGCTGCACGCAGCTGGGCTTCAGTAGTACGAGTGTTGTTTCCATCATTGTAATAATTGTTTTGTTCTAAGTTGTATTCACCTTTCTTTGTGCAAAGGTACGAATAAATAAGCGGAAAACCAAAGGAAAATCAATAAATATTATAACCAAAGTTTGGTTAATTGAAATATTATACTTACTTTTGCAAATATTTCGGTGCGAACAAATAAAGTCATGCGACAAAAACTACACTTTATTATGATAGTCATAGCTGCCATTCTAATGGTTGGCTGCACGGGTAATGGCTCCCTTCCTTTTGGGGAGGGTGGGGGAAGATACCACGTGCCTCAGGCTAGTGATTCGCTCTATACCGAAGAGGCGGCGATGGATGTGTATAACACGCAACCGGAGCGGGCTTTACTGATAATCGATTCAGCTGAGATTGTGGGCAACGTGACGGAATACCGCGCCTCGATGCTGCGGGCGAAGGTGTTTTGCTTGACATGCGAAGAGGAACGGCTCGACACGGCGCTGCAGATCTGCGAGGCTTTGTTGCAGAGCGATTTCGTGAAGGACACTCCTGATAACCGTGAGTCAGTGCTCGACCTGCTCGTCACCATCTCGCGCAAGAAGCACGATAACGAGCAGTGGCTACGGTGGGCGACGGAGAAGGCCGACTTCTGTCGTCAACAAGGTAACGGGACCGAAGCCCTGCGCACAGAGGCCGAGATAGGCATTATCCTCACCCATTTGGGTCGTCAGGACGAAGGTATGGCAAAGCTTGACGAAGTAATCCGTCAGCTTGATGGCACGCGGCAATTCAACCAGACCGATGCCTGCATCATTGCCCTGCGCCGCAAGGTGGATGTGCTTGACGAGCAGGGGCTATACGCCGACATCATTCCTCTGGCCGAGAAGATTGTTGAGAAGATGAACGACTACGAGCAGCATCCCGACGATTTCCACGATGGCACCTACCGTGAACCCGATGCTGCCGATGTGCCTGACTACTGCGACTTCTACCGCACCAAGGGATACGCCTATTTAGCTTCGGCTTACGCCTCGCTAAGTGAAAAGGAAAAAGCCCGCGAGTATTTGCGGCTTTTCGAGCAAAGTCGGTGGGGCCTAACCCTCGACGGGCGCAAGATGATTGCCCCGACGTGGTGTAAATTGGGCGACTACGATAAGATGCTCGCTGTCTACGATGAGATGGAGCAACACATGAGCACCGATACAATATGTTTCGACTACGCCACAATACTCCACGACCGCGCCGTTGCCGCCGAGGCTCGTGGACTGCATGCCCAGGCTTACGACTATATGAGCCGCTACTCCGCGCTGAATCAGACGCTCAACGACAGTCTTCAGGCTTGCGAGGCCCATGAGTATGCCGCCCGATACCATGCCGAAGAGCAGCAGATGGAGATTCAGGAGCGCAAGGCCGAAGCCTCACGCAACGCCCTCATTGCTTGGTTTGTGGCCGTGATAGCCCTACTGCTGGCCTGCTTCGCTGTCTATTACTTCCTACGCCACCGTGAGGAGACACGCAAGAACCGCATCCTGGCAAGGCAGATTACAGAGGCGATGGACTACAAGAAGAAATACCTTGATAGTTTAGAGTTTAGAGTTCAGGGTTCAGAGTTTTCTATCGCAACAGATCAGCCCGATACTCCTCTTGAAAGCATGTCGAGCGAAGCGCTCTTTGCCCACATTAGCCAAGTCATCGTCAGGGATAAGTTGTTCCTTGACCCCGCCTTCGACCGTCAGGCCGCCATCGACTATTTCCATCTGTCGAAGGAGCGCATCGGTGCCGCCTTCTCTCAGGGCAGCGACTATGCCTCCATTTCCGACTTCATCAACGAGTGCCGTCTGGAGTATGCTGTCAACCTGCTTAACGACCAGCCTTCTCTCCCCGTCTCTCAGGTGGCGCAGGCCAGTGGCTTCTCTGACGCCAACTATTTCGGTCGGAAGTTCAAGGCCCGCTTCGGTCTCTCGCCTTCTCAGTATAAGGCTGGTAACACGCCAAAACCGTCTGGCCATTCGTAAATCTGTCTGAAAACACTCGTAAATCTGTCTGAGCTATTGTGCGGGCGCAAGGTTTGAACTAACTTTGCGCCCGTATTTTTTTATCAAACAAGTTTATGCAAACATCCACAATCATCCTCATGCTGGTCGGCATCGTAGCGGTGCTGACGGCAGTCGTCATCGTCCTGCTCTGGCTGATGCATCGCAAGGACGAGGACCTCCGGGCAAAGAACGACGTCATCATCCACGAGGTGCGCCGCAACCAGACCATTATTGACAAGGCCGTCGCCCATGGCGTCAACCGTGCCGCCCTGTTCTAAAGATAAAGTATAACTATAATTTCATTTGCAAATGAAAAAGTTTTTCGCAATGGCCGCAGCCGCCATGATAGCTGCTATGAGCGCACATGCGCAGTACTGGACTGAGGTCGATACTAAGGAAGCATTGAACTCAGCCATTGCCGACGGGGCCTACATCCGCCTGACGGGCGACATCACACTGTCGGCCTATCTCCAAATAGGCAACGGCGTTAACCAGACCGTTACCATCGACCTGAACGGCCACAGGCTGAGCCGCAACCTAAATGC
>ONLL01000017.1 GCA_900318685.1 uncultured Prevotellaceae bacterium | reverse complement strand
TTTGATTTTTGGGTTTGTGTAAAATGTTGTGACTTTGCAGTTGCGAGTCTAGGACGGCGTGATGGCGCGTTTCGGGTCCCGTGGCAGGGGGCTTCGGATGGAGCATAACGGCCGTCGATACTTCCTTCCTTGCCGTGCCAAACGGCCTGTCATGCCGTGCCTTGCTCGCTTCTGTAAGCTGATACAAAGGTACAAAAAAATTCTGACACTGCCAAATGTTTTCGTAAATATTTTTGTTAAATATTTCAAACGGACTTTAGTCAGAAAGTAAGAAAGTCACTTGTAGACAGGAAGCGAAACGAAGTGTACGGGGAAGTGAAGCTTTTATTTAGATAGATTATAATTTATTATATTATATACTTATATATATTATCATTATATTATTCCTTTTATTGACTTTGCAAAAACATTCCTGTCTACAAGTGACTAAGTGACTAAGTGACTAACTTTTTATCATTTCTCTTGGTACTCTCGAAAAAAAGACTTATATTTGCAGTCGAATATCGTCACAACGTGAAAAAACGCAAGTAGAATATGATCCAGACACATTTACTAAAAGCTGAGCCTCCCTATCAGATTATCTCTGCAGCAGGCCAGGTAGGGATTCAGGTGGCTACGCTGATCGTCACCGAGGACAAATCGACGGAGGAAGGCTATCAGATCGATACGCACAGCCATCCGGTGGTGAACTATGGGCTGAAGACGCTGGTAAAAGATTCCCACGGATTTTTTCCTTTCGAGCCAAACTTACAGCCCGAAGGTGCTGTTTGGAATAAGGTTGAAATATCTGATGTAAAAGTCATCGGTTTGGCCGGTATAACAAAATCCATCTCGCTTGATGAGTTTTGCTTATTGGTGCCCCGTTCTGGAGATAGCAGAATTTTCCCTCCAATATGGGACAGGAACACATCACCTCTTCTGGACCATCTCCATGAAGCACTGTCAAGATTTGAAATCTCTCCAGAACTTTCGCCGTCTGAAGATTTTGACAGAGATGAGCAGGGACAGATTATTGTATATCTGTCGGCATTTATTGACAACGATGCCACATCACCACTCGTCAACGTGCAATTGAGTGGCTTCGAGGATGATGGAATAAATGATTCTGCTTTCAATTTCCCTTTACATGATGCCGAAAAGCCTGATGACATCGACATAACGGCAATGTTTATTGGTTTGATCGTAGGAAAACTGGCTAGATTGTTCATGCCAAAAACTAAGATTGTGTTCAAAGACATGCCACTTGGCTCCTCGATAGATCAAGATATAAAAAAGATTGCTGACATCATAAATCATGAGATGAACATAGACAACTCCTAATCTCCCCGTCACACATGGCTTATAAGTCAGAGAAAATCGCTATGGGAATCAGCGCCCCGCAGCCAATAAAAGATGTGCTGCAGAAACTCGTTGATCCTGAACTGCCGGAAACAGAGTTCTGGCGGATCATGACTTATCTGACGTACCAAGCAGCTACGACGAACGACGAGAAGCTGTTGCGGAAGCTTGACTTGATTAAACAACAACGCACCGGCAAGCCCTTCCCCCGTGCTGAGGTGACCACGAGTCAAAACCTGCCAGCACAGCGCTCATTACCCGAAAAGATGGAGAAGCTGAACTTGAACGCTCCCAGGATCAACCTGCAGCGCATGCTTGAGAAGCTCTTGTCCGCGTCGGTGTTCACCGACAAGAAGAAATACGACTCAGAGTGGATTGCCCAGTTTGTAGGCAGTCTGATGGCTGAGCACGGCCTTCTTCTGGCAAGGGAGTGGAAAGTTCGCCCTGATGTGGTCAGGGGACAAGTGGCAGGTGCCCTTCGGGAGGCTGGCGTACTCAAAGGCAGTATGCTTTCTATAGCCCGCGAATACTGTGGCGTTGCCGGGAACACGAAGGATGCAAAGACCTTTGCCACCTACATGGGCCGCCAGAAGGATGCTCCCTACCTTGACTTTGCAATGAAATATGTGAAGCAGGCCGAGTAACCCCCTCCCCCCCTTTTTTCGACTGAAAGCGTTCGACTGGCTTATCCCTGCGGATAGGCTAATTTTTTTTCGATTTTTTTTTGCTCCCTGTACACGGGGCTTTGCGCCCTGTTTGCGTTCGATTCGACTGGAAGTTGTTTTTCAGTATTTGGCAGTCGAATAATCGAACAGTACTTTTGCAGCGTGAACCATTTAAAAGGACAAAGTGATATGTACAACTCAATGTTTCATGTAGTCTCACAGGGAGTTGTGAACTACATCACCTCCACGAAGGAGGAATCGGGCCAGCTGGCCAAGTGTATCATCCGACTCAAGGAGCTGGGTGGTGGACGATACGGAGATGAGTACGCATGTACCATGTTCGGCAATCTTGCTCTGTGCAAGTTCTACGAGGGCGACCTGGTGGTGGCATCGCTGCGCTTCCAGGTGCATGAGGTGAACGGCAATCTCTATCAGGAAGTCATTGCCAACGATGTCGTACCCTTTAACCGCAAGTAGTAGACGTATGGCACAGACAAGCATCAACAACGAGCCCAAGCCCCGTCGCTTGCGGGGAGTGGGCACTTACCGGGGCGACGACTTCACTTTCACGCCCTACGAGCAGGGTGAGCCTGCCCAGCGCAATGTAAAGACGTGCAAGGGCGGCAAGGTGTATGAGACCAGCAGCGAGAAGGCTCCCCTGAAGGTGGCCTACCTCACCTGCCCGGCTAATACTCCCGACGCCTGGAGCGAGTTCACCAGCCAGTTGGAGCGCCTCGGCATCAAGCCCCTGAAGCCTGTGGTGATGCCCCAGAAGCAGCGCCTGGTGTCGGAGGGAGGCATGGAGGTCTATCTCAACGCCAAGGACTGCCAGCTGACCTATCAGGGCACCATCGACCTCGGTCACACCCGCAACTGGCAGTCGGAGGTGATGCGCCAGCTTCAGCTCATCGTGCGCTCGCTGCCCGCTCATGAGAAGTTTATGAAAATCATCAACAAAATCAAGAAAGGAGGCAAGAAATGAAAATCGTATTCCAATCCGGCATTGACAAGCCCACCCAGGAGCTGAATGCCCAGATGCTGCAGCAGATGACCGAGAACCCTGCGACCAGCGCCCTCATCGACAACTACCGCGAGATGAAGCGCCGCATGGCCGAGGCCCAGGCACGTCATGAAGTCGACAAGTTTGTCAAGACAGTAGTAGAGTCGGACGACTATCAGCGCTGGCTGGCCACCGAGCTGAAGAAGGACAAGCCTCGCACCAAGAAGCGCATCCCTGCCGACGACGTGAAGCGCGTAGAGCTCTACATCACTCAGCAGAAGACCGGCCTGCCTGCCACCATCCCCACAGCCGGCTTCACCGAGAGCACCAACCGCTGGGGACACGTCGGCATGTGGCGTGTGCAGAAGAACAGCTACCTGACTGGCCTGGCAGTACTCGATGCCGACCACGTGACCCGCCCAGAGGAGCGCGTCGAACAGTGGCTACAGCGCGACGACTTCCAGCAGCTGGGCATCGTCTGGATCTTCATCACCCCGTCGGGCGAGGGCATCAAAGTGGTGTTCAAGGCACGCGAGGACTGGGGCAACCTGCAGGACAATGCCTACCAGATGGCCGAGATACTAGGCGTGCTCGACTATGCCGACTCACAATGCAAGAACGCCGACCACGCACACTTCATCCCCAAGGCCAGCGACGTGAAGTACATCGACTGGGAGCAGCTCTTCGGCTATGAGAACCAGGCCTATGAGGCTCGCTACGGCAAGGCCTACCGTCGCGGCGAGTCGGACCCCACGCAGCCCCGTTGGCAGGAGCTCGAGCGTCAGCGCAAAGCCGGCACCAAGGGCAAGGCGGCGAAAGGCCAGATGGCCGTGCTCTGGACCAAGCAGGAACCTGAAGGCCAGCCCACTACCCCACCCCAGCCCTCGACGGCAAAGCCACAGCTGACCGAACGTCAGAAGGCCCTCGTGGCAGCACTCAACAGCTACTATGGTCCCAGCCTGGGCGAAGGACAGAAGCACCCCACCTTCTGCCAGCAGACATCCCACTGGCTCTGCTGGCTGGCCGACAACGACCCGCAGCAAGCCATCGCAATGGCCTTCGAGCTCGACTACGTCAAGGACTGGCATCCCCTGCCCAACGAGGTGGAGGACCTCATACAGACTGCCTCCAAGAAGAAACTCCTCACGCGCTGTCCGAAGGCCCTCAAGGAGCTGCTCGCCAAGGCAGGACTCGATGCCGGCGACGCACGCTCGGCCGAGGCAGCAGATGACGAGCTCCCCTTCGACGACTGGATAGAGCGCATCAAGGCATTGTTCGACGTCTATCCATGCATACGCGAGATCTGCGAGCCTCATCCTGACAAGCTCTGGCCATTCCTGCTCTTCGCGGCAGCAGCATTCATAGGCACCGACATGACACTCTGCTGGTGGTACTTCTACGACCAGCCCGAGAAGATGCGCCGACTCAACTACAACGTCCTCGGAGTGGGCGACCCTGCAGTAGGAAAGGCACCCCTGGAGCGCATCGAGAACCTCCTCACAGAGCCCATGGACCAAGCCGACAAGGTGGTCAACGATGCCACCAACGACTGGAAGGAAGAGCAGCTGACCAAGGCTACCAACAAGGACAAGAAGCCCAAGCCCAAGGGCATCGTACGCAAGCATGGAGCACGCACCTCCAACAATGTATTCATCAACGATATGGTCAACGCTGTCGTCATAGTCGATGGAGAGCCGATGCACGAGCACATGCTCACAGTCGACACAGAGGCGCTCAACTCGATCAAGATGCAGAAAGGAGGATCATGGATCGACAAGCAGGTGATGGAAATCAAGGCATGGTCCAACGAGCGCGACTCACAGCAGTACGGCAACCTGGAATCGGTCACGGGACCCTTCAACGTCTACTGGAACCAGGTGCGCACATGCACTCCGCCCGCACTCAAGCAGCTGGTCAACGAGCGCAACTTCGGATCGGGCTATCCCCTGCGACTATATGTACTGCCAGTGCCAGACAAAGGATTTGAGATGATACCATTGCGACGCAAAAGCCAGAAGGCACTCGATGCCGACGAGGTCATACGTCAATGGGGATACCGCATGGACAAGCGTCGGGGCGAACTGCCCGTATGGCCTATGGTAGAGCATTCATGGCACTGGACGAACGACCACATGGAGATAGCTGCATTCAACAAGGACAAGGCCGACCGACTGCTACTGAAGCGCTGTGCCGTCAACGGACTCTGCATAGCAATACCCTGGGTCGACATGCGCCATTGGGAAGAGCGCGAACAGAAAGGCACCTACCAGCCCGACGAACAGGACATGGCATTGCTCGACCTGGTGCTCGACATACAGTACCAGACACAGCGACACTATTTCTACGAGCTAGCATGCAACTACTTCGATGAGCAGCTGAAGGATGCCACCACATTCCGTCGTCGCACCACCCGGTTCCAGATGTGCTTCCAGCAACTGCCCGATGAGTTCAGCACCAACCAGTTCGCCACGACATTCGGATATGCCAACAACCGTTCGGCAAGCAAGGCCATCGAGCGCCTGTTGACCGACAAGGCCATCGAGCGCACCAAGCGCGGAGAATACCGCAAGCGCGTGAAGAACATCGACTGAACAAGCGTGAAGTAAGAAAGTAAGAAAGTCACTTGTCGACAGGAAGCATTTCTCTTCTGCTACAAACGAAAAAGGCAAGGTCTCCGCGATTGGGGGCCTTGCCGTTTTTTCGTTATGATGTGCTTCAACGTGTATGTTTTGTTTTCTATCTTAGCCCATAGGCAATTCATCTGGTTTTTTAGGGGTTATACATTATTGCTTAATTCCTCTATGTACTGTGCAATTTGTTTTTGAAAGACAGGTAAGTCGTTGGTGTAGTATTGTAGACGACAGCATGATAGCACATGATGTTTGCTTTCATATCCTCGAATGACTTCCCATTGAGGTAGTCATTGATATGCTCTATGCACTCGTCAATATGGCGAAGACGGTCAATGTCTCTAATTGCTTCTCTCATAAATCACCTTTAAATCACGATTTGCTGTCTTTTGCGCAGCAGGGCGGAGGGTTCCTTCCTCTATGAGATCAACCTTTCGGCCCAGTTTCACTTCCAGTTCGCGATGCATGCGTATATAGGCAAATAGACCTATCGGGAGGCTGCGGTCGAACTTTACCAATAAATCCACATCGCTGTCCTCGGTCTCCTCCCCACGGGCATAAGAGCCGAAGAGCCATGCCTTCAGGACGGGCTGGGTCTTGAAGTATTCGGCTATGGTCTGTTGTATTGCTTCTCTGCTCATAGGACTGCTTTCAATGTGATAATTAGCTGAGGCATACTTTCTTTGTATTATATCGTTGGCAAAGGTAGGCATTTTTTCCGAAATCACATACTTCACGTCTCAAAAAAAACGTTAAACAGGTTCGGAGCCTACTCTCTCATTGCCCTTGCTTCAATCCTCTCACCGCTTGGCAGGATGCATCAGGCGGTCGAGATCCTCCTCCTCGCCAACCAGCCAGATGATGTCGCCCTCCTGGAACTGACGGGTGGGCTTGAAGGGAGAGAGGTTCTCCTTGCCCTCCTCGAGACCCACCACCATGCAGTTGTAGAAACGACGGATGCCGCTCTCCTCCAGGGTCTTGCCTATGAACGGGCTCTCCTGGCCAATGATGAGCTGGCGCAGCTTCATCTCGCGCTTCTCCAGCTGCACATCATCGCCATGCACCTCCTTCTCCAGGGCAGCCTGCATGGCAGCCAGCTGGGTGTCGCTGCCGATGACCTGTATGCGGTCGAGGGGGAAGAGCAGGTCCTTGCCGTCAGGGATGTTCAGGCGGTTGTTACCTCGGAGGATGCTGCTGACGTGTACGCCATACTTGCGCCCGAGGCTGAGCTGCATGAGCGACATGCCCGCCCAAAGCGAGTTCTGGGGAATGACGAAGTCGGCTATGTGGATATCACGGTCGAGCAATCGGCCCTCATAGAACGGTCGGCGCTTGCCGTGCACCTGAGCCTCGATGTCGCGTGAGCGCAAGTTGTTGATGAACAGGCGCTCGAGCATGATGCTGCGGTGCTTGACCCATCGCGAGGGGATGATGAGCAGCACGGCCACGATGCCTATCAGGATGACAAGGAAGATGTTGAGGTCGGTGAGCTTGCGGCATACATAGAACACCAGCGAGGCAGCAAAGACCATTCTGACGAGCACGGTGAAAATCAGCGGCAGATGGTTGCGGTTGCTCTCATGCCACAGTGCCTTCCACTCCTCGCTGTGGTTCTTCTTCATCATCATCGCACGAAGGAACGGCGACAGCAGCAGCACGGTGAGCACGGCAGTGATGACATTGGCATACCATGCTCCCTGCAGCGCCCTGCTGAGGAAAGGATGGAACAGCATGAACATCACCACGATGACGGCCGTAGAGAGGATGCCGTAGACCAGCGTGTTGATGGTCATCTGCAGCAGCAGGCGCTTCCACTTGCTGTGCTGGGTGGTGTTGGGATGACTCATCGAGAGCTGGTTGAGCGTGCTGATGAGCCTCGACGGCAGCCTGTGCTCAAGGGCATTATAAGCCGGTGTGGCAAGCCGTATCATGTAAGGTGTGAGGAATGTGGTAATAACTGATACGGCCACCACGACCGGATATAGGAAGTCGCTGATCACTCCGAGAGCCAGTCCGAGTGATGCGATGATGAACGAGAACTCACCTATCTGAGCCATCGAGAATCCGCAGCGCATGGCGCTCTTCAGGCTCTCGCCGCCCAGCATGAAGGCAAACGATCCGAACACCGACTGGCCCACGAGGATGGTCATCACGAGGACGAAGATGGGCAGCGCATACTCGAGGAGGATCTGAGGATCGACCAGCATGCCTACCGACACGAAGAAGATGGCTCCGAAGAGGTTCTTCACGGGCTCCACCAGCTTCTCTATGCGCTCGGCCTCGATGGTCTCGGCCAGGATGCTACCCATGATGAATGCTCCGAAGGCCGACGAGAAGCCTACCTTGGTGGAGAATACTGCCATAGCACAGCAGAGACCCAGCGACACGATGAGCAGCACCTCGGCATTGACCAGCGGGCGCACCTGACGCAGGAACAGCGGCACGGCAAAGATGCCCACCACGAGCCACAGCACAAGGAAGAAGCCTATCTTCACCACCGACTGCAGCATCTTGCCTCCCTCGAGATTGCCCTCGGCAATGGCCGACAGCATCACCATCATCACAATGGCAAGGATATCCTCGAGGATGAGCACCGACATCACCAGACCCGCAAACTGCTGCTGGCGCAGGCCCAGGTCGTCGAACGCCTTATATATAATAGTGGTGGACGACATGGCAAGCATTCCGCCCAGGAAGATGCAGTCCATCTTCGACCAACCGAAGAGCTGGCCCACGACGATGCCCAGTATCGACATGCAGAAGATGATGCAGATGGTGGAGATGATGGGCGATGCTCCCATCTTCAGGATCTTCTTGAACGAGAAATCCAGGCCCAGCGAAAACAGCAGGAACATCACGCCGATGTCAGCCCAGAGGTGGATATTGTCCATGTCGACCACCGACGAGATATAGGGCATGTGGGGCGACACCAGAAAACCAGCTACGATATAGCCAAGGACAAGCGGTTGTTTCAGCTTCTTGAACAACAGCGTGACGGCTCCGGCCACAACGAGGATAAGAGCCAGGTCTTGTACGAGTGCAGGTAGTTCTCCCATGTTCAATAGAATAGTTTAACGCATGCAAAGGTAAGCTTTTTTTTTGAAAAGCATGCATTCTTTTTGCAAAAAAAACGAGGCAAGCGTGCGCAAAGGTCTTTCTGAGACCTTTGTCTGCCGTTGTCAAATTCATTATTTTGAAATAAATGCAATGATTTCAGTTAATATGGTTAAAATTAACGGAAATAATTAACTTAATTCTTCTTCATTCTTCGAAATAATACTAACTTTGCACCAACAAAAAGTCAGAAAGAGATGAAGAAATCTACGATATGGACTATAGCCATCGTGATGGGACTTTCGTTCCTCGGGTTGCTCTACGTGCAAATCTCCTACATCGAGGAAATGGCCAAGATGAAGCAGGAGCAGTTTGACGAGAGCGTCACCCGTAGTCTCTATCAGGCATCGCACAACCTGGAGATGAACGAGACACTCCGCTATCTGGAGAAGGACGTGAACGATGTCGAACGGCGTGCCTACACACAGGACACTACTGTGGTCGACGGCATCAGCGGCTCGATTCATCAGCAGCATGAGTTCTCTGTGTCGGCCGACGACGGCACCGTCTACTCTGCCTTCGAACTGAAGACATTTGCCACCAAGCCTCCCACCATCCCCAAGGCCATCATCATGAAGACCGACAACAACACGCTGGCCGAGGCAACGAAGTCGATGCAGGAGATAGTGCGCACCCGCTATGTCTATCAGAAGGCACTGCTCGACGAGGTGGTATACAATATTCTATATACTGCCAGCGACAAGCCGCTGAAGGAGCGCATCAACTTCAGACTGCTCGATGCTGACATCCGCGAAGGGCTGCAGAACAACGGCATCAACCTCAACTACCATTTCACCGTGGCTACTGCCGACGGACGTGAGGTGTACCGCTGCCCGGACTATGACGAGAAGGGATCGGACAAGACCTATACCCAGACGCTCTTCCACAACGACCCTGCGTCGAAGATGGGCGTGGTGAGAATCCATTTCCCCGAGATGTCGAAGTATATCTACTCCTCCGTGCGCTTCATGATACCTGCCGTCATCTTCACGCTGGTGCTGCTGGTGACGTTCATCTTCACCATAGTGGTCATCTTCCGGCAGAAGCGTTACTCTGAGATCAAGAACGACTTCATCAATAATATGACGCACGAGCTGAAGACTCCCATCTCATCCATCTCGCTGGCAGCGCAGATGCTGGGCGACGACTCCGTGCCGAAGAGCCCACAGATGCAGAAGCACCTGGGAGGCGTCATCAACGATGAGTCAAAGCGCCTGCGCTTCCTCGTTGAGAAGGTTCTGCAGATGTCGATGTTCGACCGTAAGTCGGTATCCTTCAAGAAGAAAGAGCTCGACCTTAATGAACTGCTCGAACAGACGGCTACCACCTTCACCCTGCGTGTGGAGCATACTGGCGGTAAGATTGACATGGAGATAGAAGCTGTCGACTCTGCCATCTACGTCGATGAGGTGCATTTCCAGAATGCCATTACCAACCTGATGGACAACGCAGTGAAATACCGCAAGCCCGACCAGCCCGTCGACATTCATATCCGCACCTGGAACGAGAACGACCGCCTCTGCTTCTCCATCGCCGACAATGGTCAGGGCATCAAGCGCGAGAACGTGAAGAAGATCTTCGAGAAGTTCTATCGTGTCCATACGGGTAATGTGCACGACGTGAAAGGATTCGGACTGGGCCTGGCATACGTCAAGCGAATCATCAACCTCCACGAGGGCGACATCCGCTGCGAGAGCGAGCTGGGCAAGGGCACTAAGTTCACCATATCGCTGCCCGTCCTGCATGAGGATGCCGGCGACGGTAAATAGCAATAGTTAAAATCGGAAATTAATAGTAAATCGTAAATTGTTTAATTGTAAATCTTCAAAGTTATGGACGACAACCTGAAAATTTTGCTGTGCGAGGACGACGAGAACCTCGGCATGCTACTGAGAGAGTATCTGGCAGCCAAAGGCTATGAGGCTGAGCTCTGCGCCGACGGCGAGATTGGTTACAAAACCTTCTTGAAGGCCAAGTTCGACATCTGTGTGCTCGACGTGATGATGCCTAAGAAAGACGGCTACACGCTGGCTCAGGACATCCGTTCTGCCAATCCCGAGGTGCCCATCATCTTCCTGACAGCCAAGACGCAGAAGGAGGACATCCTCGAGGGATTCAAGCTGGGTGCTGACGACTACATCACCAAGCCCTTCTCGATGGAGGAGCTCGTGTTCCGTATTGAGGCCATCCTGCGTCGCGTCAGGGGTAAGAAGAACAAGGAGTCCACACTCTACCATATCGGAAAGTTCACATTCGACACCCAGAAGCAGCTGCTCTCCATCGGCAACGAACAGCGTAAGCTGACCACCAAGGAGAACGAACTGCTGGCACTGCTCTGCTCGCACGCCAACGAGATCCTGCAGCGTGACTTCGCCCTGAAGACCATCTGGATAGACGACAACTACTTCAACGCCCGCTCGATGGACGTCTACATCACCAAGCTGCGCAAGCACCTCAAGGACGATCCGCAAATCGAGATCATCAACATCCACGGTAAGGGCTACAAGCTCATCACGCCCGAGGAAGACTAAGGGATTTGAGATTTGAGAATTGAGATTTGAGAATTGAGATTTGAGAATTGAGAATTGAGATTTGAGAATTGAGATTTGAGAATTGAGATTTGAGGGGATGAGAGTTGAGATTTGTTAAAAAAAACCAAGGTATGGCATAAATCTCAACTCTCAAACCTCAAACCTCAAATCTTTTTCGTACCTTTGTAGGCGATATGAGAAAATGGTTTGTTGGAATACTATGGACACTGCTCTTTCTGGCTATCGTTGCCGTGGGAGGAGTGTTTTGGGCCATCGCCGACGGGCGCATCGGCTACATGCCGCCTATTGATGAATTACAGAACCCCATCAACCGCTTTGCATCACAGGTATATTCTGCCGATGGAAAGCTGATGGGAACCTATAGTTTCAGCCGCGAGAATCGTGTCATGGTCAACTATTCTCAGCTGCCGCAGTCGCTGGTCGACGCACTGATAGCTACTGAGGACGCACGTTTCTATGAGCATGCCGGCATCGATTTCAAGGCCCTGCTGAGAGCCATCGTCAAGCGAGGCATCCTCAGGCAGAAGAGTGCGGGCGGTGGTTCGACCATCACCCAGCAGTTGGCCAAGCAGTTGTTCAGCGACGTGGCTCACTCCACCACTGAACGCATGCTGCAGAAGCCCATCGAGTGGGTCATCGCCGTGCAGCTGGAGCGACGCTACACCAAGGAGGAGATCATCGCTATGTATCTGAATTACTTTGATTTCCTCAACAATGCCGTGGGCATCAAGACGGCTTCCAACACCTATTTCTCGAAAGAACCGTCTGAACTGTCCATCACAGAGTCGGCCACGCTGGTCGGCATGTGTAAGAATCCCTCGTACTTCAACCCACGCCGTTTTCCTGAGCGCAGCGAGGAGCGCCGCAACATCGTGCTGCAGCAGATGTACAAGGAAGGCTATCTGTCGAAGGAAGAGATGGACAGCTGCATGAAGGTGAACCTGACCAGCGAGCTGAAGTTCCATGTCAGCGACCACAACGATGGTCAGGCCACTTACTTCCGTGATTTCCTGCGCCGCTATATGATGGCCCGGGAGCCTAAGCCCAGCGACTATCCTGAGTGGAACAAGAATAAGTATGTGCTCGACAAGATCGCTTGGGAGGAAGACCCGCTCTACGGCTGGTGCAACAAGAACCTGAAGAGCGACGGCACACCTTATAATATCTATACTGACGGTCTGAAGATCTACACCACCATCGACACGCGCATGCAGCAGTATGCCGAAGAGGCCTGCTATGAGCATGTCGTGGGTTATCTACAGCCCATCTTCAACCAGGGCAATCGCAACCGCCGCAATGCCCCCTACTCTAATTCTCTGTCTGCCAGTGAGGTGCAGAACATCCTCAAACGTAACATCAGGCAGAGCGAGCGCTACCGTGTGATGCATGAAGAAGGGGCCACGCAGGACGAGATCGACAAAGCCTTCAGGACACCCGTCAAGATGTCGGTGTTCTCCTACAATGGCGACCGTGACACCACCCTTACCCCACTCGACTCTATCCTCTACTACAAGTCGTTCCTGCGCACAGGTTTCATGAGCATGGTTCCCCAGAACGGTCATGTCAAGGCCTATGTGGGAGGACTCGACTTCCAGCACTTTGCCTATGATATGGCTACGGAAGGACGCCGACA
Organism: uncultured Prevotellaceae bacterium; assembly: GCA_900318685.1. Classification (GTDB taxonomy): domain Bacteria; phylum Bacteroidota; class Bacteroidia; order Bacteroidales; family Bacteroidaceae; genus Prevotella. The sequence goes on along the minus strand of ONLL01000017.1, from coordinate 54,396 downwards.
GGTGGGTTCCACCATCAAGCCTTTCCTCTACTCACTGGCCATGATGCCTTCTGGAGGCAACATGACTCCCTGCACGCTCGTGCCCTGCGAGCAGCGCACCTACTACACGGAGAGCGGACAGGCCTGGACACCACGCAACGGCAGCCGTGCCCATGAGGGCGAGCTGGTGTCGCTGAAATGGGGCCTGCAGACTTCTAACAACTGGGTATCGGCATATCTCATCGACGTGCTCCGTCCCAAGAACTTCAAGACGCTGCTCCACGACTACGGCTTCAACAATCCCGACATCTACCCCAGCCCGTCGCTCTGTCTGGGTCCCTGTGAGAACACGGTGGCCGAGATGGTCAGTGCCTACACCACGTTTGTCAATCACGGCTATCGCTCGGCACCCGTCTATGTGACGAAGATTGTCGACAGCGATGGCAAGGTATATGGTGCCGATGTGCTGACACGTCCGGGCAGTGAGGTGCTCGACAACGAGACGGCTGAGAAGATGATCTACCTTCTGCGTGGTGTCGTCGACGGAGGCACAGGTAGTCGTCTGCGCTCCAAATATGGCATCACTGCTCCTCTGGGAGGAAAGACGGGTACCACCAACAGCAACAGCGACGGATGGTTCATGGGCATCGCACCCAAGCTGGTGTCTGGATGCTGGGTGGGCGGCGAGGATCGCGACATCCACTTCGAGAGCATGACCTATGCTCAGGGTGCTGCAGCAGCTCTGCCCATCTTCGCCCTCTATATGAAGAAGGTCTATGCCGACTCCAGCCTGGGCATCAGTCAGAATGACCAGTTTGACCTCACGCCTGACTTCGACCCCTGTCACGGTGAGAACGAGGATTACGACGAGGATGACGGTGAAGAAATCGAGAACGTCCTGGAGGATGTGATCAATGATCTGTTCTGAGTGTCTTTGTCGTTGCAATAACGTATTGAAAACAAAGTTACTAGATGCAAATATATGAAACATCCATTAAGAAGTAGTGTTTGCACTGAAGGGCGTCGCATGGCTGGCGCCCGTGCTCTTTGGGTAGCCACTGGCATGAAGCATGAGCAGTTTGGCAAACCCATCATCGCCATCGTCAATTCATTCACTCAGTTTGTCCCCGGACATACCCACCTGCACGAGATCGGACAGATTGTCCGGGAGGAGATCGAGCAGATGGGTTGCTATGCCGCTGAGTTCAATACTATCGCCATCGACGATGGCATCGCGATGGGACACGACGGCATGCTCTATTCGCTGCCCTCTCGCGACATCATCGCCGACTCGGTGGAGTATATGGTCAACGCTCACAAGGCTGATGCCATGATCTGCATCTCCAACTGCGACAAGGTGACTCCAGGAATGCTCATGGCATCCATGCGACTCAACATCCCCACCATCTTCTGCAGTGGCGGTCCGATGGAGGCTGGACGCTGGCGTGGCGAGAATGCCGACCTCATCACGGCTATGGTGAAGGGTGCCGACCCGTCGGTGAGCGACAAGGAACTGCAGGAGATAGAGTCCTGTGCTTGTCCCGGTTGCGGCTCGTGCAGCGGCATGTTCACGGCCAACTCGATGAACTCTCTGACGGAGGCCATAGGACTGGCACTGCCTGGCAACGGCACTATCCTGGCCACGCATACCAACCGCATACAACTGTTCCGTCAGGCTGCCCGTCAGATTGTGAAGAATGCCCTGGCCTACTATGAGGACGGCGATGAAAGCGTGCTCCCACGCTTGATAGCCACACGTCAGGCTTTCCTCAATGCCATGACCCTCGACATCGCCATGGGCGGTAGCACCAACACCGTGCTCCACCTGCTGGCAGTAGCTCAGGAGGCTGGCGTTGACTTCACGATGAGCGACATCGATATGCTTTCACGAAAGGTGCCCTGCCTCTGCAAGCTCGCTCCTAACACGCAGAAATATTCCGTTCAGGAGTGCAACCGCGCAGGAGGCATTCTCGGCATCCTCAACGAACTGAACAAAGGCGGACTGGTCGACGGAAGTGCCGTCCGTGTCGATGGCATGACGCTCACCGAGGCTATGGAGAAATATGATGTCAACGGCCTGTCCGACGAGATTGCCATCTACTACAGTGCTCCTGCCGGACGTTTCTCTACGGAGATGGGTTCGCAGAACGAATACTACGATAGGCTTGACACAGACCGTACCAACGGCTGCATTCGCGACATCGAGCATGCTTACACGAAGGACGGCGGACTGGCCGTGCTCTTTGGCAACATCGCTCAGGATGGCTGCGTGGTCAAGACGGCTGGCGTCGACGAGAGCCTCTGGCATTTCGAAGGTCCTGCCGTAGTGTTCGACTCGCAGGAAGATGCCTGTGAGGGCATCCTTGGCGGCAAGGTGAAGAAGGGCGACTGCGTCGTCATCACCCACGAAGGTCCCAAGGGAGGCCCAGGCATGCAGGAGATGCTCTACCCCACCTCTTATATCAAGTCGATGCACCTGGGTAAGGAGTGCGCCCTGATCACTGACGGACGTTTCTCTGGTGGCACCAGCGGCCTCTCCATCGGACATATCTCGCCCGAGGCTGCCAGCGGTGGCAATATCGGCAAGATCAAGGACGGCGACATCATAGTCATCGACATCCCCAGCCGCACCATCAGCGTGAAGCTCAGCGACGAGGAGCTGGCCGCCCGTCCGCAGCAGCCCCTCAAGCGCCATCGCCCTGTGAGCAAAGCTCTCCGCGCCTACGCCCAGAGCGTCTCGAGTGCTGACAAGGGAGGCGTGAGAATCATTGACTAGAATACCCGGAATACCCGGAATACCCGGAATATCCGGAAAACCCGGAGAACCCAGAATATCCGGAAAACCCGGAACATCCGACTCTACCCCAAAAGATAAAATGAAAGAAAAGATCACTGGCTCCGAGGCACTGATGCTGGCTTTGAAAGCCGAAGGTGTGAAGACCATCTTCGGCTATCCTGGCGGCTCGATCATGCCTGTCTATGATGCCCTCTACGATTATACCCGTGGTGAGAAGAAAGCCTTCGACCATATCCTTGTGCGCCACGAACAGGCTGCTACCCATGCCGCTGAGGGCTTTGCCCGTGTGTCGGGCAACGTCGGCGTGGCACTGGTCACCAGCGGTCCTGGTGCCACCAATACGCTGACGGGTGTGGCCGATGCCATGCTCGACTCCACTCCCATCGTCGTCATCGCCGGTCAGGTGCCTATTGGCGCCCTGGGCACGGATGCCTTCCAGGAGGTAGACCTTGTCGGTCTGGCACAGCCCATCTCGAAGTGGAGCTATCAGATACGTCATGCCGACGACATCGCATGGGCTGTCAGCCGGGCTTTCTATATCGCACGCTCAGGACGTCCGGGTCCTGTGGTGCTCGACTTCCCCAAGAACGCGCAGACGGAGATGGTGGAGTTTCATGCCGAGAAAGTGAACTTCGTTCGCTCGTATGTGGCTTATCCTACGCTCGATGCTGATGCTGTGAGCGAGGCTGCTGCCCTCATCAACCAGGCTCAGCGACCGCTGGCACTGGTGGGCCAGGGTGTAGAGTTGGGCAATGCCCAGCGTGAGCTGCAGGCTTTCCTCGAGAAAGCTGATATTCCTGCCGGACGCACCATGCTTGGTCTCTCAGCGCTGCCCTCCAACCATCCTCTTAACGTGGGTATGCTGGGCATGCACGGCAACTATGCCGTCAACCTCAAGGAGCAGGAGTGCGATGTGCTCATTGCCATCGGCATGCGTTTCAGCGACCGTGTCACGGGCAACTTGAGCACCTATGCCCGTCAGGCTAAGATCATCCACCTCGACATCGACAAGAGCGAGATCGACAAGAACGTGAAGACTGATGTGGCTGTCGTGGCCGACTGTAAGGAGTCGCTGCCTGCCATCACTGCCCTACTCCATCCTGCCAGCCACAAGGAATGGCGCGATTCTTTCCTGCCCCTCGACGAGCAGGAGCGCATCCGGGTCATCGAGCCGGCCATCCATCCCACTGAGGGACCGCTGCTCATGGGTGAGGTAGTGAATGCTGTGGCCAAGGCTTCTCCTGATGACACCATCCTTGTGACGGATGTTGGTCAGAATCAACTCTTTGCCACTCGTTACTTCAAGTATCACCATAAGCGCAGCATCTGCACCAGTGGAGGCCTGGGCACCATGGGTTATGGCATGCCTGCCGCCATTGGAGCTACCTTTGCAGCATGCTCGTCGGAGGACAGCAGTCGGCGTACTGTCGTCTGCTTCATGGGCGACGGAGGCTTCCAGATGAACATCCAGGAGCTGGGCACCATCATGGAGCAGCAGGCACCCGTTAAGATGATCCTGCTCAACAACAATTATCTGGGCAACGTGCGCCAGTGGCAGGATATGTTCTGGAAGCGCCGCAAGTCATTCACGAAGATGCTCAACCCCTGCTACGAGGCTATCGCTCAGGGCTATGGCATCGCCTATCAGGCTGTCGTCGACCGCAAGGATCTCGCTGCTGCTGTGCAGAAGATGCTCACGACCGACGGCCCGTTCATCCTCGAGTGTGCCATCATGGAGGAAGACAACGTGCTTCCCATGACTCCACCGGGAAAGAATGTTGATGATATGATGCTTAGTATTAAGTGAAGAATGAAGAATGAAGAGTGAAGAGTGAAGAATGGAAAAAACTAAAATGGAGAACAAACTTTATACCCTGCTGGTATACTCCGAGAACATCGCGGGTATATTGAACCAGATTACGGCTGTGTTCACCCGTCGGCAGGTGAACATCGAGAGCCTGAATGTGTCGGCATCGAGCATTCCCGGTGTGCATAAATACACCATCACCGCCTGGAGCGATGAGGACCAGATTATCAAGATAACCAAGCAGATTGAGAAGAAGATCGACGTGGTGAAGGCCAGCTACTTCACTGACGACCAATTGTTTATCCGTGAGACGGCCCTCTACAAGCTCTCCACTGACCTAGTGCTGCAGAACTCTGAGATCAGCCGCACCATCCGTCGTCATGATGCTAGCATCACCGAGGTGAATCCCACCTATGTCATCGTGATGAAATACGGCGTCACTGCCGACATCATCTCCCTCTATCGTGCCCTCGATGCCTTCGGCTGTGTCCTCCAGTACACCCGTTCCGGCCGCATCGCCGTCACCCGCGGCACCCAGGAGCAGGTCAGCGAGTTCCTAGAGCAAAGAGAGTCCCAAAACCGATAACCCCCTCCATCTTAGTCACCCCTCTTCAATCACCCCCTCTAGTTGGAGGGGGCAAGGGGGAGGCCCCCATATTCCGTCTTATCCTCAATCCCTGCCTCAGCCAGCGCTTCGCGTCGCTCCACGCAGGTGCCGCACTTGCCGCAGTGCACCTCTTCGCCCTTGTAGCACGACCAAGTCTCGCTGTAGTCGATGCCCAGCTCCTTACCTCTGCGGGCGATGTCGCCTTTCGTCAGGTTAGTATAGGGCGACAGCAGACCGATGCCTTCGAATGTTCCTGCCTTTGCAGCAGCATCGAACGCTTCCACAAACTCCGGGCGGCAGTCAGGATAGATGGTGTGGTCGCCACCGTGATTGGCCATCATCACATATTTCAGTCCCCGGCTCTCGGCCAGCCCCACGGCTACTGAGAGCATGATGCCATTGCGGAAGGGCACCACCGTCGACTTCATGTTCTCTTCCTCGTAGTGACCTTCGGGTATGTCCTCGCCCCCCACCAGCAGTGAGCTCTGGAAGTAGCGGCCCATGAACTTGAGTGGTATCACCAGATGCTCAATGCCCAGCCTCTCGCAATGCAGACGGGCAAAAGGTATCTCACGTGCGTTGTGTTTCGACCCGTAGTCGAACGATACGGCCAGCGCTATCCGTTCCTTGTAGTCATAGAGCAGCGTCGTTGAGTCCATGCCGCCGCTCAGTATCAGTATGCAGTCTTTCATCTCAAAGATATTGTCTCAATATATAAGTTGTCTCAAAAAAAGTTGTCCCAATAAAAAAAGTTGTCCCAGTTGTCTAAGTTGTCTTCCCACTCCAAACTCACAGTTGTCTTCCAACTCCAAACTCAAAGTTGTCTTCCCAACCAAACCCACAGTTGTCTTTCCGCTGCAAAAGTAACAAATTATTTCGAAATAAGCAAGAGAAATGAAAAACAAATGTTTAAAGTTAGCAAAAAACTTGCTGAGTTCGGAAATTCTTTGTAACTTTGCAACCAAATGCGGACGTACGTCCAGACCTGCTCTATGCTAACCTCACGCTAACCTCACGCGAACAATATAAATATCAACAACTTATAAACAATAACATTATGATCAAAACTTTACCTTTCAAGACTCTGTTGCTGGCACTAATGTCAGTGTTCAGCTTCGGAATTATGAGCACGCAGGCTGCAGCCATCGTCTTTGGTGACTTGGACCTTGAGAACGGTGTTCAGTATGCAGACCCCTTCGATGGTGGTGACTTCACAGTCACTTTTGGCGGAGGTGGTAACAACGGCAAGTACTACACCACAGGTTCTGGTATCCGCGTCTATGGCGATGGCACAATGGCCGTCGCAGCCAAGAGCGGCAATGTCACCAGTGTCACCATCACCTTCGACGGCTCCAACAAGCCCACAACGGCCGATGTGGTGAACTGCGGCACCTACGATCCTGAGACAGGCGTATGGACTGGCAAGTTCTCGTCCGTCACCTTCACCCGTCCTTCGGGCTCTGGTCACTGGAGAATCAAGTCGGTTGATGCCACCGTCGAGGCTGGCACACCCATCGATCCTGATGGCGGCACTGATCCTGGCGTCGATCCTCAGGACTACGCTACGGTGACCCTCCCCTACGAGGAGTCGTTCATCAGCAGTCAGGGACAGTTCGTCACTGAGAACAATGCCCAGGGTGGACAGGATGCCGTGTGGAAGACCTCCCAGTATGGAATGACCGCCAACGGCTACGGCTGCACTTCTGTCATCATGAACGCCTGTCTGGTCAGCCCCTACATTGATGCCACTGGCACATCTACCCTCACGATGACCTTCGACGAGAATCTCCGTTATTTCGGCGGTGAGGGTCTAGCTGAGCAGGAAGCTATGGTTCAAGTACGCGAGAAGGACGGCGACTGGCATCTCATCGAGGTGCCTACACGTGTCCTTGCTAGCAACAACAACTTCACCAACGTGGGTGTCATCGACCTGAGCCAGTATGCCGGCAAGGTGTTCCAAATCCAGTTCAACTACTGGGCCGACACGTCGGCTCCTGGCCGCTGGGAGATCAAGAACCTCAGCATTCAGGCTGGTGAGGTCGTCGTCAAACAGGACGCTGAACTCAGCTTCGCCGAGTCCAACTGGACCGTTACCATCGGCGAGAGCAACACGTTCCCCGAGCTCGTGAATCCCAACAACCTGCCTGTCACCTGGAGCTCATCCAAGACTGACATCGCCACCATCGACGAGGCTACGGGAGCCATCGAGCTGCTCGCAGCTGGTCAGACCACTATCAAGGCTTCCTTCGCTGGCAACGACAGCTTCAACGAGGGCAGCGCCAGCTATCAGCTGGTGGTGAAGGAGCAGGAGATTCCCGGCACCGACAAGTATGTGCTCGTCACTGATGCCAGCACGCTGGCTGCAGGCGATGTCATCATCCTTGCTGCCGTCACCGACGATGGTGCCTATGCCATGAGCACCACGCAGAATTCCAACAACCGTGCTGCCAATGCCGTGACCATCGAGGACGACGGCACCATCATCCCCAGCAGCGCCATTCAGAAGATCACCCTCGAGGAGGGCTTCTACTTCAATGTGGGCAACGGCTATCTCTATGCTGCCGGCGGCGAGAAGAGCAACTATATGAAGACCGAGGCTGAGCCCGATGCTGACGGCAATGCACAGGCCTCCATCGACATTGATCCTCAGACGGGCGATGCTGCCATCGTCTTCCAGGGCACCAGCACGCGTAACTATATGCGCTTCAATCCCAACAGCGGCAATCCCGTGTTCTCGTGCTATGCCGAGACCTCGTCCGTCAAGACCCTGCCACGCATCTATCGTTTCTACGATGGCGAGATCATCGTTAAGCAGGATGCTGAGCTCAGCTTCGGCGAGAGCACCTTCACAGCCGTCATTGGCGAGACCACTGAGTTCCCCGAGCTCGTGAATCCCAACAACCTGCCTGTCACCTGGAGCTCATCCAAGACTGACGTCGCCACCATCGACGAGGCTACGGGTGCCATCGAGCTGCTCGCAGCTGGACAGACCATCATCAACGCTTCCTTCGCTGGCAACGACTACTTCAATGAGGGCAGCGCCAGCTATCAGCTGGTGGTGGAGGAGCAGGAGATTCCCGGCACTGACAAGTATGTGCTCGTCACTGATGCCAGCACGCTGGCTGCAGGCGACAAGATCATCCTAGTTGGTGTTACTGATGATGGTGCCTATGCCATGAGCACCACCCAGAATTCCAACAACCGTGCCGCCAATGCCGTGACCATCGAGGACAATGGCTGTATCATCCCCAGCAGCGCCATTCAGAAGATCACACTTGAGGAGGGCTTCTACTTCAATGTGGGCAACGGCTATCTCTATGCTGCCGGAGGTGAGAAGAGCAACTATCTCAGGACCGAGGCTGAGCCCGATGCTGACGGCAATGCGCTGGCCTCTATCGACATCGATGCTGAGACGGGCGATGCTACCATCGTCTTCCAGGGCACCAGCACGCGCAACTATATGCGCTTCAATCCCAACAGCGGCAATCCCATGTTCTCGTGCTATGCCGAGACCTCGTCCATCAAGACCCTGCCGCGCATCTATCGTTTCTACGATGGCGAGATCATCGTCAAGCAGGACGTAGCCAGCATTGGCGATGTCAATCCTACGTCTATGGCTGAGGGTGAGTCAGGCATCTTCGTTGCTTCCATCACAGCCAATGAGGGAGCATCCTACACTATGCAATGGAGCAGCGACAATGAGGAGGTGCTCACCGTCAACGAACATGCTGTCTACACTGCCATCGCCGAAGGAACAGCTAATGTCACCCTCACTGTGGTGCCCAACGATCCTGTACACTTCAACCAAGTGAAAAAGACCTTCGCCGTCACCGTCGTCAAGGTCTACCAGACCATCGCTGAGTTCATCGCGGCCAACACTACCGGCCAGCTCAGTGTCGACGGCGCTCAGGTGCTATATGTCGATCCTGCCATGAAGAACATCTATATCGCCGATGCCTCGGCTGCCATCTGTCTGTTCAACAATGCTGGCTTCGAGACCTACTTTAGCGCTGGCGACATCTTGGGCGGCACCCTCACGGGTAAGTACTCACCCTACAAGAACCTGCCTGAGATCACCAATGTCGACCTGGGCAATGTCATCACCACCGACAAGAAGGATGTTGTGCCCGTCATCATCGACGCTACTGCCGACGATATGGCTGCCAACCTCTGCCGTGTCGTGAAGATGGAGAAGGCTGAGGTCACTGAGGAGGCTGGCAAGTTCTATGTCGGCGATGTACAGGTTTACGACAACTTCAAGCTCAATTACGAGATTGCTGAAGGCACCTACGACATCCTCGGCATAGCTATCGTCTTCAACAGCACCTACGAGATCTGCCCCATCGAGGCTCCCACAAAGGTCAGCGATGTCCCCGTTGGCATCGCCTCCATCCACCATCAACCATCCACCATCCACTATTATGATCTCCAGGGCCGCCGCGTCCTCCAGCCCACTAAGGGTATGTATATCGTGAATGGCAAGAAGGTGGTCATCCGTTGATATTCATATAGGCAGACTTCCCATTGAGGGAGGTCTGCCCTTACAAAGACAATTTAATTAATATCCAACAATAAACAAAACAATGAAATCAAAACTCTTAAACAAAATCAGGCTACGCTCACTAGCTGTCGTAGCCGTAATGACCACTGCGTTTGCTGGGCAGGCGTGGGGAGAAGACATGGTGTACAAGACTGCACTTTTTGGCGAAGGTTATACCCCCAAAAATTCGGCTTATGATGGTGTTTTTAAAGCAACAAATGGAACCTTTGTTGTGAACGTCACTAACTTCAACAACAATAACAATGGATGGAAGAATTCTGACGGCAATGGACAGATTAAGTGTGGCCGTAAGAATAACGCATCAGTTGGAACCATTATTACTGAGGCTCCTATAGATAAAGCCATCACGAAAGTAGTGGTTACAATTGATGCTATTACAGTAGAAAAAGTCAATTCCATCAAATTATACACAAGTAGCAACAATTCCACATGGACTGAAGCTGATAGTTTTGACAAATCAACTGGTGCTAAGGTAGTCTCTCTAACAAATCCAACAGCAAATCTTTATTATAAAGTCGCGTTCGACTGCGCAAGTGGGTCCTCTAATGGTCTTATTACTATTTCTAAGGTAGAATATTACAGTGCTCCATTTCCCGTTATTTCTGCTAACGACGTAGATTTAGCATTTGATGCTACAAGTGGTGCTATCACATTCTCAGTTGCAAATCCCGTTGACGGAGGCCAAATAACAGCATCGAGCAATTCGAACTGGCTTGTCTTTGGCACTGCAGGTGAAAACTTGCCTTTCACGTGTACGACCAATGAGTCTAAAGAATCACGCTCTGCTATTGCTACTCTTACCTACACATATAACACAAATGAGACAGCAACAAAGGAAGTGACAATCACACAAGCAGGTAATCCCAACGGTCCCGGCACTCTTAACAATCCATATACAGTTGCGCAGGCAATAGCAAATACCCCTTCATCAGGTTCTTCTGATGATGTTTACATTAGAGGCGTCGTGTCTTCTTTCTATGGTGAAAGCATCATTGATGATGGTTCAAACTACCGTTATTACATAAGTGACAATGGAGGAACAGCAACACAACTTCTCGTTTATAAGGGTAAAAAATCTAGTACTGATAATTTCTCATCAGCAGATGACCTTCTAATTGGTGATGAAGTCATTGTTTGTGGAAAGCTGACATTATATAGTAATGCTCCAGAATTAGCATCTGGCAACTATATCGTATCACGTGCTACAAAAGCAGATCCTGAATTGGCATTTGCAACAACAACATTCTCTGCAAACATCGGTGAGGACTTCACTGCGCCCACTTTAACAAATCCCCACAGTCTTACCGTAACCTACAGCAGTAGTGATGAAGACTTGGCACTTGTAGACGAGAATACTGGTGAAGTTGTGATTGGTGACGAAGCTGGTGAAGTTACCATAACTGCCACATTTGCAGGCAACAGCATTTATCGGATTGGTTCTGCTTCATATACAATTACAATTATTGACCCGAATGCACCTGATGGTTCCGAGGAAAGACCTTATTCTGTTTCCGATGTTATTAGGGGCATAGCTACAGGAAACGGTATTTTTGTTAGAGGTTATATTGTAGGCAATTACAATTCTACAGCTCCCATAACAAGTGGTAGTAATACAGCTAATACAAATTTGGCATTGGCTGATAGTCCAACAGAGGCAACAGGTTCGAATACGATTCCTGTTGAGTTGCCTTCTTCACCAGCTTCACTTCGCTCGAATTGGGGGCCTGCGAGTCACTTATATAATAATGCTGTAGCACAGGTAATAATAAAGGCAAACGCCAGTACTTATTTCTCAGTTAAAGGACTCAAAGGTACATCTGAAATCACAAAGGTTGCAGAGTATGTTACTGTGACCTCTGCTGGTTATGCCACCTATTACACTGATTGCGCTCTCGACTTCACAGGAACTGGCATCACAGCTTCTACGGCTACATGCAATGATGGTGGTGATAAACTGGTGTTTGCTCCGCTTGATGTAGTGCCTGCTAATACAGGTGTCCTGCTACATGCAGCAGGCGGTGCCTCTGTGGCTGTTCCTGTAACTGCTACTTCTACTGCAATTACAGACAACTGCTTCGTAGGAACTCTCACAGATATTGCCTCCCTTGCAACTGCCGATGGAAACTACAAAAACTACATCTTAAACAATAAGGATGGCAATGTAGGCTTCTATTGGGCTAACGGTCAAAAGGTAGGTGCACACAGAGCCTACGCACATGTGTTGACACCTAATTCGGGTTCGACCCAGAGTTTCATCAGCATCAATCCAGGTGAGGAGAGTGGCATCGAGAACGTCAGCAACTCTGCTGCCGAGGACAACGTCTACGACCTTCAGGGTCGCCGCGTGGCTCAGCCTCAAAAGGGTCTGTATATTGTGAATGGTAAAAAAGTCATCATTAAATAATTAGGAGGAACGATACATGAAAAAGAGATATGAAGCACCTAGCTGCAAAGAATATTTCGTAGAAATACAAAGCTTGATGGCTTTGTCGGATCTTAATCAAGGGAATGCCGATAGCGAAGCAATGGATCGCGAAGGCGGCGACTGGTTCAGCGAAGACTAAGCAAGTGATGTGATCGAGCAAGTATAGGTATTGATACCTATATACTATAGCGACAGCAGCTACAACACTCAAAAAGTTGTAGCTGCTGTTATAGTTGGTAAAGGGAAGCCTCAACAGACCTACCAATGAACGATACAGGCTTTTTCTGTGCTGTTACAGATACACATGTTACACATCTTTTCTACTCCCGCTGCACATTACTATTATTTTTTTCTAGACCTTCAATTTCTATACTTTAAAGTGTACAAATGTAACAGAAGAAACAGTAAAGTACATAACTCACTGAATTACAATTTCTTTCACCCCAATTATCCCTGTTACACATGTTGTTACAGATGTGCTACACATTTTTTCCCTGTCCAATCTGTAACAACGGCGTTTGAACGGCTCAAGAGAGGTTCTTGAACGGCTCAAAAGGCTCTCTTGAACGGCTCAAAAGGCTCTCTTGAACGGCTCAAAAGGCTCTCTTGAACGGCTTGAAGATCTATGGCATAGAGCTTGAGACACCCCTCATCAAAGGCGATGCCAATGCTGACAAGAAGGTGAACGCTGCCGACATCATCGAGGTGGCCAATGCGATAGTCAGTAAACCGTCGGAAAACCATTCCACTTTTTCCAGGGTAGTACAGCAAATTGGTTACGGTTACAGTTGTAACCATGTAACCGCTGAGGGGCGAAGAAAGGCGATATTTGATCATAAACACCTGATTATTACATGCTTACATGATATTCTTAGCTGCGGTTACAGCAAAAAGGTTACATGGTTACAACTGTAACCGTAACCGTTCTTAACCCAGCGTTCTGAATAATGGTGAAGGTTGTAATGTAAAAAGGGTCTGTCACTACTAGGATGAAATCATATAGATTTTAGGGAATAACTATATAGATTGCAAGTGATAATCATATAGATTGCAAGTGATAATCATATAGATTGCAACAAGAAATCATATAGTTTACGACCTCGGAAAGCCATTCAATAGAAAAGTTAACAACAATTAATGCTCCAACCCTTGCACATCACGGAAAAAATTGCTAACTTTGCAAGGTCAAATACTAGCGAAAGCGGAGCGTCCCCTGTAAGGGGATGCGATAACTACGCCTAATACAAACAATTAATTAACATAATCAAATAAAAAAATGAAAACAAAATTACTCAATTTGACAGGGCTTCGCAGCCTCCTGCTGCTGGCCTGCATGATGCTCGGCATGAGTGCGTGGGGAGAAAAGATTACGTTTACGTTTAACACGGATGAAGGACTCGAAGCGTTGGGGATTGTCAAACCTGAAGATGGCAAAGGGACTGAATTAGGAGATGATTCTTACGTACTAGGAAATGCATCTCTGACCGCCACGACTGCCGAAGGTAAGACTCCAACACGTATTTGGAATAGCAAAGGCATTACAGATTTACGTATTTACGAAGGTAGTACTTTAACAATTTCCTCATCCAGCGATAAAATTACAAAAATCGAATTAAGTGGAGCTGCAGCAAAAGCTTTTACTGCTTCTGAAGGCACTTTTTCATCTGGTACTTGGACAGGAAGTGCACAATCAGTAACTTTTACCGCTACAAACACGGGGAAGATAAATACGATAGCTGTCACTATTGGCAGCCCAACAATTGTCCATGCCGGTACTGAGGCAGACCCTTATACTGTGGCTGATGCTCGCAATGCTATCGATGCAAACACTGGTGTGACGGGCGTATATGTTAAAGGTATCGTATGTGATGGCGGTTCCAGTCTGAGCAATGGGGCTATGAATTACTGGATTTCTGATGACGGAACAACGACAGATAGATTCGAAATCTACAAGGGTAAAGGACTTAATGGTGCTAATTTCACAAGCACTGATGATGTGATGGTTGAAGACGTGGTAGTTGTTTATGGAAATATAAAAAAGTACAACTCTACCTATGAGTTTGATTCGGGCAGCAAATTGATTTCTCTCGAACGTACGAATACCACTCCAGTTATCAATGCTGCGGCTAGCGTAGAAATCGCATACGATGCTACTGATGGCAAGATTGAGTATACCATTGTAAATCCTGTTAACGGTGTCGCTCTGACAGCAACTTCAACGGCCACATGGATTAGCAATATCACTGTAGTCGACGGAGCAGTAACCTTCGATGCCACAGAGAATGAAGGCACTGAGGATCGCACAGCTACTTTCACACTTAGCTATACTGGTGCTGAGGATGTGACAGTGACTGTGACTCAGAAGCACTTTGTTGCAGACTATGCCACATTACCGTTCGAGTTTGATGGTGGCAAGGCTGATATTGAGAACACCGCTGGTCTGACCCAGGAAGGATTGGGTAGCGACTACGGTTCTTCTCCCAAACTGAAGTTCGACGGTACGGGTGATTACTTGATTTTGCACTTCAATGAACGTCCTGGCAAGTTGACATTCGATATCAAGGGCAATCCAAGTAGTGGTTCTTGGGAAGGCAAATTCACAGTGCAGACTTCTGTGGATGGCGAGACTTACACAGACCTGGCTACCTACAAAGACTTGACAAGCACAGCTCAGAGCGAAGAATTCACGAACCTTGGCGAGAACGTTCGCTATATCAAGTGGATTTTAACCGAGAAGGTGAGTGGTAACGTTGCTCTTGGCAATATTGCATTGGCCAAGTATGAGGAACCCGAGTATTACACGCTCACAGTCGCTGACGCAGAAAACGTCACCATTTCAGCAGCTTATGGTGATGAGATTCTGGTGAATGGAGAGAGTGCAGAATTGGAGAGCGACACTGAGGTTGCAGTGGGCCTCAGAATTGCAGAGGGCTACGAGCTGGAAAGCATCACAGCAACTGGTTCAGAAGAAGGGCAGACCGTTACCTTGAGACCTGTTGCCAATACTGAGAATGCATGGACCTTCAACATGCCTTCGTATGATGTAAAGATCAATGCAACTGTCGTTAAGATTGTACCCTTTGAAGAGGTGAAATATACCCTTGCCACCTCTATAACCCCAGGCAAGCGTTATATCATTACCGACGGAGAAGGTATGGCAATGGGTAAGCAGAACCCCAACAATCGTGTAGCTGTTGAGGTGGCTATTAGCGATGGCGTGGCAACCGTAAAGAGCGCTAATGTGTATGAGTTTGTGATCGAAAGTGCAACGATTGGTGAGGCTACTGGTTACTCTATATACGACGAGAGTGCAGAAAGCACAGGTTATCTCTATGCAGCAAGCAGCGGTAGTAACCACTTGAAGACTCAGAAGGAGAACGATGTCAATGGCGTTTGGACAATCACCTTCGACGAGTTTAACTCGGCATCAATCGTAGCCGAGGGAAGCTCAAATCGCAACGTGATGCAGTATAATAGTGGTAACTCCCTCTTCTCTTGCTATTCTACTGCTTCTCAAAATCCCGTCTACCTCTTTGAGAAGGTAGAGGCTCCGATTCTCCTTGGCGATGTCAATGGCGACGAGGAAGTGACCATCGCTGATGTCGTTGCTATCATCAACTACCTCCTTGATCCGACGTCAGTGAAATTCAACGAGGCTGCCGCCGACTTCGACGGACAGAACGGCGTCACCCTCGCTGATGCACTCGCCATCATCAACAAGATTATCGGCGAGCAATAAACTGCCCCCACCCCTATCCCTCCTAATAATGGGAGGGGAGTTAGGGAGTGTAATAAGTGCACAATGGAACTGACCCGTTGTGCACTTTTTCGTCAGCCATCAGCCACGGAGCGATTGCTCGTTGCGGACGGAGCAGTCGCCCGTTGCGGACGGACAGCACGCTCATCGCGGACGGAGCGGAAGCTCGTTGCGGACGGACAGCACGCTCATCGCGGACGGATGAGACGAAAGTCACCGACGGACGAGGTGCCCGTCGCGGACGAGCGAGCACTCACTCATACAAATTCTTTCCCGTTTGTTTTGCAGATTCAGCTTTTTTCCTTAAATTTGCAGCGAATATGACACAAAAAAGCATACTACTTATTATCATGATGGCCTTGTGGCTGGGATGTGGCGGCTCGAAAGGTGATGCTGTCGAAGAGACCAACGGCATCACAGAGGACAGCATGATGCTGGCTAATGGGTATACTGCGCTGGACCTACACAAGATACAGACGGGACATATCACGGTGTGGATGAATGTCAACGGCAAGCCCTGCGTGTTCCTGGTAGACACGGGCGGTGGAGCAACGCTGATTGACAAGAACAGAAGGAGGAAATATGGGCTGGAGACGACGCAGACGGCAAACTATGCCACTGGCATTGGCTCCGTCGAGTCGCTGGTGGCTACGAAGGCTACGTTCCAGGTGAACGGTATAGACATCGACGTGGACTACCTCTACCTGATGGACATCGCGTATATTAATAAGGAGTTCCGCAAGAACCACGCCAGCCAGGTCGACGGTGTGCTAGGCACCGACTTCCTGGAACGTCATGCCGCTGTGATTGATTATGGGAGGGAGAAGATGTATTTAAGGGCCCACCCCTAACCCCTCCCCAAGGGAGGGGAACTTGATTGCGCTCATTCCTCATTCTTCACTCTTCACTCTTCATTCTTCATTCTTCACTCTTCACTCTTCACTTACCACTGGGACTATCTCGTCTGGTCGGCGGGGGCGGACTTGGGCTTGAGTCTTCTCGTAGCGACGGCGGATGGCACTGAAGATGAAAGAATAGATGAGCTCGAAGACGGCATAGACAAGGGCAGTGACGCCAAGGATGGTGGTGCAGACATTGGCGGGCACCAAGCCACGGAACATGGCGACGGCTGCAGCAGCGGCGATGGCCAGCGGAGCAAGCCACATCCAGGGGCCTACAGGCTCCATCTTACGGGCAGCGAAGATATTCATGACCATGTTGATGGCACCCAGCACGAGCACGGCTCCCAGCAGATACATGGCCCACTCGATATACTCGTCGCTGCGCGTGAGCGCGAGCAGAAGACCCAGAAGCAGACTGCCCAGGCCAGCGACGGGGAACATCGCATGGTCGGAATCGACCTCCTCTACGGCCGGGGACTGTCCGCTGTCGTAGGCACGGAACTCAGCCTTCTTGCGACGGCTGTTGACCCACCCCACCAGCGAAACGACGCCGGCAATGATAAACATCGCGCCGAGGGCCACGGTGAGCACCTTCAGCACATCTTCGTTGTACTTGAGCAACAGCACGCCGACGAGCACTGCTGCGACGGCACGGATAATGGAGATTCTAAACAGTTTCATAGCCATACTTTTTTATGAATGATGGTGCAAAGGTACGACAAATCGGGTAATAAAGAGCCCCGAGGTAGTTAAAGATTCTTAAATAACGGATTTATAAAGGCTGCAAAGGTCTCACTCTCAAAGATTTTGAGTACCTTTGCGGCCGCTTTATGTAAATCACAATTCACATAATGTCCAACTTTATTAATTTAACAAACAAATTTTAATTAAAAATGTCAGAATTAACAAAGAACGTTCAGCCGTTGCAGGACTTTGACTGGGACGAGTTTGAAAAAGGCACCGTGGCCAATGTAAGCAAGGAAGAGCTTGACAAGGCCTACGACGAAACCCTGAACAAGGTGGCCGACCATCAGGTTGTGGATGGCAAGGTCATCAGCGTTGACAAGAAAGAAGTTGTTGTCAACATTGGCTACAAGAGCGATGGTATCATCCCCGCCGCTGAATTCCGCTACAACCCCGACCTGAAAGAGGGCGACGTGGTGGAGGTCTACGTGGAGAGCGCTGAGGACCGCAAGGGTCAGCTGCTGCTTTCTCACAAGAAGGCACGCCTGTCGAAGGCTTGGGATCGCGTGAATGAGGCTCTCGACGAGCAGCAGGTGATCCAGGGCTTCATCAAGTGCCGCACAAAGGGTGGTATGATCGTCGACGTGTTCGGCATCGAGGCCTTCCTGCCCGGCTCGCAGATTGACGTTCATCCCATACGCGACTACGACCAGTTCGTTGGTAAGACGATGGAGTTCAAGGTGGTGAAGATCAACCAGGAGTTCCGCAATGTGGTCGTTTCGCACAAGGCTCTCATCGAGCAGGAGCTCGAGGCTCAGAAGCAGGAGATTATCTCAAAGCTGGAGAAGGGCCAGATCCTGGAGGGTACCGTGAAGAACATCACCTCGTACGGCGTATTCGTCGACCTGGGCGGTGTGGACGGACTCATCCATATCACCGACCTGAGCTGGGGCCGCGTCGACGATCCGAAGAAGGTTGTCGAGCTCGACCAGAAGATCAATGTTGTTATCCTCGACTTCGACGAGGAGAAGAAGCGCATCGCTCTGGGTCTGAAGCAGCTCACTCCTCATCCTTGGGATGCTCTCGACAAGAACCTGAAGGTGGGCGACAAGATCACCGGCAAGGTGGTTGTCATCGCCGACTACGGTGCATTCGTAGAGGTTCAGCCTGGTGTCGAGGGTCTGATCCACGTCAGCGAGATGTCGTGGAGCCAGCACCTGCGCAGCGCTCAGGAGTTCCTGAAAGTTGGCGACGAGGTGGAGGCTGTGATCCTCACTCTGGACCGCGACGAGCGCAAGATGTCGCTGGGCATCAAGCAGCTGAAGGAAGATCCATGGGAAGCTATCGACGTGAAGTACCCCGTTGGTTCGAAGCATACTGCTAAGGTCCGCAACTTCACCAACTTCGGCGTGTTTGTAGAGCTGGAGGAAGGTGTCGACGGTCTGATCCACATCAGCGACCTGAGCTGGACGAAGAAGGTGAAGCACCCCTCAGAGTTCACGAAGGTTGGCGAGGCTATCGACGTTGTCGTGCTCGATATCGACAAGGAGAATCGCCGTCTGTCGCTGGGTCACAAGCAGCTTGAGGACAATCCTTGGGATGCCTTCGAGGACAAGTATGCCGTTGGCAGCGTCCATGAGGGTAAGATCATCGAAATGCTCGAGAAGGGTGCCGTGGTGCAGCTCGAGGAGAATGTCGAGGGCTTCGCTACTCCTAAGCACCTGGTGAAGGAGGACAACACGCAGGCTCAGCTGAACGAGGTTCTGCCTTTCAAGGTGATCGAGTTCAACAAGGAGAGCAAGCGCATCATCCTCAGCCACAGCCGCACCTTCGAGGATGTGCAGCGTGAAGAGAAGCGTGCTGCCCGCAAGGCTTCTGCCACTCCCCGTGCCGCCAAGAAGGACGACACTCCAAAGATTGAGAACGTTGCTGCCAGCACCTCTCTGGGTGACCTCGACGTACTGGCTCAGCTGAAGGCTCAGATGGAGAAGGGCGAATAAAGTAAACCCACCCTACCCCCTCCTTCTCCTGTGGAGGGGATATTTTAAAAGCTGTGTCTCGGATGAGGCACAGCTTTTTTTGATGGAGATCCGGAATGACCGGAGGTTCTGGGTTGTCCGGGTTGTCCGGGCTTTCCGGATTAGCCGGATTATCCGGAAATGCCGGCTAAAGCTACAATAGCTGGAAGATGCCAGTAGGCATCGTGCGCTTGAGGACCTCCAACTGAAAGTCCTTACCGGCGATGATGCCGTAGCCGCGGAGGATAGCCTCGACGGTCTTACGTGCCAGTTCAGGATGGTTGTTCTCCTCGGAGAGATGACAGAGCCATACCGACTTCAACTGCTCAGTCATGTGCTGAGCGATGGCTTCGCCGCAGGCTTTGTTGTTGAGGTGGCCCGTAGTACTGTTGATGCGTCCCTTGAGATGTGCAGGATAGGGACCGTTCATCAGCATCTCAGTGTCGTGATTGGCCTCGATGACCAGATAGTTGGCCTGCTCGATGTAAGTGCCCATTTCCTCAGTCACCTCACCTGCATCGGTGATGATACAGAATGTGTGGCCCTGCACCTCGATCATATAGCCCACGTTGTCGCTGCTGTCGTGAGGCACAGAGAAAGGAGTGACGAGGAAGTCGCCCAGCTGCATAGGATGCCGAGGCTCTACGAGATGACGGTCGGCAGGATTGACCTTACGTGTGACGCAGTAGTTATGATCGATGCCCTTGTGCACCAATTCGGTGGCATAGACAGGAAGGTGCAGCTCATGACTGATGCTGCCCACGCACTTGATATGATCGGCATGATCGTGGGTAATGATCAGATGATGAACGGAGTTCATCGCCAGCCCGAAGTCCCTGAAATACTTCTTCAGAGTACGTATGCCGATGCCAGCGTCGATCATCAGACCGTCGTTTTCTGTATATAAAAAATAGCAGTTTCCACTGCTTCCGCTGCCAAAAGAGATAAATCCCAGCATGGTTTGGTGTTCAATTTGACTGCAAAGGTAATAAAAAAATAGGAGTTAGGGGTTAGGAGTTAGGAGTTATTTCCCTTACTTAATATTTTTTATCTATTCCAGAGAGTGCACTCATCTTTCATCTCCCATCTCGTCAGAACGGCAGTCCTACGGCAAAGTGGAAAGCATAGTCGCGGCTGAAGCGGGGGTGCAGGATGGGATAGTGCTCGTCCTCATATTCCTCATAGGCAGGATTGACAGCCTTCATGCCCAGGTCGAAGCGGAGGATGAAATAGCCCATGTTGAAACGCAGGCCCAATCCGTAGCTGACGGCAAGCTGACTGGGAAAGTCCTTCAGCGAGAACTGTCCTCCAGGCTGTATGTCGTACTCACGCAATGTCCAGATATTTCCTGCATCGATGAATGCAGCACCATCGAGCTTCCAGAAGAGGTGAGTGCGATACTCGGCATTGAGGTCGAGCTTCATGTCGCCTGTCTGGTTGATGAAGTTGATGCGCCCGTCACGTTCCTTGTATTTGCCTGGCCCCAGTGAGCGTACGCTCCATCCGCGCATGCTGTTGGCACCACCCGAGAAATAGCGCTTCTCAAAGGGCAGCACACTGGAGTTGCCATAAGGATAGGCAATGCCGAAGCCCAGGTGGAGCACCATCTTATTGTTCTGGTCGATGTCGAAGGAGCGCGTGAGGTCGATGTCGCCCTTCACATACTGTGCAAAGGCAATATTGAACAGACGGTAGTGTCCATCACGGTCCTTGTCAGTAGAGAAGACACGCGAGCCCAACGAGAGGATGTTGCCCGAAGTCTCGATGTTAGTCTTCAGCGCCAGCGGTCCCTTGGCATAGGAATAGCCAAAGCCTAGCTTGGTGATGAACAGGTCTTCGTAGTTATAGCGGAGGATGGCATTGCGCGAAGTCTCACTGTCGAGGTATTCATTGCGGAAGGTGTGAGAGATCCAGGGCATGAATACATAGTTGAGGTCGAGCATGTCGAGCAGGAAACGTCCGTAGTGGTCGGGCAGGTTCCAGCGATAGCGCCAGGCTGCTGAGAGCACCCGCCGATGGAACTCAGGACGGTCCTGCAGGTCGTAGAGCAGCGACACCTCGCTGGTGGCATTCATCTTATGGCGCAGGTTGTGGCTGAGCCAAGGGGCTATGAAACGGGGAAACTGCAGGCGTGCCTCCAGCGAATACTCAGTGAAGTTCTGGTTGGAATATCCCTCCAGCCCTCGTATGGCCTCGTAGGCTCCACGCAGCTCGACACTGAGCACCTCGCTGCCTCGGAAGAGGTTGCGATTCTGATAGGTAAGCGATGCCGCAGCTCCCAGATCGCCAGCGGTGTTGGTGCCTTCCGGCTGGAAGCTGATGGTCGACGGTTTGTTGGTTTGTATCTGCACGTTGCAGTCGAGCCATCCAGTCGACTGATCCAGCGTTGACAAGACATCGGGCGACACAGGCGTCAGCGAGATATTGGTGTATTTCACTGCCTGCAGACGGCCGAAGTGGTTGTAGGTGTTGCGAAGTCCTGAAGCTGAATAAGGCTGTCCGGCATAGAGGTGCGTACACTCGTCGAGCACATGCTGACGCAGGTGCAGACGGCTGTCGGAAGGATCGCCGCTGGCATAGCTGATGTGCCGCATACGGTAGCGGGTGTGCAGCGTGTCAGGACGATTGTTCTGTCGGAAGAGCGAGAGACGCAGGGTGAGGTCGATGAGATGCGACCCTCCGATGGTGTCGGCCTGATAGGTGATGAACTCATTGTGAAAACGATAGTAGCCACTATCGGTGAGCAGCGTTGTGATACGCTTGCGCTCGGCATCGAGTCGGCTGACATCAAAACGCATACCCTCGTGCAGCAGGCGGCGGGTGCTGTCGCCCTCCAGCATGCGGGCGATGGAAGGATCGCTGATGTCGTAGGTAATATGATGAACGAAGTAAGGCTGTCCTGGCAAGAGCCAATAGGTGATGTCGGTCTTCTTGCCGTGCCGGCGCGTCTCATAGGCCACGTCAGCCTGAAGGAAGCCTTCATTGCGCAGCTGCTGGCGAAGGTCGCTACGCGAGAGCTCTGCCTTCAGTGTGTCGAAGATGACGGGAGCCTCGCCAACTGAGCGGAGTGTGCGGTTGACCCATCGTGAGCTGTCGCTGCCTGAGAGAGAATAAGTGTACAAGGGCAGCGGCATAAACGAGAACCAGCGTGAGTTGGGTGTCTGTCGCACATAGTTGCGCAGATTGGCCGTATTCACGTCACGATATTCACCCATCGTCCTCACCTTGACTGCATGCAGCAGCGACTGTCCGTCAGGCACGTAGCGCGTCGTGCTGCACGATGCCCAAAGGAGCATCGCACACCACAATACAGCTACTATGATTGGTGTTCTGCGCATTTCGATGTGCAAAGTTACACATTTCAGGTAATAACTCAAGGCCTTTAACTCCTTTTAACTACCTTTCGCCCCATTAACTGCTCAAAAAAATGTAACTTTGCACCAAGAAAAGATTGTTATGGCATTCGACAAGATTAGAATCAAGGATATTGCCCTTCGGGCAGGGGTCTCGGTGGGCACTGTTGACCGTGTATTGCATAAGCGTCCCAATGTATCGAAGAAGGCGCTGGAGAAAGTGGAGAAGGCACTCGAAGAGATGGACTATGAGCCCAATGTCTATGCTTCAGCGCTAG
Organism: uncultured Prevotellaceae bacterium; assembly: GCA_900318685.1. Classification (GTDB taxonomy): domain Bacteria; phylum Bacteroidota; class Bacteroidia; order Bacteroidales; family Bacteroidaceae; genus Prevotella. Next base: position 31,228 of record ONLL01000017.1, on the reverse strand, counting down.
CATACAACCGTAATTACAACTTCTGTTGCATCATCCCCCAGCATACCAGCGAGGCCTACTGGGAAGAGATAGAGGAAGGCGTGAATGCTGCAACGCAGCTTCTGCGCGACTTTCATGTGTCACTGCAAATGGTCTATTATGAGCGGTTCAATGGCGAGTCATTCCAGGAGGCTACACAAGAGTGCCTGAAGGCAAAGCCCGACGGCGTGATCGTGGTGCCTGCGAAGCTCGAGCTGACGCGCGAATTTACTGATCAGTTGACCAACCTTTCCATCCCCTTCATACTGCTCGACTCGTACCTGCCCGACCTGAAGCCACTGGCATTCTACGGACAGGATTCGTTCCAGAGCGGCTATTTCGCAGCACGCATGCTGATGCTCATCGCCTCGAAGGAAGAGGAGATCATGCTGATGAAACAGCTCAAGGACGGACACATCGGCTCGAAGCAGCAGAACAACCGTGAGACGGGCTTCCGTCACTATATGAAGGACCACTTCCCTGAAATCAAGATTACGGAGGTGAACCTGCCACTGGGAGGCACCCGCGAGGAGTTTGACGTGATCCTCGAGAACTTCTTCACCACCCATCCTCAGGTGCATCACTGCATCACCTTCAACTCGAAGGCACACCTCGTAGGACAGTTCCTGCTGCGCACCAACCGTCGCAACGTGCAGATCATGGGCTACGATATGGTGCCTAAGAACGCTGAATGCGTCAGGCAGGGCAGCATCTCCTTCCTCATCGCACAGCATGCCTACATGCAAGGCTATTCGTGCATCAACACCCTCTTCCAGGCCATCGTCCTGCGCAAGGAGGTGACTCCTGTGAACTATATGCCCATCGAACTGCTGACCAAAGAGAACATCGAGTTCTACCGGCGCATGAACATCGGGTAATCAAGCAAGAAACATCAAACCTAAACACTATACAATGGAACAAGCTACTTTCTTAAAGATCAATCCCGCCGACTCGGTGGTGGTGTGCCTGCAGCCTAAGCAGCAAGGCGACATCATCAGCATTGACGGCAAGGACATCACCATCCTTCAGGACACGCCTGCTGGACACAAAGTACTCATCAAGGACGTTCGCACAGGCGAGAACATTATTAAATACGGCTATCCCATCGGACATGCACGCCAGGATATGAAAGCCGGCGAATGGGTGAACGAGAACAACCTGCAGACCAACCTCAAGGGTACTCTGGAGTATTCGTATGAGCCTGTCGACGAACAGCTTAACATCGCCAAAGAGAACAGAACCTTCAAGGGCTATCGCAGGAAGAACGGTGACGTAGGCATCAGGAATGAACTGTGGATCGTCCCTACCGTGGGCTGTGTGAACGGCATCGCTGAGCGATTGGCTCGGCAGATGCGTGAGGAGACTGGCTGTGAGGGCATCGACAATATCTATTGCTGGCACCACAACTACGGCTGTTCGCAGCTGTCGGGTGACCATGAGAATACCCGTAAGGTGCTGCGCGACATCGTGCTGCATCCCAATGCAGGAGCCGTGCTGGTGCTGGGACTGGGCTGCGAGAACAACCAGCCCGATGATTTCATGACCATGTTGGGTGACTATGACCACGACCGCATCCGACTGCTGGTGACGCAGAAGGTGGACGGTGACGAGGTGGAGGCAGGCATGCAGGTACTGCGTGAGCTCTATGCCATAGCCCGTCAGGACCAGCGCGAGGATGTACCCGTGTCAGCTTTGCGCGTAGGACTGAAATGTGGCGGCAGTGATGGCTTCAGCGGCATCACCGCCAATCCGCTGGTGGGCGAGCTGAGCGACTGGCTTGTGGCCCAAGGAGGAACAAGCGTGCTGACGGAGGTGCCTGAGATGTTTGGTGCCGAGACCATTCTGATGAACCGTTGCACCACGCCTGAGCTTTTCCAGCAGACTGTCGACATGATCAACAACTTCAAGGAGTACTTCCTTTCGCACGGCGAACCTGTGGGTGAGAATCCTTCGCCAGGCAACAAAGCCGGCGGCATCTCCACCCTGGAGGACAAGGCTCTGGGATGCACCCAGAAGTGCGGACGTGCTCCTGTGACGGGTGTCCTCGAATATGGCGACCGTCTGAAGGCTCATGGTCTGAATTTGCTCTCAGCACCTGGTAACGATCTCGTGGCTGCTACTGCACTGGCATCGTGCGGCTGCCATCTGGTGCTCTTTACCACAGGACGCGGCACACCTTTCGGCACGTTCGTTCCGACCATGAAGATTGCCACGAATCCCACGCTGGCAGCACGCAAGCAGCAGTGGGTGGACTTCAATGCCGGTCAGCTCATTGAGGGACGCAGCATGCAGGAGTTGCTACCTGAGTTCATCGACAAAGTGCTCAGCGTAGCCAGCGGCGAGCATGCCCGCAATGAGGAGAACGATTACCGCGAGATAGCCATATTCAAGAACGGCGTAACACTATAGACGGGTTGAAGAGAGGGCTCATAGCATTGTCGCCACTGGCAGTGTTCATCACGCTGTACCTCGTCACCAGCATCATTGCAGGCGATTTCTATCGTGTGCCCATCACTGTGGGCTTCCTTACGGCATCGGTCTATGCCATCACTATCACCCGCGGCTCACTGAGGCGACGCATCACGGTGTTCAGCCGAGGAGCTGGGTCGAGTCAGATGATGCTGATGATATGGATCTTTGTGCTGGCAGGCGCCTTTGCCAACTCAGCAAAGGTGATGGGAAGCATCGATGCTACAGTCAACCTGACGCTGTCGCTGCTGCCGGCTGAGATGATGCTGGCAGGACTGTTTCTGGCCGCATGTTTCATCTCGCTGTCCATCGGCACCAGCGTTGGCACCATCGTGGCACTCACACCTATCGCTGCTGGTGTGGCACTACAGACGGGAGCATCGACGGCAATGTTGGTAGCCGCAGTCGTTGGTGGCTCGTTCTTTGGCGATAACCTCTCGTTCATCTCCGACACCACCATCATCGCCACCCAGACACAAGGCTGCAAGCTGAGCGACAAGTTCCGAGTCAACTCGTTTATCGTAGTGCCCGCAGCCATAGTGGTGCTAATATTATATGTGTTCATGGGCCAAGGCATCACTTCGCCTGCCAATATCCCTGAGGTGGAGTTCAGCAAAGTACTGCCCTATCTAGTAGTGCTGGTGACAGCCATATTTGGTCTTCATGTGATGGTCGTGCTCACACTGGGCATCATCCTTGCCGGCATCATTGGACTGCTGACAGGTGGCTTCAGCGATGTGTTCGTGTGGATGCAGGCCATGGGCGACGGTATCAAGGGTATGGGTGAGCTCATCGTCATCACGATGCTGGCAGGAGGACTGTTGGAGGTGATCAAACACAACGGAGGCATCGATTTCATCATCGAGCGGCTGACACGTCACATCAGTGGCAAGCGTGGTGCAGAGCTGTCGATTGCAGCATTGGTGAGCATTGTCAACCTCTGTACGGCCAACAATACTGTCAGCATCATCACCGTTGGGGGCATAGCCCGACAGATAGGCCGGAAGTACCAGCTTGATCCTCGCAAGTGCGCCTCACTGCTCGACACATTCTCGTGCACGGTACAGGGACTCATCCCCTATGGGGCACAGATGCTGATGGCAGCAGGACTGGCAGCCATCAATCCCATCGAGATTCTACCCTCGCTCTACTATCCCGTAGCCATCGGCGTGGCAGCACTGCTGGCCATCATGCTGCGCTATCCACGCCGCTATTCAGCAATAGTCATTAACGACAAAACATCACAACAGTGACCATCGCTCAACGAAATTTCTTCCGGCTGCTACGTGCAGGAGCTTACGGCAACCAGGAACAGATAGAACCTATGTCGGCATGGAAATGGCGACAAACCTTGAAGTGGGCACAAAAGCTAGGTCTTTCACCACTGCTCTATGACGGTGTGAAGACCTGCGAAGGTCAGTTCTTCATGCGTCTCACCGACGATGTCTGGCAACAACTGCAAGAGGACACTCAACAGGCAGAGCAAAGCTATCATCAGACCGCCAGCGAGGTAGCTGAGCTGCTGACGCTGCTTGGTGAGCGACAGCTGCGTCCCATTCTTCTGGAACCGTGGACAAGCGGCAGTCTCTATAGCGAGCCTAGCCATCACCGACTGGGGATAGTGAACATATTCTTTCCCTTTGCCACTCAAGGTAATAAAGCCGACGAATGGGCCAAAGAAAACGGCACTAATGTCGATACCTCACGTAAGAACATGCTGCGCTACCAGTGGAAGAGCCTGCGCGTGGAGCATCGTCATCGTATGTTGGTGCTTAACAATAAGCTCAACAACCATACTCTACAAGGCATCATTGAACAGGAACGATTGGAGGGTGGCACCACTCATGTCATTGTTGCTGGACAGCGCATAGAGACCATCGCCCCTACTCTAGACATGCTTATCACCCTGCTGGGCATAGTGAAAGCCACCTTGCGTGACGGTATACAGCTATGGCAGGTAGCTGACCTGGGACAACAGCTGCGTCAGCAGGGCGACCGTGTGGATTTTGTCAAGTTGCAAGGATGGATAGAACGCCTGCATTTTACGCGGATGACACAGCTCGTAGGGAACATGCTGACAGGATTGTTGGGATTCAGCGTGGACGAGGTGCCCTTTATGCAGCCGTCATCTTCCGACGGTGACATCGACAACATCGTCGAAAGCCTTTTCACGGACAGCGCTCGTCGGCCCGCGAAGTATCTGCGCTACTGTCCTGGCGAGAGCATTTCCAGCGTGGTAGCAAGCATCACTCACTCTCTAGGCAATATCGAAGAATAACACTATGAGGCGCGAGGTCAGCATCATCATCACCCTGCTGCTTGCCTTCCTCATCACAGAGACAGCAACAGCCAACACCCCCGAAGATTCGCTGGTGCTGAATCGTGTTTTCAATTTTACCAACAAGTATACCAACAACGTAGCTGGATTTAAGTCGAACGTCTATATCAAGCACCTATACCAGACACATCGCCGTAACTTCACCTTGTGGTGCGTACCTTCGATGTATGCCATTGCCAGAGGCGAGCGTACCTTTGTCAGCGAACAGTACAGCCGGCTGACATTCAAGAATGACGGAGAGTTGGAGAACCAACGGCAGGTGTACTACACCACCATTCCCCATAACCGCCGTACGATGCCTACCCTGCTGGAGTTTATCACACCCAAGCTCTACGACGAGACTCTCTATGGTGATCATATCCTCTCGCCTTTCTATCGTTCCAACCGTGTGTTCTATCGCTACAGTCAGACGCAGATCGATGACAAGCACTCACGTCTGTATTTCCGTCCGCGCTATGTCAACAACACGCAGCTGGTGAGCGGACAGGCTACGGTCGAGACGGCTACAGGACACATCATCGATGCAGAGCTGAATGGTGAGTACGACATGATACATTTCCAGACACTCACCCAGCAGGGAGAATATGGATCAAGAGCACTTCTGCCACAGTTTTGCCGTACGAACGTTTCCTTCAAGTTCATGGGAAACCACATCTCTTCGTCCTTTGAAGCAGCCTATGACTGTCCGATTACCCTGCCCGACACTGTCAATGTGAAGGGCGACCGACAGCTTATCGACTCGATACGTCCCTACAGCTTGTCGGACGAGGAACAATCCGTCTATGACTATCGCGACTCCATCAGAGCACAGCGAAATCAGCCAGACACAGTCATCATCGACACCGTTATCGTGGATCCTAAGCCACATAAGCACAACTATTGGAAAGAGATAGGTAGTGCCTTAGGAGAGAGTCTGGTGCAAAGGACGCGTTTCAGCTCAGAAATCGGTTTTGTACGTCTGTCGCCCATCATCAATCCGGAGTATATCAGCTATAGTCGTCGAAAAGGCCTCTCCTACCGCTTTAAGTTAGGTGCCCAGCTCAATCTGAGTGACGATGTGTCACTGGGGATGAATACCCGCTTTGGCTATAACTTCAAGCAGAAGAAATTCTATTTCACCCTACCCTTTCGACTGGATTATCTCTATAGGGATCGCGAAGCTTATACGGAACTCACATGGGCCAGCGGCAACCGCATCTACAACTCAACTGTTATCGATGAGCTGAAAAGGCAGATGGGTGACCTGCCCGAACTCGATGAGATGAACCTCGACCAGTTCGACGACTGGAACCTTCGCGTCCTTAGCACCCTTCCCCTCAACAACCGCCTGGCAGTCGAGGCAGGTCTTGTCTTCCACCAGCGAAAGGCTGTCAACCATCAGGGTATGCGCCAGATGGGTATGCCACTGGAGTATCGAAGTCTGGCACCTGCCCTTTCTATCAAGACCCGTCCCTGGCGTAAGGGTCCGCTGTTCACCATTGACTATGAGCGAGGACTGCCAGGGAAGAACCTCGACCTCACCTACGAACGATGGGAGATAGATGCCTCGTTGAAGCATCGCCTGCACCGCTTGCAGACATTGAACCTGCGTGTCGGAGGAGGCTTCTATACCAAGCGCGACAAGAACTTCTTCATGGACTACTCCAACTTCCGCGACGAGAATCTCCCTGGAGGATGGGACGATGACTGGTCGGGCAACTTCCAGCTGTTGCGTTCACGGATGTACAATGCCAGCGATTACTTCGTCCGTGGCAATGTGTCGTTTGAGTCACCCCTGCTTGCCACATCGTTTGTTCCGCTTGTAGGACGATTTGTCGAGCGAGAACGTATCTACCTGAGCAGCCTGTCTATCGCCCACAGTCGACTATACAGCGAACTAGGCTATGGCTTCACCTGCCGATTGTTCTCTGTAGGATTCTTTGCCAGTTTCCTCAATACTGAGTTTCAGGAGTCGGGTGCCAAGTTTACGTTCGAGCTCTTCAGACGATGGTAAATACTATACCAATAACCAATAAACGATAAACAATAACCATTCAACACTATTCATGACTTTTCCTCTCACAGTATATAAAGCTAGCGCAGGCAGCGGTAAGACCTTCACCTTGGCTACAGAGTATATTCGGCTGTTGGTGCGCAATCCGCTAAACTACAAACAGATACTTGCAGTTACATTTACCAATAAAGCTACGGAGGAGATGAAGATGCGCATCCTCAGTCAGCTGTATGGCATATGGCGACATCTGCCCGACTCTGAGTCGTATGCTACGAAAGTGTTGGAAGGCCTGGAAGGAGAGTTGAGTCGCAAGCAGATGGAAGAACGAGCCGGTCAGGCCCTTCACCTGCTGTTGCATAACTACAGCTATTTCCGGGTAGAGACCATCGACTCCTTCTTTCAAAGTGTACTTCGCAATCTGGCCCGCGAGTTGAACCTGACGGCAAACCTTCGTGTAGGACTCAATGACGTGCAGATTGAGGAACTGGCTGTCGACAAGATCATCGACTCTCTTTCGGCCACTGACATGATGCTTCAGTGGCTGATGAAGTATATCATGGAAAGCATCAGCGACGACCGCTCATGGAATGTTATCGGACAAATCAAGAAATTCGGTAAGACCATCTTCGAGGACTACTATAAGGAGCATAGCGAAGAACTCAAGACGTTGATGAACACAAAAGGTTTCTTCGAAAGCTACCTATCACAACTTAGGGAAATGCAAGATCAGGCCCGTGAACGGGTGAAGGCTATCGCTGCCTCATTCTTCGACGAGCTGAGTGCTGAGGGACTTACTGCCAACGACCTCAAATATGGCAACAAGGGCGTTGCTGGTCTTTTTCTCAAGTTACAGAATGGTGTGTTTGACGAATCCATTCTCACTAAGCGTGTCACTGATTGCCAGGGACAACCTGAAAACTGGTATACCAAATCTCATCCCAGGCATGAGCTCATTCACCATCTGGCAGAGACAACGCTAGGTAGCATCCTTCGCTATGCTATCGAAGAGCAGCCACGTCAGTGGAAACTATTCAAGAGTGCAGACACGACACTTCGTCACTTGAACCAATTACGTCTGCTGGGCAGCATTGAGCAGAAGGTACGCGAACTGAACGACGAGCAGAACTGTTTCTTGCTCAGCGACACGCAACAGTTGCTGCATGAACTCGTCGAAGGTAGCGACACTCCGTTTATCTTCGAGAAAATGGGTTCCCAACTGGAGCATATCATGATTGACGAGTTCCAAGACACCTCGACCGTGCAGTGGCAAAACTTCAAAGTTCTGCTCGAAGAGACCATGAGCCACAAGCATTCGAGAAACCTTATCGTGGGCGATGTAAAGCAGAGCATCTATCGATGGCGCAATGGCGACTGGCGTCTGTTGGCAGGCATCACGGGCCAGTTTGACCACCCCGATGAAATGGTACATATCAGCACGCTGGGCACGAACTACCGCTCAGCCCGTCGTATCGTAGATTTCAACAATGCATTCTTTACTGAGGCAGCCCGGCAGGAGGGCATTGATGCCTACGATGACGTCATACAGAAAGTACCTGAGAACAAGGATGACAGCGGACATGTAAAAGTGACCTTACTTCCTGCTGCAGACTACGAACAAAAGACGCTCGAAGTCCTCTCTGAACAAGTCTCCATGCTCCTAGCCAATGGCGCTTCTGCGTCAGACATTGCCATTCTCGTCCGTGCCAATGACAAGATTCCCCGCATCGCTAACTATTTCATGGAGCACCTGCCAGAAATCAAAGTCGTCAGCGACGAAGCGTTCCGTCTGGATTCCTCAACGGCTGTTGTCACCATTGTTCAGGCATTACGATACCTAGCTCATCCCGATGATGTCATTGCGCGTGCCTATCTGGCGAAGAACTACTCTGGACGCATTGATGGAGAACTGCCTGAAGGCTTCACACCTGCTCTGCTCCAACTGCCCCTTTATGAAATGGCCGAACAGTTATATGCCCTCTTCCTGAATGGGCGGGAGGGACAGCAGAGCGCCTACCTATGTGCTTTCTACGACCTGGTAACTGCTTTCGTCATTGACAACGGCTCTGACATTGAAGCCTTCCTACGTGAATGGGACGGAGGTTTAAACAAGAAAACCATACAGAGTCCTGAGACCGATGGTCTGCGTATCGTTTCCATCCATAAGTCCAAAGGACTGGAATTCCCACACGTACTTATTCCTTTCTGTAGTTGGAAGTTGGAGTTGTCCGATATTCTCTGGCTGACGCCACGCGAAGCACCTTTCAATCAGCTGCCACTCGTTCCCGTAGACTTTTACCCCAAAAGTATGAAGGGTACCATCTATGAAAGTGACTACGATGAAGAGCACCAGCAGAACATCGTTGACAATATGAACCTGCTCTATGTCGCCTTTACACGTGCATCAAGCAGTCTCTACATATATGGCCTACGAAAAGCGGTCTCCGGGTCTCGCTCTGTACTCATTGAGCAGGTGCTGCCGGCAACGGCTGAGCATCTGGAAGGTGCCGTGCTAGAAAGCGAAGAAGACAAGGACGCACCTCTCGTCTTTGAATATGGAAGTCCCTTTGCAGATCATGGAGAAGCCAAGGAGACTGAAAAGCCCCATCAATCCTCCAACCCATTCCTTCAAGAGAGCACACCCCTCAGAATCAATATCGAGGTATTTCCCGCGAAAGTCAATTTCAGGCAAAGCAACAAAAGCCGGGACTTCGCCCACCAAGATGATAACGAGCAAGCCCTCCAGATGGAATACATCCAGTTGGGAAGTGTGCTCCACAATGTGCTCTCCACCATCCGCACCACCGATGATATTGACGCAGCCCTTTGGCAGCTTGAGCAGGACGGGGTGCTCTATCATGCTACACTTTCACACGATCAACTAGTCGGCATGCTACGCAAGCGTCTGGAGAGCCCCAGAGTAGCAGAATGGTTCCGTCCAGGACGCTGGACGCTGTACAACGAATGCACCATTCTCAACACTGACCCTCAGACAGGAAAAGTTGTTGAGCGCCGTCCTGACCGAGTGATGACAGATGGCAGAAAGACCATCGTGGTTGACTTTAAGTTCGGACGTGAACGAGAGGAATACCATGAGCAGGTCCGCCAGTACATGGCTCTGCTGAAGCAGATTGGCCTTCCCGCCGTGAGAGGCTATCTCTGGCTGGTTTATAGTAACAAGATTATTGAAGTCACAAACAGATAAGTCATGAATTCTTTCCTGGAATATGTAGCAAAGGATATCCTGAGCAAGTATGGAGATGACCTCGCCCACATTGCCGTCGTCTTCCCCAATAAGCGCGCATCACTATTCCTCAACGAACATTTGGCACGTCTCGCCAATAAACCCATCTGGAGCCCTGCATACATCACCATCAGTGATCTCTTCCGTCGACACTCCCAAAGGAAAGTGGCCGATCCCATCAAACTGGTATGCGACCTGCACAGATCATTCACTTCACAGACAGGCATCGACGAGACACTCGACCATTTCTATGGTTGGGGACAGCTGCTGCTCAATGACTTCGACGACATTGACAAGCAAATGGCTGATGCTGACCGTGTCTTTGCCAATCTGAGTGATTTGCACGAAATGGATGACGACAGCTTTCTCACTGAAGAGCAGCGCCAAGTGCTTCGTCGTTTCTTCAGCAACTTCTCGACAGACCATCAATCAGAGCTCCGCCAACGCTTCATCAGACTATGGTCGAAGATGGGCGATATCTACCATGACTTCAATCATCGACTACAAGAGCAGCAACTAGCCTACGAAGGTGCCTTATATAAAGAGGTGGTAACAGCTGAAGAACAAGAGTTCCAGTATGACATCTACCTTTTTGTTGGTTTCAACGTGCTTCTTAAGGTGGAGCAACGGCTCTTCACCCTTTTGCGCAAACAAGGTAAAGCCCGTTTCTACTGGGACTTCGACAAATATTACATGGAAAAGAATGAGGCAGGACATTTCATCAGTCAATACCTGAGTGACTTCCCCAACGAATTTGATATTCATGACAGCCAGATCTACGACTGCTTCAGACAGCCTAAGAATATCACGATTGCCTCAGCCTCGACAGAGAACATCCAGGCACGCTATGCAGCTACCTGGCTCAAGGAACTCATGCACAAGAAAGAAAAGGAATCGGAACATGAACCCGTACTGACAAAGGACACGGCCATCGTACTATGTAATGAAGGGTTGCTGCCTACTATCATCCATTGCCTCCCCGATCAGAACGGCTCTGTCAACATCACTACTGGCTATCCCCTGTCACAGTCGCCCATAGGATCGCTCATCAATCAGCTCATTGCCTTGCGTCGTGATGGCTACGATCACCAGCAGGAGTATTTCAGACTGAGACAGGTGAGCGCATTGTTGCGCCATCCATATATGACCAGTGCATCGCCCGAAGTTAGCGCACTCCTCATTAAACTTACTGATGAGAAGATTTACTTCCCTACCCGGCAGCAGCTTTCAATCGACAACTTGACCAGTCTGCTCTTCAAGCCTTTCTCAGAGCAACATCAGAACACGGAACTGCTCACATGGCTGTGCGACGTCGTACAGCAGATAGCCAAGCCAGGAAATGGGAATGACGATGTGCTGCGCCAAGAAAGTCTGTTCCGTACTTATACCCTGCTTAACCGCTTGCTCAACCTATCGCTAAGTGGTGATCTCTGTACCGACATCATCACCCTGGGACGACTCATAGGCCAGATCATGCAGACATCTACCGTTCCCTTCCACGGAGAACCTGCTGAAGGGCTGCAGGTGATGGGAGTGCTGGAGACGCGCAACCTGGACTTCAGCCATATCCTTATGTTGTCTGTCAGTGAAGGAAACATGCCACGTGGCATCAACGACACCTCATTTATCCCTTACAGTCTGCGGCAAGCCTACGGTCTGACCACTCCCGACCATAAAGTAGCTATCTACAGCTATTACTTCCACCGCCTGCTACAACGTGCAGATGACGTCACAATGGTATATAACAACGCAACTTCCGACTGGCAGAAAGGGGAGATGAGCCGATTTCTGCTGCAACTTATGGTTGAGAGTCCACACCCCATACGTCGTCTGGCATTGCAAGGTGGGCAGGCTAGTTCGAAACGGCGGCCCATGCCTGTGGAGAACCATGCACAGGTTCCTAGCCTGCTCACACCTACTGTCATCAACGATTATATGAGTTGCCCACTGAAGTTCCACTATTATTCTGTGTGTAACCTTCAAGAACCCGACAATTTTGAAGACGACACCATCGACAATCGCATCTTTGGAAACATCTTCCATGAGGCTTCACGCTTCATCTACAATCGCCTGATGGAGCAGAGCCGTCAGATACTCGCTGAAGACATCAATCAATTGCTGAAGTCACAGGTTGACATCGAACGAGCCGTAGACGAAGCTATCAGGAAAGAGCTATTCCGTATCAGCGAAGAACGTCGCGACTTCCACCCACGCCTCAATGGTCTGCAGCTCATCAATCGTGAAGTGATGATACACTATCTGCGAACACTGCTCAAGAACGACAGAGAACTGGCTCCCTTCTCCATCCTCGACCTAGAGGGGCTGGTCAGCATGGAGATCGATGTTCCTGCCATTTCCAAGGAGACTGGCAAAAAAGTCACCATCGGAGGACGGATAGACCGGCTGGACATCATACGTGATCAAGACGGAAAGAAACACATACGCGTCATTGACTATAAGACAGGTGCCTACAAAATGAAGTCACTGAAAGATGTAGACTCTATTTTCCAACAAGAGAGCCAGAAAGACCATTCCGGCTATTATCTTCAGACAATGCTCTACTCCTCCATAGTGGCACATCAGTATCCTGACACTCCAGTATCACCCGCTTTGCTTTTCATCCAGCACGCAGGAGTGAAAGACTACGACCCCATACTCAAATTCGATAAAGAGCCCATCAACGATGTCAAACCTTACATCGGGCGATTCAACGAACTGCTTTGTCAGACCATCTCACAGATGTATGACCACTCTGTGCCACTCGTTCCTACTGATGATAGCGACCGTTGTGCCTTCTGCCCTTACAAGGCACTTTGCCGTTAACCTTTTTCGCCTTAAAAAGCAGGGCTGGCGACAGAGCCAGTCCTGCATTCTTTATGTGCGTAGGAGGGAATCTAGTTATTGACAGAGCCTCCCACGATGTCGAGCAGTTCGGAGGTGATGGCCTGCTGACGACTCTTGTTGTACTGCAGATTCAACTGCCGGAGCAGCTCGTCGGCATTGTCCGTTGCCGTCTGCATCGCCACCATGCGTGCTGCATGCTCCGAGGCAACACTGTCGAGGAGTGCCGTATAAAGCATAAGATGAGCCAACTTGGGGATGAGCTGCGAGAGCACAGTGGTCATGTCAGGCTCAACGATGAAATTGTCGTTCAAGGGCTTGGTCTCGTCTTCCTTTTGTTCACGCTTCTTGCGGTTCTTCTTCAGATACTCCTGTGCTTTCCTTGTAGCGAGATTAGAGGTAAGGTCACGCTCATGATCACGCTCCAGCTCAGTCTCGATGTCGATGGGTAGGAAAGTCTTGCTTGTGAGCACCTGCGAGCCTGCACTCTTGAAGTGGTGGTAGATGAGCTCAACGCGGTCGAGCTCTCCCTTGGCAAAACGCTCACCCAGCTCCTTAGCGAGGTCGATGCACTGTCGCACGTTAGGGTGGTCGACGAGGTCAGCCAGGTTGCATCTCACGTTGTATCCCAGCTTGGCTGCTTTTTCTGCCACCTTTCGACCTATAGGGTACACCTCAACATTTGCCGCACCAAGTTCGTCAGAGAACTCTCCGACGGCATGCTGCATCATCTTGATGACATTGGCATTGAAACCGCCACAGAGTGATGAGTTGCTGGAAAACACCACCAATGCGACACGCTTGACAGGCCGTTCCTGGTCGTAGAGGGTCTGTGCCTCAGCCTCAGCCGCCAGAAAGCTTTTCAGGATGTGCTCGAGCAGGGTCTCATACGGCAGCATGTTCTGGATGGCCACCTGTGCATGATGCAACTTTGACGAGGCCACCATTTTCATGGCAGAAGTGATCTTGCGGGTCGAGTTGACCGAGGCGATGCGTCCCTTTATCTCCTTTAATGACGGCATAGGCAACTAGGCTTTAAACGTAGCAGCGATATCAGCCATGACGGCCTCAATCTTGCCAGTAGTTTCATCATCGATCTTTCCGTTGCCCAGAGTCTCGATTACCTCGGGTGCGGCAGAACGCAGTTTATCGAGGAACTGCTCCTGGCAGAGGCGAACTTTGTCGATGGGCACCTCGCGCATCAGTCCGTGCACACCACAATAGAGGATGGCCACCTGCTCGCCTACGGGCATGGGGCTATATTGTGGCTGGATGAGCAGCTGGTTGTTCTTACGTCCCCGATCGAGGGTCATGGCGGTCACAGCATCCATATCGGATGAGAACTTTGAGAAGGCCTCGAGCTCACGATACTGTGCCTGGTCAATCTTCAGCGTACCTGCCACCTTCTTCATGGACTTGATCTGTGCCGATCCACCCACGCGGCTCACAGAGATACCAACGTTGATGGCAGGACGGAAGCCCTGGTTGAAGAGGTCGCTCTCGAGGAAGATCTGTCCGTCGGTGATGGAGATGACGTTCGTAGGAATATAGGCCGACACGTCGCCTGCCTGTGTCTCAATGATAGGCAGGGCTGTGAGTGAACCGCCACCACGTACGTGACCCTTCATGCACTCAGGCAGGTCATTCATCTGCTCGGCCACCTCCTGCTGTTCGTTCATCTTAGCAGCACGCTCCAGCAGACGGCTATGCAGATAGAATACATCACCAGGATAGGCCTCACGTCCTGAAGGACGACGGAGGATGAGCGACACCTCACGATAGGCTACTGCCTGCTTCGACAGGTCGTCATAGACAACGAGTGCCGGCAGTCCGCGATCACGGAAATACTCGCCTATGGCAGCTCCAGCAAAGGGTGCGTAGTACTGCATGGCAGCCGGGTCGGCAGCCGTTGCCGAGACGATGATGGTATAAGGCATGGCACCATGCTCCTTAAGCGTCTGCACCAATGCAGCCACTGTAGATGCTTTCTGGCCAATAGCTACGTAAATACAATACACAGGCTTGCCTGCCTCATAGAAGCTCTTCTGGTTGATGATGGTATCTACAGCGATGGCTGTCTTACCAGTCTGACGGTCGCCAATGATGAGCTCGCGCTGTCCACGACCGATGGGAATCATCGAGTCAACAGCCTTCAGTCCCGTCTGCAGGGGCTCCTTCACGGGCTGGCGATAGATGACACCAGGAGCCTTGCGGTCGAGAGGCATCTCGAATGCTCCAGTGAGGTCGATGTCGCCACGTCCGTCGATGGCTTGTCCCAGCGGGTTGATGACGCGTCCCAGCATGTTGTCATTGACGCGAATGCTGGCAATGCGACGTGTACGCTTCACAACCATGCCCTCCTTGATGCCCGAGGTGGTGCCCAGCAGCACACAGCCGACATTATCCTCCTCGAGGTTCATCACGATAGCCATCGTGCCGTTCTCAAACTCCAGCAGCTCGTTGGCCTCGGCATTGCGCAGTCCATAGATGCGGGCTACGCCATCGCTGACGGTGAGCACTGTACCCACCTCATCAAACTGCTGGGCATCGCTGATACCCTTGAGCTGATCCAGCAACACCTGACTGACTTCGCTTGGTTTAATCTTATCTGACATTATTCTTTATTTTTTAAGTTTTGTGAGAATAGAGTTAAGTTGAGACTTCACGCTGGCATCCATGCGATACGTGTCATATTCAAGGATGAAGCCGCCGATGATGTCGGGGTTCACCTCAGTCTCAAACTCCACAGTTCCCTTAGTCTTGCTTTCCACCATCTGACGCATCTTCTGCTCGGTGGCAGGAGCTACAGCCACAGCGGTAGTCAGTTTTCCACGGATGATGTTCTTCTGCTGGCGATAGAGCGTGACATACGAGTTAGCCATGAACTGGATCATGTTCTCGCGGTCTTCCTTCAGCACCAGTGCCACGAACGCTTTGGCCAGAGGCGAGGCGCTGTCACCCCCGATGGCCGTCTGCAGGAGGATTTCCTTCTTCTCCTTGGCCAGCATGGGGTTGTCTATCGTATGGCGCAGCTCAGGCACTTCGACAAAGCTTCTGGCTAGCAGCTGCATCTCCTGATACACCTGCTGGTCGAGCTTGGCGTCGACAGCACTCTTCAGCAGAGCCCTGGCGTAACGTACCGAAATGATTCCTATATCCATAGTTGCATTGGGGTGTTACGGTTTACTGACATCATCCAGCATACGATCGATGAGTTCCATCTGCGCCTTGTCGCCCTGAAGGTTCTGGCGAAGCACTTTTTCTGCAATTTCCACGCTGAGCGCAGCTACTTGCTTGCGAATGTCAGCAATGGCGGCTTTCTTCTCCTGCTCGATCTCTGCTTTGGCATCGCTGAGCAGTCGGGCACCCTCTTCGCGGGCTTTTACCTGAGCCTTCTCAACGATGGCATCGCGGGTCTCAGCAGCTTCCTTGAGAATCTGAGCCTGCTTCTCGCGTGCCTCCTGCAAGATGGTTTCACCTTCTTTCTGTATATTGGCCAGCCGTTCGTTTGCCTCGTGAGCCTTGCGCAGCGAGTCATCGATGAAAGCCTTGCGCTCCTTCACCATATTCGTGATGACAGGAAAGCCGAACTTCCAGAGGATGAACAGCACCACCAGGAATGTCACCGACATCCAGAACAGTAGGCCAGTACTTGGAGTCAACATAGCTGAATGTTTATTGACAGGTTAGATGCAGAGGAATGCGATAACGGCAGCGAACAGGGCAACACCCTCGATCAGGGCGGCTGCCACGATCATGTTGGTAAACAATTTGCTCATCACCTCTGGCTGACGGGCCATGGCGTCCATTGCCTGACCACCAATCTTACCAATTCCCAGACCAGCACCAATGGCTGCGAGACCTGCGCCTACTGCGGCACCCAACTTTGCTACGCCTTCTACGGCTAATAATGTTGTAATCATAACGTTTAATGTTTTTTTCGTTAATACTTATTTGTTAATTTATTCTCTAATCTATTTTATTACTCATGAGCAGGCTCCATACGTGCCATGCCGATAAACACGGCAGAAAGCATGGTGAACACCATCGCCTGGATGAAGCACACCAGGCACTCCAGGCACATCATGAAGATACTCATGATGATGGATAGTCCAGACATGGACAACTGTACAGCCACTGCCTGGGAAGCCACCAGGAAGATAATGCATGTGATGGCCACTGCGATGGCATGACCTGCCATCATGTTGGCAAAGAGTCGGATCATCAGGGCAAACGGCTTCGTGAAGATGCCCACGAACTCAATGAGCGGAATGATGGGCACAGGGCACTTGAGCCATGTAGGCACATCGGGCCAGAAGATGTCCTTCCAGTAATGCTTGTTGCCTGAGAACTGCACGACGATGAAGGTGCAGAGGGCCAGGAAGAACGTCACTGCGATGTTGCCTGTCACGTTTCCGCTGCCTGGCGGGAATGGTATCAGTCCCATCACGTTGCATGTGAAGATGAAGAAGAAGCAGGTGAGCAGGTAGGGAGTGTACTTCTCGTAGCCCTTGCCTACGCCCGGCTTGATAATCTCGTCCACCACATACATCACCAGCATCTCGATGAAGCCTACGAAGCCGCCAGGCGCCTCATCGCTGGCCTTGCGCTTCTTGTACCAACGGGCACATCCCAGCACGATGCAGAGCAGTAGAATGACGTTGATGAACATCACGGCCACGGTCTTCGTGATGGAGAAGTCGAGCACAGGCTCTCCGTTTTCCACGATCTTGCCTGCATTTTCGCCTTCAGTGGCTATGGCCAGTCCCTGGATGTCGGCAGGCGCATCAGCTTTCACATGGCGCAGTCCGCTGGCATCAGCATGATGTTCGAAGCGTGATGAGCAGAACACATGCCATCCCGTGGAGCTCTTGACGATGACTGGCAGGGGTATCACCAGAGGCTTCCCCTCGCCCAAGTCAGTGATGTGCCATTCGTGGGAGTCCCTGATATGCTCGAGCACCACATCCTTGGCCGAGAATTCCTCTGCCCTTATCGCAGGAACCGCAGCCACGAGCAGCAGCATCATGCAGAGTAGTCTTTTCAATGTATCGTTCATTTTTTTCTTATTTCTTATCTCTAATGTCTCATAAAGAGTGTTATCACCATCATCACCACATACATGATAATGAATACGAGGGCGAAATGAATGGCATCTTCCCTGTTCTGGGCAAAGAGCAGTACATAGACCGCCACGAATGTCAGGGCGAGCGACATACGCACTGTTGCCATGATGAGATAGAAGTGGGTCAAGTGGTCGGGCGAGTGGCGCTTTACGATGTCATAGCCCTTCACATAGGCCATTCCCAGCAGCAGGAAGAAGAGTGCGGAGAGGATATATGCCATTGTCAACACCTGACGGCCATAAAATGGCACTGCCTACTCCGACTTCTCTATGCAGATCGACACCTCGTTCTTCTGCACGGCCACAAAGCCTCCCAGCACGTCCAGCCACTGGCCGTCGAACTCTACGACGCCCTTTTGCAGCGACGAGATGATAGGCGCATGGTCGGTCAGGATTTCGAAGTTGCCCATTAAGCCAGGCACCTTTACGCTCTGCACCTCGCCCGTGAACTCTATCCTTTCAGGAGATACTATCTTCAGTTTCAGCATCTTGCAAATATCGATTTTTCAATTTCCGATTTACAATTAGCCTTTCGCTGCCTCCAGCAGTTTCTTAGCCTTCTCCTTGGCGTCTTCGATGGTGCCCACATTGAGGAATGCCTGCTCGGGCAGGTCGTCGACCTCGCCGTCGAGAATGGCGTTGAAGCCCTTGATGGTGTCCTCGACCGAGACCATCACTCCTGGCAGACCCGTGAACTGTGATGCCACGGTGAACGGCTGTGAGAGGAAACGCTGGACGCGACGTGCACGGTTCACGGTCAGCTTGTCCTCGTCGGAGAGCTCGTCCATACCCAGGATGGCGATGATGTCCTGCAGCTCCTTGTAGCGCTGGAGGATCTCCTTCACGCGCTGGGCGCAGTCGTAGTGCTCCTTGCCCACGATGAGCGGGTCGAGGATGCGTGAGGTGGATCCCAGCGGGTCGACGGCGGGATAGATACCCAGTCCTGCAATCTTACGGTCGAGCACCGTCGTGGCATCGAGGTGGGTGAACGTCGTAGCGGGAGCAGGGTCGGTAAGGTCGTCGGCAGGCACGTAGACAGCCTGTACGGAAGTGATAGATCCCTTCTTGGTAGAAGTGATTCGCTCCTGCATCGTACCCATCTCTGAAGCCAGCGTAGGCTGATAACCCACGGCACTGGGCATACGTCCCAGCAGAGCCGATACCTCAGAGCCAGCCTGCGTGAAGCGGAAGATATTGTCGATGAAGAACAGGATATCGGCAGCACCACCGTCCTTACCTCCTCCGTCGCGGAAGCTCTCGGCCACCGTCAGTCCTGAGAGGGCCACAGAGGCACGTGCGCCGGGGGGCTCGTTCATCTGGCCATAGACCAGTGTGGCCTGGCTCTTCTTCAGCTCCTCGGGATCGACCAGCGAGAGGTCCCACTTGCCTTCTTCCATTGCCTTGAGGAACTTCTCGCCGTAGCGGATCACACCGCTCTCGATCATCTCTCGGATGAGGTCGTTACCCTCACGGGTACGCTCGCCCACTCCTGCGAAGACTGAGAAACCGTCGTGTCCCTTGGCAATGTTGTTGATCAGCTCCATGATGAGCACGGTCTTACCCACACCAGCACCACCAAAGAGTCCGATCTTACCACCCTTCATGTAGGGCTCTAGCAGGTCAATCACCTTAATACCCGTGGTCAGGATCTCCTTCTTCGTCGACAGCTCCTCAAAAGTCGGAGCCTCGCGATGGATGGGATATGCTCCCTGCATGTTGAGCTGTTTCATACCGTCGATAGGCTGACCTATCACGTTCAGCATACGACCTTTGATCTGATCGCCTGCGGGCATCTGAATGGGCGAACCCAGAGGCACGGCTTCCAGCCCTCGCTGCAGGCCGTCGGTATTGTCCATGGCCACACAGCGCACGGTGTCCTCACCAATGTGCTGCTGCACCTCGACAATCAGTTGTCGGCCCTCGCCGCGGTCTATACGCAGCGCCTCGTGAATCTTGGGCAGCACCTTCTCTGCATCCAGTCCCTTCGTGTCGAAATAGACGTCGATGACGGGGCCGATGATCTGGCTGATGCGTCCTGTAATCTGTGACATAAGCTATGTGTTTTTATTGTTTGTATTTATTGATTTTTCAATGACACTGCAAAATTACTCATTATTTTTCGAATATCCAAACGTTTTCCGAAAAAGTTTTGAAATCATTTTTGAACAGGCCCAAACCGGTGCCGAGAAGGGACCCTTCGATTACAGTTATTACAATATTACAGGGCTGGCAAGGCCATGTAACAACTCAAGTCCACACCCCGATGACCTTGTTGATGTAGCCTGGCTGCCTTCAGGATGAAGCAAGAGGCCGTGGGCCCCTGGAACAGAGTGGCCAAGGACAACAACCAAGAGGCCGTCGGACATCAACCAAGAGGCAGACGAAGCACGACAAGCATGGCGAAGAAGCATTTTTCATTCGGAAAATTGCAACTTTATTTGCATTTTCAAGCACTTATTCGTACCTTTGCAGTCAAAATGTACAAAACGACAACTCTTTCTGGCAAATGAACACTGACGAGAGATACCTGCATCTGCTGTCGACCACCTACCCTACCGTGGCCGATGCTGCAAGCGAAATCATCAATCTGGAGGCTATTCTCAACCTGCCCAAAGGTACAGAACACTTCCTGGCCGACCTGCACGGCGAGCACGAGGCCTTCATCCACGTGCTGAAGAACGCCTCCGGCAACATTAAACGCAAGGTTGGCGAGATCTTTGGCAATACCATCCGCGAGAGCGAGAAGAAAGAACTGTGCACGCTGATCTATTATCCCGAACAGAAACTCGAGCTGATCAAGGCGCAGGAAGAGGACCTCGACGACTGGTATCGCATCACGATCCACCAGCTGGTGCGCGTTTGCCGTGATGTTTCGTCGAAATATACCCGTTCCAAGGTGCGCAAGTCCCTGCCTGAGGAGTTCTCATATATAATAGAGGAGTTGTTGCACGAACGTAGCGACGACCAGGACAAGGCAGCCTATGTGGCCGTCATCGTCGATACGATCATCTCCACTGGCCGTGCCGACGACTTCATCGTGGCCATCTCCAATGTCATCCAGCGCCTGGCCATCGACCAGCTGCATATCCTAGGCGACATCTATGACCGTGGCCCTGGCGCTCATATCATCATGGACACCCTGCGCCAGTATCATTCCTGGGACATTCAGTGGGGCAATCACGACATCCTCTGGATGGGAGCGGCCGTGGGCAACGACGCGTGTATATGTAATGTGTTGCGCCTGTCGCTGCGATATGCCAACCTGGCCACGCTGGAAGACGGCTACGGCATCAACCTGGTTCCACTGGCCACCTTCGCTCTAGACACCTATGGCGACGATCCCTGCGAGGATTTCATTCCCAAGGAGCTGAAAGCCCAGAACAGGATGGACGAGAAGACCCTGCAACTGACGGCCAAGATGCACAAAGCCATCAGCATCATCCAGTTCAAGGAGGAGGCTCGCATCTTCCATCGTCGTCCAAAATGGCAGATGGAAGACCGTTGTCTGCTTGAATCAGTAGACCTTGAGAGTCAGACATGTACCATCAATGGAGTAAAGTATCAGTTGAAGGACTGCAACTTCCCCACAGGGCTCGTCGAGCTCACTCCAGAAGAGGACGATCTGATGAAGAAACTGCACCACTCGTTCCGTGTCAGCGAGAAGCTTCGCAAGCATATCCGCACCATCCTCTCTCACGGCTGTATGTACAATATCTGCAACCAGAACCTGCTCTTCCATGCATCAGTGCCTCTCAATGCCGACGGCACTCTGAAGGAGGTCGAGATCCTGGGCAAGCGATATGCCGGCAGGCAGCTGATGGAATATGTGGGTCAGCTCATCCGTGCTGCTTTCCAGGGCGATACGCCTCGCGAACTGAAGGATTATGCCAAGGACTATTTCCTCTACCTCTGGTGTGGCAAGGACTCGCCTCTCTTCGACAAGTCGAAAATGGCTACTTTTGAGCGATATTTCCTCACCGATCGTGAAACTTTCCATGAGGAGAAGGGCTATTATTTCCAGTTGCGCAATTCTGCTGAGGTGTGCGACCGCATACTCGATGCCTTCGGAGTAAAGGGTGAGACACGTCATATCATCAACGGACACGTACCTGTGCATGCTGGTTCGGGCGAGAATCCCATCAAGGCCAACGGACGCATGATGGTCATCGACGGTGGATTCTCAGAGGCCTACCATACTGAGACAGGCATCGCTGGCTACACGCTGATCTATCACAGCCGGGGCTTTCAGCTTGTGCAGCATGAGCCCTTCACTTCGACTCAGGATGCCATCCTCAGAGGGACGGACATCAAGTCGACGACTCAGATCGTGGAGATGTCGACGCATCGTATGCTTGTGGCCGATACTGACAAGGGTGAAGAGCTGCGCACTCAGATCAGTGACCTGAAGGATCTGCTCTATGCCTATCGGCACGGCATCATCAAGGAAAAGCGCAGCTGATCATTCGCTCTAGAAGAAATCCTCGTCAAAGTCGAAGGTGCTGTTGTTCTGCCGTTGTACGGGTGCAGCATCCTCTTCGAGTATTTCTCCCTCTTCCTCAGGCTCCGAAGGCAGTTCGTAATCAGGCATTTGCAACAGCTCTTCGTTGCTGATGGGCAATGGCAGGAAGGTCTGTTCGTAGTATTCGTCGTAGTCACGGAAACTGTAGCGGGTGCCGATAAGCGTGAGGTTATGCTCGCTTATGACCAGGCTGCGACAGTGTGTCGTCAGCTCCGACAGTTCAGGGGCAGCCGTCAGCTGGCGGGCGTATTGCAGGGCTTCGTCGAAATTGAGGAAACCACGGATGAGCAGGCGGTTGTATCCATCCAGCCGCTCAATCTCCAGATCGAAGTTGCGCACGAGGAAGTTCGAGAAGTTGAAGCGTGCCATCTCATAGAGCAGCTGGTTCTCGTTGACCGAGTCAGGCTCAAACGCCAAGAGGAATAGGAAAGGTACGTCGCGGTCGGCTGAGAGCGTGTCGACGGAAGCCGAATCCTGCTGCAGGGTGATGTCGCGACGGCTCCAGATATCGTCGAGGTCGAACTTGCCGCCATAGAGCTGCCTGCCTTCCTGCACTCCCTTGATGATCATGCCAGCCATCTCCGTGACCTCACTCTGAGGATACTTCTCCACCACCTGCTTCAGCTCGTTCACGCATCCCAGGGCATCGCCGTTGTTAAGCATGCTCAGTCCATGAATGAAGAGGAACTTCGGACGGTTCTCACCCAGCGGAAAGCGCTCGGCAGAGAGCTTGGCGTTCGTCTCGATCACATCGTGCTGGTCGGCCTTGAAGGCATCGTAGGTAGCTGCGTAGAGCGAATCCTCGATGTGCACGCCGAAACGGGCATTCTCCACGAAGTACGGATCACAGAGCAACGTAGTAAAGTCGCTTTCAGGGAAGCCTTTCTTCAAGTGCTCGAGGCAGCTGTCAGCCTGGGCCGTATTGCCTTGTCGGGAATAGAGCAGGAAGAGGTGATACCATGCCTGGTCCATCTGCTCGTAGTCAGGATATTGCGTGGAGAGCCTGACCAGCTGCTTCTCGGCCAACTTGAGGTTGTCGAGCTTGTCCTTGAAGATGACTCCGGCATTGTAGAGTCCGTCCTTGATGATGTTGTTGCTCTCCTGCACCTGCTCCTCCGTGAAGGGAATCTGAGCCAGATAATACTCGCGGTTATGCGGATCGTTGGCCAGCGAGTCGGCAGCAGCATCAGTCTCAGCGGCAATGGAATCGTTGGCAGCAGCACCTTCAGCCAGCAGGGAGTCGGCAGGCATCTCGCCGTTTTCAGACAGGCCCGACAGGTCGCCCACGACGGTGACGTTTATACGCTGCCAGTTGTCCGCATTCTCACGCTTGCCCCATTGGCGCTGGAAAGTCTGCTTACCCTGGTTGACGGCCATCTGGTTGTAGAAATACCACTGTCCGTCCTTCGAGGTGGTAGGAGTATTAGGCGTGTTATTGCGGTTGGGCTGGTTGCGGTTGCCCAAGGCACCCTGACGCTGCTGAGCCTGTTCCACCTCGGCCTCACGGGCTTTGTCGGCCTCTTCCTTCTCCTTCTTCTTCAGGGCTTCGATGACTCGGTCGATGGCCTCCAGGCGCTCTTTCTCAGGCATCTTGGCCAGCTCTTGCAGCGAGTCCTGCAGGTGGACGGCATCGGTGTAGGGCACCAGCTCGTCGAGCACCTTCGAGCGATGCGACAGCTCTTCGTAGCCAGGACGCTCCTTGTCGAGCAGTCCGATGGCCTCGCCATAGCATCGCTGGGCATCGTTATAGCGCTCCATCTGCCAGTAGATATCGCCCAGGCGAAGCAGCAGCACACCTTTCTCCGTACCACTGCGCGTGGCCTTCTCATTGCCCTTCTCGTAGGCAGTAATGGCCTGCATGGTGTCGTTCCTCGACATGTAGATATTGCCGATGGCATAGTACACCTGATCGAGATAGTCCTTGTTGTTGTCCGAGGCTGCCATACGCTTCAGTCGGCTGATCATCTTCTTGTAGTTCGACGATGCCATCACCTCCGTCTGGGCAATGCGGGCATTGAATTCCAGCTCGTAAGGAGGATTCTGGCTGACTACGCGGCTATAGGCCTTATAGGCATCCTGCTGATGGCCAAGGGCATTCTGCACCTGCCCCATGATAAACCATTCGCGGGCTTTCTGGGTCTTGCGACGCTCGCGCTTGATCACTTTCCTAAGATACGGAACGGCCTTCTCCAGCTCACCCGTACGAAGGTAGTAATCGGCCATCGTCTGGTCCCAGGCGGGCTGAGCAGCATAGGGAATAGAGTCGCGGTTCTGGTTGCGGATGACGTCCTCAGCATCATAAATCCAGTCGAGCTGTGCATAGCAGCGGGCCAACCAAGCTCGTGCATGACTGTTGATGGCAGGCTGAGTCTGATAGAGTCGGCTGACATAGCTGAAGGTGGCTGCTGCCTCGTCGAAGCTGCCACTCAGGAACTGCGACTGGCCCAGCATCAGCCAGGCCTTCCACAGGAACGGATTATACTCGCGACGGGAGAGCCACTCGATGTCCTTGTCCGTCTTGCGTCGTGACTTGTTCCATTCCGGACGGGCCTTGATCGAGTGCTGCTTGATGGTCTTCTCCATCTTCTCAACGGCACGGTCGAAGTTGCCTTTGCCCAGCTGCCGGCTCTGTTTGTTGCCAACGGTGAAAAGGGGCAGTTGCTCAGTATAATCGTCCTTGTTGCCCTTCTCCTTCTCCAGTTGACCGTCGATAAATGCCAGTTTTCCGTTGTAGAAGGAGTTATATTTCGCCTTGAACGACTGCCAAAACCTGGTCCGTGCAGTGTTTTTCTGCACAGAGCAACCTGCCGTTGAAAGGACAACGACGGCAGCCATCATGAGGTAAACTACCTTCTTCATCACTATAAAAACTCAGAAAACTGCATTTTATTGCCTCAAAGAGGGAGTTATTATCGTCAGAATGCCAGTTTTTTTGCACATTTGCACACTCTAACCTAGTTAAAGGTAGTTAAAGGTGAGGAAGGAGGTCGCTCTTACGAAGAAAATTTGTAACTTTGCCTCGCCAATGAAAACATATAAAGTAACAAGTCCAAGAAATCTGAGGCTGACAGTGAAGCTGCCCGCCTCGAAAAGCATATCCAACCGCTCGCTCATCATCAGCGCGCTGATGGGGGCACAGATCCTGCCCGACAACCTGAGCGACTGCGACGACACAGAGGTTATCATCGATGCACTGCGCGACATGCCTGAGGTCATCGACATCAAGGCTGCCGGCACATCGATGCGTTTCATGACGGCCTTCCTCGCCGCCACCAGTCACGGCTGTCACGTCCTGACGGGTACGGAGCGCATGAAGCATCGTCCCATCAAGATCCTTGTTGACGCCCTGCGCCGGCTGGGTGCCGACATCACCTACGAAGGCGAAGAAGGCTTTCCCCCACTCCGCATCTGCGGCCAGCAGCTAGAAGGAGGCGAGCTCGACATCGAGGGAAACGTCAGTTCGCAGTATATCTCAGCGCTGCTCATGATCGGACCTATGCTCAGCAAGGGGCTAACGCTGCGCCTTCAGGGCGAGATTATCTCACGTCCCTACATCGACCTCACCCTGTGGACGATGCGCGAGTTTGGAGCCGATGCAGAGTGGATTTCCGTCGATACGATCGAGGTGAAACCCCAGCCTTACCTCGCGCGTACATATATTATAGAGAATGACTGGAGCGCTGCCAGCTACTGGTATGAGATGGTGGCCCTGTCAGCCGACAGGGAGGCCGAGGTCAAGCTCGAAGGGCTGATGGACGGCTCGAAGCAGGGCGACTCCTCCGTGCGCTATATCTTCAGCCTGCTGGGTGTCAAGTCGGTCTTCGCATCGAAGAGCCCAGGCAAGCCCACCACGATCACCCTGAGGAAGAACGGGCACAAGGTGTCGCGACTGGAATATGACTTCATCAATTCGCCCGACCTGGCTCAGACGGTCATCGTCACCTGCTGCGCCCTCAACGTGCACTTCCATTTCAAAGGGCTGCAGACCCTGAAAATCAAGGAAACGGATCGCATCAAGGCCCTCAAGACGGAGATGGCCAAGCTGGGGTATGTCATCAAGGACATCAACGACAGCGAGCTGGTGTGGGACGGAGAGCGGTGTGAGCCCACGAGCAATGTCATCGATACCTACGACGACCATCGCATGGCACTGTCATTTGCACCGTTGTCGATGCTTCGCCCCATCGTCATCAACAATCCGCAGGTGGTCACCAAGTCATACCCGCTGTTCTGGGACGACCTCCGAATGGCAGGATTCCAACTGGAAGAGTAGTCATGCAGTTCGTCCTCATTTCCATCATCTCGCTGGCAGCACTGGGCATCATTGCAGCGCTGGCATCCATCTTTACAAAGGGCGGCACCGACGAGCCTATCGTTGAGGCCCGCGACTGCTCGACATGCAGCAGCGTAGCTACAGGCGAATGTAAGATAGGTTGTCTGCTGGAGGAAAGAAAACGGAACAATGGCGAGGGGAAGCGTACTGTCGGCAAAGAGAAAACGACTGTCAGCGAAGAGAAATAGGAAGAAAAAGCATTAGTGGGAAAAAAACTTGCCAAAATATTTGGTGGTTTCAGAAAAACGTTGTACCTTTGCACCCGCAAATCAGGAATCACTCCTGAATGCAACAGGATCGGGGCTTAGCGCAGTTGGTAGCGCACACGTCTGGGGGGCGCGAGGTCGCTGGTTCGAGTCCAGTAGCCCCGACAAAAGGGAACGCAACCGTCTGAGATTCAGGCGATTGCGTCCTTTTGCTTGGAATTTTCGCGCCAGAAACGCGCCAGTTTTTTGGAAGTATTGAAGATGAACCGGCATCCGTTTCAATTAAGAAATGGATAAAAAAATTAAATTTTTCGAGATTGATGTCACGGCACGCGCGAAGGAGTACAGGGAACCCGAGGTGTGCTGGGGTCGTACGGGTGACGATCCCTGCGTGACTGTCGCCTTCTATGCCTTCGACCCCGAAAGCGGAAAGCTGCGCCGCAAGCGCATCAAGCTGAACAGGGAGCTGAAGGGCATCAAGGGCAAGCGGGCACGGAAGGAGTTCGTGTCCGGAGTCGTCGACCGTCTTCGCGACGAGCTGAAGGGTGGCTGGAACCCTTGGATACAGCAGTCGGACCAGCTGGTGTATGCCCGGTGGGAGGACGTTTGCGACCGTTACAAGGAGTACATCGTCAAGCAGCTGAACGAGCACAACATGCGGTCCGAGACTGTTGCGGGGTACATGAGCAGGCTGAAGATCCTCAGGGAATGGGTGGCCGAGCACAGGAAGAACGTGAGGTACGCCTACCAGTTCGACAAGCGGCTCGTGGACTCGTTCCTGGACTACGCCTTCCTGGAGCGTGACAACAACATCACGACGCGGAACAACTACCTCGCGTGGCTGAAGAGCTTCTCGCACTGGCTCCTGCAGAAGTCGTACGTGGAGCAGGATCCGACGGAAGGAATCCCGAGGCTGAAGATGCGCCAGAAGGTGAAGAACCGCGAGGTGATACCTGACGACGTGCTGATGCAGATACGTGACTACCTGGAGAAGCACAACCGCCACTTCCTGCTGGCGTGCTACATCCTTCACTACCTCTTCGTGCGTCCGCACGAGATCTCGCAGCTGAAGCTGGAGGACTTCTCCCTGAGGAACAAGACGCTGCGCATCCACTGGAACGTGGCGAAGAACTGGCAGGAGCAGGTGGTGACGCTGCCCATGCACGTCATCAACCTGATGCTGGACCTGAAGGTCTTCGAACAGCCAGGCAGCTACTACCTCTTCAGCGAAGGCTTCCGTCCCGGCAAGGTCTACCGCAGCGAGAAGTTCTTCAGGGACTACTGGGTCAGGGTACTGCGCAAGGAGCTGAAGTTCTCGGACAGGTACAAGTTCTACTCCTTGAAGGACACCGGCATCACGAACATGCTGAAAGCGAACACTGACGTGCTGAGCGTGCGCGACCAGGCGCGTCACTCGAGTATACTGATCACGGACATGTACACGCCGAAGGACGTGAAGCAGGCGAACAAGCTGCTGACGAACTACAGGGGCGTGCTATAAGAACATCCCTGTCGCCATCACGGCGGCAGGGACTCACCTCAATAACCTATTACTAACCATTTGAGAAAGCAGCCACCACCGTGGCGGGTAAGATGAAAAACAAATCTATGGCAAAGGTAGTGATTTCGCGCCTGATGGGAAAAGACACGCAAAAATCCCCCGACATTCACATGCAGGGGGACTGAATTGCTCTTTTAAAATCATATCACAATCATTCGACATAGGAAACAGGTGGTCTGTCAACCATCAAGTTCTTACCCAGGTCTCTTGAAAGTTTATCTATTCCTTCTCGGATTCTCTTGATTGTTTCCTCCTTTGGTTCTCTCAGGCCAGTGACGTACTGGCGCAGCACCGATGCGTTCATGCCTATATACTTTGCAAAGGCGGTCACATCTATGGGGTAGTAGTCGAAGAACGAGCCGACATCGAAACGGAAGTCAAACTCTACTTCCGGCATCGTCACGCCTTCTTCCTTCTTCAGCTCGCTCATCTCTTGCAAAGCGACATACGTATCACTCATCGCTTCACGTGCTGACGCCCCTGCACCACCGAAACCGCAATTCTCGACGGTCTGAGTAGAAAAGGTCGTGAAATTTCCCTTCCCTTTGCCTCGCTCCACTATCGCCAAAAGTTTCACCTTCTCTGTCATATTTAATTATGTTTGTTCCAACAGAAAGCTCTTCGCATTATACCACTCAGCCAGTCTCTGTTTTCCCTCTAAAGGTTGCCCGGGCTTAAAGCCCGAGCAATTCCTTTTCAAGAGTTTTCAGAAGCCCTGGTTTGACTTCCTTGCTTCCATGACGGGGAACTGGACTTGTTAATCCTGTAATAGGACTAAACCAGATGTCGTGTCTCCGTCCGTGCCTTACAAGTCTGCATCCGGCAGCCTTCAGGCGCTTTACAAAGTCATCGTGTGACATAATTTAAAAGAGCTATTGGCTTAATTGCCGATGCAAAGGTAACAAATAAGTTGCAAACCGCCAAATATCTATGCAACTTTTTTGTTAGCAAATGGCATTTTTAACGTTTCATCATATATAAAGAGCCGGAAAGCGTCTACTTTCCGGCCTTGACCTACTGTCGAGCCTGCTTCCGTTCGGCAATGCTCAAACGGGTTTGGCATTACTCTCACTTACTAGCAGCCTTGATATACACTGGTCATGATAGGTGAAGATGCTGTCGTGTGGCCGGTACTGTGCGGGCACGGTGTCGCCGACCTGCAGGACGGTGGTCTGGACGGCCTCCAGCTGTGAGATCCTCAGCTGCAGGTCTTTCACCAGCCGGCGCTCCGCGGCCAGAGCATCGACGAGGTCTTTCCTGGGTACTTCCACGACGGTCTGCGTCACTACCGGGATGCTGTCGTGGATGACAGTCGGCTCCATGGGAATCCGGGCATGCGCCAGCTCCACGCTGAGATGGCTGATTTCACTTTCCAGCTGCGCCACCTTGCGCATCTCCGCGATGGCCATCACGACTGCAATGGCCAGGGCGATGTAGGTCAATGTCTGCTTCATAAGCTATCGAAAAATTCTGTGATGTTCATGTTCCTCAGCTGCTGATGAGCACGCAGGCGACTACGCCCAGCAGCACGGCTATGCTCGTCCACAGCAGGTGCGTGAAGCCCTGCTCGAAGATCTGCTCGTAGTAGTCCTTGTCGCTCATACGCTGGAGAATTTGAGACTGTTCAACCTGTTGAGCCATCCCTTCAGGTTCACGCTCTGGCCATCGCCTTTCGCCACACTCTCGAAATGGCTCTTGCGTCGCAGCCACAGCTGCTTGAAGACCGTCGACGGCTCGCCGCCGTTGATGGCGGCCAGCGTCTTGGGACCTACGATGCCGTCCTTCTTGACGCCCAGCACACCCTGCGGATGCTTGATGCCCCATTCGCCGGAGCCCCACACCCAGTCGACGACGAGGTTGGCGATGCTCTGGTTCTGGATCTGGTCGGCCTTCCATCGGTTCCAGAACAATGTCCTGAGCACGTCGAGCCAGGTGTCGTAGTCGATGTCGCGCAGCTCCTGTGCAGTGGGAGCCGGCAGCCCTTTCTTCTTCCTGTACTCGGTGAACGTTTTGAGCGTCACACCACACATGGTCTTGCCGCCGCGGTCGCTCTTCTTGTCGCTCCATCCCTTCTTGCGGGCAATCTGGAAGTACTCCCTGTTGGTCTGTCCCTCCTTCTTCAGTACTCCGCACTCCCATCTCAGGATGTGCGGTATGAGTCTTTCGATGTCTGCCATATCAGTGCTGTTCTTGGTTATCGTTGTCTTCGTCGCATTCCTCGCTGACGTCACGGATCTCAGGGTGTCGGCGCATCCTGTCGAGCTCGCTGCGCACCTCTCCCTTGAACTGTCCGAAGCGGTCGACGAAGTATGCGCTGATGCCGAAGAGTCCCAGTGCCGCCGACAGCGACTCGCCGATGTATGTCAGCGGACCTGCCCCGATGTCGAGCGTGAGGAAGAAGGAGATGAACGCCATGGCGATGGAGGCTGCGATGAGTGCCATCGCGCTGCCGTGGCGTATCCAGTCTTTGGTGTTCTGTTTCATGCTACCTTTGCCGTTATTAATTCACGACAAAGGTAGCGATTTCCAGGTAGAGATAAAAAGACAGAAATTACCATATCGACAGCACCACCCATCGCGCTCC